>NZ_JBHSMG010000002.1:0-863254 GCF_042655435.1 Lysinimonas soli
GGCGGGCGGCTCGGCGGACGCGGGGGCGGGGGGGGGGGGCGTCGCGGCGCGCGCAAGGTGCGGGGGCGGTGCGGCTCGGCGGGCGCCGTCGGCGGGCGGGGGTGCGGCTCGGCGGGCGCCGTCGGCGGGCGGCTCGGGTGGGTGCGCGGCCGGCGCCGAGGCGGGCGAGCGCGAGGCGTGCTGCGCCCCCGCACGTCGCGGGGCCGGGGCGCGCCGCGCCCGCCGCGGGGGCCGCGCCGCACCGGGCCGCGCGCCGCGAGGGCCGAGCCGCACCACACCGGGCCGCGACAAGCTCGCCGTGCCGCCGAGACTCCCCGAATCGACCCTCAGGACGTCGGGCGGGAGCATCCCTGGTCGCGCCGCCCCGCCGCGACCTGCCCCAACGCCACCCAAACTTCCCAAATCGACCCTCGAGGCGCCCCGCAGCGTCGATTTGGGGAGTTTCGCAGGGGCGGGAGCGGGGCGCGCGGAGCGCGCGGGGGGCGGGAGCGGGGCGCGCGGAGCGCGGGGGGGGGGCGGGCAGGGGCAGCGCGGGGGTCAGGCGGGAGTCGGGCGGACTCCTGGGGCGCCGTCGAGGTCGGGTCCGATCCCCGTGTCGAGAGCCGGCCCGGACTCGGCGGCGCTCAGCGCGTTCTCGACGGCCGAGCGCACCAGGGGGCCGAGCAGGCGGCCCGGATGCTCCACCCCGATGTCGCGCAGCATCCCGGCCGCCTGCGCCACGATCGCCGCCGAGAAGCCACGTGCCGTCGCGATCGCCTCGGAGTAGGCGGCGCGATCCGACTCGGCGACCACGATCGGCTCCGCCCCCATCTCGACGACGAGCGCCTGCGCGATCGGCAGCACGGGAGCCGGCGCCGTCACGACGCACCAGCTCTCACGCAGGCGGACCAGGTCGACGCTCGTGCCCGTGAAGTCCATGGCGGGATGGATCGCCAGCGGGATCGCGCCCGCGGCGAGAGCCGGCGCCAGCACCGAGATGCCCACGCCCGGGGCCGTGTGCACCACGAGCTGGCCCGGCTGCCACGCTCCGGTCGCGGCGAGGCCCGCCACGAGGGCGGCGAGCTCCGGCTCGGGTACCGCGAGCAGCACGAGTTCGCTGCGTTCCACCAGCTCGGGCACCGACAGGATCGGCACCCCTGGCAGCAGCGCATCGGCACGGTCGCGCCCCGCCTCCGAGAGGGTCGAGATGCCGACGATCGCGTGCCCCGCGCCGCCGAGCGCGGCCCCCAGGACGGCCCCGACCCGGCCCGCGCCGACCACGCCGATTCCGAGGCGTCCGTCGCGGCGCGCGGCGCGGGCGTCGTTGAGCGCGTCGCTCACGCGCCGGCCTCGAGCGCGCCCGGTCGAAGCTCGGCCGGATTCGGGCGCGCGCGTCGCGGCGTCGTCGTGGCGCCGGATGCCCGCCAGCGGTGACTGCGGTCGGCCGCGGCTGCCGCGATCCCGCTCGCCGCGACCTCGCGGAAGAAGCGCGCGGCATCCTGGGCGTCGAGGGCTCCGAGCGTCGCGCGAATCGGCCCGGCCACGGTGTGCACGTGCACGTCGGCGAGCCGCAGCAGCCGCAGCAGCGGCCCCTGGTGCACCGAGACGCTCTGCATGCGCGCGGTCGGCACCACGACGAGCGAGCGCCAGATCGCCCCCCGGCGCAGCAGCACGGCCTGCGGCTCGAGGGCGAAGCCGTTGCGGCGCCACGAGAACCAGCGCAGCACGGCGGCCCGACGCGGTGAGGTCCGGTAGCCGTCGTCGCGGCGGGATCGGGCCAGGCCCGCTTCGATCAGCGCCGCAGCCCCGTCGTCGACGAGGTCGGGCAGCACGAGCTCGAGCACCTGGAAGACCTCGGCACGGCTGCCGACCGGCAGGATCGTCGAGGTGCGACGCCCGCCCTCGGCGCGATCGGAGTGCGCGGCGAGGTTGATGCGCACCTCCCACCAGTCCGCGGGACGCCAGAGCAGCGGCTGACTGATCTCGACCGAGTGGATACGGCCGGGCGGCAGCGTCTCGTTGTTCATCGAGAGCAGGCCGTAGCCCACGCGCACGCCGTCGGGCGTCGCGGCGATCGAATAGCGCAGCGAGCGCGAGAAGCGGCGCACGATCTGCGAGCCGATGCCGAACAGGGCCGGGATGACGACGAACAGCACGACGAAGACGTGCGCGACGCTGGCCAGCACCGCTCCGGCGACCACGAGCAGCACGAAGATCACCGTGCGATCGTGCAGCACGGTCGAGCCGAGCAGCCGTCCGAGGTGCATCGTCACGACGGCGCCGGGCGGCGCGAGGTCGGGGTTCCGCTCGGGGGCGATGAACTCCTTCGCCCGCTGGCCGACGATGCCGGCGAGGGTGCCGTCGTGTTCGGGGGCGGTGGCCGCGCCATCCGATGCGGCCGTGCCCGAGGCGAGCTGCAGGATCACCTGGCGCAGCGCGTCGGCGTTGCGCCCGCTGAGGTAGGCCAGTTGCACGTTGGCGTCGTGACCGGCCACGTTGATGTCGAGCCGCGCGGCACCGAAGAGCCGGGCGAAGAGCGGCCGACCGACGTTGATGCCCTGGATGCGGTCGAGTCGCCCGCGCCGATTGGTGCGGAACAGGATGCCGCTGCGCACCTCGACGAGCTCGTCGGTGATGCGGAAGCTGTGCACCCGCCACGACAGCCAGAACATGACGATGATCACGACGAGCACGCCCAGCACGACCAGCAGCGCGATCGGGATGAGCCCGCGGCGCACGATGATGTCGATCGGGTCGCCGCCGTACTGCGGACCGCCCCCGACGAAGAACTCGAAGATGCGCTCGCGCAGGTTCGCCAGCACGAATCCCGCGATCGCGACGAAGGCGAACCCGCCGCGCAGCAGAGGCGTAGCCGGGTGCAGCCGATGCCACTCGCCGTCGGCGAGGTCCTCGGCGACGCTCGCGATCGTCATCGACGCCTCATAGGCCGGCCCGGCGGCTCTCAGCCAGGTCGACGAGCCGGTCGCGAAGCTCTTCGGCGTCGGCCATCGGTAGACCCGGGACTGCCACGTTGCTCGCCGATGCGGCCGTGACGAGCTTCAGCTCGGCGAGCCCCATGGCGCGATCGAGGGGCCCGCGGTTGATGTCGACGAGCTGCATGCGGCCGTAGGGAACAGCAGCGAATCGCTGGAACATGATCCCGCGCCGCACCAGGAAGTCGTCGTCGCGCAGCAGATACCCGATCGCGCGCACCCGGCGCGGGGTGAAGGCGATGACCACGATCCCGATCGCGAGCACGACGCCGGGCAAGGCGAGCAGGGCCGGTAGCTGTGCGATCCAGAACGGGACGGCGGCGGCCGCGGTGAGCGCGAGGGTGCCGAGGATCGAGCCGACCAGGTCGACCCAGACGAAACGGGGCGAGACCCGCCGCCACTGCCCGGGAACGGGGTCGAGTGCGCCGCGCGGCGTTGCGGGCATGGCCGGAGTGTCGCTCACGACCTCAACGGTACCCGGGCTCGGCGACGGCGCGGCCGTGGGGCCGGGCGCGGAACCGCTCATGGCTGCGCGTGCGCCGGGTCGTGGTCGGCGTGATCCTCGTCGTTCTGCGGCGGTACCCGGCAGAGGAACTCGGCGACGAGGCCCGCGACGAGCAGCAGGATCGCGGCCCCGAACGAGGCCAGGATGCGCAGCACGAAGTCGGCCGTCGTGGAGTTCGACCGGATGAGCAGGTCGATCGTGAAGCCGAGACCCACCCCCGAGAGCAGGGCGCCGGTCAGGCTCGACGCCTTGGCCAGCACGACGACCCGCATGGCGTAGAAGGCGTCGATCCGCCGTCGCACCGGTCCGTGGGTGGCGCGGTACACCGGAACGGCCAGGACGACGATCAGCACCGCGATCGCCGCCAGGGTGATCGCGAAGCTGTATTCGGGCCGCACCTTCGGCAGGCCCGCGGCGGCCAGCGCGAGCTGGGAGAGGAACCCGAGCACCGTGCCGATGACCCCGAGAGCGACGAGCGGGCCCGGACGGGTGTGCTTCACGGCAGGGCCTCCACGAGGTCGGCGACGCGGCCGTGGCCGGGCAGCACGGCATCCGGGTCCACCTCGAGCCACGGCTTCAGCACGAAGTCGCGCTCCGCGGCGCGCGGATGCGGCAGCGTCAGCCGCTCGGTGCTGCTGACCATCCCGGCGAAGTCCACGATGTCGAGGTCGAGGGTGCGGTCACCCCAGCGCTCGGCACGGACGCGGCCATGCGCCTGTTCGATCGTGCCGAGGAGGTCGAGCAGGGCATCCGGGGTGAGCGTGGTGGTGACGAGCGCGACCGCGTTGAGGTAGGCGGGGGCGTCGTGGTCGACCCCGCCCGGCCGCACGGCCGGGGTCTCGACGACGCTCGAGATCGCGGTGAGCTCGACTCCGGGCGCGTCGGCGAGCTCGCGCGTCGCTGCGAGCAGGGTCGCGCGACGGTCGCCGAGATTCGCTCCGAGCGCGATCACGGCCGGGGACGCGATGAGGCGTTTGGTCACACTCATGGCTGCCGCTCCCTGACGATCGTGACACTGACATCTTCGAACGGCACCGTGATGGGCGCGTTCGGCTTGTGCACGGTGACCTCCACCGAGTGCACCCGCCGATGCTCGAGCACGATCGCGGCGATGCGCTCGGCCAGGGTCTCGATGAGGTCGACCGGATCGCGCTCGACGGCGGCGACGATCGCCTCGGCCAGCACCCCGTAGTGCACGGTGGCTGCGAGGTCGTCACCTGCACCGGCGTCGGCGAGCGAGAGGTGCACGACCACGTCGATCACGAACGGCTGCCCCTCGACGCGCTCGTGCTCGAGCACGCCGTGGAAGCCGGTGGCCCGCACGCCGGTGAGGGTGATGCGGTCGAGGGCGCTCACGGGCGCGCTCCGGACTGCCAGCGCGTCCACACGTCGAGCGCCAGGCGGGTTGACGCGACGTCGTGCACCCGAACCGCCCAGGCTCCGGATGCGGCGGCGAGCGCGCTGATCACGGCGGTGGGAGCATCCCGATCGCTCGTCGGCGCCCCGTCGGGCAGCAGTTCGGCGAGGAACCGCTTGCGCGACGCCCCGATCAGCACGCCGTGACCCAGCGACGACAGCTGCTCGAGGTGACCCAGCAGGCGCCAGTTCTGCTCGGCGGTCTTGCCGAAGCCGAGGCCCGGGTCGACGACGATCTGCTCGGGTCGCACGCCCTCGACGACGAGGCGCGCGATGCGGCTCTTGAGTTCGCGGCGCACCTCGGCGACGACGTTCCGGTACTCCGGCTTGGCGTCGGCGCCGCCCTCGCGCCAGTGCATGACGACGTAGTGCACCCCGGTGTCGGCGACCGCCCGCGCCATGGCCCCGTCGGCGAGGCCGCCCGAGACGTCGTTGATGATCTGCGCGCCGGCGTCGACGGCGGCGAGGGCGGTCGAGGCGTGCTTGGTGTCGATGCTCACCGGGATGCCGCGGCTCACCAGTTCCCGGACCACCGGGATCACACGGCGCTTCTCGGCCTTCGGCTCGACCGGAGTCGCGCCCGGGCGGGTGGACTCGCCCCCCACGTCGACGATGCTCGCGCCCTGCTCGACGAGGGCGACCGCGTGGGCGACGGCCGCGTCGACGTCGGCGTACCGCCCGCCATCGCTGAACGAGTCGGGGGTGACGTTGAGCACGCCCATGATCTGGGGCGCGACCGGACGGGCGGTCATGAGGCGACCCCCTCCGGGCGAGCCGCCGCGCCCGTGCCGATCAGGCTCATCGCCTCGGCGCGCGCGATCGGATCGGCGAGCGCCCCGCGGCTTGCGACCGTGACCGTCGTGCTGTCGACCTGCCGCGTTCCGCGGGCCGTCACGCAGCCGTGGCGGGCATCGAGCACGACGAGGACGCCGCGTGGATCGAGGCCGCTCTCGAGAGTCGACGCGACCTCCTCGCCGAGCCGCTCCTGCAGCTGCGGGCGGGCAGCGAGGATCTCAACCACCTGGGCGAGCCGTCCGAGGCCGACGATGCGGGATCCCGGCAGGTACGCGACGTGCGCGACCCCCGTGAACGGCAGCAGGTGATGCTCGCAGATCGAGCGGAAGGCGATGTCGCGCACGAGCACCAGTTCGCCGAGTTGACCCGGCGCGGCGAGGAACTCGCTCGCGTCGAGCAGCGGCGCCAGGGGGTCGCGGTCGAGCCCGGAGAAGAACTCCGCGTAGGCCTCGGCGACCCGCCCGGGGGTCGCCACCAGGCCGGGCCGCGAGACATCCTCGCCGATCGCGGCGAGGAGCTCGGCCACGGCCGCCTCGATGCGTCCGGAGTCGATCACGGCCCTCCTAGGCGGTCGCGATACCTGGGGTCTTGCGCGGGCGCGGGGTGCGCTTGGGCCGCGACGGCGGCGCCGAATCGATCCCGCCATCCACGGCACCCTCGTCGACCGCCGCCTTCGCGGCGATCTTGATGGGCGGCACGTCGCTGATCGGACGCCGATCGCTCGACAACCACTGCGGACGCTCGGGCAGCCGCTTCACGTCGCTGAAGATCACGGCGAGCTGATTGTGGTCGAGCGTCTCCTTCTCGATGAGCTGCCTGGCCAGCTCGTCGAGGATGTCGCGGTTCTCGTTGAGCACCTGGAACGCCTCGTCGTGGGCCTGCTCGATGAGCAGCCGCACCTCGTTGTCGACCTTCTCGGCGATCTCTTCGGAGTAGTCGCGCTGGTGACCCATGTCGCGACCGAGGAAGACCTCGCCCTGCGACTGGCCCAGCTTGACCGAGCCGATCGCGGCGCTCATGCCGTACTCGGTCACCATCTTGCGGGCGATGCTGGTCGCCTTCTCGATGTCGTTGGATGCCCCGGTCGTCGGGTCGTGGAACACGAGCTCCTCGGCGACGCGGCCGCCCATCGCGTAGGCCAGCTGATCGAGCAGCTCGTTGCGCGTCACCGAGTACTTGTCTTCCAGCGGCAGCACCATCGTGTAACCGAGGGCGCGGCCGCGCGGCAGGATCGTGACCTTGGTGACCGGGTCGGTGTGCCGCATCGAGGCCGCCGCGAGCGCGTGGCCGCCCTCGTGGTACGCCGTGATGAGCTTCTCCTTCTCGTTCATCAGGCGGGTGCGGCGCTGCGGGCCGGCCATGACGCGGTCGACGGCCTCGTCGAGGGCGCGGTTGTCGATCAGTTGCGCGTTGCTGCGTGCCGTGAGCAACGCGGCCTCGTTGAGCACGTTCGCCAGGTCGGCACCCGTGAAGCCGGGCGTCTTGCGGGCAAGCACCTCGAGGTCGACGCCCTTGGCCATGGGCTTGCCCTTGGCGTGCACCGTCAGGATCTTCTCGCGCCCCTTCAGGTCGGGCGCGTCCACGCCGACCTGGCGGTCGAAGCGGCCGGGCCGCAGCAGAGCCGGGTCGAGGATGTCGGGGCGGTTGGTCGCCGCGATCAGGATCACGTTGGTCTTGACGTCGAAGCCGTCCATCTCGACCAGCAGCTGGTTGAGGGTCTGCTCGCGCTCGTCGTGGCCGCCGCCCAGACCCGCACCGCGGTGCCGGCCGACGGCGTCGATCTCGTCGACGAAGATGATGGCGGGCGCGTTCTGCTTGGCTTGCTCGAAGAGGTCACGCACACGGCTCGCGCCGACGCCGACGAACATCTCGACGAAGTCCGACCCCGAGATGGAGTAGAACGGCACGCCCGCCTCGCCGGCCACGGCGCGCGCGAGCAGCGTCTTGCCCGTTCCGGGAGGGCCGTAGAGCAGTACGCCCTTCGGGATGCGGGCCCCGACCGCCTGGAATCGCGCCGGGTCCTTCAAAAAGTCCTTGATCTCTTCCAGCTCTTCGACGGCCTCGTCGGCGCCCGCGACATCCGCGAAAGTCACCTTGGGGCTCTCCTTCGAGACGAGTTTCGCCTTCGACTTGCCGAACTGCATCACGCGGTTGCCGCCGCCCTGCATGCTCGAGAGCAGGAACCAGGCGAAGACGCCGATCAGCAGCACCGGCCCGAGGATGCTGATCAGGCTCAGGAACCAGTTGTTCGTCGGGGGAACGTCGTTGTACTTGGCCTTGGAGGTGTCCACGGCCTTGACGACATCGGTCGCCCGGGCCGCGACGTAGTTGAACTGCACCGACTGGCCGAGGTTCTGGCCGCTCGCGTCGGTGTACGCCGACTTGAGGGAGAGGTCGACGCGCTGCTCGCTGTCGTTGATCGTGACGGACTTCACGGTGTTGCCGTCGAGCAGGGAGAATCCCTCCTCGGTGGTGATCTGGCGCGACCCGGCACTGCTGATCAGGCTGAAGCCGATCCAGAGCGCGAGCGCACCCAGAACGATGTACACCAGTGGCCCGCGAAGTATGCGCTTGAAGTCCATAGTCGCTCGGGCGTCTCGCCCGATCCTCCCTCAGAAACGTGACTGCCAGGCTATCGTGCGTGTCCTTGGCGGCGTCTGGATGTTCGCCTCCGGCATATCGGCTGGTTTCAGCTGTAGACGTGGGGGGCCAGGACGGCCACCGCGCGCAGGTTGCGGTAGCGCTCGGCGTAGTCGAGGCCGTAGCCCACGACGAAGGCGTTCGGAATGTCGTAGCCGACGTATTTCGCGTCGATGTGCACCTTCTCGGCCTCGGGTTTGCGCAGCAGGGCGCAGATCTCGAGGGATGCCGGGTTGCGGCTCTCGAGGTTGGCCTTCAGCCACGAGAGGGTCAGGCCCGAGTCGACGATGTCCTCGACGATGAGCACGTGCCGGCCCTGCAGCTCGGTGTCGAGGTCTTTGATGATGCGGACGACACCACTCGACTCGGTGCTGCTGCCGTAGGAGCTCACCGCCATCCAGTCCATCTCGACGTCGCGCCGGAGCTCGCGAGCCAGGTCGGCCATGACCATGACGGCACCGCGGAGCACGCCGACGAGCAGCAGATCGCGACCGGCGTAGTCGATCTCGATCTGCCGCGAGAGCTCGGCGATCCGCGCCTGCAGCTGCGCCTCGGTGTAGAGGATCTCCTCGAGATCTCCGTCGACGTCATGCGGTTCCATCTGCGCCTCTCGCCTCGAAGCGGAGCTTCCCGCCCCGCCGCACCACCCTAACGCCGGGCAGATCCAGCCCGGTCTGACCGTGCCAGTCGGTGACCAGTCGGGCCACGTCGAGGGTCTGCGCCCGGCTGAGCGCCACTCCGAACTCGGCCGAGACCACCAGGCGGATGATCCGCTGACGCAGTGCCGGCGGGTTGGCGGCCAGAGCGTCGACAGGCAGCGCGAGGCCCGCCTCGGAGTGCTCGGCCAGGTCTTCGGCGACCTCGGCCGCGAAGGTGTCGAGTGCCGCCGCGTCTTCGCGCAGCTGCTCGGCGGTACGGGCGAGGGCCTCCGCGACGCCGGGCCCGAGCTCGGCCTCGAGCACCGGCAGCACGGTCTGCCGCACACGCACCCGGGTGAATCCGGGATCGGCGTTGTGGGGGTCGAGCCACGGCTCGAGCCCGGCGTCGGCGCACGCCTGCACGGTCGTCGCGCGCCGGACGCCGAGCAGCGGCCGACGGAAGCTCCCGCCGGTGGCCATGGGCCGCTCGGCCGGCATCCCCTGCAGGCTCGCGGCGCCGCTGCCCCGGGCGAGCCCGAGCAGCACGGTCTCGGCCTGGTCGTCGAGCGTGTGGGCCAGCAGGACAACGGACGCCTCGAGGTCGGATGCCGCCCGCTCCAGCGCGGCGTAGCGGGCGAGGCGGGCCGCGGCCTCGGGGCCGCCGTGTCCGCTGCCGCCGTGTCCACTGCCGACGTGCCCGCCGCCGACCCACACGCGCTCGACCCGGACGGGCGCGAGTCCGAGGGCGGTGGCCTGCTGCGCGGCTCGCGCCGCGACATCCGCCGAGCCGTTCTGCAGCCCGTGGTCGACGATCAGGGCGCCGCCGCGCCAGCCGCCTCGCGGCGCCTCGAAGGCGAGTGCGGCGGCGAGCGCGAGCGAATCGGAGCCGCCGCTCAGGGCGACGAGCACGAGCGCGTCCGGCGAGAGACCGTCGAGGGCCGCGCGGGTGGCCCGCCGCAGCTCGGCGATCGCGGGGGTCAGTCGGGGGCGATCAGGCATCGGCTAACGTTATTGCGTCATCCGACCCCGCCGGAAAGCCCCGAGGAGAACCCCCAGCCATGGCCGACTACGCCGCGATCATCGAGATCCCCAAGGGCAGCCGCAACAAGTACGAGGTCGACCACGAGACGGGCCGGGTCTTTCTGGATCGCGTGCTCTACACGAGCTTCGTCTACCCGACCGACTACGGCTTCTTCGAGCACACCCTCGGTCTCGACGGCGACCCGGTCGACGTGCTCGTGCTGCTCGACTACCCGCTGTTCCCGGGCGTGGGCGTGACGGTGCGCCCGGTCGGCGTGTTCAACATGACCGACGACGGCGGCAGCGACGCGAAGATCATCGCGGTGCCGGCGAAGGACCCGCGGTGGGCGCACATCCAGGACGTCACCGACATCCCGGAGTACACCCGCAAAGAGATCGAGCACTTCTTCGAGCACTACAAGGACCTCGAGCCCGGCAAGTGGGTCAAGACCGAGGGCTGGGGCGACGTCGCCGAGGCGGAAGCCGTGATCGCCGCCGGCCTCGAGGCCTACGTTCCCCCCGCGGGGCACTAGCCCCAGGGGCCCGTCGGTCTCCGAGATCACCCGGCACCGTGCCGAATCAAGGAGATCTTCTGCCCGCGAAGCGGCAAGGGCGGTAGCAGTAGGGCTTCCGATCACGATCCGCTCGATTCGGCACCGCCCATGTGCGGCGGTCGGCGAGGAAGCCTAGTCTTCTGACCGTGACCCTCCGCGTGGTGATCGCCCCCGACTCGTTCAAGGGCAGCTTCGACGCGTCGGCGGCCGCCGAGGCGATCGGGAGCGGATGGCGTGCCCGGCGCCCCGAGGACGAACTGATCCTGCTTCCGCAGGCGGATGGCGGTGAGGGCACCCTCGACGCGATCGCCACCGCCGTGCCGGGAAGCCTGCTGCGCGACGCCGGGCCGGTCACCGGTCCGGACGGTCGTCCCACCGAGGGCCATTGGCTGGAGCTGCCGGACGGCACGGCGGTCGTCGAGCTCGCCCAGATGGCGGGCCTCCCCCTGATGGATGCCCTCGACCCGATGGGCGCCACGACTCGCGGCCTCGGCGAGGTGATCGCGGCGGCGCTCGACGCCGGCGCCTCTGCTCTCGTCATCGGTCTGGGCGGCTCCGCATCGACCGACGGCGGTGCGGGGGCGCTCCGCGCGCTCGGACTCGAGCTGCTCGACGCCGACGGGGCACCGGTGCCCGACGGCGGAGGCGGCCTCGCCCGGGTCGTCTCGATCGACGCCTCGCGCCTTCGGACTCCCCCACCCGGCGGGGTGCGGCTGCTCAGCGACGTCACCGCACCGTTGCTCGGCTCCACCGGGGCCGCCGCGGTCTTCGGACCGCAGAAGGGGGCGAGTCCCGAGCAGGTGGCCCAACTCGACGCCGCGCTGGCCCGCTACGCGGCCCTGCTGCAGTTCGCCCTCGGGGTGGACGGCGGCGCGTCGCCCTGGGCGGGCGCCGAGGGGGCGGGGGCGGCCGGCGGAACGGGCTACGGGCTTCTCGCGGCCTGGGGAGCCGGGATCGAAGCCGGGTCGGCGGCCATCGCGCGGCTGACCGGGTTCGCCGCGGCAGCGGCATCCGCGGATGTCGTGATCACCGGCGAGGGCCGCTTCGACGCCACCTCCAGCACCGGCAAGGTCGTCGGCAACGCCCTGGCGCTCGCGGACGTGGGCGACGCCCGCGCCGCCGTCATCGCCGGGATGCTCGACGCCGACCCGGTGACCCCCGCGGGGCGCCGGGTCTGGTCGGCGAGCCTGAGCGACCTCGCCGGATCTCCCGACGCCGCAATGGACGATCCCGGCCGCTGGTTGTTCGCCGCCGGCGTCGAGGCGGCACGCGCGCTCGGCTGACGACGCGACCCGCACGCCGGCTGAGGCCCGTGCGCTCAGCCCGTCGGACGCCCCGCGTACGGCACGAGGTCGCCGTAGCGCACCGGCTTGATCCGCACCGTCACGCCCGGGTACGGGGCCTCGATCATCTGACCCCCGCCGATGTAGATGGTCGTGTGGTACTTCGACGCGGTGGTCGAGCCGCCGTCGGAGTAGTACAACAGGTCGCCCGCCTGCAGCTGGTTGATGTTCACCAGCCTGCCGTGCGAGGCCATGTAGTTGTACTGGTTGGTGGCCGAGTGCGTTCCGATGTAGACCCCGACGACCTGGTAGCTGACCAGGGTCAAACCCGAGCAGTCCCAGGTGCTCGGCCCGGCGCCCCCGAGCACGTACGGTTTGCCGAGCTGGGCCTTGGCGAATGCGATGGCCCCCGCCACGGCTCCGGCGACCGGCGCCGAGGGGTTCGGGTTGATCACAGGCGCCGAGGGCGGCGTCGACTTCGCGTTCTGCGCGGCCTCCCACGCCACGCCGGCCTCGTACTGCTGCTCGATGCTGGCCGTGGTGTTCTTCAAGCTCGCGAGCTGCGCGTACATGGTCGACTGCGCCGCCTGCTGCTGCGCGAGCTGCGACTGCGCGGCGTCGGACGCCTTCTGCGCCGCATCGAGCGCGGTCTGGGCGTCCCCGGCGAGCGCGACGCGCTGCTTCTCAGCGACCTTCGCACTCGCGACGAGCGACGACGCGGTGTTCTTGTCGAACTGGGCCTTCTTGAGCAGCTGCACCGAGGTCTCGCTCAATCGGCTGGCCGTGCCGAGGTTGGCGAGCAGCTGGTCGGCCTGGCTGGCGGAGCCGAACAGCACGCCGAGCGTGATGTTGCCGCCTCCGGTCTGCGCGAGCTGGGCGATGAGGGCCGAGGCGCGCCTGGCCGACTTGTCGGCTTTGGCCTGGGCGGCATCCGCCTGGCTCTTCAGCCTGTCGGTCTTCTTGGTCGCGGCGTCGAGCGCATCGCGGGCCTGGTTGTACAGCTCGCCCTTCTCGAGGGCGACTTTGCCAAGCGCGGCGGCCTGGGCCTCGAGCCCGTTCAGGATGCCCTGGATCTTGGTGATCTCGGCCTGCTTGGCCGCCTGGTTGGCCTTCGCGGCCTGCACATCCTGCCAGCTGGGGTAGTCGGTCTTCGCCGCGAAGGCGAGCGTCGGCGACCCGGCCACGAGGCCGAGAGCGGTCACGATGGCGATTCCTGCGGACGCGACAGCAGCCGCCGCCCCCCTGGGGCGTCTGCGATCGAACATCAGCGGAACGACTCGCTCACGAATTGACTAGCCAAGAGTGACCCCCCGATCACGCATGAACGGCAGCGGATCGGTGAGTGCACCGTTGATCCGAACCATGAAGTGAAGGTGACACCCGGTCGACCCCCCGGTCGACCCCACCTTCGCGATGTTCTGGCCAGGCCCCACGTGCTGCCCGACCCTGACCAGAATACCGCCGTTGACGATATGTCCATAGCCCGTCGTGATTCCGCCGCCGTTGTCGAGCTCGATGAAGTTGCCGAGGTCGCCGTTCGGGCCGGCGTAGATCACGGTCCCCGAATGCGCGGCGTAGATGTTCGCCCCGCAGCCGGTGCCCGAGATGTCCTGCCCCGAGTGCAGCTTCCAGTAGTGGTAGATCGGGTGGAATCGCATGCCGAAACGGTCGCCCAGGTAGCCGTTGGCCGGGTTGGCCCAGCCGGAGGCGCTGACGACGCCCGCGGCGCCCGGACCCCACTTGGCGAGCATCTGGGCGTTGTAGTCGGCCAGGGTCGCCGCGCGCTTCTCCTGGAGCACGGTGAGCTTGGCCTGCAGCTGCGCCTGCTGATCCTGCTGCTGCTGCAACGCCGTGGCGGCGGCTTCGGCGGCCGTCTGCGCGGTCGCGAAGGCGGCCTGCGCGGCGTCCTTGAGCTGCGCGAGGATGACCTTGGCCCGGTCGGCCGCGTCGGTCAGCGATTGCGCGCTCTTCTGCGCCTGCAGGGCGTTGGCGTAGATCTGAGCCGAGCGGTCGGTGATCTGGCCCGCGGTGCTCATCCGGTCGAGCAGCGACGCCGCCTTGCCGGAGTTGCCGAGCAGCACGGCGGTGAAGTCACTGGCGCCGCCGGTCTTGCTCATCTGGGCGATCAGCTGCCCCGCCTGCTTGATCGCCGCGTCGGCCTTCTTCTTCGCGGCGTCGGCCTGCGCCTGCAGAGCCTGTACGACGACCTGCTTCTGGTCGAAGGCGTCCTGCGCCTTGCCATAGGCATCGCCCTTGGCCGTGGCGTCGGCCTGCGTGCGTGCAACGTCGGCCTGGAGCTGCGCGAGCTTGCCCTTGATCTGGTTGACGAGGGCCTGGGTCGCATCGACGCTGGCCTGCGCCGCAGCGACGTCCTCCCAGGTGACATCGCCGTTCGCGTCGGTGCTCGTCGCCGCGTAGCTCGGCGCAGTGATCGCGCCCGCCAGTACCGAGACCGGCAGCATGCCCAAGGCGACGACCGTCGCGACGACGCGGGTTCGCGTCATCCGGGCGCGCAGCCTCGTCGTCGCGCGCGCCGACGCGCGCCCCCACCGAACGGTCATGATCTCCCCGCAATCTGCGACGGCACGGCCGAAACCACACGAGTCACACAGATAACACTGTTCACACTAGCAACAGGCCTGGGATTCGACCAGGGCCCGCGTCGACGACGGCCACCGCGCCCGCAGGCGCCAACCTTCGACATCGAGTTGAACCTAACCTGCGCCGTCGCCCGCACCCGGTTCATTCGGCCGTTTCGGCACAACCGCCGGGATTGGCGTTTCGGCCCCGGCGCCCGTATGCTTGACCCTCGGTTGCTCTGCGGTAATCCGTCACGGCCCCATCGTTTAGTGGCCTAGGACACCGCCCTTTCACGGCGGCAGCACGGGTTCGAATCCCGTTGGGGTCACCACCGCCAGGCAAGATGAAAAACCGCACAACTCAACAAGCATGGCCCTGTAGCGCAGTTGGTTAGCGTGCCGCCCTGTCACGGCGGAGGTCGCGGGTTCAAGTCCCGTCAGGGTCGCGGATGTCAGAGCCCTTCCGCGAGGAAGGGCTCTTTCACCATCAGGGGTCTGCTCTCCCAAGAGCGGCCCTCGAGGCTCTGTAGCTCAGTTGGTAGAGCGCACGACTGAAAATCGTGAGGTCACGGGATCGACGCCCGTCGGAGCCACCGAAAAAGCCCCGGATTCCCGGGGCTTTTTGCGTTGATCAGGGGTTTGGGAACCTGAGAGTGGGCTAGCCTGCCCACACTTTGCCCACACCTGCGGCGGTCGCTCGTTGATCCAGGGCCGCCGCGACTGATTCCAGGTCGTCGTCGAAGAGGTCAGCGTAGACATCGAGTGTCATCGCGGCGGAGGCGTGACCGAGCATCCGCTGGACCGCTTTCACGTTGGCCCCAGCCGAGATCGCGAGGCTGGCCGCCGTGTGCCGGAGGTCGTGGATCGTCAGCTCGGGGAACTCGGGATCCTGCTCGCGGCAGGCGGCGACCGAGGCGGCGAACTGACGGCGGCGAAAGTTGTTGCTGCGGAGCACGCCACCATCGGGGCCGATGAACACCAGCTCGTCTCGGGCGCGCCTCTCGCAGCGTTTGGCGATCGCGGTCGAGAGGAACGCCGGGAACGGAACAGAGCGGCTGGCATGCGACTTGGGCGTGCTCCATACGAGCTGCCCCCGCGGGGCGGAGACGCCCTCGCTGATCGACAGACGTCGCCGCAGCATGTCGACGCGGCCGATCTTGAGCGCCGCCATCTCGCCCCAGCGGACGCCAGTGTAGGCAAGGAAGAGCACGACGTCCGCATACTCAGGCCCGCAGCCCTTCGCCAGCTCTCGCACCTGCTCGTGCGTGAGGTAGCCACGACTCTTGCGCGTGACGCGGGGAAGGTGGACGTTGTCGCAGGGGTTTCGCGCGAGCCGCCCGTCGCGGATCGCGAACTTCATGAGACCGCTGAGCACGAGAAATATCTGTCGCACGGTCGACGGAGCGAGCTCTTTCGTGAGCCCACTGACCCAGGCTTGAACGTCGGAATGCCCGATCTCGGTGAGGCGGTAGCGACCCCATCGAGGAAGCACATGCTTGTCGAGCGATTGGCGATAGCCGGCGAGGGTGGTCACCTTCAGCTGCAGTTGGGAGTCGTACCAGCGTGGCGCCCACTCGGCGACCGTGATGCGAGAACGGCCAGGGTCGACGAAGTCTCCCCGAAGCTTCGATACCTCGACGGTGGCCAGGAAATCCTCGGCCTCGCGCTTGGTCTTGAAGCCGCGCTTGTCGGTCTGCCTTCGGTCGGGCGTGCGATAGCGCACCCGGTAGCGGCGTCCCGCCGCGGTTTCGTACGGTTCGACTGTTGCCATGGTCCCCGCCTCCACTCGAAACGAAAGCTACGCCGGACCGACGACTTCAGCCCCAATCGACCTCCACCGACACTCGAAAACAGCTCTTCCCGTTTGCCCAGTATTTGTGCGCCTGCGAACGCTCCAACCCCTCCCATGAACCAGCGGTGAGTGTGAGGGGTTGGAACGCGGACCCAGTCCGGCAGGCGCACAAATACTGGGCAAACGGGGCCTTACCCCGTCGTTCACCCCGTCGCTCCGAACGACGGGGTGAACGACGTACTTACCAAAGGAGAGTGACTCGAGCGGTCACGCCTGGAGTATCAAGCTCGTGGGGAGGACGCCCCCTTGCGGCGGTCGTAAACGAAGGAAATGACGCAGAGGGTTGCGAAGATGAGAGCACCCACGATTGCGACCACGCGGGGAAAGACCGGCGAGAACGCATCCGGAATCGTCAGTGGGCCGACCCAGATGAAGGCGACGTTCCACAAGGCAGCGAGCCCGGCAACGACTGTGCGGTGCCGCCACAGGAACCGCGCGGCTCTGACTTCGACGGGGGCCATGCCGATGATCGTAGGCGTACTGAACGAGGGGCGCTACGCTCTTACCCGTCGTCGTCCGGGCCGAACGGATCGCAGCGAAACCTCGAGACAGGTCACTAGAGGGCCGCTTCGCGGCCCGGCGCTCTCGCATGAGGAGCCAGTCACCACGTACCGACGAAGGTGCTCCCACCCGCATTTTCGAACTGCGCTACGACGAGGCGTCCGTTGGCAGGCACTCCCTTAGGGTCAATCTGATCGAAACACAAGGCCACATATGTCTTGGGGTCCAAACCCGTCACGAGTTGATTGAACTCGTCGCGGTATTCGGAGCCAACGATCTTCGCCGCAGACGCAATGCTGGAGTCTTGGGCTCCCACCACGCGCTCCGACCCTTTAAGGGGGAGGGGCGTTGATCCACTGACTGTACAGACCTTCACGGCCCTGGTGTCGAGCGCGCGCGGCGATTCCACCTGGCTTGGCGTTGCGCTCGCGCAACCGACTAGACCGACCAAGGCGCAGAGCGCCACGGCCGCAGACGCGGCACGAAGCGAGACACGAGCGGGCACGACACTCCTCTAAGTCGACGGCCCAGTCTCGCGCATTGCCGCGCATCCGGCCAGCCACCCGGCGACCAGTCTCCGCGACACCGGCACCCCGGGGGGCAGGTACCTATTCCTGCTTGGCTGACACTGAACTGACGAGCTCGATCATGAGACCGACCACTCGATCGACTTGTTTTGGGGTGGCGGGATAGAGGCCCCACAAGACAGGGCTCGTCAGCTTGAATCCCACGTCGGCCCCAGGATCCGTCAAAGACACCTCGAACTGCCCCGCACCGACCGCGGATCCGCTCAGCGGCGCCGTGACAGCCTCGATACGAGCGAAGGGAATTGTCGCGACGGGCGCCCCACCGCCGGCGGCCTGCCACAGCTCGAACCCGTCTTGCGCTCCCACAAGACCGTAAGTCCTGGGTCGATCCGACGCCACGTTCCCACCGAGAGTTTGGAGGACCCCTCCTTCTAACTCGACATCTCCAATCCAAACCAGGTCCCTGTTGACGATCAGCTCCCGACGCCGGGCCCGCGAGTCGCGGGACCGCACCCAATAGGTCAGCACAATCAATCCGAGCACTAAGGCAACCGCCCCGATCCCGAACCCAAAGTCGAGCACAGCGCCAAGGGGCGTCTCTCCGCTCGTCGTGACGCGAACGATCTGCAGTCCCAGCAACGCGCCAAAGACCACGAGACCGCCGGCGAATCGGGACCAATAGCTCTGCATCAGCGCACCATCTCTTGAACCCGGTCAGCGACAAGGGGTCGGGTGGGTACCGACGTACTTTCGTGACAGATGAGGGAGCCTGCACGGCGGAGAATCTGCGCGGCTGCTTCCTTTACAGCGGCAGTCAGCGGCATCCCCGCTCCAATCTTCAAGAGTTCTTTCTCGAGGCGAGCTTCAGCACGGCTCGACGGGCGCCCTACTTCGGGGTTGTGAGCAAGGGAGCTTTCTGTAGCAGGGTCGCGATGAGGTTCCCGACCCACGGGACCACAACGAGGAGCAGGACCACCCCCATTGCAAGGGTGACTAGACCGCCCACCAGCAGCAGGACGTATTGATAGCGCGACCGCAGAACAGGAGCTGATTCTGCAGCGAGCAGATCTGCAAGAGGATCCGCCTGCTCAACCGTCATACGGTGATCGTAGCTACGGCGCTCACGCGGACACACAGATCAAGCCGCAGCATCGCCCGGCGTGTGGGCAGCAGTTCAGATGTTCGAATCGCCTGGCGCTTCACTTGGCGCTGCCGCGAGGACCGCGGCGAGAAGGCCACCTAACTGGACGCTCGGGGTCAGTTCTGCCAACGCTGGCAGCGAGATTGATTCATAGCCGCGCGACTCAAGCGCAGCTCGCGGGACGACGTAGAAGGCCCATTGCGTCAGGTCGAGGACGTTGTAGCTCGCATGGTTCTGGGCGGTCTGGACGCCGAAGACGTAGACGTCGGCGTTGAACTGCTTTCCCGCCAGGTCGTATCCGCCGCGCGGGGTGTAGCGAGTTCCTTTCAGGCCGGTGAAAGTAATCCGGCTGAGTCGAGGCTGTTCCCACGATTGCAGATAGGCAGAGCTCTTGACCTCGATCTTGATCCCGTCGAAGAGAACGTCGTACTCCGCCCACTCGACACGCTGCGCAGCGACGCCGAGCGCGCGAGTGACGATGAACTCGGCCAAATAGCCACGAGCGTTGTTCATCCGCAGGTCACCCAACGCGAACTGCCAGAAGTCAACGACAGTGGTGCCATCGAGGCCGAGAAATGGATCAGACGGGGCGACGGTGGTCGCCGTAGGGGGAACAATCCACCCGTCGCTTTCCGGCTGAACAGGGCTCGCCGTCTGGCTCATAGAGAGAAACCTAACGCTGCATCCATGCCTCCCGCATATTAGTCGGGCCCACCTCGCTGGCCGGGGTCCCCCTGCGGAAGCGCCATAGGCAGTGGGCCACTCTCGATTGTTGTCCAGCCAGCCCACTAGTTCCGGTTGAGGCCGTGCTTTCGGCTTAGGAGGGCCAGCTTGTAGTGTTCTTCTGCTTCAAGGATTTCGGCAAGGGGAGTTGCAGGCCCGAAGACCCGAAGGAGGCTGTAGTGAGCTGTTCTCGGGTCAAAAATCGTGCCGTCGCCGAGTGCAACGTTGCCACCGTGCCCGTTCCGTGCATACTCGTTCCATCGTCCGAGAACCCCGTCCTCGCCTGACGCTTGCCCGACATATAGGCGGCCCGGCCCAGTTGAATCTGCGATGAGGTAGATGCCCTTGACAGATTCGAGTGCAGTTCTCCATTTTGCGTAGCGTGAGTCTTCGCTGACCGCGCGCAACGTGTCGTAGTCGATCAGAAGGCGGTCATAACCTGGGAAGGGCACCGATTCAGGGTCGGCGATCTCGACTACCCGATATTGAGAAGCGGTCGCACCGCTCTTGGCCCAGTTGACGGGATCGTTGCCCCACTCGATCACCAAGCGCCCTCTCAACGTTTCGAGCAGATCCGTCTCGTGCAGGTCAAAGAAGCGGCGAAGGTCCGTCCGCTCGGCAGCAACCTCGCCGCGGTTTTCGTAGGCGGTGTAGAAGCGGGCACGACGCCCACTGTCCGCGGTGAAGATGAGCCATGTGCCGGGGGGATCGATCCCCAGCTTGT
The DNA here is from genome assembly GCF_042655435.1 of Lysinimonas soli. NCBI lineage: Bacteria > Bacillati > Actinomycetota > Actinomycetes > Micrococcales > Microbacteriaceae > Lysinimonas > Lysinimonas soli. Next base: position 19,871 of record NZ_JBHSMG010000002.1, read on the forward strand.
GCCCAGATCCAAAACCTTGTTCACGGGTGTACGCGAGCACGTAGTTCGGGTCGGCAAGCGAGCTGGGAGAGGAGAGACCCTTAGGCCCAAACGTGTGCCTAACAATCACAACGTCGGCAAGGTTCTCGACCGCGGCGGCGTCGAGAAGATGCGCCAGCGTGACAACACCCCGACGAGCAGCGCCATCAGAAGTGATCTGCATGCCTCAGGCTAGCGCGGTCCTTAACCAGACCTTTTGCAAACGCGGCGTCAAGGCGGTGCATCCCGTCGACATGATGTGCCCGACCGAGGCCGCCCAACCTCGACAGTGGCGAGAGCGGGCCGCCCATCCTCCTGACCCACCCGGCCCCGATCCCGGTATCAGCGATGCAGACTCCCGGACGCCGAATCCTGCCGTGCCACCACCAGACCGTCGACGCTGATTGTGAACGACTGCGGCCGAAATGATCCGCGGATGAGCTGCCGTGTCTTCTCGATCCTCAATGAGTGCCGGCCACCAACGCTGAGCTCGACCGCGCGGGACAAGCGGAGCCCCGCGGCGAAGTACTTGTCGAGAACCTCCACCCCGTCGATCTGGACCTTGAGGCGGTTGTCCCACTGGTCAAAATCGATGCGAACCTGGTGAGGCTCTTCCTGGCCCACTTCGAACTGCATCGAGAGCTTTGGGGCAAGGCGCCGGGCGCGATCGAACACAGAACGCAGTTTAGGTGGCGGGGGAAAGGGCATACCGCCATCAGAACCTGCCATCTCGACTTCTGTTATGTATCAAGACATGGGTGACAGTTCTGCATCAGGAGATCGGTGACCATTCCGCATCAGTTGGTGGTGACACTTCCCCTCATTCTGTGAGCCACGGCGGGGGACATCTGCGAGAGTGAATTCGTGGAGTTGCACGTTCGTGAGTGGGGGCAGGGTAACCGCGTTGCCGTTCTGCTGCACGGCATGATGGGCTCGTCGGACAGCTGGTGGCGTGTGACACCATCGCTCGTCGATCGCGGCTACCGAGTTCTGGGCATGGACCTCCCCGGGCACGGACACTCCCCCCGAGACCCAGATCTGACCATAGAACGAGCGGCCGCCGCCGTCGTTACGACCGCAGCCGCGCACGGCGGCTCGGCTCCCGCCCTTGCTATCGGCCACTCGTTTGGTGGACTCGTCCTGGCCGCCGCGCTTCCGGATCTCCGACCGGAACATGCAGTTCTCGTCGACGCGCCAACATCGAGCCGCGGTGGATGGGATCGCGACGAAGTGCGCGCAGAATATGAGCAAGACCGGCGGGCGCGGACGTTCGATGGATTGCTCCGAACCCACCCGCACTACAACGAGCAGGATGCCCGCATCGAGGCTGACGCTGCTCAGTCGTTTGATCCTGACACCGCAGCCGCATCGGCTTCAGCGACCGGCGGATCCTGGCCCCCGCCCGCCGGCACGATCGTTATTCGGGCTATGCCGAGCGATTATGTCTCCGACGAAGCCGCCGCGGTCATGCGCTCGAACGGAGTGATCGTGCATGACCTGCCTGGAGCACTTCATTCAGTTTGGGTTAGCCATTTCGACGAGTTCGTAGCGTTGATCCCGCGCTGAGCAGTCCTGAACGACGCGACGGGCCAAGACCGAGTGTCACCGATGTCCTGATGCAGGAAGTGTCACCGATGTCCTGATGCAGAACTGTCACCCATGTCCTGATACATCACATGCCATCTCGACTTCAGGCCTCTGCCCACACTTTGCCCACAATCGCAGTGGTGCCCAAGTGATCACATCAGTGACATTGGGTGACAAGACGCCTTGATTTCTGGGCCTCGTCACTCAATCGCACGTCTTGTCACGCACCCGGCTTCGACTGAAAATCGTGAGGTCACGGGATCGACGCCCGTCGGAGCCACCGAATATGTGTGAAGTTCGCCGGTGGACTGCAACACGCCGCACCTGACTCTCGAGCAGCAGCTTTCCCAGCTCGATCGCCGTGGCATGGTCGTCGACAATCGGCCGCAGGCCCTTCGCCTCGTCGAGACCGTCGGCTACTACTGAGTACCGAAATGCCCGCTGGATTGAGAGCGTTTACTCTGTGGGCGAGGGCCCCCAAGGAGACATGTGACCGGACGCCTACGTTGTGAAATCTTTTCCGCGGATCTGAACAAGACCGTGGACTTCTACGAGCGAGTGATGGCGTTCCGTTGCATCCGAGATGACAGAAGCGCGGGGACGTCTTACGTCGCGTTCGAGCGAGGGGAGATTCGTTTGGGAGCCGCGGCTGGCCCGCACGACGTCGATCCGGCATCCCGTCGGCCCCTGGTGGGTGTTGAACTCGTGATCGTTGAGCACCGACGGATGGCGAGCGAGTGGCAACTTGAGACAACGCTAGTTCGACAGCCTTGGGGACTAAGAGATTTCAGGCTATGTGACCCTGACGGCTACTACTGGCGAGTCACAAGTCCGACTGTGGAGGGTCCGGCTCGAGTATCGACCGACGATCGTGAGGTCACGGGATCGACGCCAGTCGGAGCCGTTCCCTGCAACTGAGTTGTCGCCCACGCCGCGCCGACATCTGCAGCGATCGCGAGGTTTTGGAACAGACCCCGATCTGAGCGATGGGGATCCTCCCGACGATCAAGGCCCTTGATGGTCTGAAGGTGGACTCAACATCGCGGCAACAGCGCGCACCAGGAGCTGCCGCCGCTCCTCGCGTGATCTCCAGCGCACGAGCGCGTGCGCGTTGATGCCGTCGATCATGCCGAGGATCTGGGCGGCGGCCGCGTCGGCGTCGACCGTCGAGACGGCGGCGACGAGATCGCGGATGAAAGCGTGCCACGCATCCATCTCGGATCGCACGCGAGCGGCGAGCGACGGGTTCGACTCGCCCAGCGCCCAGGACTGCACCCACACCGCGGTGACGGTCGCGCGGCTCGCATCGAGCAGGGCGTCGAGCAGCAGATCGAGGCGCGCGTCTGGGGACGTCACCCCGCCGACGAGAGACTCCAGCTCATCCAGTTCGTCGCGGACGATGCCACCGAAGACGTCAGCGACCAGGTCGTCCATGGTGCCGGCGTAGTGCAGCACGAGTCCGGGGGTGACGCCGGCGCGCGCGGCGACCGCGCGCATCGTGACGGCCGCGAGACCCTGCGAGACGGCGAGCTCACGGGCTGCCGAGAGGAGGGCGGCGCGGCGCTCCGATGGGTCGAGTCGCGTGCGCGACGTCGTTGACATGGCCATCCTCCCGTCGATAGTCTCGCGCGTATTGATCACCAGATCAATAGCAGGGAGGACCCCATGGCCTGGCGGATGCCGGCGGAGACCGCACCCCACGAGCGCACCTGGATGGCATTCCCACGCGAGGGAGAGACCCTCGGGTCGACGGAATCCGAGCGCGAGGAGTGCTACGCGGCCTGGACTGCGGTCGCCCACGCGGTCGCGAGGTTCGAGCCGGTGACCATGGTGGTCGACCCGACCGAGAAGGTCCGCGCCGCGAACATGCTCGGCACCGGCATCGACACCCTCGAGGCACAGGTCGACGAGTTCTGGATGCGCGACCACGGCCCCACCTTCGTGCTCGACGACGAACGACCCGGCGTGCTCGGTGCCGTGCAGTGGATCTTCAACGGCTGGGGTGACCACGAGTGGGCCGACTGGACGCTGTCGGCGAAGCACGGTCGCATCGTCGGCGAGGCCGCCGGGGCCGAGGTCGTCACGTCGCTGCTGGTCAACGAAGGCGGCGGCATCCACGTCGACGGTGAGGGAACCGTGCTCCTCACCGAGACGGTGCAGCTCGACCCGCGACGCAACAGGTACGCCTCGCGGGAGCGGGTCGAAGCCGAGCTCGCCCGCACCATCGGCACCACCCGTGCCGTCTGGCTGCCCCGTGGACTCACCCGCGACTACGAGGACTTCGGCACCAGTGGCCACATCGACATCGTCGCGACGTTCCCGTCGCCGGGGACGATCCTGCTGCACACGCAGAACGACTCCGGCCACCCCGACCACGCGGTCACAGCACAGCTGCGCGAGCTGCTGACCGACTTCGAGGTCATCGACTTGCCGGCACCGGCGACCACCCACGACAAAGACGGCCTCGTCGACTGGAGCTACGTCAACCACCTCGTCGTCAACGGCGGCGTGATCGCCTGCGGCTTCGGCGAGGACATCGCCGACGCACGGGCGCGCGACATCCTCTCGGCCGTGTACCCGGGGCGCGAAGTCGTCACCGTCGACGCGCGCCCGCTCTTCGCGCGGGGCGGCGGCGTCCATTGCATCACCCAGCAGCAGCCTGCGGTGTTCCCATGACAGTGGATGTCGTGGAGGCCACCATCTCCGGCCTGCGTTCCGCGATGGAGGCCGGCACCACGACCAGCGTCGAGATCGTGACGCAGTCGCTCGCCCGGATCGCGGCGTACGACGGCGACCTCAACGCGGTCGTCGTGTCCAACCCGGACGCCCTCGACGAAGCACGCGCCTCCGATGAGCGGCGCGCGGCCGGACGGACGCTCGGGCCGCTGGACGGCATCCCGTACACCGCCAAAGACAGTTACCTGTATCGCGGGCTGACCGCGGCGGCCGGGAGCCCGGCGTTCGCGACGCTGATCGCCCGGCGCGACGCGTTCACGATCGAGCGCCTGCGGGCGGCGGGGGCGATCTGCCTCGGGCTGACGAACATGCCGCCCATGGCGAACGGCGGCATGCAGCGCGGGCTCTACGGGCGGGCGGAGAGCCCGTACGACGCGGGGTACCTGACGGCTCCGTTCGCGTCCGGCTCGTCGAACGGCTCGGGAACGGCGACGGCGGCGAGCTACGCGGTGTTCGGGCTCGGCGAGGAGACCTGGTCGTCGGGCCGCGGCCCGGCATCGAACAACGGGCTGTGCGCCTACACGCCCTCGCGCGGGGTGATCTCGACGCGGGGCAACTGGCCGCTGGTCCCGACGATGGATGTCGTGGTGCCGCACACGCGCACCGTGGCCGACCTGCTGGAACTGCTCGACGTGATCGTCGCGGACGACACCGAGGCACGCGGCGACTTCTGGCGGGTGCAGCCGTGGGTGTCGGTGCCCGCCGCCTCGGCGGTGCGACCCGCCTCGTACCCGGGGCTCGCCGACGGTGCGACGCTGTCCGGGAAGCGGGTCGGCATCCCGCGCATGTACATCAATGCCGACCCCGAAGCCCGGACCGGCACGCGCGGCATGGGCGGCGCGATGGGAACCCCGATCGTGACACGCGTCTCGATCCTGGCGTTGTGGGAGGCCGCACGGCGTGACCTCGAGGCCGCCGGATGCGAGGTGGTCGACACCGAGTTCCCGGCGGTGAGCAACTACGAGGGCGACCGTGCAGGAGCACCGACCGTGGCGACCCGCGGGCTCGTGTCGCGGGAGTTCCTCGACCGCGAGCTGCTCGACCTGTCGGCGTGGGCGTGGGAGGACTTCCTCCGAGCGAACGGAGACCCCGCGCTGCCGACCCTCGCGGGCGTCGATGGCGCGACGATCTTCCCGCAGCCGCCGGGTGCGCTCGAGGATCGGTACGACGTGCCCGGCGAGATCGACATCGACGCGTATCCGGGATTCATCCGCGAGCACGGCTTCGGGAAGCTCACCGACATCCCCGAGCTCGAGGACGGAGTGCGCGGGCTCGAGCAGACCCGTCGCATCGACCTCGAGGCGTGGATGGACGAGCGCGGGCTCGACGCGGTCGTCTTCCCGGCGGTGGCGGATGTCGGCCCGGCCGATGCGGACGTGAACGAGCAGTCGGCCGTCAAGGCGTGGGCGAACGGTGTCTGGGTCGCCAACGGCAACCTGGTGCCCCGGCACCTCGGCATCCCGACCGTCACCGTGCCGCTCGGGACGATGGCCGACATCGGGATGCCGGTCGGGCTCACCTTCGCGGGGCGCGCCTACGACGACTCGGCGCTGCTTGCGCTGGGCGCGGCCTTCGAGGCGCTCCGCCCACGGCGCACCCCGCCGCCGCGGACGCCCCGGTTGTAGCATCTGCTCGACATCGGAGAGCGCGTACCCCCAGGTGTCGATCTTGGCGGGGTCGCCCGCCGGAACCGCCTTCGCCCGCGGTGCTTCGCCGCTCAGCTCAGCCGAACGGTCAACGGCGCATCGCTCACCGCGATGACCTCCTCGGTCGTGACGCCGGGGGCGAGCTCGACGAGCACGAGGCCGTCGGGGGTGACGTCGATGACGCAGAGGTCGGTGATGATCCGGTCGACGCAGGCCCGGCCCGTGAGGGGGAGGGTGCAGTCGGTGACGACCTTGGCCGTGCCGTCCTTGGCGACGTGCTCCATGACGACGATGACCCGGTCGGCGCCCGAGACGAGGTCCATGGCACCGCCCATGCCCTTGATGAGCTTGCCCGGGACGGCCCAGTTGGCGATGTCGCCGTGCTCCGAGACCTGCATCGCGCCGAGCACCGCCGTCGCGATGCGGCCGCCGCGGATCATCCCGAAACTCGTCGCGGAGTCGAAGAACGAGGCGCCCTTGAGCACCGTCACCGTCTCCTTGCCCGCGTTGATGAGGGTCGGATCCTCTTCACCCTGCCAGGGATACGGTCCGACGCCGAGCACGCCGTTCTCGGAGTGCAGCACGACCGTGATGTCGTCGGGCAGGTGGTTGGGGATCAGGGTCGGCAGGCCGATCCCGAGGTTGACGTAGCTGCCGTCCTTCAACTCGCGTGCCGCCCGCGCCGCGAGCTCGTCCCGGGTCAACGCCATCAGTTCGCCTCCGGTCGGATGCGCACGGTCGTCTTCTCGATGGGGCGCTCGGCCGACTGCTCCGGCGTGAGCTGCACGATGCGATCCACGTAGATGCCGGGCAGATGCACCTCATCCGGGTCGAGCTCGCCCGCGTCGACCAGCTCGTCGACCTCGGCGATCGTGACCCGGCCCGCCATCGCGGCGAGCGGGTTGAAGTTGCGGGCCGACTGCTCGAACACCAGATTGCCGTGCCGGTCGCCCCGCGCCGCCCGCACCAGCCCGAAGTCGGCCCGGATCGCCCGCTCGAGCACGTACTCGCGGGGGGCACCGAGAGAGTCGAACACCTTCGTCTCTTTCGGCGGCGAGACCACCGACACCGAGCCGTCCGCGGCGTAGCGCCACGGCATCCCGCCTTCCGAGACCACGGTGCCGACGCCGGCGGGCGTGAAGAACGCCGGGATGCCCGCGCCGCCCGCGCGCATCCGCTCGGCGAGCGTGCCCTGCGGCGTCAATTCGACCTCGACCTCGCCGCCCAGATACTGCCGCGCGAACTCCTTGTTCTCGCCGATGTACGACGCGATGATCCGTCGGATGCGGCCCCCGGCCAGCAGCTCACCGAGCCCCCAGTCGTCGACGCCGCAGTTGTTCGACACCACCTCGAGCTCGCGGGCGCCCTGCTGCAGAAGCGCGCGGATCAGCACGATCGGCACGCCGACCAGACCGAAGCCGCCGACGGTCAGGGTGGCCCCGTCGGGGATGTCGGCGACCGCCTCGACGGCGGTGTCGTAGCTCTTGTCCATGCGGCGCCTTCTCGAGGGTCGAATGCTGCAGCCAGCCTAGAACACCCCGAGAACGACGACTCCACGCACCCAGCACGCCGCGTGCTACACGCCGAGCAGGGCCTTCATCTGGTTCGCGATCAGCTCGGTGGCGCGGCGCGGGGCGAGCCGCGACATCCGGTCCATGAACTTCGCATCGCCACCGATGCGCAACCGGAAGCTGCCCTTCTCGAGCGCGCCGATGATCTCGCGGCCCGCTTCGGCCGGGGTCGTCGTCTTGGGCGCCTTGCCCGCGCTCAGGGCCGCCATGTTGGGAACGGTGACCCCCGAGTTCTGAGTGATGTTGGTCGAGACGCCGCCCGGGAAGACGACGGTGACCGCGACGCCGGTTCCCCTCAGCTCGGCGTAGAGCGCCTCGGTGAACAGCTTGACCGCCGCCTTGCTCGCTCCGTAGGCGGCCTGGCCGGGGACCGGCAGGAATCCGCCCATGCTCGACACGTTGAGCACGGCCGCCGAAGGCCGGGTGAGAAGCGTGGGCAGGAAGGCCTTGGTCATGTTCACCACGCCCCAGAAGTTCACGTTCATCACCCGCTCGATGTCGTCGAAGCCGAGGTCCTGGATCTTCACGAACGGCTGGATGATTCCGGCGACGTTGAGCAGGCCGTCGACCTGTCCGTGCGCCTCGATGATCTTCTCGGGCAGCGCGAGCACGTGCCGACGCTCGGTCACATTGACCGGATGCGTCGTCAGGCGCCCCGCGGGAGCACCGGCCAGGCGCACCGTCTCATCGAGGCCGTCCTCGTTGAGGTCGACCGCTGCGACGCGGGCCCCGCGCTGAAGCAGGCCCAACACGACCTCCCGACCCATGCCGTTGCCGCCACCCGTGACCACGAAGACCTTCTTGTCGATCTGCATGAGCGCGACGGTAGCACCGGGGAACTCGGCGGCCCGGGACCATGGTCCCGCTCGCCTTCCGCGGCAGACGCCAGAATGATCGCAGAATGGTGGGGTCGGGAGAAGCCCGATCGGTGGGGCGCGCCCGCAGCGCGGATTGCGCCGCCGAACACAGATTGAGGTATCGATGAGCACCACCGAGTCCGTTCCGAACACCACGCCCCAGCGGTCCACGGGTCAGCGCGTCTTCTCGGCCCTCGTCGGCGTGACGACGCTGGGGATCTTCCTGCAGGCGATCACCGCGGGCGAGTTCGTCTCGCAGGAGCACCGCGGCGGCTGGATCGACGTGCACAACATCGTCGCCAACGCGACCCTGCTCGTCGCCCTCGCGACCGCCATCGTCGGCCTCGTCGCGGTGCGCCGCACCGAGGCTGCCGCCGCCTGGGCGAGCGTGGTGCTGTTCGTGCTGCTGGTCGTGCAGATCGCGATCGGCCACCTCATCACGGAGGGCAAGCAGGATGGCTGGATCGGCGTGCACGTGCCGCTCGCCTTCGTCGTCTTCGGCATCACGATCTGGCTGTCGATCCGCGGGGCGCTGGCGCGTCGCACCCGCGCCGCGGTCTAGCCGCCGTCTCGTGGCAGCCCCCTCCCCGACGACCAGGCACACCGCCGAGCGCTCGGCGGAGGCGCCGCCTGCCGCTGCCACGGCATCGGCGGCCTGGGCGGCGAGGACGGGCTCCGACGCGGTCGCGCAGCTGGGGACGCGCTCGACCGGGTTGACCGGCGACGAGGTCACCGCCCATCGGGCGTCGGCGGGCGCGAACGCGATCCCACCGCACCGGGCCAACGCGCTCGCCGTGCTGGGCCGGCAGTTCCGCAACACGGTGCTGCTGCTCCTGCTCGGCACGGCGATCGTGGCCGGCCTCCTGGGCGACCTCACCGACGCGGTCATCATCAGCGTGATCCTGCTCGCCAGCATCGTGCTGGGCTTCGCCAACGAATACGCCGCGGAGCGGGCGACGGCCCGGCTGCAGGACTCCCTGACCCATTCGGCCGTCGTGGTGCGCGACGGGACGTCGGTGTCGGTTCCCGTGACCGACGTGGTGCCGGGCGACATCGTCGAGCTCTCTCTCGGATGCCGCGTCCCGGCCGACCTGCGCCTTCTCACCGTGAGCGGGCTCAGCTGCGACGAGAGCATGCTGAGCGGGGAGTCGCTGCCGAGCGACAAGTCCATCGCCCCGGTCACCGGCACCGCCGTGTCGGACCTGGACAGCATGGCCTTCATGGGCACGATCGTGCGCGCCGGGTCGGCCACCGGAGTCGCCGTCGCGACCGGCGAAGCCACGGAGATCGGGCGGCTCGCCGCCGGCCTCGACCGCCGGATGCCCGAGACCTCGTTCCAGCTCGGGCTGCGGCGGTTCTCGCTGCTGCTGGTCTGGGTCGCGGTCGCCCTCGTCGCGATCGTGCTGTTCACGGGGGTGCTGCTCGGGCGCCCGTTCATCGAGTCGGTGCTCTTCGCGCTGGCGATCGCCGTCGGCGTGACGCCGCAGCTGCTGCCGGCGGTCGTCAACACCTCGCTGGCGGCGGGCGCGCGCCGGCTCGCCAAGCACAAGGTGCTCGTGAAGCGCCTGGTCTGCATCGAAGACCTCGGCAACATCCAGGTGCTCATCACCGACAAGACCGGCACGCTCACGATCGGCTCGATGACGTTCGAGCACGGCCTCGACCCGGCGGGAGCCGATGCCCCCGAGCTGGTGGGTCTCGCCGCCCGGACCGTGACGGATGCCGGCGCGGGAAGCGGCACCACCGACGCGCTCGACGCGGCGCTCGTGGCGGCGGCCGGCCCAGTGACCGGCGCCGCGCCCGGCACGCCCAGCTCGGTGCTCGCCGATCTGCCCTTCGATCACGAGCGCCGGATGGCAAGCGCCCTCGTCGCGCTGTCGGACGGCCCCACGCTGATCACCAAGGGCGCCCCCGAGAGCGTGCTCGCACGCTGCGTCGACGTCCCGTCGGCGGCGGCCGCGGTCGCCCAGCGCGAGCTCGACCGCGGGGGGCGACTCATCGCGGTGGCGAGCAAGGCGATGCCAGGCGCGACGGCGCTCGAGTCGGGCGACGAGTCCGGCCTGCGGCTGCGCGGCTTCCTCGTGTTCAACGACCCGCCGCGCGCCGAGGCCCGGGCATCGTTGCAGCGGCTGTCGGAACTCGGCATCCGGCTCGTGATCGCCACCGGCGACCACCCCGCCGTCGCGTCCGAGGTCGCCCGCTCGCTCGGGATGGAGGTCGGCACACCCCTCACGGGGGAGCAGATCGACGCGCTGGATGACCGGCAGCTCGCCGCCGCCCTGGACGACAGCAGCATCGTGGCCCGGGTCAGCCCCGAGCAGAAGGAGCGCGTCGTGAGCGTGCTGCGGGCGGCCGGTCAGACCACCGGCTTCCTGGGGGACGGCGTCAACGACAGCCTCGCCCTGCACAGTGCCGACGTCGGCATCTCGGTCGACACCGCGACGGACGTGGCCAAGGATGCCGCCGACATCGTGCTGCTCGAGAAGAGCCTCGACGTGATCGCCGACGGCGTCGCCGAGGGCCGCCGGATCTTCGCCAACACGCTCAAGTACGTGTTCATGGCTGCCTCCGGCAACTTCGGCAACATGATCAGTGCCGCGGTGGCCTCGGCGTTCCTGCCCTTCCTGCCGATGCTGCCGGGTCAGATCCTGCTCGGCAATCTGCTCTACGACGCGAGCCAGCTCACCATCTCGTCCGACCGCGTCGACTCGACGGCGGTGCGGGCGCCCGCCCATTGGGACATCGGCGCGATCGGACGCTTCATGCTGGTCTTCGGCCCGCTCAGCTCGATCTTCGACCTCGCGACCTTCGCGCTGCTGACCGGGGCGTTCCACGCCGGCGCGACCCAGTTCCGCACCGGATGGTTCATCGAGTCGCTCGTGAGCCAGACCCTCGTGGTGCTCGTCATCCGCACTCGGCGCTACCCCTTCGTCCGCAGCCGCCCGGGCATCGCCCTGCTCGCCGCCCTGCTCGCGGTCGTCGCGATCGCGATCGCCTTGCCGTACTCGCCGCTCGGCCCCGTTCTCGGGTTCGAGACCCCGGATGCCGGACTGCTGCTGGCCATCGCCGGCGTGGTCGTCGCCTACCTGGTGATCGCCGACCTCGCCAAGTTCCTGTTCTTCCGGGAGGAAGGCCGCCGCAAGCCGCCGCATCCGCGGTTGGGCAGACTCCGCCGGGCGATCGGACCGTTCGCCCGCTGAGCGCGGGGCGCCGGCCTCAGTGCCAGAGCTCGAAGACCAGGGCCGTGACCCCGACCGCGACGGCCACGAGCAGCCCGGCGAGCAGGATCGACCCGGTAGTCCAGACCCGGGGGATCGCGACCGACCGCCGACCGCTCAGGCTGTGCGGGGTGATGCGCACGAACTCGTAGCGCTCCCCCTGCAGCCGGGGACGGAACCAGGCGATCCCCGAGCGCACCACCTCGTCGTCGTCGAACACGCGCGCCGCCTCCCCCCGCACGACGACACTCCAGACGCGGCGGCCCCAGCCGCCGTCGATCTCGAAGGCGACCTCCGGATGCCGGGTGATGCTCTCGAGCTTGGAGCCCGGCGTCGTGCGGAAGTAGAGCGCGTTGCCGTGCATCAGGTAGTTGACGGGGAAGACGTCCACCCCGGATTCCGACCGGACCGCCAGTCGGCCGAGCTCGTGGCTGCGCAACAACCGGTGGGCCTGCTCGTCGCTGAGGGGGGCAAGGCCCGGTCGGGTGCGCTCGTCAGCTGACACGATCGACCTTCCGCTCCGGCAGCCGGACGCGGCGACCCGTGATCGTGTCGATCTCGAGGCGCACGTAGTTGAACTTGTCGCTGGGATCCCAGGCGCGCAGCGCGAGGACCGTCGAGGCCTCGATATCGGCATCCGAGTTCAGACGCATCGCGTGTCCGTGCACGACGACGCTCCAGGCGCTCGTGTCGGATCGCTCGTCGACCTCGAACGCCACCCGCGGATCACTGGTCAGGTCGACCATCTTCGATCCGGGGCCGCTCCGGAAGTACAACGCGTCGTCGTGCATCACGAAGTTGACCGGGAAGATGTCGACCCCGTCGGAGCTGCGTATGGCGAGGCGCCCGAAGTCGCCGCCCGCGATCAGTGTGCGGCACTCGCTCGGGGCGAGTTCGACCGCGCCATCCTCGGAGACGGTCACGTCGCCACGTCGCCGATGTTGACGTCGATCTCGACGAAATCCACACCCGCGACCGAGGCGGCGGCGTGCCGGGCCTGGGCGCGGACGGTGGGGGACGGCACATGACCGTGGAGGCGGACGACGTGCCCCTCCACCTCCACCTCCACCTCGCCGTCGTCGCCGATCGCCGAGGCGACCGCGTTGCGGACCTTTTCGGCGACCTCGTGATCGGGGATCCGCCACCCCTCGCCCGTCGCGCGCACCGTGATGTCGTTCTTGATCTGGTCGGGGCCGACCACGCCCGCGGCGAGCTCGACCGCTTCGAGCCGCTCCGCGAAGCTGCCGACCTCGCCGCTGAGGCGGATCGAACCGTCGGAGGCCTCGACTTCGACGGCCAGGGCGTCGAGATCCACGGACTCGTCGAGGGCGCTGCGGATACGGAGCTCGAGAGCCCGGTCTTCGTGTGCGGTCATGGGCCCATCGTCGCGGCGTCCATTGCGCGCGCCCAGGGCCGAAAGTCCCCTGAGCGCGGGCGGAGCGAACGAGGTCGGCACGACGCGGATCGGGTGAGCTCCGCGGCGCACCTCGTCGAGCAGCTCCCGTGTCTCGCCTCGTTCCCCGGGCGTCCAGGGCACGACATGCGCACGATCGTCAGCCGGGGTCCACGACCCGGGCACGATGACGGTGGGGCACGGGGCCGCGGCCGCGGCGCGCAGCAGCGCGAACGCCTCGGCCCGGGGGAGGCGGCCGCCCTTCGCCGCCGCACCGCTCGAGCCGACCACGAACAGGTCGATCGATCGCGACTCCGCGAGCGCCTGCGCGAGCGAGGAGCTGACGGGACGCATCGCGCAGGGAACCGCGGCGTGGGCGGCGCGCAGCTGCTCTCCCGCGACGAGCAGGAGCGCCCGCGGATCCCTCGACTCCAGCCCCGAGGCGATCACCTCGAGGGCGGAGGGCGTTGCGCGCGCGTAGTCGAGCGCCCAGGCGAGCGCCCCGGGACCCTGCCCCGGCCGGATGGCCACCATGACGTGTTCCATGACGCCTCCCGGCCGCCGGATCAGTCCGGCCAGCGCCAGTCGCGCACCTCGGGCAGGTCGTCGCCGACCTCCCGGGTGTAGTCGCGGGCTCGCAGCCGCGCGTCCTCCAGCTCCTGTCGGAGCCCGGCGTGCTTGGCCGCCAACCCGGGAACGCGGTCGATCACATCCATCACCAGGCGGTAGCGGTCGAGATCGTTCAGCATGACCATGTCGAACGGGGTCGTCGTCGTGCCGCGCTCCTTGAAACCGCGAGCGTGGATGTTGTGGTGCCCGTGCCGCCGGTAGGTGAGCCGGTGGATCATCCAGGGGTAGCCGTGGTACGCGAAGATCACCGGCTTGTCGGTCGTGAAGATCGCGTCGAAGTCGGCGTCCGGCAGTCCGTGCGGATGCTCCCCCGCCGATTGCAGCCGCATGAGATCGACGACGTTGACGACGCGCACGGCGAGCTCGGGCATCCGCTCCCGCAGGATCGAGGCCGCGGCGAGCACCTCGAGGGTCGGCACGTCGCCGGCGGCGGCGAGCACGACATCCGGCTCCTCGCCATCGCGTTCGGTGCCCGCCCACGGCAGGATGCCGAGCCCGCGCGTGCAGTGCTCGACCGCTTCCTCCATGGTCAGCCACTGCGGCGCCGGCTGCTTGCCCGCGACGACGACGTTGACGTAGTCGACCGAGCGCAGACAGTGGTCGTAGGTGCTGAGCAGCGTGTTGGCGTCGAAGGGCAGGTAGACCCGTACGACCTCGGCGCTCTTGTTGACCGCGACGTCGAGAAAGCCGGGGTCCTGATGGCTGAAGCCGTTGTGATCCTGCCGCCAGACGTGGCTCGACAGCAGGTAGTTGAGGCTCGCGACGGGTGCCCGCCACGGGATGCCCTTGGCGGCTTCGAGCCACTTGGCGTGCTGGTTGAACATCGAGTCGACGATGTGCAGGAAGGCCTCGTAGCAGTCGAACAGGCCGTGACGGCCGGTCAGCAGGTAGCCCTCGAGCCAGCCCTCGCACTGATGCTCGCTGAGCATCTCCATCACGCGGCCCGCGCGCGCGAGGTCGACGTCGTTGTCGTGGTACTCGCCGTTCCACTGCTTGGCGGTCGCCGCGTAGACGGCGGGGGCGAGTCGGTTCGAGGCGGTCTCGTCCGGACCGAAGATGCGGAAGTTGTGCGGGTTCATCCGGATGACGTCGGCCAGCCAGTGGCCGAGCACCGCCGTGGCCTGGCCGTCGACGGCTCCCGGCGCCGGGACCTCGACCGCGTAGTCGCGGAAGTCGGGCAGCCGCAGCGGGGTGCGCAGCAGGCCGCCGTTCGCGACCGGGTTGGCGCTCATCCGGCGGTCGCCCTCGGGGGCGAGGGCCCGGATCTCGGCCCGCGGCGCTCCCGACGCATCGAACAGCTCGTCGGGACGGTAGGAGCGCATCCAGTCCTCGAGGATGCGCAGATGCTCCGGGGTGTCGCGCGCGTTCGCGAGCGGCACCTGGTGAGCGCGGAAGGTGCCCTCGACCTCGAGGCCGTCGATGATCTTCGGGCAGGTCCAGCCCTTCGGCGTGCGCAGGATGATCATGGGCCAGCGCGGCCGCTCGCTCAGGGTTCCCGCCGCGGCATCCGCCTTGATCGTCGCGATGCGGTCGAGCACGACGTCGAGCACGGCGGCGAATCGCTCGTGCACCTCGCGCGGGTCCTCGCCGTCGAAGCCGCCCGAGACGAGGTACGGCTCGTGCCCGTACCCGCGCATCAGCTCGAGCAGCTCGTGCTCGGGGATGCGCGCGAGCACCGTCGGGTTCGCGATCTTGTAGCCGTTGAGATGCAGGATGGGCAGCACCACTCCGTCCTGCACCGGATTGACGAACTTGTTCGAGTGCCAGCTGGTCGCCAGCGGGCCGGTCTCGGCCTCGCCGTCCCCGATCACGCAGGCCACCAACAGGCCGGGATTGTCGAAGGCGGCCCCGTAGGCGTGACTGAGGGAGTAGCCGAGCTCCCCGCCTTCGTGGATCGACCCGGGGGTATCGGGCGAGGCGTGGCTCGGGATGCCGCCCGGGAACGAGAACCGACGGAACATGCGCCGGATGCCGTCGTCGCTCTGGTCGATCTCGGAGTAGATCTCGGAGTACGTCCCGTCGAGGAAGCCGTTGGCGACCATCCCCGGGCCGCCGTGCCCCGGCCCGGTGATGAACAGGGTGTCGAGGTCACGCTCGCGGATGGTGCGATTCAGGTGCGCGTAAAGGAAGTTGAGACCCGGCGTCGTGCCCCAGTGGCCGAGCAACCGCTGCTTGACGTGCTCGACCCGCAGCGGCTCGCGCAGAAGCGGGTTGTCGAGCAGGTAGATCTGGCCGATGCTGAGGTAGTTCGCCGCCCGCCACCAGGCGTCGATGCGGTCGATCTCGTCGGCGCCGAGCGTCTCGGTGCGGCCGAGCGGCCAGGTGGTCGCCGGGGGCGCAGTGGGCGTCATGGGTCTCCTTCGGGGTCCTCCGAATCATCCTGCCCGCATCCGGCCCGACCGGCGCGGGTCGAAGGTCCTCCGCCTCCAGCGGGACCTTCGACTCTGCCTCGATCGGGCCGGTTCCCTCAGCCTGGATTCGAGCAGCAGGGGAGTGCACCATGTCCGTCCGTTACATCATCGGCTTCGATGGCTCGAGCCCGAGCGAGGCCGCCCTGGCCTGGGTGATCCGGCGCGTCCGGCACGAGCCCGGTCCCATCGTGCTCGTCCACGTCGCCGAAGGCGACTCGGGCGCCATGGGTCGCGCTTTCGAAGACGCCGACATGCGCGAAGGCGCGGCGCTGCTGTCCCGTCGGATCGACGCGCTGCGGCACTCGGACCCCGATCTCGATGTCGAGGGTCTCGCCCTCGAGGGCAGCGTGCCCTGGGAGCTGGCCCGCACGGTCGCCCCGCACGACCTGCTGGTGGTGGGAACGCACAAGACCGGGTTCCTGCATGGCCGGGTGCTCGGCTCGCGGAGCGTGCAGATCGCCGCGGTCGCCCGCTGCAACGTGGCGGTCGTGCCCGAGACCGACCTGCGGTTCCGCAGCGGGGTCGTCGCCGGCATCGACCGCGCCGAGACCGCGGATGCCGTCGCCCGCACCGCCGCGGCCGAGGCGGCCGCGCGCGGCGACGAGCTGACGCTGGTTCAAGCCGTTCCCGCGGGGGCTCCCGTGCAGGACCGGGCGCCGCTCGCGGTCGCGATGGTCGCGGCACGCGACGCGCAGCCGGGCCTCGTCATCCGCTCGCGCATCTCGACCCGTCCGCCCGCCGAGGCGCTTCTGGACTCGGCCCGCGACAAGGCCCTGCTCGTGCTCGGGCCGGGCTCGAACAAGCCGGAGCGCTCGCCGATCGGCTCGGTGCTGCACGACGTACTGCTCAACGTCAACGCACCCGTCGTGGTGGCGCGCGCCTCGGCCGATGTGAACGTCGTCGCCTGAGGAACAGGAACCTCCTCGACTGAGGGAGCGTCCTCGCCTGAGGGGCCGACGCGGCTCAGGGGATGACGGCCACCGGGCAGGGCGGGGCCGCGAGCACTCCGCGGCCGACCGACCCGA
Organism: Lysinimonas soli; assembly: GCF_042655435.1. Lineage (NCBI taxonomy): Bacteria > Bacillati > Actinomycetota > Actinomycetes > Micrococcales > Microbacteriaceae > Lysinimonas > Lysinimonas soli. Next base: position 36,963 of record NZ_JBHSMG010000002.1, read on the forward strand.
GCAGGGCCCGCGAGACCGAGGAGCGCGCGGGGCGCCCGACCACGAGCAGCGAGGCGTTCCGCGCCGCCGCCAGCAGAGTCGGCACGGCCGCGCCCACGCGCAGCTCGGTGCCGATCTGAAGCCCGGGCGCACGACGGCGCACGAGGGCGTCGAGCCGATCGAGTGCACGCCGCTGCCGGTCGGGGATCGATTCGACCTCGGGATCCTCGTCCGCCGGCACGGCGCCGACGCCGGGGAGATCCCAGGCGTGGGCGAGCGTCAGCGGTCGGCCGGTGCGCTCCGCCTCCCGCTGGGCGAAGCCGAGGGCCGCCCCCGCGACCGGGTCGGCGGCGACGCCGAGCACGACCGGCCCGGGCGCCGCGATCCACTCCGAGGGCACGACGACGACGGTGCAGTGCGCGATCGCCGCCAAGCGCTGCGGGAGCCCGCGGAACAGCCTGCTGCCCCGGTGTCCATGGTGGGTTCCGATCACGAGCACGTCGTTGAACGCCGAGGCCCGCGCGAGCACCTCGGCGGGGTCGCCGGACTGCGTCGCCACGGTCACCTCGGCCGCCGGCAGCACGAGACGCAGGACGGCCTCGGCCCGGTGCAAGGCCTCGCGCGCCGCCTCCTGTTCCTCCGACGAGCTGCGCGGCGACACGACGTGCACCAACTCGATGTCGACGGCGCGCGCTCCGGCGTGCGCGATCGCCCACCGCAGCGCGGCAAGGCCCGCCGCGCCGCCGTCGCTCGCGATCAGGATGCGCTCGGTGCCCGAGCCGTCGAGCTGGGTCGGTTCGGTCACGGTCTGGATCGACATGCGGCTGCTCCTTGTGCGGCGGGATGCTTTCAGCCTCGCGCGACGCGCCCCGCACGTTGAGTGCCGAAGGTCCTATCGGGCCGCGAGCACCGCCGCCGTCTCGCGCGCGATCTGCAACTCCTCGTCGGTGGGCACCACCAGGATCGCGACCGGCGCGTCGCTCGCCGAGATGCGGCGGGCGACCCCGCTCCGCTCGGCGTTCGCCGTCTCGTCGATGCGCAGCCCCAGGAACTCGAGGCCCTCGACCGCCCCGCTGCGCACCTCGCGGCTGTTCTCGCCGACACCCGCCGTGAAGACCAGCGCGTCGAGACCGCCGAGCACCGCCGCGTAGGCGCCGATGTAGTGGCGCAGGCGGTGCAGGTAGATGTCGAGGGCTCGCCGCGCCGACTCCTCACCCGCGTCGATCGCGTCGGTCAGGCCGCGCATGTCGATGTGACCCGAGAGCCCCAGGATGCCGCTGTGCCGGTTGAGCAGCACGTCGAGCTGGTCGGTGTCGAGTCCGGCGTTGCGCTGCAGGTAGAGCAGCACGGCCGGATCGATGTCGCCCGATCGGGTGCCCATCACGAGACCCTCGAGGGGCGTCATCCCCATCGAGGTGTCGATCGAGCGACCGCCGGCGATCGCGGCCGCCGACGCCCCGTTGCCGAGGTGCAGCACGATCATCCTGAGCTCGCCGAGGGGCCGATCCAGGAAGGCCGCGGCGCGCTCCGAGACGATGCGGTACGAGGTGCCGTGGAAGCCGTAGCGGCGGATGCCGTGCCGGTCGGCGAGCTCCGTGTCGATCGCGTAGCGGCGGGCCGCTTCGGGCAGTGCGGCGTGGAACGCGGTGTCGAACACGGCGACCTGCGCAAGTTCCGGGAGGGCGGCACGAGCCGCGCGGATGCCGAGCAACCCCGGCGGGTTGTGCAGCGGGGCCAGCGGCGCGAGGGCCTCGATGCCGCGCTCGACCTCGTCGTCGATGACGGTCGCGGTCACGAATCGCTCGCCGCCGTGCACGATCCGATGGCCGACGGCGTCGATGCGCAGCCCGGCGAACCGGTTCAGGATCTGCGCGATGGCGCTGCGGTGGTCACGCGCCTCGGATCCGGGTTCGCCGATCCGGTCGATCACGCCCGTGGCGGCGACCTCGGCCGTCTCGACGTCGACGACCCGGTACTTGACCGACGACGAGCCGGTGTTCAACACGAACACCGAGCGGATGTCGCTCACGAGTTCGCCTGCGCCTGAATCGCCGTGATCGCAATCGTGTTGACGATGTCGCGCACCAGCGCCCCGCGCGACAGGTCGTTGATGGGTTTGGCGAGACCCTGCAGCACCGGGCCGATCGCGACGGCCCCGGCACTGCGCTGCACGGCCTTGTAGGTGTTGTTGCCCGTGTTGAGATCGGGGAAGACGAAGACCGTCGCGTGGCCGGCGACCTCCGAACCCGGCATCTTCGAGGCGCCCACGGCGGGGTCGGCGGCCGCGTCGTACTGGATCGGGCCGGCGATCGGCAGCTCGGGGGCGCGCGAGCGCACCAGCTCGGTCGCGGCGCGTACCTTGTCGACGTCCGACCCGGTGCCCGACTCGCCCGTCGAGTAGCTCAGCATGGCGACGCGCGGCTCGATGCCGAACTGCCGCGCCGTCGCCGCCGAGGCGATCGCGATGTCGGCGAGCTGCTCGCTCGTCGGGTCGGGGATGACGGCGCAGTCGCCATAGACGAGCACGCGATCGGACAGGGCCATCAGGAACACGCTCGACACCACCGAGAAGCCGGGCGCGGTCTTGACGATCTCGAACGCCGGCCGGATCGTGTGCGCCGTGGTGTGCGCGGCTCCCGACACCATGCCGTCGGCCAGGCCGTCGTGCACGAGCATCGTGCCGAAGTACGCGACATCCGCGACGCGCTCGGCCGCGACCTCGCGCGTCATGCCCTTGTGCTCGCGTAGACGGAAGTACTCGTCGGCGAAGCGCTCGTGCAGCACGGGATCGCGCGGCGAGATCACCTGCGCCCGCGCCAGGTCGAGCCCCAGTTCCGATGCGCGCGCCCGCACCACGTGCTCCTCGCCGAGGATCGTCAGTTCGGCGATCCCTCGCTGCAGTACGGCGCCGGCCGCCTGCAGGATGCGGTCGTCCTCGCTCTCCGGCAGCACGATCCGTTTCGGCTGGGCCCGGGCGCGCTCGACGAGCACGTGCTCGAACCGCACGGGCGTCATGACGGTGCTGGGGTTGAGCTGCAGCAGGCGGATCAGCTCGCCCGCATCGACGCTGCGCTCGAACAGGCCGAGGGCGGTCGCGTACTTCTGCGGCGAGTCGGCGGCCAGCCTGCTGCGCGTGGCCATGATCCGCACCGCCGTGTCGAAGGTCCCCGTCTCGCAGCGCGCGATCGGCAGCGTGGCCCCCAGCCCCTCGAGAACGCGCGTGATCGCGGGCGCGACCGGGAATCCGCCGTTCAGCACGACGCCCGCCAGAGCGGGGAAGGTCTGCGAGAGGTGCGCGACCACCGTGCCGACCAGCACGTCGCTGCGGTCGCCCGGCACCACGACGACGCTGCCCTCGAGCAGTCTGGGAAGCACGTTCTCGAGGGTCATGGCCGCCACGACGGTCCCGCGCACCGGTCGGTCGAGCAGGGCGGGGTCGCCGAACAGCAGCTCGGCCCCGACCGACGCCAGCACCGAGCGGAGCAGGGGCGCCGTGAGGTCGGCGTCCTCGGGGATCGCCCAGGTGGGAAGCCCCGTGTCGCGACGCACCGCCTCGACGATCGCGGCCGAGGCGGAGGAATCGACGCGGTTCACGACGATGGCGACGGCATCCGCATGCTCGGCGTGCAGTTCGGCGATCGCAAGGCGCGCAACGGCCGAGACCTCTGCGGCGTCGCGCGGGGCGTCGCCGGCCGGGGTCCTGCCGCTGAGAACGAGCAGCACGGGCGCCGCGAGGTCGGCGGCGATGCGGGCGTTGGTCGCGAACTCGGTCGGCGACCCGACGTCGGTGTAGTCGGAGCCGAGGATCAGCACGGCGTCGCAGCTGCGCTCCATCTGACCGAAGCGGTCGACGATGCGGGCGAAGGCGGCATCGGGGGCGGTGTGCAGCTCGGCGTAGTCGGTGCCGGTGCAGTCCCCGGCAGGGAGCCCCGCGGTCGAGTGCTCGATCAACAGCTCGAGCACGTAGTCGGGCTCGTGCTGCGAGCGCGCGACCGGCCGGAAGACGCCGACGCGCTCGACGGTCCCCTTGAGCGCTTCGAGCATCCCGACGGCGATGGTCGACTTGCCGGATCCGCCCTCGGCGGAGGTCACATAGATCGTCGATGCCACGCGATCACGCTACGCGGATCGGCCGGGTGAGCGGGGGCCGAAGGTCCGTCGGGTTCACAGCAGCACCGCGTCGAGTAGGAGCCACAGGGTCGGGACGCCGACGAGCGCCACCGCGAGCGCCACCGCCCCGAACCGCATCGGGATCGGCAGGGGCAGCGTGCCGTCGAGCAGCCGGCCGACCCGCGCGCCGTCGGCGGCCGAGCCGGCGAGGGTGCCGGTGACCGGGCCGGCGAGCCGGGCGCCCGGGTGCGGCGCCGCCAGCACGATCGCCCGCGCCAGCACCCGTTCGTCGGTCGCCCGGCGGGCGCGGTCGTCGGCGAGCATCTCGACGAGTTGCGCGACCTGCCGCTCGGCGAGGGCCGCCGACGGGAATCCGGGCAGCGCCGATCGCCAGGCGCGGAATGCCACGAGCAGCACGTCGTGCCGCTGCTCGGCGTGGGCGCGCTCGTGCGCGATCTCCGCATCGAGCTCGCGCTCGTCGAGCAGCTCGAGCAGTCCGCGTGACACCACGGTCAGCGGGCGACGCGCGCGCGGCAGGCAGTAGGCGACGGGGGCGGCGTCCTCGAGCAGTCGAGCTCCGGCCTGCGGGGCGGGACCGCTGAGCAGCTCGAGCAGGGCCAGGTGACGCCGGCGATGGCGCTGCACCTGCACGACGGTCAGGGCCAGATGCGCCAGCAGGTACGCCGCCAGGGCACCGGCCGTGACGATCCCGGCCCACGACCACGCCGACAGCGCGCCGACCCCCTCGCGGGCCAGAGCCGCGACCGCGCCCCGGCTCGCACTGCCGAAGTCGGTGCCGAAGGGCGCGAGCCCGAGAGCGAGCGGCGCCCCGATCATCGACAGCCCGCCGGCGACGGCGACGGACTGCCAGAGCAACAGCGCGCTGGCCGGCGAGCGCCGTGTCCAGCCGGCCCGGGCGAGCAGGATCGGCACGGGCCCGGCGAGCGCCAGGGCGAGGAGGGCGAGCACCCCCGCCGTCGCGATCATCGGGCGCCGTCGATCATCTCGGGCCGTCCAGCAGCTGGCGCAGCACCGCGGCGTCGCTCGAGCTGACCCCTCCGACGAAGCGCTCGAGCACGGCGCGGCGATCGCCGGCGTCGCCCAGGGCCTCGTGCATGAGTTCGGCGATGTGATCGGCCCGGCTGGCGACGGCCGTGTAGCGGTGCGGCCGAGATCCCCGATCCGCCCGCACGAAGGCCTTCTTCTCGAGGCGCGACAGCACGGTCAGCACGGTGGTCGCGGCGAGCTCCCGGTCTCCGGATGCGGCGGCGAGCCGGTCGCGCAGCTCGTACGCGGTCTGCGGCCGGGTCTCGGCCCAGAGCAACTCCATGACCGCACGTTCGAGATGCCCGAGTCCCGCCATCGCCGCTCCTTCCGCGATCCGATTCTACGCCTCGTCGAAGTTCTTGTACGAGACGTAGAAGCACTTCTACACTAAGTAGAAGTCGCGAAGCCCGCGGCGGGACCTTGGACCCTGTGCCCCACGCCCCGCACCCGGAAACCTGGCAACTGCTCGACAAGTTCGATGCATTCGCACAAGAGTTAGGACGCCCGCAGTGGACCCCCTCGATATCGCACGGTGGCAGTTCGGCATCACGACCGTTTACCACTTCCTGCTGGTTCCGCTGACCCTGGGACTCGGTCCCGTCGTCGTCGTGTTCCACACGATGTACGTGCGCACCGGCAACGAGCGCTATCTGCGCATGACCAAGTTCTGGGGCAAGCTCTTCCTGGTCAACTTCATCCTCGGGGTCGCGACCGGCATCGTGCAGGAGTTCCAGTTCGGCATGGCCTGGAGCTCCTACTCGCGCTTCGTCGGCGACGTCTTCGGCGCTCCGCTGGCCATGGAGGGCCTGCTCGCCTTCTTCGTCGAGTCGACCTTCCTCGGGCTGTGGATCTTCGGCTGGGGCCGCCTCCCCAAGAGGGTGCACCTCGCGACCCTGTGGCTCGCGGTCATCGGATCGTGGCTCTCGGCCTTCTTCATCATCGTCGCGAACTCGTGGATGCAGCATCCGGTCGGCGTCCAGCTGGTCCACGGCCGCCCGCGCCTCGTCGACATCTGGGCCGTGCTGACCAACAACACCGCCCTCGCGGCCTACAGCCACACCCTCACCGGCTCGCTCGCGGTCGGCGGCGCGTTCCTGCTCGGAATCGCCTGGTACCACCTGTGGCGCCGGCGTCACGACGGCATCGACACGGTCGACGCCTCGGGCCGGGTCGTCGTCGGTGAGGCCCCGGAACTGCGCGGACGCGACAAGACCGACCACAAGGTCTGGCTCACCTCGCTGCGGATCGGCGCGGTGGTCGCGGTCATCGGCTTCGTCGGGGTCGCCATCACCGGCGACCTGCAGGGCAAGCTGATGTTCCAGCAGCAGCCCATGAAGATGGCCGCCGCCGAGGCCGCCTGCCAGACCGGCACGAGCTTCTCGGTGCTGTCGATCGGCGACGTCGGGGCGAAGAGCTGCAAAGACGTTGTGGGCGTCATCGAGATCCCCGGGCTGCTCTCGTTCCTCGCCAAGGGCGACTTCACCACGACCGTCACCGGCGTCGACGACCTGCTGCCGCAGTATCAGGAGAAGTACGGCACGACGATCCCGAACGACCCGATCTACGGGTCCCAGGCCGGCAAGACCATCCAGTACGTGCCGATCATGGCCGTCACCTACTGGTCGTTCCGCCTCATGATCCTGTTCGGCGCCCTCGCGGCCTTCGCGGCCCTCGTCGCGCTCTGGCTGACCCGCAAGGGCACGGTTCCGCGGTCGAAGTGGCTGGCGCGGCTGGCGCTCCTCGGCATCCTGTCGCCCTTCGCGGCGAGCGCGGCCGGCTGGGTGTTCACCGAGCTGGGGCGTCAGCCCTTCGTGGTCGCCCCCAACCCCACGCCCGGAGGTATCGACGGGGTGTACATGTTCACCGCGGCCGCCGTCTCACCGGGGGTCACGAGCGGCGAGTTGCTGTTCTCGCTGATCAGCCTCGGGCTGGTCTACGGTGCCCTGCTCGTCGTCGAGGTCGGGTTGCTCGTGCGCTACGTGCGCGCCGGAGTGGCGGGTGCGATGCCCGAGCTCGGTGCTCCCGAGAAGCCTGACGAGCCCGGAACCCGCGACGACGTGCTCGCGTTCGCCTACTGAGATCCGACCGGAGAGATCATCATGACTACCCTGCAAATCGTCTGGTTCATCGCGATCGCGATCCTCTGGATCGGCTATCTCCTGCTCGAGGGCTTCGACCTCGGCGTCGGCATGCACATGCTGGTGCGCGCCCGCAGCGAGAACGACCGCCGCGTCATGCTCAACAGCATCGGCCCGGTCTGGGACGGCAACGAAGTGTGGCTGCTGACCGCCGGCGCCGCGACCTTCGCCGCCTTCCCGCTCTGGTACGCCTCGTTGTTCTCGACCCTCTACCTGCCGCTCGTGCTCGTGCTGCTCGGCCTGATCTTCCGGGCCGTCGCGATCGAGTACCGCGGCAAGGGCAAGACCGTTCGGTGGACGCGCGCCTGGGACTGGGCGATCGGCCTCGGCTCGTTCCTCTCGGCCTTCGGGCTCGGCGCGGGCCTCGCGCTCACCACGACCGGCCTGCCGATCGACGCGAACGGCGACCGGGTGGGAGGACCGTTCATCTGGATCACGCCGGTCGCCGTGCTCGGCGGCCTCGCGGTCGTGGGCTTCTGCCTCGTGCACGGGGCCAACTTCCTGGCGCTCAAGACGGACGGTCCGGTGCGCGAGCGCGCCGGCCGCGACACCGTGCGCTTCGCCCCGATCGCCCTGCTGCCGATCGTCGGCTGGGTGCTGCTCGTGCAGTTCCAATCGGGTGACCTGGCGTCGTGGGTGCTCGTCGTGCTCGCGGTCATCGCGGTCGTCTTCGGCTGGATCGCCGCGCGCGGACGGCGCGAGGGCTGGGCCTTCCTGGGCTTCGGGGCCTTCCTGGTGTTCGGCGCGGGCTCGATCTTCGAAGCGGTCTTCCCGGTCGTGCTGCCGTCGACGATCAATCACGCCTACGACCTCACGGTCAGCAACGCCGCGAGCGGCGACTACACGCTGGGCGTCATGTCGATCGTGACCGCCTGCGCGCTCCCCGTCGTGCTCGCCTACCAGGCCTGGAGCTACTGGGTGTTCCGCCGCCGGATCGCCCCGCACCACGTGCCCGAGCAGCACGACGTCGTCGCCGCCGTGCGCTCGTGAGGCGCGGTCCGTTCACCGAAGCGGGACTGGGTCCGCGCGGGGCGCAGAATCTGGCGGCGCTGACTCTGCTCGCGGGAGTCAAGGCGGTGGGCCTCGTGCTCATCGCCGGGTCGATCGCCGACGGGATCGGGGTCGTCGCCTCCGGCGGCACCGATCTGCTCCCGTCCCTTCTGCTCGGCGTCGTCGGGGTGCTGCTGCGCGCGGCGGGCGCGTGGACGACGGCCGTGGTGTCGGCCCGGGCTTCGGCCGCGGCCAAGCTGCAGTGGCGCGGACTGCTGACCGCCCGGGTGCTCGAGGGCGACGACGACGGGGGCGACGGCGACACGGCGGTCCTGGCCACCCGCGGGCTCGACGACCTCGACGCCTACTACGCGACGGTGCTGCCGGCCGCCGTCTCAGCCGTCGTCATCCCCCTCGTGCTGGGCTTGCGGATCCTCTCGCTCGACTGGTTGAGCGCGGTCATCGTCGGCGTGACCCTGCCGCTCATCCCGGTCTTCATGGTCCTGATCGGCCTGCACACCCGGCAGAAGGCGGATGCCGCGGCCGGCGCCCTCGCCCGCCTCGCCGACCACCTGGTCGAGCTCGCCCGCGGCCTCCCGGTGCTCGTCGGACTCGGGCGCGTCGACGAGCAGTCCGCCGCCCTGGACGCCGTGCAGCGCGAGTACCGGGTGCGGGTCCGGCGCACCCTGCGGGTCGCCCTGCTCTCGGCCCTCGCACTCGAGCTCATCGCCACGCTGTCGGTCGCGGTCGTCGCAGTGACGCTCGGCATCCGCCTGCTGTCGGGCGGGGTGCCGCTCGCGGTCGCGATCGCCGTGCTCCTGCTTGCCCCCGAGTGCTTCGGCGCTCTGCGAGAGGTCGGCGGCGCGTACCATTCGGCGCAGGACGGGCTGGGTGCCCTCGGCCGGATCCGCACCCGGCTGACCGGTGCCCGCGTCCCCCGCCACGACACCCGGAGCATCGACGGCACCGTGACGATCGACGGCGTCGACGTGCGGTACCCGGATCGCGCGACGCCCGCGCTCGCCCCGGTCGACGCGCACCTGCTCCCGGGAGAGATCGTCGCGGTCACGGGAGCCAGCGGCGCGGGCAAGTCCACGCTTCTCGCCGCCCTGGCCGGCGTCCTGCCGCCCGGCACCGAACTGCACGGCACGATCGTCGGGATCGCCCCCGGCCTGATCGGCTACGCGCCGCAGGCGCCCAGCTTCGTCGCCGACTCGGTCCGTGCAGAGCTGGCTCTCTACGCCGGCCGGGACGACGTCGAGCGTCTGCTCGCCGAGCTGGGCATCTCGGGCCTCGCCGACGCCTCGCCGGCCCAGTTGAGTCCTGGGGAGGCGCGACGCCTGGCCGTCGCCCGCGCCCTCGCCCGGGTGGACGCCGGAGCCCGCGTGCTGCTGCTCGACGAACCGACCGCACACCTCGACGAGGGCAGCGCCGAACTCGTTCGCGCCGCCGTCCGCCGCCGCCGCAAGGCCGTCGTCGTTCTGCTGGCCAGCCACGAGCCCGCGACCCTCGCCCTCGCCGACCACCTGCTTCCGGTCGGCCGGAGCCGCCCGGAGTCAGCTCCGGCCGACGCGCGCGCGGCTGCCCCTCTCGCCGCCATCGCGGCTGACTCGCACACGCTCGGGGAGCCCGGATCCGCCCCCCGCGAAGAGGACATCCACGACCACGCCCGCCCGACGCCGCCGCATTCGGAACGCCGCGCCGCGCGCCGGCTCCTCGAGCTGCTGCGCCCCGGAGCCGGCCGGTGGATCGGGGCGACCGCCCTCGGAACCCTCGCCGCCGGCATGGCCCTCGCCCTCACCGCCGTGTCCGGCTGGCTCATCGTGCGCGCCTCGGAGCAGCCCGAGATCATGTACCTGCTCGTCGCGATCGTCGGCGTGCGGTTCTTCGGCATCGGACGCGCCGTGGCGCGCTATGCCGAGCGGCTGGTCAGCCACGACGCCGTGCTGAACTCGATCGACGCGCTCCGGCTGCGTCTGTGGGCGGCGATCGCGGCCCGGGCCGCCGGATCCCGGCGCCTCCAAGACGGTGGCACCGCCCTCGACCTGCTCGTGACGGCCACCGCCGAGCTGCGTGACGCACTGCCCCGGATCATCACCCCCCTCTCCGTCGGCGCTCTCACGGTCGTCGGCATCACGGTCACCGTCGCCCTGATCGCGCCGCCCGCCGCGACCGTCGTCGGCGCGATCCTGCTGCTCACCCTGCTGGCCGCCGCGGGCGCGGCGCTGCTCGCCGGGCGTCGTGCCGAACGGGACCGGGTCGACGAAGGATCCGCCCTGACCCGCGACGTCACCGCCCTCGTGCGCAGCGCCGACGAGCTCCGCGCCAACGGTGTCGCCGACCGCGCCGCCGCCCGGATCGCGCGAAGCGGGCAGCGCCGCGCCGCGGCCGAACGACGCTCGGCCTGGACCGCGGGGCTCGCCCTCGCGATCGCGTCGGCGGGAACCGGCCTGCTGGCCGTGACCGCGCCGGCGCTGACCGACGGCCTGGCGCACGCCTCTGCCGAAACGGTCGCCGTCGTCGCGCTGCTCGCCCTGGCCGCCCTCGAGGCGATCGCGGGGGCCGCGAGTGCCGCCCAGCGACTGCCCGGGCTGCTCTGGGTCATCGCTCCCCTCGACGAGCTGTTCTCGTCGACGCCGCGCCGAGTCGCCGGGACGGGCGCCGTGCCTGCGGCCATCCGCAGCGTCCGCTTCGACGACGTCGGCATCGTCTGGCCCGGCGAGCCCGCGCCGGTGTTCTCGCACCTGAACTCTCGCGCGACGCGACCGGACTGGCTCGTGATCGAGGGCCCCTCCGGCTCCGGCAAGACCACCCTGCTGACGGCCCTCATGGGAGCGATCGACGTCAGCGAAGGCCGCATTCTGCTGGACGGCGGCGACCTGGCCGACATGGACCCCGTGGCCTGGCGGCGCCGCATCGCCTGGTGCCCGCAGGAGGCGCACGTGTTCGACTCGAGCATCCGCGGGAACCTGCTGATCGCCCGACCGCGCACGGACCCGATCGACGACGCTGAGATGCTCCACGTCCTGCGCCGGGTCGGTCTCGGCCCGCTGCTCGACGAGCTGCCGGACGGTCTCGGTGCGCGGGTGGGCGGCGGCGGGCGCGCCCTGTCAGGCGGCGAGCGGCAACGACTCGCGGTGGCACGCGCGCTGCTCGGCGAGGCCGAGGTGCTGCTGCTCGACGAGCCGACCGCGCACCTCGACGGGCCGACGGCGCGCGCGATGATGGACGACATCCGCTCGGCCACCGGCGACCGGCTCGTGGTGCTCGTGTCGCACCGGGCGGACGACCGTCGAGACGGCGACCGCGTCGTGCGCCTGGGCGGGTCGGCTCAGGGCTTGGACGGCTTGACCGAGGCCCCGAACACGGCGGCCTGGGTGCGGCGCTCCATGCCGAGCTTGGCGAGCAACCCCGACACGTAGTTCTTCACGGTCTTCTCGGCCAGGTCGAGCCGCTCGCCGATCTGCCGGTTGGTGAGGCCGTCGGCGATCAGGTCGAGCACCTGACGCTCGCGCAACGACAGCTCGGGGACCGCGGGGGCGTTCACCTGGGTCAGTTCCGCCACGACCTGCCGCGTGACGTCCTGCCGCAGCAGGGTCTCGCCCGCGCCGATGCGGCGGATCGACTCGATCAGCTTCTGCCCGCGGATGTCCTTGAGCACGTACCCGCTCGCCCCGGCTAAGACGGCGGCGCGACTGGCCTCGTCGTCGTCGTACGCGGTCAGGATGATGCAGCGCACCTCGGGGTTGGCCGAGCGCACCTCGCGGCAGAGGTCGATGCCGTTGCCATCGGGAAGCCGCACGTCGAGCACGACGACATCGGGCGCCGTCGCCTGGATGCGGCCGAGCGTGCGCGCAACGGTCGACGACTCGCCCACCACCTCGAGGTCCCGCTCGGCGTCGATCAGCTCCGCGATGCCGCGACGCACGATCTCGTGATCGTCGACCAGGAACACTCGGATCATGCGACTCCATTCTCGGTGACCGGTACCCGCCAGAGTACCCGCGTGCCGCCCTCGGCCCGCGTCGCGATCGTGCAGTCGCCCCCGAGCTGCCGGGCCCGCACGGCGAGGTTGTGGGTGCCGCTGGCCCTGCCGTTCGGCTCGAACCCCACCCCGTCGTCGTCGATGCGCACGCGCAGCTCCGCGCCGTCGACCGAGACGTCGACCTCCACCTGGGACGCCTGGGCGTGCCGGGCGACATTGCTCAGGGCCTCGCGCACGACGGCGGTCACGTCTTCGGCGAGGACGTCGCGGATCAGCAGATCGACCGGACCCGAGAACGAGATCCGCGGAGTGGCATCCAGCACCTCGCCGGCCTCGGTGACGAGATCGAGAAGCCGGTGCCGCACCGAATCCTCGGCTCCGCGCGTCGGCGTCGACAGGGCGAAGATGACGGTGCGGATCTCGGAGATCGCCGCGTCGATGGCGTCGACCTGCCCCAGGATCCCGTCTCGTACGCCTCCCGAGGCGCGCGCGGCGAGGCTCTGCAGCGACAGCCCCGCCCCGAACAGGCGCTGGATGACGTGGTCGTGCAGGTCGCGGGCGATCCGCGAGCGGTCGTCGAGCAGTTCCAGCTGCTCGCGATCGAGCCGGCCACGCGCCAGCTCGAGGGCGACGCTCGCCTGGGCCCCGAACTCGGTCGCCATGGCCAGGTCGCTCGTCGAGAACCGCGGTGCGTCGGGGAGCCGCGACACCGAGAGGACGCCGATCGAGTGCCCGAAGGCCTCGAGCGGGACGACGAAGGTGGGGCCGAACCCTTCTCCCACTCCCACTCCGTCGACCGACTTCACCTCGTCGAAGAGAGCGGCTTCGCCGGAGGCGAGCACGCGCCCGGCGAGCGTGCCCTCGGCGGGGTAGCTCGCCCCCTTGAGCGCGTCCGAGCCCTCCCCGCGGGCGGCCGCGACCTCGACGGTTCCGGGTGCCTCGCCCTCGATGACGACCTGGACGAGGTCGGCTTCGATGAGGGCCGCCACGTGTTCGACGACGACGGCGAGCGCATCCGAGTCGCCCGAGAGGAGGGCCGCGCTCACGTCGGCCAGCGCCGAGCTCCAGCGCTCGCGGCGCCGCGCCGAGTCGAACAGGCGGGCGTTCTCGATCGCGATCCCCGCGGTCGCCGCGAGCACGCCGACCAGCTCCTCGTCTTCTGCGCTGAACGAGCCCGACACCGGGTTGGTCAGATAGAGGTTGCCGTAGACCTCGTCGCGCACGCGGATGGGCACCCCGAGGAAGGCCTCCATCGGCGGATGGTGCTCGGGGAATCCCACCGACCGGGGGTCGGAGTGGATGTTCTCGAGCCGGATCGCCGTCGCCTCGTCGATCACGGCGCCGAGCAGGCCGTCGCCGTGGGGCAGGTGCCCGATCGCCTCGGCGTCGTCCGGCGAGATGCCCACGTGGATGAACTGCTCGAGGCGTCCGTCCGGCCCGATGACCCCGAGCGCCCCGTAGCGGGCATCGACGAGGTCGAGCGCCGCCTCGACGATCCGCCGCAGGACTTCTTTGAGCTCGAGCTCCTCGACGACGAGTCGGTTCGCCCGCAGCAGCGCGCGCAGCCGTCCCTGCGTCTGCAGCACCCGCTGCGCCTGCGTGACGAGTTGCTCGATGGTGGTCTCGAACTCCGAGCGCGCGGCATCGGGGAACGCGATCGGATCCGACGTCGCCATGTCGCGCTCCTCCCAGACGAGACGACACGAGATGACGTGAGTCTATTCCGCGCGGCCCGGCGCGGTCGAGCTTAGCTCGGAACGCGCCACCCCATCGGCCGCGCGTTCCAGAGCGGGCTGCGCTCGACCGCCGAGACGAACCGCCGCCCGGTGACCTGCTCGGGGGTGATGCGCAGCAGCAACCGCTTCGGGCCCGGATTGACCAGAACGAGCTCCTCGTGCGGCGACCGCGGACCCGGCTCGTCTTCGTCGATCACCTCGGCGCGGCCGACGACCACGACGCTCCAATGCCGGCCCTCCTCGAGGCCGTCGATCTCGAACGAGACCTGCGGGTGCGCCGCGATGTCCCAGACCTTGCTGCCTGGATCGCTGCGGAAGATCAGGGTCTGCTCGCGGACCCGGTAGTTGACGGGCCAGATCCGCACACCGCGATCGGTGGCGGTCGCCAGCCGCCCCATGGTGGCGGTCGCGAGCAGACGCCAGCATTCTGCGGCGTCGAGTTCTTCGATATCGGTGCGGTCCATGAGATCGAGCATCGGATGCCGACGCCACGCCGACCAGGGCCGAACGTCCCCCGGCGGGACCTCCGACCCTGCCGGGCGCGTGCTCGCGGGGCGATCGTGGAGCCATGCGCAACGATCGCCCCCTGCAGAAACTCGTCGTCGGCGTCAGCGACACCGCGAGCGAGACGGCCGTCGAGTGGGTGGTCGATCGGCTGCGCACCCGGCCCGCCGAGGTGACCCTGGTGTCGGCGTTCGACTGGGATGTCACGGACTGGAACGAGGTCGACCGCGCGTTGGAACGGGTGGGCCGCACGATCCGTGCCGCATCGCCGGAGTCGATCGTGCACCTCGGCTCGGTCGACGCCCCGGCGGCCGACGCGATCGCCGAGGCGACGCGCGAGGCCGAGCTGCTCGTCATCGGCTCCCGTCGCCGGGAGCACCTGGCGAGCCTCACCGGAGCAACGGCCCTTCGGCTCGCGGGGCAGTCGCGGTGCGCGACCGTCATCGTCCCCGAGGCGTGGTCGCCCGCACCGAAGGGCCTGATCCTGGTCGGCGTCGACGACGACTCGAGCGACGGAGCGGTCGAGCTCGCGGCGCGCGAGGCCGAGGCGACGGGAGCCCGGCTCGAGCTCGTGCGCGCGTGGACGGCGCCCCTGCCCGCCTTCGACCCGCTGGTCTGGATCGCCGACACCGAGCACGCCCTTCGCGTCGACAACCAGGAGCAGCTGGACGCGGTGGTCGAGCGCGCGAAGGCGGCGCACCCGACCAGGCACATCGCCGGACTCGTCCGCGAGGGCCTGCCCTCGGCGGCATTGGCCGCCCGCGCCGGCGACGCCGACCTCGTCGTGCTCGGCACGCATCGGCACGGCGTCGTGATCGGATTCCTCCTGGGGTCGACGGCTCAGGAGCTGCTGCGCAACTCGACGACGCCGGTCTGCGTCGTGCCGGAGCCCGCGGCCGGTTGAGCCGGGCCCGTCGTCACGAGAAGACGGACTGGATCCAGCTCAGGCGCAGCTGCGCGATCGTGCCGACGATGACGTAGCAGACGACATCCGCCGTGATGAGCCAGCGCGTGAACCGGGCTCCGGGGCGCATGAGGCCGGTGCCGAACACCCCCTCGCGGGCGTTGCGGGTCGTCACGGCGAAGAACATCGGGATGACGATCGACCAGGTCAGCATGCAGTACGGGCACAGTGTGCCGAGCACGAAGATGCTCTGCGCCATCAACCAGATGACGAAGGCCATGGCCCCGGCGACGCCCGCGTTGAAGGCGATCCAGAACCAGCGGGCGAACCGCGCGCCGGCGAGCAGCGCGACCCCGACCGCGATCGGGGCGATGAAGGCGCTGAGCCCGATCAGGGGGTTCGGGAAGCCGAACACGGCGCCCTGCCACGACTCGATGTTGCGTTCGCACTGCACGAGCACGCTGAAGTTGCAGTCGACCTGCTGGGCCGGGTGCTCGAGCAGCTGGATCTTGTCGAGCGTCAGCCGGAACGACGCGAACCAGCCGATCGCCCCGGTGACGATCAAGACGACGGGGAAGAGCCAGGGTGCTCGGGATGCCCGGGCGGCGGGCGCGGATTCGGACATGGATGACCTCCCCCACCAGCAAAGTGCAGGCGCGGGGCCGCGGATCAGGGCTTTGGTCCCGCGGTCACCGGGAACAGCACGCGCACGACGAGCCAGCCGAGCGCGCCCCCGACGAGTTCGGCGGCGATGTAGGGCGCGACCGACGATGGCGCGATCCCGGCGAAGGTGTCGCTGAACATGCGGCCGATCGCGATCGCCGGGTTGGCGAAACTGGTCGAGCTGGTGAAGAAGTACGCGGCGCCGATGTAGGCGCCGACCGCGGGCGCGGCCAGCGCCCCACGCCCTGTGCGCGCCAGACCGAAGATCACCAGCACGAGTCCCGCGGTCGCGACGACCTCGGCGAGCAGGTGCGGCCAGCTGGCGCGGTCCGTCGTGCTCAACCCCACGGCCGGCTCGCCGAACATGAGATTGGCGAGCACGGCGCCCGCGCTGCATCCGACGATCTGGGCGGGGAGGTAGCCGATCAGGTCGCCCCAGGGACGGTGCCCGAGCAGGGCGTCGACGAGCGACACGACGGGGTTGAGGTGCGCCCCGCTCACCGGCCCGAAGACGAGGATCAGCACGACGAGCCCGAGGGCGGTGGCGAGCGCGTTCTCGAGCAGCTGCAGGCCGATGTCGGCGGGGGAGAGGTGCTGGGCGGCGATCCCGGAGCCGACCACGACCGCGGTGAGCAGCGCACCGCCCAGGAACTCGGCGAGGATGCGGCGCCCGGGGGATGCGATCACGGCGCGACTTCCGGCATGCGCTCAGCCTAGCCAGAATCCGGGGTCGCATAGACTCTCATCTATGAAAGCCGTCGATCGGTCCGAGCCCGTCGCGGGCTCGACCTCGCTCGGCGACCTCAAGGCGCTCGCCGATCCGACCCGCGCGCGGATCGCCACGCTCATCCTCGACAGCGACGAGGGTCGCACGACGGTCACCCGGCTCGCCGAGCTGCTCGAACTGCGTCAGCCCACCGTGTCGCATCACGCCAAGGTGCTGCTCGACGAGGGGCTGCTGCGCCGCGAACCGGCCGGCCGTCGGGTCTGGTATTCGCTCGCCCCCGATCGCGTCGACGAGGTCTCGGAGCTGCTGCGTCCGGCCGGCGAGCCGGACCTCGCCCAGGGGGTGCTCGAGCGCATCGTGACGGATCTGTCCGTGCGGTTCGCGGGCACCTTCAACCGGCCGACCGTCGACCGCTACGTGCACGAGAGCTACCGCCTGCTCGCCGAGCGGGCCCGCATCTCGCGCTACCTGCCCTCGCTCACGGCGCGCTTCGCAACCGAGCGGCTCACGGCCCTCTCGCGCGCGACGGGGGAGCGCGACGGGGTTCCCGAGGTGCTGTTCGTCTGCGTGCAGAACGCCGGGCGCTCCCAGATCGCCGCCGCGATCCTGCGCCAGCTGGCCGGAGACCGGGTTCGGGTTCGCACCGCCGGGTCGGCGCCCGCGAGCGCCGTCCGCTCGGTCGTGATCAGCGCCCTCGACGAGATCGGCGTGCCGCTCGGTGCCGAGTACCCCAAGCCCCTCACCGACGAGGTGGTCCGGGCCGCCGATGTCGTCGTGACGATGGGATGCGGCGACGCCTGCCCGATCTACCCGGGCCGCCGCTACCTCGACTGGGCGCTCGACGACCCGGTCGGACTGCCCCTGCCGCGGGTGCGCGAGATCCGCGACGAGATCGAGGCGCAGGTGCGCGGACTGCTCGCCACGCTCGAGGTGAACATCGGGTGACCGAACCCGGGTCGACCTCCCCCAACCCATAGATCTGGGTCTATGCTTTGAGCATGACCGACCAGCCCACCGTCCTGTTCGTCTGCGTGCACAACGCCGGGCGTTCCCAGATGGCCGCCGGATTCCTGCAGCAGCTCGCCCACGGCCGGGTCGAGGTGCTCTCGGCGGGGTCCGAGCCGAAAGACCAGATCAACCCGATCGCGATCCAGGCGATGGCCGAGGAGGGCATCGACATCGCCGGCAACGTACCCAAGATCCTGACGACCGAGGCCGTCAAGGATTCGGATGTCGTCATCACGATGGGATGCGGCGACACCTGCCCGGTCTTCCCCGGCAAGCGCTACGAGGACTGGGAGCTCGAAGACCCGGCCGGCAAAGACATCGTCGTCGTGCGCCGCGTGCGCGACGAGATCAAGGCCCGGGTCGAGAAGCTGCTCGCCGAGATCCTCCCGGCGGTCTGACGATGAACGGGCTCGACGGCGTGCTCGACCTCTCCGAGCGTCGAGGGCTGCCCGGCCTGGCCTATCCGAAGCGGTATCTGCAGGGGCTCGCCGATGAGCTCAGCGCACGGTTCTCGGGGACCTTCAGCCATGAGACCGTGCAGCGCTACGTGCTCGAGTCCTACGTCGCGCTGCTGCGATCGGCCACGGTCAGGGCGCACCTGGCGACCCGGGTGAGCCGATTCGCCGAGGAGCGGTTGACCGCGCTCGCGCAGGCCACCGGCACGGTCGCCCGGCCGGTGCCCGAGGTGCTGTTCGTCTGCGAGCGCAACGCCGGTCGATCGCAGATGGCCGCCGTCATGACCGCAGCGCTTTCGGCGGGTCGGGTACATGTCCGATCGGCGGGGTCGTCACCCGCCGCCGAGCTGAGCCCCGCGGTCGTCGAGGCGATGGAGGAGATCGGCCTGGACCTCGGTGCGGAGTTCCCCAAACCCCTGACCGACGACGTCGTGCAGGCCGCCGATGTCGTGGTGACGATGGGATGCGGCGACGCCTGTCCGATCTACCCCGGTAAGCGGTATCAGGACTGGGTGCTCGACGACCCGGAGTCTCTGCCGCTCGACGAGGTGCGCCGGGTTCGCGACGAGATCCGCGCCCACGTCGATCAGCTGCTGGCCACCCTGGTCGGCTGAGATCAGGGCGTGGCGAGCGCGGCCCGGAAGCCGCTCGTCGCCCGCAGCTCGCCCGCGCGATCGACCGTCAGCACGTCGATCGGCCAGCGCTCGCACGCCGCATCCAGGGTCGCAGCGCCTCCTGCCACGATCGCGGTCGCGAGCACGTCGGCGGTCACGATGTCGTCGGCGACGACCGTGACCTGCACGAACTCGGGCACGAGGCCGACCGTCCAGATGTGATCGCCGCGTTCGGCGCTGCCCGAGCTCGCGACGGCCCGGCGCGGCGCGCGCACCGCGATCGAGCACAGCAGGGCCGCCCGGTCGGCGGGGTCGACGATCCCCGTGATCCACGGGAGTCCGTCCGGGCCCGAGCCCCGCACGAGCTGGTCGCCGCCGACGACCAGGCTCCAGTCGTGGCATCCCTCGCGGTCGAGCAGTTCGCCGACGGTCCGCATGGCGGCCGACTTCACGATGCCGTCCAGATCGATGCTGCCGTCGGGACGATGCGGACTGAACGCGCCGTCGGTGCGGCCCCGCCACTCGATCGCCTCCGCGTAGGTGACGGTCAGCTCCTCCGACGCGTCGAGAAGGGCCAGCTCTCCTGTCACGACCCGGCTCAGCTCAGAATCGGGGCGGTAGCGGCTGAACCGCGCGTCGGCGCTCGAGAAGGCCGCCTCGACCCGCTCGATCAGCCCCGTCCGGGCGGCGTCGGCGTCGGCGAGGGTCACGGAGACCATCGTCCCCATCGTCGGAAAGACGTGCCGGGTCACGCCTTCGCCTGATCGAGCACCGACTGCACCGACTGCAGGTACCCGTCGGTCGTGTAGGTCGCGCCGCTGACGTTGTCGACCTGGGTCGACTGCGCCGCGAGGACCTCCTGGCGCAGGATCGGGGCGGCGTAGTTGCTGATCTGCACCGACCGCCCGCCCGCGTCGGTCAGCTGCAGCGGCGTCAAGCCCGTGATCTTGCCCCCCGAGATCGTGACCTTGATCTGCACGTTGCCGAACGGCGTCTGCGCGACCGCGCCCGAGTACGTCCCGTCCTTGTAAGCCCCCGAGGCGGCCGGGGCGGCTGCGACGGGCGCCGTCGATGCGGCGGCGGACGGCGCCGGCGCCGTGGTCGGCGCGGTCGCGCCTGCCGCGCTGCCGGTCGGCGCCCCGGTGTGCGCGGCGGCCGCGCCGACCTGCCAGCCGATCGTGAGGATGCCCATGGACGCCAGAACGCTGGCGGCGACTGCTCGTTTTCTCACCAGTCGAACCTCTCTGCGTGGATCTGATGTTCCGGGATGCCGGCGGCGCGGGCATCCGCTTCGACCGCGTCGAGCCAGGCGCTCGGGCCGCACAGATACAGGTCGGACTCCAGCAGCTTCGGGAAGACGCTGCGCATGGTCACGCGGCGCTGCGCGTCGCGCTCCGACATCCAGCTCGGCCCGCTGCGGGCCCGGTGCCCGACCATGGTGTAGAGGGTCGCTCCCTTCGCGGCCGCGATCTCGCCGATCTCGTCCCAGAGGTAGGCCTCCCGCTCGCTGCTGGCGCGCAACAGGATCGTCGCCTCGCCGGGAGCGATGCGGGCGTTCTCGAGCAGCGCGCGCACCGGCGTGACGCCGATGCCGGCGGCGATGATCGCCAGCTTGGGGGCCGTGCGGGCGACATCCGAGAACAGGCCGTATGGCCCCTCGATCGAGACCGAGGTGCCGACCGGGATCGAGCTGATCCTCGCGCTTCCGTTGCCGAGCTCGCGCACCGTGATCCTCGCCATCGTGTCGCTGGGCATCGCCGACAGCGAGATCGGGTGGGAGTGCCACCAGGTGCGCCCGGTCCAGAACCGCCAGATCAGGAACTGGCCGCCCTCGCTGCCGAGACGCCGCAGATCCTGTCCACGCAGGTAGATCGAGACGACCCCGGGCGAGACCGTCGTGACCTTGGCGACCGTGATGCGGTGCCGGAACGTCGAGATCACCGGCATGAGGAAGCGGTAGACGCCGATCGCCCCGAGCGCGAGCACGTACAGGCCGATCCAGTAGACCCGCTGCCAGGTGCCCGCCGCCAGGATGCCGCCCACGCTGAACTGGTGCGGCAGCGCCGTGATCACGGCGACGTAGCTGAGCAGGTGCACGAGGTGCCAGCCCTCGTAGCTGAACCGGCGGCGCACGGCCACGAGCGAGGTCACGACGACGAGGATGAACAGCGCGGTTCCCAGGAACGCCAGCGGCATGTCGGGCAGTGCGAGCATCGGGCCGATCTCGGCGATCGGGTTGACGCCGGAGCTCATGCCGTACCCGATGAGCAGCAGCGCGCCGTGGGCGAGCAGCAGGTAGAGGGCGGGCTTGCCGAGTTGGCGGTGCACCGCGACGGCGCGGTCGTGTCCGATCGTGCGGTCGATGAGCGGCACCCGGGCCGCCAGCACGAGCATCACCAGCACGAAGTCGCTGCCGATGAGGCCGGCGACGATGCCGAGCGTCGTCACGAAGCTCGCGGGCGTGGTCGCCTCGTGCGCTCCGCTGTAGGCGAGGTAGAGGGCGACGGATGCCGCACCCGAGACCCAGAGCAGGGTGACCAGCAGATCCGACATCCTGGCCCGTCGCGCGTACTGCTTGCGACGATCGATCCGCGGCATGCGGGAATCGCGGCGGGGTAGCACCGGGCGCAGCGGGGTCTGGGTCGTCGTCACAAACCCAGTCTCTGCGAGCTTCATATACGGAAGCCATGAGCTGGGCGGCGCTCAGGTGTGAGATCTCACATCTTCGGGATCCGCACCGCGACCTCGAATCCCGGCTGTCGGTTGTGCAACTCGACGGTTCCGCCGGCCGCCGTGACGAGGGCGTGCACGAGCGCCAGGCCGAGGCCGCTGCCCCCCGCGGCGGTCGTGCGTCCGTGGTCGGGGCGGCTGAAGCGCTCGAAGGCGGTGGCTCGGAACGACTCGGGCATCCCGGGGCCGTTGTCGACGATCGACAGCGTGATCCCGGCCGAATCCTGGACCAGGCCGGCCTCGACCGACCCGCCGGTGCCCACCGCGGTGATCGCGTTGGCGAGCAGGTTGTCGGCGATCCGGCCGAAGGCCTGCGGGTCGAGCGCGTAGTCCTGCTCCTCGCCGCCGACGTCGAGCTCGAATCCGATCTCGGTCGACCGCGACAGGGCGAGCATGCGGGCCCGGTCGACCCCGCCCATGAGCTCGGTCACGAGCTCAGAGGTCCGGGCGTGGCCGACGCGGCCGTCCTCGGCCTCGAGGCGGTTGAGCTCGAGCAGGTTGGTGGCCAGCGACGAGAGCCGCTCGACGGACGCCTCGGCACCCCGCAGGTGGGCGGCGAGCGCCTCGGCGTCGCCGGTGTCGTCGTGGGCGAGCTCGAGCTGGGTGGTCAGCGCCGCGAGGGGCGTGCGCAGCTCGTGCGCGGCATCCGACACCATCTGCTTCTCGCGCGCCGTCGACGCCCGCACCCGCGCCAGCAGTTCGTTGAGCGTCACGGCGAGCGCGGCGATCTCGTCATCGGCCGGACCGACCGGCAGATCGCCGTCGATCCCCGCTCCCAGCGTCTCGGCCTGCCGCCGCATCCGCGAGACCGGTCGCAGGGCGAAGCTCGCCAGCAGCCACGAGGCGATCGCGAAGCAGAGCAGCAGCACGATGCCGCCGATCACCAGCACCCGGTCGAGACCGGCGATCGCCAACTCGCTCGACGACGTGCTGCGGGCCGACCAGAGCGCCCACTCGCCGGCGCTGGTCTTGACGGTGCGGGCGACGACCACGAAACCGCGGTGCTCGTCGTCGGTCGTCGTGAACTGCTCGTCAGCCGCGGGGCGATGTTCGACGAGCGCGAGCACGTCGTGCGGCAGCGTGTTGACGTCGACCGCGCCCGATGGATCGCGCACATAGACCAGCACGCCGGTTCCGGGGTCGTCGACCTCGGCCGTCGGGTTGGCGGTGATGTCGCGCTGGAACGAGGCGAGGTCGCCCCGAGCGAGGGCGACGTCGGCGTTCGACAGGATGTCGCCGACCTGCACCCGCACGACGCCCAGGGCGATCGCGAGCAGGGCGGCCGCGACAAGCACGCTGCCGAGCGTGATGCGGGCGCGGATCGAGAGCCGGCGCATCAGGACTGCTCGATCAGCCGGTACCCGGCCCCACGCACCGTGACGATCTGCACCCCCGCCGCCGTCGGATCGAGCTTGCGGCGCAGGTAGCTCACGTACTGGTCGACGATGTTGCGGTCGATGTGGTGCGTGGTGCCCCACACCTCGCCGAGGATCTCGTCGCGGGTGAGCGTCTCGCCGAGCCGGGCCGCGAGCAGCCGCAGCAGCGCGAACTCCTTCGTGCTCAGCGGCAGCGGACGCCCCGCGACCGAGGCCCGTACGGTGGCCGAGTCGAGCTCGAGCTGGGCGACCCGCAGCGTCGACTTGGGTGCCGCCGCGTCGCGACGCACCAGGGCCCGGATGCGCGCGCTCAGCTCGACGAAGGCGAAGGGCTTGATCAGGTAGTCGTCCGCCCCGGAATCGAGTCCGAGCACCCGGTCCTCGACGGCGTCCCGCGCGGTCAGCAGCAGAACGGGCAGGGTGCTGCCGCGGGCTCGCAGGTGGCGGCAGATCTCGAAGCCCGACATCTCGGGCAGCATCACGTCGATCGCCGCCGCCGCGAAGTCCTCGTTCGCCGCGGCGATGAGGGCATCCACGCCGTTGTCGACGACCTCGACGTCGTAGCCCTCGTCGCGCAGCCCCTCGGCGACCAGGGCCCCCATGCGCGCGTCGTCCTCGACGATGAGGATCCGGGCCATGAGCACAGTCAAGCAAGCGCGAGCCCGATCCGCCAGGTGGAGGCCACGACACCCCGCAGAATGGTGCGGTGCGTCTCGCGATCCTCGGAGCAGTCCTGCTCGTTCTCGGCGGCGTCGCCATCGCGACCGGGATCCTGCCGCTGGCGGATGCGGGCGCCCTCGCCGAGCGGGTCTGGCCGATCCTGCTCTTCGCCGTCGCGATCACGGTGGTCGCCGAGCTGGCCGCCGAGGCGGGCGTCTTCGCCGCCGTCGCGGAGCGCACCGCGCGTGCCGCGGGCGGCCGCGCGTGGCTGCTCTGGCTCTTCGTCGTGCTGCTCGCCGTGCTCAGCACCGCGTTCCTCTCCCTCGACACGACGGCCGTGCTGCTCACCCCCGTCGTCGTGCTCGTCGCCCGCCACAACGGCCTGCCCCCGCTGCCCTTCGCCCTGACGACCGCCTGGCTCGCCAACACGGCATCGCTGCTGCTGCCGGTCTCCAACCTGACGAACCTCCTCGCCCTGCACGCGCTCGGCTTCTCGGATCCCGGCCGCTTCGTCGCCCTGCTCGCCGTGCCGGCCGCGATCGCGATCATCGTGCCGTGCCTCGCCCTGCTGCTCCTGTTCCGTCGCGACCTCGCCCGGCGCTTCGAACCGAGCTCGGCGCCCGCGGTCGACGACCGAGCCCTGTTCTGGATCAGCGCGGGCGTGCTGCTGCTTCTTCTTCCCCTGCTCGTCACCGGGATCCCGGTCTGGATGCCCGCCTGCGGCGCTGCGATCGTGCTGATCGTCGTGTTCGCCGTCCGCCGACGCGGCGCGCTGCGGTTCGGCCTGCTGCCCTGGCAGCTCGTGCTGTTCGCCGGCGGCCTGTTCCTCGTGCTCGAGGCCGGCCATTCGCTCGGGCTCACCGTGCTCCTGGCTCAGGTGGCGGGATCCGGCGAGAGCCCGGCCGCCCTGCTGCGCCTCTCGGTCTCGGGCATGCTGGGCGCCAACGCCATCGACAACCTCCCCGCCTACCTCGCCCTGGAGCCCGTGGCCGGCTCGCCGCTGCGCCTCGCGGCGTTGCTCATCGGGGTCAATGCCGGGCCGCTGATCACCCCCTGGGCATCGCTGGCCACCCTGCTCTGGCACTCCCGGCTGCAGACCCTCGGGGTCGAGCTGCGCTGGTCGCGCTACGTGCTGCTGGGAGCCGTGGTCGCCCCCGTGACCGTGGTGCTCGCCACGCTGGGACTCGTGCTGGCGCGCTGACGGCGTAGTCTCACCACAGGGTCACTCAGACCCTCGACGAAGTTCAGAACAGAGGCGCCATCATGGGCGAGAAATCAGCACGCAAGAACACGACCAAGACCGCGGCCGCCAAGACCCTCAAAGAGAAGCGACTGGACAAGAACGACAAGAAGGCCCGCAACGCGCGCTCCGAGAACACGGATGCCGTGACCAAGGCCACCCGCAAGTAGCCGCGAGCGCCGACGGGCGTTCGCGTCAGCCCTCGCCGCCGTCGGCCTTCGCCTTCTTGGCCAGCGACTTCTCGAGCACAGGAGCGGTGCCCGCCGCCTGCTGCGCCCGGTAGTAGGCGCGCGCCTCGTCCTGGCGTTCCCGCTCAGCACCGCTCGCGATCGGCGCCCGCAGGTGCTCGGGAGCGAAGTCGAACGCCTCGGTGAGCTGCACCGCATAGGGGCGCAGCCGCGGCAGCAGCCGATCGTCGATGTAGTCGGTGATCGCCGCCGCGCGCGAGGCCGAGAGCCGGCCGTTGATGAGGTACCAGGCCAGGTGCTTCTCGATGAGCGTGAAGCCGAACAGGTCGCGCAACCAGGTCAGAACACGCTGGTTGCCGTCGTGCTCGATCGTCGCCAGGCGCTCGGTGAACGCCTCCCACTCGAGCAGCTCGGCGTGCGCGTACGCAGCCTCGATGAGCTCGTTCTGGTTCTCGTTGAAGAGCTTCGCGGCGTCGGCGGGCGAGAGCGTGCCGGCGTTCTTGAGGCGGGCGGCGATCGCCGCGACCATCGTCTCGACCCGGTCGGTGAGCAGCTGGCGCTGCGCTGCCTCGCCGCGCACGTAGCCGATCGACCGAGCGGTCGACCCGAAGTCGGCGATCTTCTGCCCGAGCGCGCGCAGGCCCGAGCGACTGACCGCGACCTCGCCGACCTGGCCCGCGACGAAACGCGCGATGGCGGCGGCATCCGGCTTGGCCAGGCGGCGCGCGTAGTCGCCGAGCAGGCGCTTGGCGACGAGCTGCAGCAGCACGTTGTTGTCGCCCTCGAAGGTCGCGTAGACGTCGAGGTCGGCGTGCAGCTGCGTGAAACGGTTCTCGGCCAGGAAGCCGGCTCCTCCGCAGGCCTCCCGCGCCTCCTGGATCGTGTCGAGCGCGGCCCAGGTGCTGAAGGGCTTGAGCGAAGCCGCGAGGGTCTCGAGATCCTGGCGGTCCTCGTCGGTGTCCTGCTCTCCCGAGAACACCGCGTCGAACTTCTCGAGCAGCTGGTCGTGCGCGAACGACATCGCGTAGGTGGTCGCCAGGCGCGGCAGCAGCCGGCGCTGGTGGCGCTGGTAGTCGAGCAGCACGATCTCGCCGTCGCCGACGCCGTCGCTGAACTGGCGGCGTTCGCTCGCGTAGCGGATCGCGATCGTCAGAGCGAGCTTGCTCGCGACCGTCGCGGCGCCGTCCAGCGAGACCCGGCCCTGCACGAGCGTGCCGACCATCGTGAAGAAGCGCCGGCCCGGGCTCGCGATCGGCGAGCTGTACCTACCGTTCTCGTCGACGTCGCCGTAGCGGTTGAGCAGATTGGTGCGCGGGATGCGGACGCCGCTGAAGTGCAGCCGGCCGTTGTCGATCCCGTTGAGACCGCCCTTGAGGCCGTCGTCCTCTCCGCCGATCCCCGGAAGGAAGTCGGCGCCGTCGCGGATCGGCACGTAGAAGGCGTGCACCCCGTGGTTGACGCCCGCGACGATCAGCTGCGCGAACACGACGGCGGCCTGGCCGTCCTTGGCCGCGTTGCCGAGGTAGTCCTTCCAGGCGGCGCGGAACGGGGTGTCGATGACGAACTCGTCGGTGTCGGGGTCGAAGGTCGCTGTCGTGCCGATGCTGGCGACATCCGAGCCATGACCGGTCTCGGTCATCGCGAACACCCCGGGCGTCGCGAGGCTCATGATCGACGGCAGGAACTGGTCGTGCGCCCGCGCGGTGCCGAGGTGCAGCACGGCCGCACCGAACAGGCCCCACTGCACGCCCGACTTGATCTGCAGGGAGGGGTCGCCGATGACGAGCTCTTCGAACGAGGCGATGTTGGCACCGTGGTCCTCCTCGCCACCGAGGTGCTTGGGGAAGGCGCGGTGCACGACGCCCTCCTCGACCAGGCGACCCAGCTGCCCGAGCACCCTGACCCGGTGCTCGGCCATGCTCAGGCCGGGAACGAAGTGGAACTCGTCGCGCTTGAGCAGCTCGCGCGAGTGCTTGCGTGCCTCTGCCCAGCGGCCGAAGAGCACCTCGGCGAGCGCGGCGGGGTTCAGCTGAACGCTGTCGGAGGGGGTCGAGGCGATGCCGAAAGCCGTCGCTCGGTCGATCGTGCTGGTCATGGCGGACTCCTGAAACTAGGTCGGCGTCGACGCTACGCGCGCACGCCCGGGTCTGCGATTCCGTGGTGCGGAGCCCACGACCGGCTCGGCCAAACCGGGTCACGTCGTTGGACGATCTCTACAATCTCAGGATGCTGCGGCTGTGGGGTGTCTCACAGCGGCAGCGTGTCATTCAGCCCGGATCAGGCGGCGGCCGACTCCGCCGCCACGACGTCGAGCACCCCGGCGCCGTAGCTCTCGAGCTTCTTCTCGCCGACGCCCGAGATCGTGCCGAGCTGCTCGAGCGTCGACGGCCGCGTGAGGGCGATGCCGCGCAGCGTCGCGTCGCCGAACACGATGTAGGCCGGAACCCCCTGGTCGCGCGCGACCCCGGCGCGCCACTCGCGC
The DNA here is from genome assembly GCF_042655435.1 of Lysinimonas soli. Classification (NCBI taxonomy): domain Bacteria; kingdom Bacillati; phylum Actinomycetota; class Actinomycetes; order Micrococcales; family Microbacteriaceae; genus Lysinimonas; species Lysinimonas soli. Next base: position 64,499 of record NZ_JBHSMG010000002.1, read on the forward strand.
AGCCGCTCGAACAGCGGGCGGGCCTCGTCGGGCAGCTCGGCGCCGGCCTTCTGCTTGCTCGCGCGCACCGGACGCGCGGTCTCGCGACGGAGCATGACCGTGCGCGAGCCGTCGAGCACCGAGGCCGAGGCATCCGTGATCACCAGGGTTCCGTAGCCGTCGGCCGCGACGCCGAGCAGCCCCTGTGCCAGCAACTGACGCACCACCCCGCGCCACTCCTGCTCGCTCAGCTCCGTGCCGATGCCGAAGGTCTTCAACTCGGCGTGCGACTGCGAGCGCACCCGTTCGGTCTCGCGGCCGAGCAGGATGTCGATCAGGTGACCGGCGCCGAATCGCTGGTGGCGCTCCCGCCACAACCGCACGACGGTCGACAGCAGCTTCTGGGCCGGGACCGTGCCATCCCACGCTTCGGGCGGGGAGAGACAGGTGTCGCAGTTGCCGCAGGCGATGGAGGGCTGACCGAAGTAGGCGAGCAACTGCACCCGGCGACACTCGACGGTCTCGCACAGCGCGAGCATCGCGTCGAGGTGCGCCGACAGCCGGCGACGATGAGCCAGGTCGCCCTCGTTCTCGTCGATCATGCGGCGCTGCTGCACGACATCCTGCAGGCCGTAGGCCAGCCAGGCCGTCGAGGGAAGGCCGTCGCGACCGGCGCGACCAGTCTCTTGGTAGTAGCCCTCGACGCTCTTGGGCAGGTCGAGGTGGGCGACGAACCGCACGTCGGGCTTGTCGATGCCCATGCCGAAGGCGATCGTCGCCACCATGACGATGCCGTCTTCTCGAAGGAAGCGCGACTGGTTGCGCGAGCGCGTCGCCGCGTCGAGGCCCGCGTGATACGGAAGGGCCGAGATGCCCTCGGCGACCAACGCGGCGGCGGTCTTCTCGACCGAGGCGCGCGACAGGCAGTAGACGATGCCCGCGTCGCCGGGATGCTCGGTACGGATCAGCTGCAACAGCTGGCGCAGCGGCTGATCCTTCGGCTCGATGCGGTACTGGATGTTGGGGCGGTCGAAGCTCGAGATGAACAGCTCGGCCCCGCCCAGGTCGAGCCGCGCGGCGATCTCGCGCCGGGTCTGCTCGGTGGCGGTGGCGGTCAAGGCGATGCGCGGCACCGTGGGGTAGCGCTCGTGCAGCACCGAGAGAGCGAGGTAGTCGGGGCGGAAGTCGTGACCCCACTGCGAGACGCAGTGCGCCTCGTCGATCGCGAACAGCGCGACGGGGGAACGGTCGAGCAGCGAGAGGGTCGAGTCCAGCTTGAGCCGCTCGGGCGCGAGGTACACCAGATCGAGCTCGCCCGCCAGAAGAGCGGACTCGACGCGGCGGCGCTCGTCGGCATCCTGCGTCGAGTTCAGGTAGGCCGCCCGCACGCCGACGGCCGAGAGCGCATCGACCTGGTCCTGCATCAGGGCGATCAGCGGTGAGACGACGACGCCGGTGCCCGATCTGACGAGCGCGGGGATCTGATAGCAGAGCGACTTGCCGCCGCCGGTGGGCATGAGAACGAGGGCGTCGCCCCCCGTGATGACCCGGTCGACGATCGCCGCCTGCTGCCCACGGAAGGCCTCGTAGCCGAAGACCCGGTGCAGCACCTCGGATGCGGGGGATGCCGGGGAGACCATGCCGTCAACAGTACGTGCCGCGACGGACAGCCCACGCCCTGTCTGCCCCTCGACCGGGTGGCCCCCCAAGACGTGGTGTCGGGGAGGAGAGGAACCCGGGTAGCTTCGGACCAGGCAACAGGGGATCTTCGGGGGAAGAGTCTCGTGGCGTCGCCCGCTTCTGGGGGGAAGCGGGCGACGCGCCCATTCTCACCGGCGCTCGGAGCCGTGGGAGATCGTCGACGTTCTCAGCCGTCGGCGATCAGCCGTCGGCCGAGGCTCATCGCGTCGTCGAGGCCGTAACCGATGGCCGCGTACATAGGCCGCGCACGGGCCCCGTCGCACCGACCCCGGCCCGGAACAACTCGGTGTCGGCCTCTCAGGGGCGGATCAGCATCCGCTCCCCTTGTCGGACAGACGGGGCCCTCATCCACCGGTGATGGACGAAGGCCCCGGATATCCGACATCGTGCTGGGTCAGCGCGCGGCGAGCTCCTCGATGAAGGCGTCACCGGGAACGACGCTCGTCCAGTTCGCCTCGATCTCGGCGCGGGCCAGCAGCTCCTCGGTGCGGCGACGGCGGTTGCGCGGCACGAGGGTCACGACGGTGCCCTCCTTGCCGGCGCGGCCGGTGCGGCCCGAGCGGTGCAGGTACGCCTTGTACTCGTCGGGGGCGTCGGCCTGGATCACCAGGGCGATGTCATCGACGTGGATGCCGCGTGCCGCGACGTCCGTGGCCACCAGCACGTCGACGCGACCGCTCGTGAGCTTCTCGAGGGCACGGGTGCGACGCGACTGGTTGAGGTCGCCGTGGATGCTCTCGGCACGGATGCCGGCCTCGTCCAGCAGGTCGGCGAGCTGCTCGGCGAACGCACGCGTGCGTGCGAAGACCAGCTTCTTGCCGGGACCGGACGCGAGCTCGATGAGCACCTGCTGCTTGTCGCGCTGGTCGAGCAGCAGCACCTGGTGATCGATGGTCGAGCTCGCCTGGTCTTCGCCCGAGACCTCGAAAACGGCCGGGTCGACGAGGTACCGCTCGACGATGTCGGCGACACCCTTGTCGAGGGTCGCCGAGAACAGCAGCTTCTGGCCGCCCTGAGCGGTGCGGTCGAGGATCTCCTGCACGGGCTCGGCGAACCCGAGCTCGCACATGTGGTCGGCCTCGTCGAGCACCGTGATGATGGTCTTCGAGAGATCGAGCTTGCCCTGCGCGGCGAGGTCGCCGACGCGGCCGGGCGTGCCGATCACGATGTCGACGCCGCGCTGCAGTGCACCGAGCTGGCGGGCGTACGGGACGCCGCCGTAGATCTGCGTCGTGAAGAGGCCGACGCTCTGGGCGATGGGCTGCACGGTGCGGTCGATCTGCAGCGCGAGCTCACGGGTCGGCGCGAGGATCAGCGCGCGCGGGGCGCGGCCGAACTCACGACGGGTTCCCTTGTCGGCTCCGGCGCTCAGGGCGAGCAGACGCTCGACGAGCGGGGCGCCGAAGGCGATGGTCTTGCCGGAGCCGGTGCGGCCGCGGCCGAGCACGTCGCGACCCGCGAGCACATCCGGGATCGTGGCGGCCTGGATCGGGAACGGCGTGGCCGCTCCGAGCTCGGCGAGCACGCGGACGATGTTCGAGCCGAGTCCGAGATCGGAGAAGCCGATGCCGTCGACCTCGCCGGCCGTGACGGCCTGCGCGGTCAGACGCTCGAGCACGACGTCCTCGACCATCGGACGCGGACCCGCCTCGTGACGGGGCGCCTCGTGGCGCGGGGCGTCCTGGCGCGGGGCGCGGTCGCTCCAGCTGCGGGCGGGACGGTCGTCGCGCTGGGGGCGGCGGTCGTCGAACGAGCGCGCCGGGCGGTCGTTGCCGTAGCTGCGGGCAGGACGGTCGTTGTCGTAGGAACGAGCCGGACGGGCGTCGCGGTCGTAGCTGCGGGCCGGTCGGTCGTCCGAGGTGCGGGCCGGACGCGCGTCGCGGTCGTACGAACGGGCCGGACGGTCATCGCGCTGCGGGCGGTCCCAGCTCTTGGCGGGACGCGCGGCGCGGTCGGCCGGGCGGTCGTAGCCGCGAGCCGGACGGTCGTCGCGAGCCGGGCGGTTGTCGTACGAACGAGGGGGACGCGCGTCGTAGGAGCGAGCGGGCCGGTCGTCGCGCGCGTCGGAGCCGCGCGAGGGCCGGTCGTCGAACGAGCGCGCCGGGCGGTTGCCGCGCTCGTCGCGAGCGGGGCGGGCGTCGTGGGTGGGGCGGCCGTCGTAGGCGCGCTTCGGCTCCCAGTTCGGGCGTCCGTCGGCGGAGCGCTCGACGCGCTCGCGGCCGACCCGGGCGCTGTTGCTGGCGGCGGCACCGCGCGGGCGCTGCTCCGAGTGACCGCGGGCGGCGCGCTCGTCGGCGTTCCAGCGCTTCTTGGGCTCGCGGTCCGACGGCGCCGGGGCGGCATCCGGCCGATAGCCGCGGTGCTTCGGGCTCACGCTGCCGGACTTGCGCACGGCGTTGGCCGAGGAGCCGGTCGAGGGACGGGAGGCGCGCACGGGCGCGCCCTTCTTGTTGATGGGCATGATGATCTTTCCGGTGTTCTGTACAGAGTGCGCGGCGGTGCGATGAGCACGCGCAGCGAGAACCCGAACGATCGTCGGTCGGGGCCGTTTTCCTGAATGGATTCCTCACCAACGGATGCGCTGGTGATCCGGCCCGCACGACTAACAGTGGTGCATGCGGAGAACTCCGCGATGTCGTGAGCCGACCGAGCAACCCTAGCTGATTCTCGGCGACTTCGCTCGGCGATCCTGCCGTCGCTCCTTCGCGCCCTCGACCAGGTAGTACAGCACGGGCAGCACGAGCAGCGTGAGGATGGTCGACGAGACCAGCCCGCCGATCACGATGATCGCGAGCGGCTGGGAGATGAACCCGCCGTGCCCCGTGATGCCGAGGCCCAGCGGGAGCAGGGCCCCGATCGTCGCGACCGCGGTCATCAGGATCGGCCGCAGTCGCCGCGAGGCGCCGTGCACGATCGCATCGCCCACCTTCAGGCCTCGCTCCCGGTACTGGTTGATCAGGTCGACGAGCACGATCGCGTTCGTGACGACGATGCCGACCAGCATCAGCAATCCGATGATCGAGGCCACTCCGAGCGGCACGCCCGACACCACCTGCAGCAGCACGGCTCCTGTCGCGGCGAACGGGATCGAGACCAGCAGCAGCAGGGGCTGCCGCAGGCTCTTGAAGGTCGCCACCATCACGACGTAGACGATCAGGATGGCAGCGAGCAGCGCGAGGCCCAGCTGGCCGAAGGAGCTGGACTGCTGCGCGGTCACGCCTCCCAGGGTCACGGTGGCGCTCGCGGGCAGCTTCACCTTGTCGACGGCGGCCTGCACGAGCGACGACGCGTTGCCCGTGTTGTCGGTTCCGGGCACGACCGTGAGGGTCGCGCTGCGCAGTCCCTTGATGGTCGTGATGCTCGAGGGCCCGTTCACCGTCGTCACGGTGGCCAGGTCCGAGAGCGGGACGGCCCCCTTCGGGGTCGGGATCGAGAAGGCCTCGAGCTCGGCCTTCGTCGTCGGCGCGGCCGGGTTGTCGACGTAGATCGAGAGGGTCTTCTCGTCGATGACGATCGTGCCCGTCGCGCTGGGGTTCATCGCCTGGGTCACGATGCCGCCGACCTGCTGCTCGGTCAGGCCGTCAGCCGCCGCCTTGGCGCGGTCGACCTGCACGGCCAGGTAGGGCAGCGACGCCGACAGGTTGCTCGACGCGGTCGAGACGACCGAGAGCTTGTCGACCTTCGCGAGGATGTCGGTCGATGCCTTGCGCAGATCGGCGTCGCTTCCCGCGGTGATGTCGATCGCGATGTTCGACGAGGCGAATCCGCCTTGCGCGGCCTGCACCCGGATGTCGCCCTCGCCGGTGATCTTCTTGAGGCGCTGGGTGATGGTGTTCTGCAGCTTCGCCTGGTCGGCATTCGGATCGGTCGTGATCGAGAAGGTGCTGGACCCGCCGCCCGCGAAGGCCGCCCGCAGCGAGCTGCCGCCCGAGCCGATGGTCAGCAGCACGGTGTCGACGCCCGGGATGCTGCGCAGCGTGGTCTCGACCTTCTCGGAGGCCGTGTTCTGGGCCGCCAGGCTCGTGCCGAGCGGCAGGGTCTGGCTCACCGTCAGGGTGTTCTGACCGCTGTTGCCGATGAAGTTGGTCTTCAGTCCGGTCGCCACCAGGCCGCTGCCGGCGAGCAGCAGGAGCGCCGCGACCAGCACGATCGCCGGGAACTTGAGGGTCCACCGGATGACGGGCAGGTACACCCGCTGCAGCCGACTCGGGGTCTCGAGCTCGTCGGGCTGCGCGGCGCCGGCCGCCGCTTCGGGAGTCGGCTCCCCCTCGGCGTGCTTGTGGACGACCTTGCGGTTGCCGAGGAACCAGTAGGCGAGCACGGGCACGATCGTCAGCGAGACGAACAACGACGACAGCAGCGCCATCGTCACGGTCAGGGCGAACGGCCGGAACAACTCGCCCGTGATGTCGCCGACGAACGCGACCGGCAGGAAGACCGCGACCGTCGTGACCGTCGACGCCGTGACCGCGACGGCGACTTCGCGCACCGCGGTCTTGATGGCCTGCAGCTTGTCCTCGCCCAGCCCGATGTGCCGCTTGATGTTCTCGATGACCACGATCGAGTCGTCGACGACGCGCCCGATCGCGATCGTGAGCGCGGCGAGGGTGATCACGTTGAGCGTGTAGCTCGCGGCCGTCATGCCGATGAAGGTGATGAACACCGAGACCGGGATCGAGATCGCGGTCACCAGGGTCGAACGCACCGAGAACAGGAAGAAGAAGATCACGATGACCGCGAAGACCAGGCCGAGACCGCCCTCCTCGGCGAGACTGTTGATCGACTGGGTGATCGACGGCGCCTGATCCGACACCACGGTGAACTTCGTGTTGTGGCCGAGCTGCGCCTCGAGCTTCGGGATGTCGTCGCGCACCGTCTTCGAGACCGTCACGGTGTTGCCGGCGGCCGTCTTGGTGATGTTGAGGCTCACCGCCGGCTTGCCGTTGATGCTGGAGTACCCGGCAATCGGGTCGTCGACGACGGCCACGGTCGCGAGCTCGCCGATCGTCGGGGGCGTCGCCAGCCGCCCGCCGAGCACGGGCAGCCCGGCGATGTCAGTGGTCGAGGTGAGCTTGGCGCCCGACTGGACGGTGAGCGTCTTGTCGTTCTCGGTGATGGATCCGCTGGCGAGCAGGGTGCCGTTCGCCGCGAGGGCGGACTTGATCGCCTGGATACTGAGGCCGTCCTTGAGAAGCGTGTCGGCATCCGGCGTGATGGTCACCCGCTGCGAGGCGGCGCCGAGCAGGGTCACGTCGCTCACTCCGTCGAGCTGCTTGAGATCGGTGACCGTGAGCGAGGAGAGCTTGGAGGCAAGGGCGTGCGGGTCGAGGTCGCTCGTCACGGCGAGCTGGATGACGGGGAAGTCGCTGAGGCTGAAGGTGATGACCTGAGGGGTCACCCCGCTCGGAAGGGTGGTCGAGATGCGGTCGAGTGCCAGCTGCACCTTCTGCTCCGACGTCGCGAGACTCGTGCCGTAGCTGAACGAGGCGGTGACGACCGACGACGCCGTGTTCGAGGTCGCGGTCGTCGAGTCGAGGTTCTCGATGCCCTGGATGGCGCTCTCGATCGGGGTGGAGACGTCCTTGCTGACCACGTCGGGCGACGCGCCGGGGTAGCTCGTGACGATGTAGACCGAGGGGAGCGAGAGCGAGGGGATGAGCTCCTGCTTGAACAGGGTCAGCGAGATGCCGCCGAAGACGGCCACCACCACGGTGATGAGGGCGATGAGCGCGCGGTTGCGCAGGCTGAAAACGGACAGCAGATGCACGAGGAGTTCTCCTGAGGTCGTCCGGCACCGCGCGACTGCGGCGAATACCAGGGCGCACGCCGCCGTGCACTCCCGTCAGTATCGCAAGGCGCTGCGCACACCCGGTACTCCCCGGGGATGAAAAACGTCCACCCTCGGGTGGGTTAGACGACCTCCGCCAGGTCTTCCTGGGCGAAGACGACCGGATGCCGCGCCACCCCGTTCCACGCCGCCGCGAGCGCCTCGACCGCCCGGTCGATGAGCTCGGGCGGGTGACTGAACGGCACCCGCAGGAAGCGCTCGAACACGCCGTTCATGCCGAACCGCGGGCCGGCCGCGATCACGAGCCCCTCATTGCGGGCGGCGAGCGCGAGCTGCGAGCTCACGGGGGCCCCGAGGTTGACCCAGAGGGTCAGCCCCCCCTCGGGAACGGGCAGGGTCCACTGCGGCAGCCGGGCGCGCAGCGCCGCCAGCAGGTGGTCGCGCCCGGCCCGCAGGTAGGCGCGGCGGTCGACGAGGATCGGGTCGTAGTCGCCCAGCAGCTCGAGCACGACGAGCTGGTCGAAGACCGGGGTGCCGAGGTCGCTCGAATAGCGCACCCGTGCGATCCGCTGGATGAGTTCGCGGTCGGCCCGGATCCACCCGACGCGCAGACCGCCCCACACCGTCTTGCCGACGGAGCCGACCGTGACCAGCCGCGCCCGGGTGTCGGCTCCAGCGGATGCGGCGAAGGGCGGAATGGGACGCGCGTCCGCCGAGAGATCGGCGAACCCGAGCTCGCCCATGGTCTCGTCGGCGATCAGGGTCGTGCCCTGCTCGGCGGCGAACGCGATGGTGCGCTCGCGCAGTTCGACGGGCATCGAACGGCCCGTGGGGTTGTGGTTGTCGGGCATGAGGTAGCCCAGAGTGGGGCTGGTGCGCTGGAAGGTCTGCTCGAGACCGAGCTCGTCCCAGCCGTCCTCGGTCGTCACGGCGACCGGCACGAGCCGGGCGCCGTTGGCGCGCAGCGCCTCCGACGCGTGCGGGTAGCTCGGCGATTCCACGAGTGCCCGATCGCCGCGCGACAGCAGCGTGCGGGCGAGCAGACCGATCGCATGCTGGGCGCCGACCGTGATCATGACCTCGTCGGCATCCGTCGGAAGCCCGCGCATGGTGAAGCGATCGGCGAGTGCCTGACGCAGGGCGCGCAATCCGATCGGATCGAACCCGGATTCGCCCAGGTACGCGGGCAGCAACGCACTCGCGCGCTCCGCCGCGGCCGCGACCGCGGGCACCGCCGGGAGGGTCGCCTTGCTGAAGTCGAGCAGGTGCGCCGGGGCGATCGCCTCGAGCGGGGCCGCACCCCGGAACGGCAGGCGCACGATGCTGCCCGAACCGCGCAGGCTCTCGAGGTAGCCGGAGTCGCGCAGCTCGGCATACGCCGCCGAGATCGTCGTGCGGCTGAGCGAGAGCTGGGCCGCGAGTTCCCGCTCGGCCGGCAGCCGGGCGCCGAGCGCGAGCCGCCCGTCGAGCACGAGCAGCCGGATGCGGTCGGCCAGGGCCGCATAGGCCGGTGCGGAGGAGATTCCACGCCAACTGCCCAAGGCGGAGGCCAAAGCACGAGCGGAGAGCGACGACATGCGGCCACTCTACTTGGATTGGCCCCTTGTCGGAAGTCCAATCTGGCCATTGGATGGCCCCATGACCGCCATCGCCCTTCCCCGCCTCGCCGGCTCGCGCACGGTGTGGGCCCGCCGGATCGCCCAGCTGCTGCTCGGGCTGTTCCTCTACGGCATCGGGATCTCGCTCATGGTGCGTGCCGGCATCGGCGTCCCGCCCTGGGACGTGCTCTCGCAGGGTGTCGCGGCGCACACGGGGCTGCCGTTCGGACTCGTCACCAACATCATCGGAGCGCTCGTGCTGCTGCTCTGGATCCCGATCCGGCAGCGCCCGGGCGCCGGCACCCTGCTCAACGTGCTCCTGATCGGGCCGAGCGCGCAGCTCGGCCTCTGGCTGGTGCCGCAGCAGACGGTGCCGGCGGCCCAGGCTCTGGTGTACGCGGGCGGGCTCGCGCTCGTCGCGCTGGCCACCGGGTTGTACATCGGGGCGCGGCTGGGACCCGGACCGCGCGACGGGCTGATGACCGGCATCCATCGGCGCACCGGCCTCAGGATCTGGATCGCACGCACCGCCATCGAGGTCACCGTGCTCATCGCGGGCTGGCTGCTCGGCGGCCAGTTCGGCGTCGGGACCATCGCGTTCGCGCTGCTCATCGGGCCGATGGTCAACGTGACGCTCCCCTTGCTGAACGTGCCGGTTCGCCCGGCGGCGGTCGCGGCAGCAGGCCGCGCGGCGGATGGGGTGGGGGACGGCGCGGCCGCGGCCGACGCGGCGGGCGAGGAGGCGACCTCGTGATCTACCTCCTCGCCCTCCTGTCGCTGGCGCTCTGGGCCATCTCGGCGACGATCGTCACGGTGCGTCGCGACGGTCACCGGCGGATGCCGTTCGACCCCGCCTACAACTCGCGCTCCGCGTAGCTGCGCATCGCATCGCGCACGAAGGCCGCTCCCGCGGCGCCGCCGTAGTTCGCGGCGAACCGCTCGTCGGCGACGTACATGTCACCGAGTCCCGTGAAGTACTCCTTCGTCGGGCCGCCGTCGGCGAAGCCCGGAGTGCCCGGCACTCCCGCGAGCCAGTCGAACTGACGCTGCGCCAGGGCCTGCGCCGCGGCGCCGTCAGGGGCGTCGCCGCGCTCGGCGGCCGCGATCCAGTCGGCCTGCAGCGCGGTCTGTCGCGCCGTCCAGGCGGCCTTCTCCTCGGCCGACATTCCGCGCCACCAGGCATCGGCCGAGGCATACGCCTCGCGACCCCAGCGCTGCTCGACCTCCTCCCGGTACCGGGTGTGGTCGAATCCGTCGAACATCTTCTCTGCCATCGTCATCTCACCTCCTCTCAGGTCGTCGATGGTCCGCTGCACGCTGGCGCGCTGCCGCGCCAGGCGGCTCTGCTCCTGATCGAGCCAGCGCAGATGGTTCTCGAGCGCCTGTACGTCGTCGCGCTGACCGGCCAGCACGTCGGCGATCGCCGGGATGCCCAGGCCGAGCTCGCGCAGCAGCAGCACGCGCTGCAAGCGGACGAGCGCCGCGCTGTCGTAGTAGCGGTAGCCGTTGTCGCCGATCCGGCTCGGCTTGACGAGCCCGACGTCGTCGTAGTGGCGCAGCGTGCGGCTCGTCGTGCCGGCCAGCCGCGCCACCTGCTGGATGCTCCATCCGCCCGCCACAGTGCTCATCGCCCACCTCCTCTCTCGTGTCTCGAAACTAAACGTTGACGCAACGTCAAGGTCAAGCCCGCGCCCGCCCACCACCGCACCTCCACCACCTCCACCCCCTCCACCTGCACCTGCACCTGCACCTGCACCTACACCTGCACCTACACCTACACCTGCCAAATCAAGGAGACGCGCGCCCGCAGCGCGGGAGATCGGCGCGAGTCGGGCATCCGGACCCCGTTTCTCCTTCATTTGGTCGACTGGGGCGGGGCGGGGCGGGGCGGGGCAGGGCGGGGCGGGGCAGGGCGGGGCAGGGCGGGGTGGGACGGGGCGGGGCGGGGTTGCGCGGGCGCGGAACGCGATATATCGTGAGTCGAAGAGACGCGATATATCGCGAGAGGGGAGGCCACCATGGCCCAGGAGAAGTGGCTCGTCGAGGGGCCCAAGACGATCGATGTCGAGAACATCCGCAAGCTGAAGGTCAGCCTCATCGGCGGGCACGTCGACATCGTCGGCCACGACGAGCCGGGCGCCCGGGTCGAGATCCACTCGGTGACCGGCCGCGACCTCAAGGTGGCGGTCGAGGGCGACAGCCTCGAGATCGACCACCCCCAGCTCAGCTGGGACAACTGGCTGGACGTCTTCTCGTCGTTCCGCGGCACGGCGAGCGCCGACGTGAGCATCATGGTTCCGCGCGAGACGCTGCTCAAGTTCGGCGTCGTCACCGCATCGGGCCTGATCAGCGGCCTGAACGGCGACGCGACGATCAGCACCGTGAACGGCGACCTCATCATCGACGGCCTTCGCGGCGAACTGCAGGTCAACTCGGTCAGCGGTGAGATCTCGGTGCGCAACCACCACGGCAAGATCGCCGCGCACAGCGTGAACGGCGACGTCACCGTGTCGGGCGAGGTGCTCGGCATGACGTGCGAAGGCGTCACGAGCGACGTCGTCGTGGATGTCACGGGCATCCCCGATCAACTGCGGCTCTCGACGGTCAGCGGCTCGATCACCGTGCGCCTCGACGAGGACGTCCCGGTGTCGTACACGATCAACACGGTGAGCGGGCGCCTGCAGCTCGACGACGCCGAGATCACCGGGGTGCGCGGCCGTTACACGGGCAAACACGGGTCGCTCGACCAGCGCTGGCTCGACTTCCGCGCCAACACGGTGAGCGGCAACGTGAGCGTGCTGCATGCGCAGCGGCCCGCCGCATCCACCGCCTCATGACGCCCCCCGTCTTCGCGCACGGTCACTTGCGGCTCTACCTGCTGAGCCTGCTCTCCGAGCGGTCCATGCACGGATACGAACTCATCCAGGCGCTCAGCGAACGCTTCGGCGGCACCTACGTTCCGAGCGCCGGCACGATCTACCCGCGGCTCGCCAAGCTGGAGGAGGACGGCCTCGTCACCAAGCAGAGCGATGGACGCAAGACCGTGTACGAGATCACGGCGGCCGGCCGCGCCGAGCTGGCCGCACGCGGACACGAGCTCGACGGCATCGAGCTGGAGCTGGGCGACTCTGTGCGGCGGCTGGCCGACGAGGTGCGCCTCTCGGTCAACGACGCGATGAAGACCCTCCGCGCCGACCTCGCCGCCGCGACCCGCGACGCACGGGGCGAGGGGACCGCCGGCCGCGACGACCCGCGCGTGGCGGCGCGGATGAGCCTGCGCGACGCGGAGGCCGCGATCAACGACTTCCGTCAGCAGCTGCGCTCGGACCTGCGCGCCGAGGTCTCGCTCGGGCGGCTCGACCCGGCGATCGTCGAGCTGATCACCCGCCGATTGACCGAGCTGCGGCGCGAGGTGACCGCCGCTCTCCGGGGCTGAAACGACGCCCCTCCACGGCATCCGCGTGGGAAATGCACAGTCCATGGCATCGGTGTACGCTGGCCCCTCGTGACTGACGACACCCGGTCTCCCGAAGAGACCCGGTCGCCCAAGCGCTGGCTCATCGGAGAACCACTGCCCTCCGACAAGCTCGAGGGACAACTGCTCCCCAAGCACTTGGCGCTTCCGATCTTCGCGAGCGACCCGCTCTCGTCGGTGGCGTATGCGCCGCAGGAGCTGCTGCTGATCCTGCTGATCGGCGGCCTGTCGTTCCTGGCCTTCACCCCGTGGGTCGCCGGGGCGGTCGTGCTGCTGCTGATCGTCGTGGTGACCTCGTACCGGCTGCTCATCAAGGCGTACCCGAGCGGCGGCGGCGACTACGAGGTCGCGAGCAAGAACCTCGGCGAGAAGGCCGGCCTGGTCGTGGCCTCGGCCCTGCTCGTCGACTACATCATGACCGTCGCCGTCTCGGTGGCCTCCGGCGTCGACAACATCATCTCGGCCCTGCCGATGCTCAACAACTTCCGCGTCGAGATGGCCGTGGCGTTCATCGTGATCCTCGCGGCGGTCAACCTGCGCGGAGTGCGTGAGTCGAGCAAGGCCTTCGCGGTGCCCACCTACCTCTTCATCGGCAGCATCGCCGTCATGATCGTCGTCGCTCTTGTGCGCACCGCGCTCGGCGACGCCCCGGTCGCCGAGACGGCGGGCTACGCGATCAAGGGGCAGTCGATCGCGCAGGCCGCGGTCGTGCTGCTGCTGCTGCGCGCCTTCTCGAGCGGATGCTCCGCCCTGACCGGCGTCGAGGCGATCTCGAACGGCGTCCAGGCCTTCCGCCGTCCCAAGATCCAGAACGCCCAGAAGACCCTCGTGGCCATGGGCGGGATCGCGATCGTCCTGTTCGTCGGCCTCATCTCGGTCGCCCTCATCTCGGGCGTGCACTACGTCGAGGACGCCTGCAACCTGGTCGGCTTCCAGAACTGCGCGACCACCCCCCAGCGCAGCCTGATCGCGCAGATCGCCGCGGCCGTCTTCGGCAACAACTCGATCCCCTTCTTCATCGTGCAGGCCGCGACCGCCGCCGTGCTGCTGCTCGCCGCGAACACCGCCTTCAACGGCTTCCCCCTGCTCGGCTCGGTCCTGGCGACCGACCGCTACGCGCCCAAGTCGCTCGCCACCCGCGGCGACCGCCTGATCTACTCCAACGGCGTCATCGCGCTGGCCATCACGGCCGCCGTGATCCTCGTGGTGTACCGCGCCAACGTGACGGCGCTGATCCAGCTCTACATCATCGGGGTGTTCGTCTCCTTCACCCTCGGCCAGACCGGAATGATCCGGCACTGGCAGCGGCTGCTGCGCGAGGGCACCGGCAGCCTGAGACGAGGGCAGGTGCGCACCTACCTCGTCATCAACAGCTTCGGCGCGTTCATGACCTTCTCGGTGCTCGTCATCGTCACGATCACCAAGTTCACCCACGGGGCGTGGCTGGTCTTCGTGATCATGCCGATCCTGTTCACGCTGATGCTCGGGGTGAACCGGTACTACCGCGACGTCGACCGCGAGATCGAGGCGGATGCCACCACCCGCTTCGGCGCCGAGCGCGACCACGCGGTCGTGCTGGTCGGCAAGCTCAACAAGCCGGTCCTGAAGGCGCTCGACTACGCGATCGCGGCCCGGCACGAGAGCATCGAGGCGATCCACGTCTCGATCGACGACGCCGCGACCGACGAACTCGAGCGGCAGTGGGACGCGCACAACATCAAGATCCCGCTGCGGGTGCTCGACTCGCCCTACCGCGACATCAGCGTGCCGCTGATCAAGTACATCAAGGCCTGTCGCGCCACCAACGGCTCCGAGGTCGTCACGGTGTACACCCCGCAGTTCATCGTGGGGCACTGGTGGGAGAACCTGCTGCACAACCACAAGGCGCGACGCATCCGTCACAAGCTGATGCTCGTGCACGGCGTGATGATCGCGCTCGTGCCGTGGCTGCTCGACTCGTCCGACCTGATCTACGGTCGCCGTTCGCGACCCCTGCCCGGTCAGGACCGCCGCGGCGAACCGCGCCGGCCCGTGCAACGGCGTGCCATGCCGCCGGCCGCCATCAAGGAAGCGCGCGCCGAAGCCGCGCGGAGTCGTGCCGCAAGCAATGCGGGTGCGGGCGGCACCAAGACCGCCACGAAGACCGCGACGAAGCCGACAGCGAGGGCAGTGGACGCGAGCACGGCCCCGAAGCCGCCCCGTGCCACGGCGACGAAAGCAGCGGCCCCGGCGGCCGGCTCTCCGAAGACCCCGGCGTCGAAGACCCCCCGGCAGGGCTGACCGCAGGGCCCACCGCCCCGCCTACCGCGCCGGCCAGTGCCAGGGTGGCTCGTCGAGCATCCCCTGACCGAGCAGCACCGTCTCGCCGTACTGCTTCTCGAGCCGGTGCACGAGCGCGCCCCGTGCGGCGAGCGCGGTGACCAGTTCGGTCGAGTGCGACACGACGATCAGCTGCGAGCGCGCCGCCGCGTCGGCGATCAGCTCGGCGAGCGGCCCGAGCAGCGAGGGGTGCAGGCTCGTCTCCGGTTCGTTGAGCACGAGCAGCTCGGCCGGACGCTCGCTGAGCAGCGCCGCCACCCAGAGCAGGTAGCGCAGGGTGCCGTCCGAGAGCTCCTCGACCTTGAGCGGTCGCAGCAGCCCGGGCTGGGTCAGCAGCAGGGCGAAGCGACCGCCGCGATCCTCCACCCCGATACGGCTGCCCGGGAACGCGCGGTCGATCGCGACGTGCAGCCGCGCGTCGCCGCCCTGTTCGACGATCGTGCGCAGGGCGGCGGCGAGATCGGATCCATCGGCGGCCAGCACGGGCGTGCGCGTGCCGACCACCGAGGAGCGGGCGGGCGCCGACTCGTCGGTGCGGACGTGGTCGTAGAAGCGCCAGCCGCGCAGCGAGTCGCGCAGGGCGAGCAGTTCCGGCGCGAGCAGCGGATCGCCGACCTCGGACAGCATGCTCGCCCAGGCCGGAATGCTGCGTTCGAAGACGGTCCAGCCCGTCTCGCTGCGCAACCGCACGCTCGGCCCGCGGCGCTCGCTCAGCCGCGATCCGGCGCGGAGCACCGTCCCGCTCCACACGCTCTCGGCCTTGATCTCGGGGTCGCGCCCGAACATCGAGCTGCGGGCCGGCTGCGGCAGGCCGAAGTCGATGGCATAGCCGAAGTCCTCGCCCGCGAACCCGAGCCGCAGCGAGACCGGCCCCGCCCGCACGGTTCCCTGAGCCGGACCGCCCTCCTTCACCGCCCGCCCGATGGTCTCGGGGCCGGCCCAGAGCGTCGAGGGCAGGCCGCCCTCCCGCGCCAGGGCCGCCACGGCGCCGTCCCGTCCGGCCGCCGCGAGCAGCCGTAGGGCGCGGTAGAGGCTGGACTTCCCGCTGCCGTTCGCCCCCGTGACGACCGTCACCGCCTCGAGCGGAACGACCAGCCGTCGCAGCGAGCGGTACCCCTCGACGGCGAGCGTGCGCAGCATCCGGATGTCGCCGCTAGCGCTGTTCGAGCGAGCTCAGTGTCGCCACGACCTGCCGGGCGATGGTGCGGCCGGCCCGGTTCGCCCCGATCGTGGACGCGGTGGGCCCGTACCCCGCGAAGAACACCCGCGCGTTGCGCCACGACGCTCCGCCCCCGACGCCGATGCCGCCCTCCTTCTCGCGCAGCTTGAGCGGCGCGAGGTGACGCAACTCGGGCCGGAAGCCCGTCGACCAGATGATGGCATCGGCGTGCTGGAACGAGCCGTCGGACCAGCGGACCCCGTCGGCCTCGACCGAGGCGAACATCGGTCGCGCGCGCAGCAGCCCGCGGTCGATGGCGGCCTGGATGCGCCGCGAGCGCGGCACCCCGGTCGTCGAGACGATACTCGGCAGGGCGCGCCCCTCGCGCGCGGCCGCATCCTGCAGCGCCACGGCCGAGACGCCCGCCTCGATGTTGAGCTCCTGGTCCTCGAGGAAGACGATCGGCCGCCGGGCGACCCAGGTCAGCGACTTCGCGACGTTCTCGAGCTCCATCAGGAAGCCGATCGCGCTCGTGCCACCGCCCACGATCACGACGTCCTTGTCGGCGAACTCGGCGGCGTCGACGTAGTCGGTGGTGTGCAGGTGGCGACCGCGGAAGTCGTTCATGCCGGGGTACCAGGGCACGAACGGCGAGCCCCAGGTGCCCGTCGCGTTGACCAGCACCTTCGCGGTCACCTCGCGCGGCCCGTGCTCACCCTCGAAATGCACGATGAAGCCGTCGAGCGTCGACTCGACCTTGGTGACGTTGGCGGGCCGGACCACCTGGAGGTCGAAGTGCTCCTCGTAACGGCGGTAGAAATCCGACACGACATCGCGGGCCGGAGCGTGCCGGTCGGCCGTGTCGAAGCTGACGCCGAGCTCCTCCATGCCGGGCAGGTCGTTGACGCGGTGGGCATAGCCGAGCCGCAGGGCCTCCCACCGGAACTGCCAGGCGCCTCCGGTGCCGGGGCCGCGATCGAGCACCACGAAGTCGTTGCCCGGATCCAGCCCCAAACGACGCAGGTAGTACGCGACCGAGAGGCCCGCCTGTCCCGCGCCGATCACGACCACGGACGTGTCGGTGGTGCGATCGGTCACGCGTCAACGTTACTCGGAAGCCCGACAGGCGCCCGGCGGTTCCCTCACCGACTGGCGTAGCATCGCCCTGGGGCGGGACCGGCCGGATGCCGCGCAGATGCTGCGTGGTAGACTTCCGCGCAGTCTTTCACCCTGTTCCGCATCCTGATTCATGAGGGGGTCACGCATGGGGCGCGGCCGTCAAAAGGCGAAGCACACGAAGGTCGCACGCGACCTGAAGTACTTCAGCCCAGACACCAATTACGGTGCACTTCAGCAGGAGCTCTCCTCGGGAGATCCGCGTCTCGAGGAGGACCTCGAGAAGTGGCCCGAGTATTCGGCGTACGCGAGCGCGCTCGACGACGATGACGAAAAAGAGAACGAGTCCAAGAGCGCCTGACCGAGCGCCGAGCTCTCGCGGGCGTCGTCTGCCCGCGAACCCGAGCTAGCCGGCGAAGTCGCCGACGAGCCTGACGGCCCCGCCGTCGACGCCCTTGGCGCCCTGCTCGAATCCGCTCAGCTCGTGCTCGCCGACCGTCACCCTCCCGGCGACCCAGGCCGGCAGCCCGGCGGCGGTGAGCGCATGCGTCACCGAACTGGCGGCGCCCTGCGCGACGACGGCGATCATCCCGACCCCGAGGTTCCAGGTGCCCTCGGTGTCGGCGAGCGAGATCCCGCCCAGCTCGGCGAGCACGCGGAACACCGGCTGCGGACTCCAGGTGGAGCGATCGAGCTCGACCCACGAGCCGCGCGGCAGCACGCGGGCCAGGTTGGCGGCGATCCCGCCCCCCGTGATGTGGCTGAGGGCGTGCACCGCACCCGGGAGATCGTCGATGACCCGCAGCAGGGGAGCCGTGTAGAGCCGGGTGGGCTCGAGCAGCACCTCGCCGACGACCCCGCCGAGTTCGGCCGAGGTGTCGCCGTAGCCGATCCCGCGGGTGCTGAGGATGTGACGCACGAGCGAGAAACCGTTGCTGTGCAGCCCGCTCGAGGCGATCGCGACCACGACGTCGCCGTGTTCGACGCGCTCGGGGCCGAGCACCGCATCCGCCTCGACGGCGCCGACCGCCGCGCCGGCGACGTCGTAGTCGTCCGGGCCGAGGAGTCCGGGGTGCTCGGCGGTCTCGCCGCCGACCAGCGCCGTCCCGGTCGCCGCGCAGGCCGCCGCGATGCCGCCGACGATCGCCGCGATCCGCTCGGGCACGACCTTGCCGCAGGCGATGTAGTCGGTCATGAAGAGCGGCTTGGCGCCGACCACGACGATGTCGTCGACGACCATGCCGACGAGATCCTGTCCGATGGTGTCGTGCTTGTCGAGGGCCTGAGCGATGGCGACCTTGGTGCCGACGCCGTCCGTGCTCGTCGCCAGCAGCGGGCGCGAGAAGCCCGTCAGGAAGGAGACGTCGAACAGTCCGGCGAATCCGCCGACCCCGCCGAGGACCTCCGGGCCGTGGGTGCGCGTGACCGCGGACTTCATCAACTCGACCGCGAGATCACCGGCCGCCGTGTCGACTCCGGCTTGGGCGTAGCTGTTCGAGGGGCCCGTCACGGCTCCAGGGTACCGGGGCGTACCCTGGCCGCGTGCACGCCGGACCGCTGGGCCGTCCCCGGTGGGAGGTCGTCGAAGACGCCTCCCGCGACGTGCTCGTCGCGCTCTACCTGCGGGACGCCCTCGGCATCGTCGACCCGAGCGGTCTGCCCCGCATGCTCGGCACGGGCCTGCCCGAGGTCGACCCACCCGAGCCCTCCATCGCCTTCGCCTGGACCCGTTGGTGGATCCCGCTCATCGAGCCCGACGCCCGCAGCTGGGGTCTTCCCGAAGGGGACGAGGCCGGCACCGACGCCTTCTCGGCGGCGGTGCGCCGGCACCTCGACAGCGCCCGCGCCTGGGCGATGGTCGCCCACGAGCAGCACAACGGGAGTTCCATCGCCCGGATGCAGCGCGCTCCCGACGTCACGATCCAGGAGCTGGTGCACGAGCAGGAGGTCGCGCTCGGGCGGGCATCCCGGCCGTTCCGGCTGCGCATCGAGGTGCTCCCGCTCGCGGCATCCGGCATCTGGTGGATCGGCGAGGACGTGATCGCGGTCGACGAGGCGACCCGCGACGAGCCGATCCTCTACCGCGACGCCCTGGCGCCGATCGTCGCGGCGCTGGTCTGAGTCGGCGGCTGGCCAGCGGGGGTGCCCGGGCGCAGGCCGACCGCCGGCAGGATCACACCGTCGATGACCGAGAGCACGAACGCGCGGTCGACCGGCTCGCCCAGCATGAGCGTGCGGTGCGTCGCCATCGCGCCGCCGATCTGGGAGACCAGCTCGACGTCGACATCCGCCGGGATCTCGCCCCGCTCGATGGCCCGTCTGAGGAAGACCCGGTTGGCGCTCGCACGCGGCTCGATGACCGCAGCACGCACACTGTCGGCGAGCTCCGGATGCCGCGACAGCATCGACACGAGGCCGGCCATCACCTGCAGCTTCTTGGCCGCGCTCTCGACGGAGTGCGGCTTGATCATGGCGACGAGGTCGCCGCGCAGCGTCCCGGTGTCGGGGAGCGCGTCGAAGTCGATGTCTGCCGACTTCATGCACGCGACGGCGTCGATCACGAGCTCGCTCTTGGACGCCCAGCGCCGGTAGACGGTCGCCTTGCCCGCCTTGGCGCGCGCCGCGACCATGTCGATGGTCATCCCGTCGTAGCCGGTCTCGGCCAGCACCTTGAGCGTGGCGTCGAGGATCTCGGAGTCGCGCGTCAGATCTCGCTTGCGCCCCAGCTTGGGGGTGGCGTCGAGCTGCGTCATCGCGGCATCTCCCATTCCCTGTCGTGTCGATGATATCCGACGACACGGAACTCGTCGGTTCAGGAACTGTTCATTTCCGAAACTCCACAGTACCGTATATAGTCTCCTTCATGCTTGACAACTCCTCGACCACCCCGGCGAACTCCCGCCGCTGGTGGACTCTCGCCATCGTCGCGCTCGCCCAGCTCATGGTCGTGCTCGACTCCACCGTCGTGAACATCGCCCTCCCGTCCGCCCAGGCCGACCTCGGCTTCAGCAACGGCGATCGGCAGTGGATCATCACCGCGTACTCGCTCGCGTTCGGCAGCCTGCTGCTGCTCGGTGGGCGAATCTCCGACCTGATCGGGCGCAAGCGCGCCTTCGTCATCGGCCTCGTGGGCTTCGCCCTCGCCTCCGCCCTCGGTGGCGCGGCAGGAACCTTCGGGCTGCTCGTCGGCGCCCGCGCGCTGCAGGGCGCGTTCGGCGCACTGCTGGCCCCGACCGCTCTCGCCGTACTGACCACGACCTTCACGGTTCCGAGGGAGCGCGCCCGCGCGTTCGGCATCTTCGGTGCCATCGCGGGCGGCGGCGGCGCCATCGGCCTACTGCTCGGCGGCTACCTCACCCAGGATGTCGGCTGGCGCTGGAACCTCTACATCAACGTGGCGATCGCCATCATCGCGATCGCCGGCGCGGCCTTCGTCGTCCCGCCGATCGCGCGCAGCGGACCGCGGCCCAAGCTCGACATCCCGGGCACGATCCTGGTCTCCGCCGCTCTGTTCGCCCTGGTCTACGGGTTCTCGAACGCCGAGAGCGACAGCTGGGGCTCACCGCTCACCTGGGGCATGCTGACGGCGTCCGGCATCCTGCTCATCGCCTTCGTGCTCTGGCAGCGGCGTGCCGCGCACCCCCTGCTCCCCCTGTCGATCGTGCTCGATCGCAACCGGGGCGCCGCCTACGCGTCGATCCTGATCGCCGGCGCGAGCATGTTCGGGATCTTCCTGTTCGTGACCTACTACCTGCAGACCTCGCTCAAGTTCACCCCGATCAACACCGGGCTGGCCTTCCTGCCCATGATCGGGATGCTGGTGCTCGCCGCCCAGCTCGGCACCAACATCCTCGTGCCCCGCTTCGGCCCGAAGATCCTGGTCCCGATCGGCATGAGCCTCGGCACCGTCGGGATGCTCATGCTCACCCGGCTCGAACTGACCAGCAGCTATGCGGCCGACGTGCTGCCGGCACTGCTGGTGCTCGGCGCGGCGATGGGTACGATCATGCCGGCCTCGATGCAGACCGCGACGCTGGGCGTCGACCGGCACTTCGCCGGGGTCGCCTCGGCGATGACCAACACCAGCCAGCAGGTCGGCGGCTCGATCGGCACCGCGCTGCTCAACACGCTCGCCGCCACCGCCGCGACCGACTACGTCGCCTCGCACCTGCCGCCCACGTCCACCGTCGCGGCCGAGGCCGCCGTGCACGGCTACGCGGCCGCGTACGGCTGGGGCGCCGGGTTCTTCGCCTTCGGTGCCGTGCTGGCCGCGCTGCTGTTCCGCCGGCGCAGTCAGGGGCTGTCGCTCGCGCACGCCGCGGCGGCGCCCGCGACGACCGCGGGCGAGCCGGAGCCGGTCATCGCCCACTGAGGCGGCCCGGCGAGGGAGCACCTCGTATGGGAAGATGGGGCGTACTCGGTCGAGTGCGCCCCATCGAACTTCCGGGAGCCATCCGCCCCATGTGCGGCATCGTCGGCATCGTCTCTTCGAGTCCCGTCAACCAGCAGGTCTACGACGCGCTCGCCCTGCTGCAACACCGCGGACAGGACTCGACGGGCATCGCCACCTCCGACGGCAGCATCATCCACATGCAGAAGGCCAAGGGCCAGGTGCGCGAGGCCTACCGCACGCGCGACATGCGCAGTCTGCTCGGCACCATGGGCCTCGGCCACGTGCGCTACGCGACCCGGGGCGACGCCAACAAGGAGCAGGAGGCGCAGCCGTTCTACGTGAACGCGCCCTACGGCATCGTGCTCGTGCACAACGGCAACCTCACCAACACCCGCGAGCTGACCGAGGCGCTGTTCCACATCGACCGGCGCCACCTCAACACGAGCTCCGACACCGAGCTGCTCGTCAACGTGCTCGCGCACGAGTTGCAGTCGCAGGTGCGCGGCACCGACCTCGACCCCGATCAGGTGTTCGACGCGATCTCGACGCTCCACGAGCGGGTCGAGGGCTCGTACGCCGCGATCGCCCTCATCGCGGGGCAGGGGCTGCTGGCGTTCCGCGACCCGTTCGGCATCCGCCCCCTCGTCCTGGGCAAGCGCACGAGCGGCCTGGTGGGCACCGAGTGGGTCGTGGCGAGCGAGTCGCTCGTGCTCGAGAGCGGCGGCTACGAGGTCGTGCGCGACGTGGCCCCGGGCGAAGCGATCTTCATCGCCCGCAACGGCGAGATGTTCTCGCGGCAGTGCGCCAAGAACCCCGTGCTCATCCCCTGCTCGTTCGAGTACGTGTATCTGGCGCGCCCCGACTCGATCATGAACGGGATCTCGGTGTACGACGCCCGGCTGCGACTCGGCGACCGCCTGGCCGACACGATCGCGAAGTACACCCCGTCGGGAGCCATCGACGTGGTCATGCCGATCCCCGACTCGTCGCGCCCGGCCGCGATGCAGGTCGCCCAGAAGCTCGGCATCGAGTACCGCGAGGGCTTCTACAAGAACCGCTACGTCGGCCGCACCTTCATCATGCCCGGGCAGGAGCAGCGCACCAAGAGCGTCAAGCAGAAGCTCAACGCGATGGGCTCCGAGTTCCGCGGCAAGAACGTGCTGATCGTCGACGACTCGATCGTGCGCGGGACGACCTCGCGTGAGATCGTCGACATGGCCCGTCAGGCCGGCGCCAACTCGGTCACCTTCACCTCGGCGGCGCCGCCCGTGCGCTACCCGCACGTCTACGGGATCAACATGCCCAGTCGCGCAGAACTGGTCGCCTCGGGCCGCAAGATCCCCGAGATCGCGACCGAGCTCGGCGCCGACTACCTGATCTACCAGGAGGTCGCCGACATGCAGGCGGCGATCCTCGAGGGCTCCGACATCGAGCGCCTCGAGATGAGCTGCTTCACGGGCGACTACGTGACCGGCACGGTCACGCCCGAGTACCTCGCCTGGGTCGAGGCGAATCAGCTGAGCTGAGCCGCGCGACGGCTGAGCGCCGGGGCGTCGGGCCTCAGGCCTCGGGGGGACCCACCTGTTCGCGCTCGGCCGCGACGATGCGCGAGCGGCGCACCGAGCGGCGGTCGAGCAGCAGTCCGACGATCGCGCCCAGCACCACCCCGGCGGGAACGCCGTAGAAGCAGAAGTACCCGTAGGTGGCCGCGAATCCGATCTTCGGGTCGGCAGGGGCCAGACCCGTGACGATCAGGGTCACGATGGCGCCGACGACCGCCCCCAGCAGCAGGAACACCGGCAGCCGCGGCGCGCGGCGCACTCGCACCTGTGTCGCGGACTCGGCGAGGCTCGGCTGGGGGGTGGTCACCCGTCCATTGTCGCCGATCCGCCGGGGCTCCGCGGCCGAGTGGTCCGGCATCCGCCTCACTCACCCGCATCCGCCCCGCGGTCAGGCGCGCCAGGACAGCGGAAGCACCTCACGCAGATCCGCGCGCTGACCGGATGCCGCGACCGCCGCCCCCGCGACCGCCTCGTCCCACCGCAGCGAGCCCGTGGCGAGCGCGATCCAGGTCGCGGCATCCGTCTCGATGACGTTGGGAGGAGTCCCGCGGGTGTGCCGCGGCCCCTCGATCGCCTGCACGGCACCCCACGGCGGCACGCGCACCTCGACGGTGTGCCCCTCGAAATCGGAGGCGAGCACCTCGAGCAGGTAGCGCACCGCGAGCGCCACCGTGTCTCGGTCGCCGGCTCCGGCGATCACCGCGTCGACGGCGGCCGAGCCGGCGGGCGGGTCGATCCTGCGGCGGACGCTCATGCGCGATCGCCCCGTCGAAGCTCGTCCATCCGGTCACGCTACCGCCGGTAGCCTGTGACCGTGAGAATCCTCGTCCTCGGCTCCGGCGCCCGGGAGCACGCGATCGTGGTGGCCCTGCTGCGCGAGGACGCGGGGCACGAGATCGTCGCGGCTCCGGGCAATGCGGGCATCGCAGCCGAGCCCGGCGTCGAGACCGTCGGGCTCGACGCCTCGAACGGACGGCTCGTGGCCGGCTACGCCGCCGACAACGGGATCGACCTCGTGGTGATCGGCCCCGAGGCCCCCCTCGTCGCGGGCGTCGCGGACGCGCTGCGGGCGAAGGACATCCCGGTGTTCGGACCGGGCAAGGCGGCCGCGGCGCTGGAAGGCTCCAAGGCGTTCGCGAAACGCATCATGGATGCCGCGGGCGTGCCGACCGGTCGCGCCCACCGTGCCTCCACCATCGAGCAGGTCGAGGCCGCTCTCGACGCGCTCGGCGCTCCGCACGTCGTCAAGGCAGACGGTCTGGCCGCGGGCAAGGGCGTTCTGGTCACCGACGACCGCGCCGCCGCACTCGCCCACGCCGAGCACTACCTCCAGCAGGGCGAGGTGCTCGTCGAGGAGTTCCTCGGCGGGCAGGAGGTGTCGCTGTTCTTCCTCGCCGACGGCCACGACGTCGTCCCGCTCAGCCCCGCACAGGACTACAAGCGGGCCGGCGACGGCGACACCGGCCCGAACACCGGCGGCATGGGCGCGTACTCGCCGCTGCCATGGCTCAACGACCGCTGGGGCAGCGAGGCGTCGTTCGTCGACGAGGTGCTCGACACCGTCGCCCTGCCGACGGTGCGCGCGCTCGAGGCCGAGGGCACGCCCTTCATCGGACTGCTGTACTGCGGCCTGATCGTGACGCCGCACGGCATCCGCGTCATCGAGTTCAACGCGCGCTTCGGCGATCCCGAGACGCAGGTCGTGCTGCCCCGGCTCGAGACCCCGCTGTCGGGGCTGCTGCTGGCGGCCGCGACCGGCGGCCTCGGGCGCCTGCCGTATCCGACGTTCTCCGACGACGTCACGGTCGTCGTCGTCCTGGCGAGCGAGGGCTACCCCGACGCCCCGATCACCGGGCGGGTCATCACCGGACTGGATGCCGCGGCGGCCGTGCCCGGAGTGACCGTGCTGCACGCCGCCACCGCCCTCGCCGAGGGCCGCTTCGTCGCCACCGGCGGCCGGGTGCTCGGCGTCGTGGCGCGCGCAACCGACTTCGGCGCCGCGCGCGACGCCGCCTACGAGAGCCTGAGCCGCATCCAGCTGGAGGGCTCGCATTACCGGCACGACATCGCAGAACGGGTGGCACGATGAGGTGGGCACGATGATCACACAGGCCGGAGGGGTCCCGCGCGGCGACGCACGACTCGAGGCGCTGCACTGGACGCACGTGTACTCGGGCAAGGTGCGCGACCTGTACACCTCGGAGGCGGCGCCCGGCCGCGTGCTGGTCGTGGCATCCGATCGGGTGAGCGCCTTCGACCACCTGCTCGAGCCCGGGATCCCCGGCAAGGGCGCCCACCTGACCCAGCTGAGCCTGTGGTGGTTCGGCCGCCTCGGCATGCGCAACCATCTCGCCGCGGCGCACCCCTCGCTCGGCGAGCACCTGCCCCCCGGCATCGCCGAGCGGGCGATGCTCGTGCACGAGCTCGACATGCACCCCATCGAGGCGGTCGTGCGCGCCTACCTCGTCGGCTCGGGCTGGCTGGAGTACCAGCAGACCCAGAGCGTGTGCGGCATCCCCCTGCCCGCGGGGCTCGGCAACGGCGACCGACTGCCCGAGCCGATCTACACGCCCGCCTTCAAGGCGCCGCTCGGCGAGCACGACGAGAACATCAGCTTCGACCGCACCGTCGAGCTGCTCGGAGCCGAGACCGCGGCCGCGATCCGCGACGCCAGCCTGACGATCTTCCGCACCGCTGCGGCGATCGCCGAGCAGCGCGGTCTGATCCTTGCCGACACGAAGTTCGAGTTCGGCAGCGACCCCGCCACGGGCGAGCTGACGCTGGCCGACGAGGTGCTCACGAGCGACTCGAGCCGCTACTGGGACGCCGAGACGTATGCCGCTGGCGGCATCCACCGTCTCGACAGCTTCGACAAGCAGATCGTGCGCGACTGGCTCGCGGCGAACTGGGACAAGACGGGCACTCCGCCCGAGCTGCCGGCCGAGATCGTCGAGCGCACCGCTGCACGGTACGAGGAGTTGATCGAGAGGCTCACGGCGTGACGCCCTGGCTGATCCGCGCCGTCGACTGGGACGATCCCGGCGGGGAGCAGCTTCGCACGGCGCAGCAGCGCGAGGTCAACGCGGTCTTCTACCCGGACTACGACGACACCGAGCCGGGGCCGAAGCCGACCGCGAGCGACATGCTCGTGTTCTACGTGGCGTTCGTCGGCGACACGGCCGTCGCCTGCGGCGGGCTGCGGCAGCTCGGCCACGCGCACGGCGAGGTGAAGCGGATGTACGTCGATCCCGCCTACCGGGGGCGCGGCCTCTCGGGCGAGATCCTGCGCACCCTCGAGGCCGACGCCGTCGGACGGGGCTGGACGCGCCTCCTGCTCGAGACGGGCGACCGGATGACTCCGGCCCAGCGCTTCTACGAGCGCGAGGGCTACGCGCGGATCGCGCCGTACGGCCACTACGTCGACTCGCCGCTCTCGGTCTGTTACGAGAAGGTGCTCGCGGCCTGAGGCTCGGCGAGCGGATGCGGTGCCCGGGCTCTGCGTGCCCGGCGCGGCGCCGCGGGTCGGCCCGCGCGACTCAGCGCGCGGACTCCAGCCGCGCCGCCAGGGGCTCGAGCAGCTCGGCCAAGCGAGTCAGCCGCTCGTCGTCGAGGTCGCCGAGAAGTGGCACCCGCACGTTCGCCTGCTGCAGGGGCGCCAGGCGCCGCACCGCCGTCACCCCCGCCTCGCTGAGCACGATCTGCTGACCCCGCCCGTCGCCTGCCGCGCGCTCGCGCGTGACCCACCCCGACTCCTCCATGCTCCGAACGGCATGACTCAGCCGGCTCGGGCTGATCCGGGCCGCCTCGGCGAGCGCACCCGCCCGCAGCCGCCGCCCGGGAGCCTCATAGAGGGCCGCGAGCAGCACGTAGTAGACGTGCGGCATGCCGGCGTCGCGCTGGGTCTGACGCTCCAACTCGGCGCCGAGCAGGTGGGTCACGGAGGCGAGGGCGCGCCAGGCCCGGTTGCCCGCGTCGCTCAGGTGCTCGGCCACGACATCCTCTCCGTCTGTTCGGAATATTTGAACTCTCAACTACATTAAACCCATCATGATCGAACAACTGGCCGCCGACACCGCCATGGGTGCCGTGACTCTCAACGTCGCCGACCTCGACGCGATGACCGCCTACTACCGCGACGGCGTCGGCCTCGAACTGCTGTCGGCCGACGGCTCCCGCGCCGTGCTCGGCCGGACCGCGCCCGAGGGAGGGGGGCGCGAGATCGTCATCCTCGAGCAGACGCCTGGGCTGCGCCACGCGGCGCCGCACGAGGCCGGGCTGTTCCACACCGCGATCCTGTTCGACAGCGAGGCCGCCCTCGCCGCCGCGGTCTACTCCGTGGCCCGGATGCTCCCCGGCTCGTTCACGGGATCGAGCGACCATCTGGTGAGCAAGGCCTTCTACTTCGACGACCCCGAGGGCAACGGCGTCGAGCTGTACTGGGACCGCGACCGCAGCGCCTGGAGCTGGACCCACGGACAGATCGAGATGAGCACGCTCTACCTCGACCCGAACGCCTTCCTGCAGCAGAACCTCACCGAGCAGGGCCTCGCGGGTGCCGGTTGGGGCGACGCCCGGGTCGGCCACGTGCACCTCTCGGTCGGTGACATCGCCTCGGCACGCGAGTTCTACGTCGACCGGCTCGGCTGGGATTCGACGATCGAGCTGCCCGGCCAAGCCCTCTTCGTGAGCGCGGGCAAGTACCACCACCACATGGCGATGAACATCTGGAACAGCCGCGGCGCCGGTCGGCGCCAGCGCACGCTCGGCCTCGGACGGGTCGACATCGTGGTCCCGACTGCCGACGACCTCGGCGCCCTCGACGAGCGGATGGGGCACTACGGCCTCGCGACGCGCAACGACGGCAGGACCGTGAGCGTCGACGACCCCTGGGGCAACCTGATCCGCGTCGAGGCCGCCCGCGCCTGAGGACGAAACGCGCCGACACCCCGTCGCTCGGCGCATGATGGACGGATGCGACCCCGCCGCCTGATCGCGAGCGCGACCGCCATCGCGCTGCTCGCCGTCGTGCTGGCGGGCTGCGTGTCGCGCCCCACCACGCCGCGCGCCGTCGCGCCCCAACCGCACACCGCTGCGCCGAGCACCGCCGTCGTCACGGGGTTCCAGCCGTCGTGGGGCGACCCCGTCAACCTGGATGCCAGCAAGACCGGCATGAGCACGGTCGCGGTCTCGGGCATCGACATCGCGAGCGACGGGGCATCCGTGACGGCACCGACGCCCGCCGTTCTGGCCCAACTGGCCCACGCCCACCGGCTCGGCCTCAAGGCCGAGGTGCTGCTGCTCAACATCGACGGCGGCAGGTTCAGCGACACGGTCGCCGCCGCGATGCTCGGCACCGCGGCGAATCGCGAGTCGGCGGCCGCCTCGCTCGCCGCCGTCGTGAAGTCCGGGGGCTGGGACGGCGTCATGTTCGACCTCGAGTCGCTGAGCGCGTCCGAGGCGCCCGGGCTCACGGCGTTCGCGGCGGCCCTGCGGCGTGCGGTCGGTCCCGCGGTGCACCTGGATGCCGCCATCCAGCCCTCGACGACCCCCGGCGGCTACCTGCGCCAGGGCTACGACGTCGCGGGGCTGTTGCGGTCGCTCGACCGGCTCACGGTCATGGCCTACGACCAGCACGGCACCTTCGACCCGACCGACCCCGGGCCGGTCGGGTCGCTGAACTGGCAGAAGAAGGTGCTCGACGCGCTGCTCATCACGGCTCAACCCGGGCAGATCGACCTCGGCGTGGCCGGCTACGGCTACCGCTGGGCGAGCGACGGCACGCACACGGTCGGCGACCATCGCGCGCGCCGTCTCGTCGAGGCCGACGGCTCGATCGCGCGCTTCGACCAGGGCACGGGGGAGTGGACGGCGACCCTGAAAGACGGTCAGGTGTTCTGGTGGGCCGACACGCGATCGATCGCGTTGCGCGTCGCCCTCGCCGAGCGCCTCGGGCTCCACGGCGTCGCGGTCTGGTCGCTCGCGCTCTCCGACCCGCTGACGACACAGTCACTGGCCACGCCGTCGCCCACCGCGACCGGGTGAGGGCCCGGCGCTGGACCCGTCGCTAGACTCGCGCCGTGAGCCGCGTCCCCGCCCTCCTGCTCGCGCCGATCGTGCTGCGCCAGGCCGCCCGATTGCGGGCGAGCGTGCCGCAGCTTCCGGAGGCGCGCGGCGCGCACGACGGACTCGTCGGCGCCCGGGGACGTGCCGGGGCCGGAGCGGGCGCAGATGCAGCTGTCGGCGTCGGCTCAGGGGTCGGCGCCGGGGTCGGACATCCGCTGCGGGTGCTCGTGGTCGGCGACTCCACCGCGGTCGGAACCGGGGTGACGACCCTCGACGACGCCATTCCGGGACGGCTGGCCCGGCTGCTCAGCGATCGGGGCGCCGTCGCGTGGCGCGCCGTCGGGCGCAGCGGGGCGACCGCTCGCGAGGTGCTCGAGGGGTTCGCCGATGCCGCCGTCGCGGCGCACTTCGACCTCGGCGTCGTGCTGGTCGGGTGGAACGACGCCATGCGATTGCGGCCGGCGTCCGAGTTCGCCCGCGCGCTGGGCGCCCTGCTCGATCGCCTGCACGCCGGGTCTCCCGAGGCCCGGCTCATCGTCGTCGCGCCGCCCGGGTTCGGCCGCTTCGCGGCGCTCCCGAACCCCGTGCGCTGGGTGCTCGGCCGGCACGCCAACGGGTTGACCCGGCGTGCGGGGCGCGTCGCCCGCGAGCACGGGGCCGCGACGGCCTCCGGGTTCGACGGTCGGTCGGTCGCGTCCGACGGCTTCCACCCCGACGCGGCCGGGTACCAGGCGCTCGCCGAGGGGATCGTCGCGGCGTTCCGCGCGAGGCCGTGACGGTCGACGCGGCGACCCTCGCGCGCGGGCTCGCGCAGGGGCTCCGGCGGGAGCCCGCCCAGAAGAGCACCCCGGCATCCGGGCGCACCCTGCTCGGCCTGGTCGGGCCGCCCGGGGTCGGCAAGTCCACCGTCGCCGCGGCCCTCCGGCACGAACTCGAGCTCATCGACCTGCCCGCCGCGGTGCTTCCGATGGACGGGTTCCACCTGCCGCAGGCGCGCCTCGTCGAACTCGGACGCCGTGGCCGCATGGGCGCCCCCGACACCTTCGACGTGGAGGGGTTCGTGCGGGTGCTTCAGCGGCTCCGCGGGGAGCCGGGCACGGTGTCGGCACCCGGATTCGACCGCGCGATCGAGGAACCGGTTCCGGATGCGCTGGCGATCGGCTGCGACATCCGGATCGTCATCGTCGAAGGCAACTACCTGCTGCACGACCGGGACGGCTGGGATCGGGTCGCGGGGCTGCTCGACCCGATCTGGTACCTCGACGCCGACCCGGCGCTGCGCCGCGCCCGGCTGCTGGACCGCCACGTCGCGTACGGCAAGACCCCCGAGGAGGCCGAGCTCTGGGTCGACGAGGTCGACGAGCCCAACGCCCGCCTGATCGCCGAGGGCCGACAGCGGGCGACCGCGACCGTCTCGGTAGACTGAGGGCATCCACCCACCCGAGCCCCGGGGAGTCGCACGTGTCCACCATCGTCGTCGAGGTCATGCCCAAGGCGGAACTGCTCGACCCCGCAGGCAAGGCCGTCGCCGGAGCCCTCGCCCGGCTCGGCAAGTCGGAGTTCACCGCCGTCCGCATCGGCAAGCGCTTCGAGCTGACCGTCGACGGCGAGGTCACGGATGCCGTGCTCGCCGAAGCGCAGAAACTCGCCGACGACATGCTCAGCAACTCGGTCATCGAAGACGTCGTGCGGGTCTACGTCGCCGAGACGACCGCGGCCGGGTCCGCCTCATGA
Source organism: Lysinimonas soli (assembly GCF_042655435.1). NCBI lineage: Bacteria > Bacillati > Actinomycetota > Actinomycetes > Micrococcales > Microbacteriaceae > Lysinimonas > Lysinimonas soli. The sequence goes on from NZ_JBHSMG010000002.1 coordinate 95,386, forward strand.
GGATCGGCGTCGTCACCTTCCCCGGTTCGCTCGACGACCGCGATGCTCAGCGCGCCGTGCGACGGGCCGGTGGCGAGGCCGTCGCACTGTGGCACGGCGATCATGAGCTGCAGGGCGTCGACGCCATCGTGCTGCCCGGCGGCTTCAGCTACGGCGACTACCTGCGCTGCGGCGCCATCGCGGCCCGCTCGCCGATCATGGCCGAGGTCATCGCCGCCGCCAACGCGGGGATGCCGGTGCTCGGCATCTGCAACGGCTTCCAGATCCTCGTCGAGGCGCACCTGCTGCCCGGAGGGCTGATCCGCAACGACCACGGCGACTTCGTCTGCCGCGACCAGAAGCTGCGGGTCGAGAACGCGTCGACCGCCTGGACCAACGGATTCACGGTCGGCCAGGAGATCACCATCCCGCTGAAGAACGCCGAGGGCGGCTTCATCGTCGATGCCGAGACGCTCAAGCGGATCGAGGGTGAGGGTCTGGTCGCGTTCCGCTACCTCGACGTCAACCCGAACGGCTCGCTCGACGACATCGCGGGGCTGACCAACGCGCGCGGCAACGTGGTCGGGCTGATGCCGCATCCGGAGCACGCCACCGAGCCCGGCTTCGGGCCCGACACCCCCGACGCCATGCGCTCCGGCGTCGACGGGTTGACCTTCTTCACGAGCGTGCTGCACGGGGCCCTCGCCCGCGCCTGACCCGCGGCCGCGCGCCGCCCCGCCGCGCCCCACCCCCACCGCGCCCCACCGCACCCCACCCCCACCGCGCCACCCCGCCGAAACTCCCCGAATCGACCTTCCGGCGGCGGTGAAGGTCGATTCGGGGAGTCTCGATGCGCGGTTGTGCATGGTGAGGCCCGCCCGCCGGCCGAGCGGGCCACGATCTCTGGATGCCGCGCATCATCCTGCCGCCCACCCTGCGGTCAACCGCGTTCCGCACCCGCGATGCACACGGCCACGGGATCGGCGAAGGACGCTTGCGCGGAGCCGACCTCCTGCGCCCCTTTCACGGCATCCGGGTCGAGGCGTCGGCCGAGGAATCACTCGGCCGGCATCGCGCCTGCGCTCCGCTGTTGCGAGAGGGCGAACGCTTCAGCCATACGAGTGCCGCTGAACTCTGGAACCTGCCCCTCCCGCCCGGCGATCACCCGATCCATCTCACGGTCCGTCCGCCGCGTAACGCGACTCGCACGACCGGCGTTCAGGGCCATGTCTCGGCATGGGGCGCTCAGGTGCTGCGTGACGGGCTCCCGGTGTCCGATCCGGCCACGCTGTTCTGCGAATGCGCCTCGCTGCTGTCGCTGCCCGACCTCGTCGCTCTCGGAGATGCGATCGTGCTCGACCCGGTGGTCCTCGATCCGGGCGAGGTGAGACCGCACCTCGCTCTCGCCGAGCTGAGGACTGCCGTGCGAGCGTTCCGTGGACGCGGATGCCGGCGCAGCCGCGCCGCGATCGCCCTGGTCAGGCAGGGGGCCGAGTCGCGCCCCGAGACCTTGCTGCGCGTGCTTCTCGTCGGAGCGGGCCTGCCCGAGCCCAAGGTCAACGCCGAGGTGCGCAGCCGCGCGGGTCGGATCCTGGGCCGGGCCGATCTGGTCTACCGAGAGGCGCGGGTCATCGTCGAGTACGACGGCGACCAGCACCGCACGAGCACCCGGCAATACGAGATCGACATGACGCGGATCGACGGATTCGTCGCGGACGAGTGGCGCGTCATCCGGGTGCGGTCGCGGGGGCTCTTCGCGACCCCGGATGCGACGGTCGACCGGGTGCGATCGGCACTGAGACTCCCCGAATCGACCTTCGCGCGGCGGTGAGGGTCGATTCGGGGAGTCTCGGCGCCGTGGGGCGGGCGCAGGCCCACGCGGGGCCCCGGGAGCCCCCGGGAGGGCGGCTCGATAGACTGAAACCCGACCTTCCCGCGAATGGAGCCCCGGCCCGCGTGTCCGACACCACCGCCACCCCCGTCCCCGCCGCACCGGCCGTCCCCGCCGCATCGGGCGCCGCCGCACCGGGCACCGTCGACTCCGTCGCGAACGCCGCCGCGACGCCCGAGCGCGAGCAGCCCTACGCCGCCCTGGGCCTCAAGACCGAGGAGTACCAGAGCATCCGCGAGCTGCTCGGCCGGCGCCCCACGAGCGGCGAGCTCGCGATGTACTCCGTGATGTGGAGCGAGCACTGCTCCTACAAGAGCTCCAAGGTCTGGCTGCGCCAGTTCGGGCAGAAGGTCAGCCCCGAGATGACCAAGAACCTCATGGTCGGCATGGGCGAGAACGCCGGGGTCGTGGATGTCGGCGAGGGCTGGGCGGTCACCTTCAAGATCGAGAGCCACAACCACCCGAGCTACATCGAGCCGTTCCAGGGTGCCGCGACCGGTGTCGGCGGCATCGTGCGCGACATCATCTCGATGGGCGCGCGCCCCGTCGCCGTCATGGACGCCCTGCGCTTCGGCGCGATCGACGACCGCGACACGGCCCGCGTCGTTCCCGGCGTCGTGAGCGGCATCAGCTTCTACGCCAACTGCCTCGGGCTGCCCAACATCGGCGGCGAGACCTGGTTCGACCCGATCTACCAGGCGAACCCGCTGGTCAACGCCCTCGCGGTGGGCGTGCTGCGGCACGAGGACCTGCATCTGGCGAACGCCCGCGGCGCGGGCAACAAGGTCGTGCTGTTCGGGGCGCGCACCGGCGGGGACGGGATCGGCGGGGCATCCATTCTCGCCTCCGACACCTTCAGCGCGGGCGGGCCGACCAAGCGGCCGGCGGTGCAGGTGGGCGACCCCTTCGCCGAGAAGGTGCTCATCGAGTGCTGCCTCGAGCTGTTCGCGGGGGATCTGGTGCAGGGCATCCAGGATCTCGGCGCGGCCGGCATCTCGTGCGCCACCTCCGAGCTCGCCAGCAACGGCGACGGCGGCATGGCGATCGAGCTGGACCGCGTGCTGTTGCGCGATCCCTCGCTCACGGCGGAGGAGATCCTCATGTCCGAGAGCCAGGAGCGCATGATGGCGATCGTCGAGCCGGGCAAGCTCGACGCCTTCCTCGCCGTGACCGGCAAGTGGGATGTCGAGACCAGCGTGCTCGGCGAGGTCACCGAGACCGGCCGCCTGGCCATCACCTGGCGCGGCGAGACGATCGTCGACGTCGACCCGCGCACGGTCGCCGTCGACGGCCCCGTGTACGACCGGCCGCTGGCCTACCCGTCCTGGCTCAACGCGGTGCGCGCCAACTCGGCCTCCGAGCTGCCGCGGCCCTCCGAGGGGCCCGCTCTGCGCGCGCAGCTGCTCGAGCTGATCGGCAGCGCCAACCTGGCCGACAAGAGCTGGATCACCGACCAGTACGACCGGTACGTGCTCGGCAACACGGCACTGAGCTACCCGGATGACGGCGGCATGATCCGCGTCGACGAGACGTCCGGACTCGGCGTCGCCTTCGCGACCGACGCGAACGGGCGCTACGCCTACCTCGACCCCTACGTCGGAGCGCAGCTCGCCCTCGCCGAGGCGTACCGCAACGTCGCCGCCACGGGCGCGACCCCGGTCGCGGTCAGCGACTGCCTCAACTTCGGCTCGCCCGAGAACCCCGAGGTCATGTGGCAGTTCTCGCAGGCCGTCGAAGGCCTCGCCGACGGCTGCCTCGAGCTCGGCATCCCGGTCACGGGCGGCAACGTGAGCTTCTACAACCAGACGGGCGACGTGCCGATCCACCCGACCCCCGTCGTCGCCGTGATGGGCACGATCGACGACGTCGCACGCCGCGTGCCGTCGGGCTGGCAGGACCCGGGCGACAACCTGTACCTGCTGGGCACGACCGCGCTCGAGCTCGACGGCTCGGCCTGGGCCGGGGTCGTGCACGGGCACCTCGGCGGTCGCCCGCCGGCCGTCGACCTGAGCCGTGAGAAGGAGCTCGGCGAGCTGCTCGCCGCGGCCGCCCACGAGGGACTCTTCAACGCCGCGCACGACCTCGCCGACGGCGGACTCGCGGCGGCGTTCAGCGAGGGCGTGCTGCGATTCGGCGTCGGCGCGCGCATCTGGCTCGGCGAGCTGTGCGCCCGGGACGGGGTGGATGTCGCGACCGCCCTCTTCAGCGAATCGACCGGACGCGTGCTCGTCGCCGTGCCGCGCGAAGAGGACGTGAAGTTCACCAGACTCTGCGAGGGCCGCGGCTACCCCGTGCTGCGGGTCGGCGTGACCGACAGCGAGCCGCTGCTCGAGGTGCAGGACCTGTTCTCGGTTCCCCTCGACGAGCTGCGCGGCACCTGGGCTCGTCCGCTCGCCGCGCACTTCGGCGCGACGATCTGATCGAATGACATGGCCGGCCCGGTGCGCGGACTCAGCTCAGCCGAGGTCGAGGAGCGCGTTCGCGCGGGTCTGAGCAACCGCTACCGGGCCGTCACGAGCCGGCCGGTCTGGCAGATCGTCCGCGAGAACGTGCTCACGCTGTTCAACCTCGTCGTCGGGCTCTCGTTCGGAGCGCTGCTGGTGCTCGGCGACGTCGTGGATGCCCTCTTCGGCTTCTTCGCGATCGCCAACACCGCGATCGGCGTCGCCCAGGAGACCCGCGCCAAGATCACCCTCGACCGGCTGGCCCTGCTCGAGGCGCCGCAGGCGCGGGTGCTCCGCGACGGAGTGCCCACGCTGGTCGCCCGCGACGCCGTCGTGCGCGACGACGTGCTCGTGCTCACGGCGGGAGACCAGCTCGTCGCGGATGCCGTGGTGCTGAGCGCCGACGGCCTCGAGCTCGACGAGTCGATGCTGACCGGCGAGGCGGACCCGATCCCCGCGGAGGCCGCGCGCGAGCTGCTGGCCGGGTCGTTCGTGGTCGCGGGCACCGGGTTGGCGCGGGCGACGCGAGTGGGGGCGTCGTCGTACGCCAACCGGATCACGGCGGGGGCCCGGGGGACGGGACGGGCGACCTCCGAGATCCGCGCGGCGTTGCGGCGCGTCATCCGCTGGGTCAGTTGGATCCTGCTGCCGATCGCCGCCCTCGTGCTCAACGGGCAGATGGATGCCCTGGGCGGCTGGTCGACGGCCCTCGCGAACGGGAGCTGGCGCGAGGGGGCGATCCGGGCGATCTCGAGCGTGATCGGGATGGTGCCGCAGGGCCTCGTCTTCATCACGAGCGTCGCCCTCGCCGTCGCCGCGGTCGCCCTGCTGCGCAGCCGGGTGCTCGTGCAGGACCTGCCCGCCGTCGAGACGCTGGCCCGCGTCGACGTGCTGTGCTTCGACAAGACAGGGACGCTCACCGACGGAACGATGGTGCTCGACGGCTGCGAGCTGCTCGACGAGCGGCCGGGCTGGGATGCCGTGCTGGGCTGGTTCGGAACGCGACCGGATGCCAACGTCACGGCGCGCAGCCTGGTCGAGCGCTTCGGGGCGGTCGGCGCCGCCGTCGGCGCCGCGGCCGGCGCCGACAGCCGACCGGAGGCGGCCGACCCCGCGCCGACGGCGGTCGGCTTCGACTCGGCACGCAAGTGGAGCGCGGTCGGCTTCGCGGCCGGACCGGCCCGCGGCAGTTGGGTGCTCGGCGCTCCCGACGTCGTGCTGGCCGAGGGGCGCGGGGGAGTCGCAGCGTCGGCGGTGCTCACGCGGGCGGGCGAGCTCGCGGCATCCGGGCTGCGGGTGCTCGTGCTCGCGGCGAGCGCTGTGCCGCTGCGGGCCTCCGGCGAGCGCGACGTCGCGGCGCGGGCCGCCGCGGACACCGCGTGGCTGCGCTCCGCCCCGCTCGAGCCCGTCGCCCTGATCACGGTGCGCGAGCGGCTGCGCCCCGATGCGGCGGCCACGGTGGCCTTCTTCCGCGAGCAGGGGGTCGAGCTGCGGATCCTCTCCGGCGATCACCCCTCCACGGTCGCCGCCGTCGCGCGGGCCGCCGGCATCCCGGTCACCGAGGCGATCGACGCGCGGACGCTGCCCACCGACCCGGCCGGGCTCGCCGCGGCGCTCGACCGGCATCCGATCATCGGCCGGGTGACCCCGGAGCAGAAGCGCGACATGGTGCTCGCGATGCGCTCGGCCGGTCACATCGTGGCGATGATCGGCGACGGCGCGAACGACGCGCTCGCCCTCTCGCACGCCGACCTCGGCATCGCGATGGGATCGGGCGTCGCGGCCACCCGCGCGGTCTCGCAGCTCGTGCTGCTCGACGGCGACTTCGACCGGCTGCCGCAGACGGTGGCCTACGGCCGGCGGGTGATCAGCAACGTCGAACGGCTGGCGAAGCTCTTCCTGGCCAAGACCGTGTACGCGATCGTGCTCGCGATCGTCTTCGGTGCCCTGCTCTGGACCTTCCCCCTGCTGCCGCGGCAGTTCGCCGCGACCGACGGGCTCACCATCGGGTTGCCGGCGCTGGTGCTCGCGGGCCTCGCCGCCACCGACCGCGCGCAGGCCGGGTTCCTGCGGCGAGCGCTGCGCTTCTGCGTGCCCTCGGGTCTCGTCATCGCGCTCGTGGTCACCGGGCTCGTCGTGGCCCTGCGCGCCATGCAGGCGGATGCGACCGCCACCTCGACCGCCGTGGTGCTCGCCCTGACCGTGGTCGGGCTCTGGCTGCTCGGCATCCTGCTGCGCCCGCTGGACCTGCGCCGGGTGCTGCTGCTGCTCGCGCTCGCGCTCGGCCTCGCCGGCACCGTGCTCATCCCGTGGGTGTCGGACTTCTTCTCGCTCGGACCGCCGGCGCCGGTCCTCCCGGCCGCGGCGGTCGCCGCCGCCCTCGGCATCCTCGCCCTCGAGGTGCTGCGGCGCAGCGGGGTGACGACGGCACGCCGTCGCCTCAGACCGTGAAACTCACGCCGGTGCGCTGTTCGGCGAGGTTCCAGAGCGCGGCACCGAACTGCGGCGAGGCGCTGGAGGGCACCGGCTCGATCGCGATCGGCGGCCCGGCGACCGAGCGGGCGGGACCGTAGAACTCGCCGCTGCGGGCATCCGGATCGAGCACCGCGCGCACGGCGGGCCAGGCCCCGCGGTCCTTGCCCTGTGCCATGAACCCCATCGCGCGGTCGCCCGCGCGGCCCAGCCATGACTGCTCCGTGATCCCCTCGCGCGCGGCGGCGAGGCCTGTGACGGCATAGCCGGGATGTGCGAGCAGGGACAGCCGGTGCGAGCCGGCCGCGCGGATGCGGCGGTCCAGCTCGAAGGCGAAGCCGTGCACGGCGTGCTTCGAGAGACCGTAGGCCCGGAACGGGCGATAGCGGTGCTCCGAGAGCAGATCGTCGGCGTCGAGGCGCACCATCCGGGTCGCCATGCTGCCGAGTCCGACCACGCGGCCCTGCTCGGTGAGCGACGGCCAGAGCTGTGCGGTGAGAGCGAAATGGCCGAAGAAGTTCGCGCCGATCGTGCGCTCGAGACCGTCGACGGTCGTCTCGCGGCGGCGAGACGGGCTCACGAGCCCGGCGTTGTTGATCAGCCCGTCGATCGGCCCGAGTTCGCGCAGCCGCGCGGCCGCGTCGGCGACCGAGCCCAAGGAGGCGAGATCCAGCGGGACGACGTCGACGAGAGCGCCCGGAACCCGCGCCCGGATCGAGGCGATCGCCCGCTCGGCCCGCGGCGCCGAACGCGAGGCGAGGATGACGCGAGCCCCCGTCGAGGCGAGCTGCTCGCTCGTGAAGTACCCGATGCCGGCGTTGCCGCCCGTGACGACGTAGCACCGCCCGGTCTCGGAGGGCAGGGCGCGAGGATCCCAGCTCACGCCGGTGTCTCGGCAGACGTCTCGACGGCCCCCGTGGCGAGCTGCTCGTGGTGGTGGATGACCTCCGCCACGACGAAGTTGAACCACTTCTCGGCGAACGCCGGATCGAGCTGCGCCTGCTCGGCGATGGAGCGCAGCCGCGCGATCTGCACGCGCTCGCGCTCGGGGTCGGAGGCCGGCATCCCGCTCGCGGCCTTCAGCCTGCCCACCTTCTGCGTGAACTTGAACCGCTCGGCCAGCATGTGCACGAGGGCCGCGTCGATGTTGTCGATGCTCAGCCGGATCGCGGCCAGCTCGGCCGAGGCGTCGGCGTACCCTGAGGACGGTTCAGCGGTCATGCTCCGACTCTAGAGCGTGCTCCTGGTGCTCGCGGAACCGCACCGATTCATCCCCGAACGACGCCAGCCGTGCCTCGAGCCCGGCGCGCACGCCCGGCCACTCGTCGACGAGGATCGAGAAGATCGCGGTGTCGCGCCAGCTGCCGTCGGCCCGCTTGATCGAGCGGCGCTCGATCCCCTCGAACCGGGCGCCGAGCTTCGCGATCGCGGCTTTCGACCGCAGGTTGCGGTCATCCGCCTGCAGCTTGACCCGACCGTAGCCGTGCTCGAAGGCGAGGCCGAGCATGAGCAGCTTGGTCTCGGGGTTCACCTGACTTGCCCAGACCCGCGGGTCGAATCCGGTCCAGCCGATGTGGGCCTGCTCCCGGGCCTCGTCGAAGTCGCCCAGCGTCGAGGCGCCGACGACGCGTCCGTCGTGCGGGCCGCCGTTCACGATCACGACGTAGGTGTTGCCGGTCTCGTGCGGGAAGTAGCGCGGCGCCCATGCGGCGAACGCCGCCTCATCTGCCGGCAGGCCGGCCGGGCCGCCCCCGTAGCCGCCCGCGAACACCTCGGGATGCCCGAGCGCGGTCCACAGCGCCGGCAGGTGATCGAGACGAAACGGCTCGAGACGCACGAAACGACCGACCAGCGGCGCACGATCGGGACGGGTGGCGGGCACGGTGTCAGCCGATGAGGTCGTGCCGCACGACGATCGCGTCGCGGCCGGGGCCGACGCCGATCGCCGAGATGCGCGATCCGCTCATCGCCTCGACGGCGAGCACGTAGTCGCGCGCGTTCTTCGGCAGCTGGTCGAACTCGGTCACGCCCGTGATGTCGTCGGTCCAGCCGGGAAAGTCCTCGTAGATCGGCACCGCGTGATGGAAGTCGCTCTGGTTGACCGGCATCTCGTCGAACCGCACGCCGTCGACGTCGTACGCGACGCAGACCCGGATGCTCTCCAGCCCGGTCAGCACGTCGAGCTTCGTGAGCACGAAGTCGGTGATGCCGTTGATGCGCGCCGCGTACCGGGCCACCGGGGCGTCGTACCAGCCGGTACGGCGCGGCCGCCCGGTGGTGGTGCCGAACTCGAACCCGGCCGAGCGCAGGAACTCGCCCGACTCGTCGAACAATTCGGTCGGGAACGGCCCGGAACCCACGCGCGTCGCGTACGCCTTGACGATGCCGATGACGCGGTCGAAACGGTTGGGTGCGACGCCCGATCCGGTCGCGGCTCCCCCGCTCGTCGCGTTCGAGGAGGTGACGAAGGGGTAGGTGCCGTGGTCGACGTCCAGCATCGTCGCCTGGCCGCCCTCGAAGAGCACGGTCTTGCCGGCATCCAGCGCCTGGTTGAGGATCAGGCCGGTGTCGGCGACCATCGGCCGCAGCCGCTCGGCGTACGAGAGCAGGTCGTCGACCACCTCGGACGCCGCGATCGCCCGCCGGTTGTAGACCTTGACCAGCAGGTGGTTCTTCTGGTCGAGGGCGCCCTCGACCTTCTGCCGCAGGATGTTCTCGTCGAACAGGTCCTGGATCCGGATGCCGACCCGGTTGATCTTGTCGGCGTACGCCGGCCCGATGCCCCGGCCGGTCGTGCCGATCTGCCGCTTGCCGAGAAAGCGCTCCGTGACCTTGTCGATCGTGCGGTGGTACTGCGTGATGACGTGCGCGTTGGCGCTGATCAGCAGCTTCGAGACGTCCAGGCCGCGGGCCATCAGCGCCTCGAGCTCGTCGAAGAGCACCTGGATGTCGACGACGACACCGTTGGCGATCACGGGCGTGACGCCCGGCGTCAGGATGCCGGAGGGCAGCAGGTGCAGGGCGTACTTCTCATCGCCGATCACCACGGTGTGGCCGGCGTTGTTGCCGCCGTTGAACTTGACGACGTAGTCGACGCGGCTGCCGAGCAGGTCGGTGGCCTTGCCCTTGCCTTCGTCGCCCCACTGGGCACCGATGAGAACGATCGCGGGCATGGCGGACTCCCTGGGACTTCTGTAGTCGGGCGGAGGGATTACGCCCCAGTCTATCGGACGGCGTGCGCGGGGCCCGAAGTCGCTCGTCGGCGCACCCGGGGCGCGAGTGGTGCGACATGGCGCTTCCGGCGCCCGCGAGCAGCCATGTGGCACTTCTCGCGGCAGGGTCGTCAGATAACTTGCACATTGATGTGCAAGTTACTACCATGACAGGATGCCCACCGCCTCCACCACGTCCACCGCCCCGACGGGTCGCTCGCCCCGCCGCGACGCGACCGAGAACCGCGCGGCCCTGCTCGCGGCGGCCCGCGTCGTCCTGAACCGCGATCCGGATGCCGGTCTCGACGCGATCGCCGCGGAAGCCGGCCTGACGCGTCGTGCGGTCTACGGGCACTTCGCCAACCGCGACGCCCTGCTGAAGGAACTCGTCACGACGGGCGCCGCGCGCGTCGCCGCATCCCTGGCGGGCGTCGACCACCCCGATCCGCTCGTGCGCCTGGCCCTGATCGCCTCGCAGATGTGGCAGGAGGTCGACTCGGTGCGGGTCATGACCCTGTTCGCGGTGCGCGGCCCGTTCCAGGGGCTCGTCGCCGAACAGCTGCGTCCCGTGCGCGCCCAGCTGCTCGGGGCCGTGCGACACCGCGCCCGACCGGATGCCAGCGCCGGCAGCGCCGCATCGCGGAGCCGCGTCCGCACCGACATCGACCCCGAGACCCTCGCGCGCCTGATCGAGGGCGCCGCGATCGCCGTGCTCGACGAGGCCACCCGTGCGGGCATCCCCGCCGACGCCGGCCGTCGCCTCGCGATGCTCACCGTCCTCTCGGTCGCCGGACTCGACGCGGCGAGTGCCGGGCGTCTGATCGACGAGACGCCCGAGCTCGGCGGAGCCGCCCGATGATCCGCGTGACGCTGGACGGCGCCGCGGTCGGCACGGGGCGGGCCGCGGCGCTCCCGCCGGTGAGCGCGAGCTTCGCGCCCGGAGTGCCGACCGTCGTGGCCACCGAGGGCGGCATCCGTCCGACGGTGCTGTCGCTCGCGGCATCCGGTCGCATGAAGCTCGACGCCGGGAGCGTGACCGCGGTCGAGCTGGCCGACGACGGCGACGGCGACGCCCACGACCACGTGCTGCGGCCGGCCGCCCTGCGACGGGCCATCGCCCTCATCGACACCCCGTTGGTCGCCGATCACTCCGACGAGGTGAGCATCGCCACCGTCGTGCGGGAGGAGCTCGCCCTCGCGGGCGTCCGCGGCTCGCGGGTCGAGCTCTCGGTCGATCGGCGGGATCGGCATCCCTTCGGCTCGCTCGGCGGTGCCGACCGGCTGCGCCTGCTGATCGAGCTCGCCCTGCTGCGACCGGATGTCGCGGCCCTCGTCATCACCTCGCCCGAGCGGCACGGCGGCGAGCCCGCCCTGTGGTGGCGGGTCGTGCGCGAGACCGCCGCCCGCGGGATCGCCGTGCTGGTCGTCACCGACGCCGCGACCCTCGCGCACCTCGAACGCCTGCCGGAGCCGGAGCCGGACACGTCAGCCGCGTCCCACTCGCCGCACCCCGCGCCGCCCGCCTCACCCCTCGCCGAAAGCCGCACCTCATGACCGTCCCCGCCCTGATCCGCGCCGAACTCGCCCGGCTCGTCGCCACGCCGCTGGCCCGACTCGCCCTCGTCGCGCTGATGCTCGTGCCCGTGCTGTACGGCGGGCTCTACCTGTGGGCGAACCGCGATCCCTACGCGAGCCTCGAGCGGGTGCCCGCGGCGCTCGTCGTGCTCGACACGGGCAGCAGCAGCAACGGCACCACCGTCAACTACGGCCGGGACGTCGCCGCCCAGGTCATCAAGAACGGCTCCTTCGACTGGCACGAGGTGTCGGCGAAGGAGGCGGCGGCAGGTGTCAAGCGCGGCACCTACGACTTCAGCGTCACGTTCCCCGCGAGTTTCTCGGCGGATCTCACCTCGAGCGACATCACGGTGGGCGCGAACGGCGCCGCCGTCACCGAGCCGCGGAAGGCCGACATCCGGCTCGTGACCAACGACACGAACAGCTACCTGGCCTCGACGATCGCCACGCAGGCGGCGACCACGATCCGCACCTCGATCGCCTCGCAGGTCAGCCGTGAGGCGGCGGGCCGCTTCCTGCTCGCCCTCTCGGACGTGCGCGGTTCGCTCTCGACCGCGGTCGACGGCGCGTCCCGGCTCGTCGACGGCACCTCGACCGCGCAGTCGGGGGCCCAGTCGCTGGCGTCCGGAACCGCCTCGCTCGCCTCCGGGGCGTCCCAGGTCGCGGCCGGAACGGCGAAGCTCGCGGCCACCGGCCACCAGGCGGTCGCGGCCGGCAACAGCATGGCCGCGCAGATCCCCGCCTTGCGCTCGCAGCTCGCGGCGCAGCTGACAGCCGACGGCCTCACCCAGACCCAGATCGACGCCCTGCTCGCCCAGCTCGACCCACTCGCGGCCAAGGCGGGCAGCGCGCAGTCGCAGCTGAGTTCGCTCGCCGCGCAGGTCGACCAGCTGAACGCGGGCGCGCAGCAGGTGTCGAGCGGAGCCGCACAGGCGCACACGGGAGCGAGTTCGCTCGCCGCGGGCCTCGGCGAGCTGCGCAGCGGGGCGACGACCCTGCACGACGGACTCGCGAACGGGGTCGCCCGGATTCCGAACACCGACGCCGCCCAACGCGAGGCCGTCTCGTCGACCATCGGCGATCCCGCCGCGGTGACGCGCACGGCCGTGACGAAGGCCCAGGACTACGGCGCGGGACTCGCCCCGTTCTTCATCTCGCTCGCCGCCTGGATCGGCATCTACGCGCTCTTCCTCATCGTCAAGCCGCTGTCACGTCGCGCCCTCACGGCGGTGCAGCGCCCGCTGCGGGTGACCCTGGCCGGCTGGCTCACGCCGGGCATCCTGGGACTGTTGCAGATGGTCGCGGTCTTCCTCATCGTGACCCTCGCGCTCGGCTTCACCGTGGCGAACCCGATCGGAGCGCTCGCCTTCATGGTGCTGATCTCGCTGACCTTCGCGGCCATCATCCTGGCCCTCAACGTCTGGCTCGGCAGCGTCGGGCAGTTCCTCGGGCTCGTGCTCATGGTCGTGCAGCTCGTCACGGCCGGCGGCACCTTCCCGTGGCAGACCCTGCCCGCCCCGCTCGCGGCGCTGCACCACGTGCTGCCGATGAGTTTCGGCGTCGACGGGCTGCGCCAGCTGATGTACGGCGGCAGTCTCGACACCGCGCTGTCGGATGCCGGCGTGCTGTTGCTCTGGCTGGGCGTCGCGTTCACCGCGGCGGCGCTGGGTGCCACGCGGATGACCCGCTTCCGCACCCTGCGCGACCTGCGCCCGTCACTGATCGGCTGACCCCGGTGCCGCCCACTCCTCGATCCACTGGTGCATCACGATCGCGGCGGCGGCGCCGGCGTTGAGCGACCGGGTCGACCCGAACTGGCGGATCTCGACCACGGCATCCGCCGCATCGAGTGCCTCGGCCGTGAGGCCGGGTCCCTCCTGACCGAAGAGCAGGATGCAGCGCTCCGGAAAGCCGAACTCGGTCACGTCGACCGAACCCGGCACGTTGTCGACCGCGACGATCGGGCGATCGTTCGCCCGGGCGAAGGCGACGAGCGAGTCGATCGTGTCGTGGTGCACGATGTGCTGGTAGCGATCCGTCACCATCGCGCCGCGCTTGTTCCAGCGGCGGCGTCCGACGATGTGCACGGTCTCGGCCAGGAAGGCGTTCGCGGTGCGCACGATCGAGCCGATGTTCATGTCGTGCTGCCAGTTCTCGATCGCGACCGAGAAGCCGTGCCGATGCCGGTCGAGCTCGGCGACGATGGCCTCGACGGTCCAGTAGCGAAAACGGTCGACGACGTTGCGCGCGTCGCCGTTCGCCAGCAGCTCGCGGTCGTAGCGCGGGTCGCTCGGCCAGGCATCAGGGCCGCCGGGCCATGGGCCGACCCCGACCGACAGGGTGGGCTCGGCATCCGGCTCTGCAGCCGCCCCGGCGAAGGGCTCGGCATCCGGCTCGGGGCCGCGCTCGGCGTCGTCATCCACGGGTCGAGGCTACCGGCGCGTTAATGTCGGCACATGCCCGACCGCCCCGCCTTCGTCTGGGACCCCGACGGCCCCGACACGATCGTGCTGGGCGACAACCTCGCCGCGACGGCGCTGCTGCCCGACGGGGTCGCCCGGCTGGTCTACCTCGATCCGCCGTTCAACACGGGGCGCGTGCAGCGCCGGCAGAGCATCGCGACGACCCGCAGCGCCGAGGGGGCCCGGCGCGGCTTCGGGGGCCGCAGCTACGAGACGGTCAAGACCACGCTGTTCCGCTACGACGACCGCTTCGAGGACTACTGGGAGTTCCTCGAGCCCCGCCTCGCCGAGGCGTGGCGCCTGCTCGACGACCGCGGAACCCTCTACCTGCACCTGGACTACCGCGAGGCCCACTACGCGAAGGTCGCGCTCGACGCGCTGTTCGGCCGCGAATGCTTTCTCAACGAGCTGATCTGGGCCTACGACTACGGGGCCAAGGCGACCAAGCGCTGGCCGGCGAAGCACGACACGATCCTGGTCTACGTCAAGAACCCCGAGAACTACTACTTCGACAGCGCGGCGGTCGACCGCGAGCCGTACATGGCTCCCGGTCTGGTCACGCCCGAGAAGGTCGCACGCGGCAAGCTGCCCACCGACGTCTGGTGGCACACGATCGTGTCGACCAACGGATCCGAGCGCACCGGCTACGCGACCCAGAAGCCCGAGGGAGTGCTGCGTCGCATCGTGCAGGCCTCGAGCGCACCGGGCGATCGGGTCATCGACTTCTTCGCCGGCTCGGGCACGACGGGCGCGGTCGCCGCCGCGCTCGGGCGCCGCTTCCTGCTGGTCGACGAGAGTCCGGATGCCGTGGCCGTCATGCAGGCGCGCCTGCCTGCCGCGCGGGTCGTCGAGCTGACCCCGTGACCCGCTGACCCGCTCGCCTGCTGACCCGAGAGAGCCGGCCTACGTCCCCTCAGGAACGCGAGGCCGCAAGCACGGCATCCGAGCAGAGCGCATCGATCGCGTCGCACGCGGCCCGCAGGCCGTCCGCATCCGGGCTCACCGAGGTGACGATCCAGTCGATGCCGCGCAGCCCGGCCCGGTCGAGCAGGGTCTTCTCGTTGGTGATCCACTCACCCCGAGCCGCGAGCACCGCGTGCGAGGTCTGCGAGGCGGCGACGGTGAGCATCGCGAGGCACTGGGCGGCCCGGCCGGCCGAGGCGTGTGCATTCCGCGCGTAGTCGAGGTGCAGGCGAGCCCGTCCCCACCAGGCCGCGGACGCCGAGCGGCGCAGCGCCGCCGGGAAGGCCGGCCGCGGCAGCTCGCCGCGCAGCACGCGGCACAGAGCGAGTTCGGCGATGACGAGGTAGCTCGGCACCCCCGCGAGATGGAAGGAGAGCGCCTCGATGCGCACCCGTCCGGCCTCGGCCGCGGCGAGCTCCGCCTCGATGTCGGCCAGGTCGCGGAAGAGCACGTCGACCGCGCGTCCGTCGACCCGAAGCCAGGCTCCGCCGCCGAAGACGCTGCCCTCGCCGCCGAGCTGCGACACCTCGCCGGGGTAGCCGAGCGCCCGCAGCTCGTTCGGGTCGAAGTCGCCCCGGTAGTAGATCGCGAGATCCCAGTCGCTGTCGGGGCGGTGCGTTCCCTGCGCACGCGAACCGCCGAGCGCGACCGCCTCCACCGTGGGAAGGCCGGCCAGCCGAGTGGCGAGCTCGTCGACGAAGGCCTCGTCATCCATCGGGTCATCCTATGCGGGGGGGTCGGGGAGGAGGCGGGGTCGAGGAACCACCGGCGTCGGCCGAGCCGGCCGGCGTCGCTACGCTTTCCCCATGAGCGATCGCGGCGAGGTCGAATGCTGGCTGACCGACATGGATGGCGTGCTGGTCCACGAGAACACGGCGCTGCCCGGCGCGCAGCAGCTCATCCGGCAGTGGACCGACCGCGGAACGCCCTTCCTGGTGCTCACCAACAACTCGATCTTCACCCCGCGTGACCTGGCGGCGCGGCTGCGCTCGTCGGGGCTGGATGTTCCCGAGGCCGCGATCTGGACGAGCGCGCTGGCGACCGCCGACTTCTGCGCCTCGCAGATGCCGGGCGGAACAGCCTTCGTGATCGGCGAATCCGGGATGACGAACGCGCTGCACGAGGTCGGCTTCATCCTGACCGAGACCGACCCCGACTACGTGGTCGTCGGCGAGACCCGCAACTACTCCTTCGAGGCGATCACCAAGGCGATCCGACTCATCAACGACGGCGCCCGCTTCATCGCCACCAACCCGGATGCCACCGGCCCGAGCTCCGATGGCGTGCTGCCCGCGACCGGTGCGATCTCGGCTCTCATCACGAAGGCCACGGGCAAGGACCCGTACGTCGTCGGCAAGCCGAACCCCATGATGTTCCGCTCGGCGATGAACAAGATCGGCGCCCACAGCGAGAACACGGCGATGATCGGCGACCGGATGGACACCGACATCGTCGCCGGCATCGAGGCGGGGCTGCACACCGTTCTGGTGCTCACCGGCATCAGCGACCAGGCCGAGATCGAGCGCTACCCGTTCCGACCCGACGAGATCCTGCAGGGCGTGTACGAGTTGGTCGACCCTGATCAGGGCGAGACGGAGCTCTAGCCCACTCGGCGGCGCCCCGCGGCCGCCGCGATTCGTTTCGCGCCCTACGGCGTCTTCGCCACCGCGATGCTGCCGGTCATGGGCTGGCCCGATGAGCGGTTCACGAAGCAGAAGTAGTCGTGCTGGCCGGCATTCCACTCCTGCGCCGTGACCGGGTAGCTGCCCTGCATCTGTGCGTCGGTGTACTGGCCGGCCGCGGCGAGGTCGAGTACCCCGGGCGCGCTGCACAGCAGGGAGATCTGCTTCTGCAGCGCATCCGCCCCCGGGAAGGTGGGGTACGTCGCGGGGTCGAAGGTGCCGCGGAACACCATCTGAGCCGGATGCGGCGCGCCGCAGTCGACGACCGTGAACGTCTCGGCCCAGGCCGAGCTGAACGGGTCGAGGCACTCGCCGCCGAGCAGCTGGTCCCAGCGGTGCACGCCGACGGCGACCGGTCCGACCGGCTTGACGGTCGACGTCGTCGTGGGGGTCGGGGTCGGCGAGGCGCTGGCGGTCGGGATGGCGGCGGGCGCCGATCCGAGCAGGGCGGGAAGCCGGGTGCCCAGGATGAACAGCGCGATGAGGGCGACGATCGCGACCAGGCCGACCGCGATCGAGATCAGCACCTTGTGGGCCCGCGTGAGTCCGTGGTGGTCTCCGGTGGCGGCCGGGGCGGGGCCGGCTGCCACCGGCCGTGCGGCGGGACTCGCGATCGGGACGAGCGCGTCGTCGTACTCCTTGAACGCCGTCTCGGCGAACAGCGCGTCGATCGCCGACGTCGTTTCGGCCGGGGTCGGTTCGAGCGGGGGCGCCTCGGCCGGGGTCGGCTGGGCGTGGGTCGGCTCAGTCGGGGTCGCTGCTGCGGGCGGAGCCGCGGCGGGCAGCGCCTCGACCTGCTCCATCGGCTGGGTGGCCTCGGGCTCCGGGGTGATCGCCTGGGTCGGCTCGCCCGGCGTCAGGCCCCACGAGAAGGGCTGTCCGGGAGCCGGGGGCGCCTCGGCCGGTGACGGGCCGGCTCCGGCATCCGGGTCGTGCTCCGGATCCCGCTCGGTCACTGCCCTGCCAGGCCCAGATCGGCCAGACCGATCGCGGCGAAGTACGGGTAGCCCGCGGCCTCGATGACCTGCTGGGCTCCCGTGTCGCGGTCGACGACGACGGCGACACCGACCACGATCGCGCCGACCTTCTCGAGCGCCTCGGCCGCCTTCAGCGGAGAGCCGCCGGTCGTCGAGGTGTCTTCGAGCACGACCACGCGCTTGCCGCGGAGGTCCGGCCCCTCGACCTGCTTGCCCCGGCCGTGGTCCTTGGGCTCCTTGCGCACGACGAACGCGTCGTAACGACGCCCGCGCGCGGCACCCTGGTGCAGCACGGCCGCGGCGATCGGATCGGCGCCCATGGTCAGACCGCCGACGGCGTCGACGTCCGGGATGCGATCGATGATGTCGGTCATGACCTGGCCGATCAGCGGCGCGACCCGGTGGTCGAGGCTGACCTTGCGCAGGTCGATGTAGTAGCTGGCCTTCTTGCCGCTCGTGAGGGTGAACTCCCCGTGGAATACGGCCTCATCGCGGATGTAGTCGATGAGCTGGCTGCGCGCGTCGGTCACAGTGAACACCCTAGGGTGCAACCGCCCCGGCAACCCCCTTGCCGATCGCGCGCATCGGCTTCTCGTCGCTGAGCGGATAGGTCGTCAACTGGCCGCCCCGCGGATCGACGGCCGCGAGACGCTCGGTCGTCGCGGCGACGGGCACCGGGGCCGCGACGAACCCGATGAGCGCGACCAGAGCCCCGGCCACGAGCACGACGATGACGCCGAACACGATGGTTCGACGTGAGGGCCGGGGGGCGCGGTCGGGTGTTCCAGTGTCGGGGGTCACTGATTCGAGACTAGGCAGCGCACTGCCCCCGACACAGACTCCCCTTCGGGGGCAGACCCGTCCGACGCGGCTCGTGCCGGAGGGCCCCGGTAGTTTGGGGAGCATGCGCATCGCGACCTGGAACGTGAACTCCGTCCGCAGCAGGGTGGGCCGGATCGTGGACTGGCTGGGCCGCGAAGAGGTCGACGTGCTCGCGATGCAGGAGATCAAATGCACCGAGGCGCAGTTCCCGATCGAGGCCTTCGAGGAGGCCGGCTACGAGGTCCGGCTGCACGGCCTCAACCAGTGGAACGGCGTCGCGATCGCGAGTCGAGCCCCCATCGAGGATGTCGAGATCGGCTTCGACGGCATGCCCGGCTTTCTCAAGGGCGAGGAGGGTCCCGATCTGCCGCGTGAGGCCCGGGCGATCGGCGCGACCGTCAACGGGGTGCGCATCTGGAGCCTCTACGTTCCCAACGGGCGCGCGCTCGGCGATCCCCACTACGACTACAAGCTCGACTGGCTGGCGGCGCTGGCCGGATCGACGCGCGAGTGGCTCGGCGCGCATCCGGATGTCCCCCTGGCCCTGCTCGGTGACTTCAACATCGCGCCACTGGACTCCGATGTCGGCGACCCCACCTTCGTCCCGGGGGTGTCGACCCACATCTCGCCGCCCGAGCGTGCCGCGTTCGCCGAGTTCGAGGCGATCGGGCTGAGCGATGTCGTGCGTCCCCTGGTTCCCGAGGGCTTCACCTTCTGGGACTACAAGCAGCTGCGATTTCCCCGCAACGAGGGCATGCGCATCGACTTCATCCTGGGCTCGCACGCCTTCGCCGACCGGGTGGTCGGCGCGCAGATCCACCGCAACGAGCGCAAGGGCGACGCCCCGAGCGACCATGTGCCCGTCGCGGTCGATCTCGACCTCGAGATCGACGACGACGATCGGCCGATGATCTTCTGAGCCCCGAGGCGGCTCGGCTCCGCGTCGCTCATCCCGGTGCGAGCAGCGCCGCGACGACCACCAGCACGACGATCGAGGCCGCGGTGGTGATCAGCACCGTGTCGCGCGCGAGCGTGACCGCCGTGCCGTAACGCTGCGCGTAGTTGAAGACGTTCTGCGCCGTCGGCAGCGCGGCGAGGACGACGACGACGAACAGCTGGTGTCCGCGCAACTGCCAGACGAAGTGGCCGAGCAGCCAGGCGATCACGGGCATCGCGGCCAGCTTGAGGGTGCTCGCGAGCAGCACGTCACGGCGCCGGGTGCCCGCGGCGAGCACGCGGCTGCCGTGCAGCGACATCCCGAAGTTCAGCAGGATCACGGGCACCGCGGCCGCCCCCACGAGCTGCAGGGGGGCGAGCACCGGCGCGGGGAGTCTCAGCCCGGTGACCGCGACGATCACGCCGAGCAGCGATCCGATGATCAGCGGATTGCGCACCGGTTGCAGCAGGATCCGCCGCACCGAGAGGGTGCCGCTCGTCGTCACGTCGAGCACGGTCAGCGCGATCGGGGCGAGCACGATGAGCTGCAGCAGGATGACGGGCGCCGAACTCGAGGCGTCGCCGAGCACGTAGACCGAGACCGGCAGCCCGATGTTGTTGGCGTTCACGTAGCCGGAGGCGAGTGCGCCGATCGTCGCCTCGGGGATGCTGCGGCGCCAGACCAGCAGCGCGATCACCAAGAACGCCACGATGTCGATCACGGCGGCGAGTGCCGAGATCGGCAGCAGGGCCGAGAACAGGTGCCGCACATCCGCTCCCGCCAGCACGGTGAACAGCAGCGCGGGCGAGAGCACGAAGAAGGCCAGCCGGCTGAGCACCCGGTCGGCGCTCGGCCCGAGCAGATCGATCCGTCCGATCAGATAGCCGACCGCGATGACGGCGACGATGATCGCGAACCCGATCAGCACGCCCACCATGGGTCAAGGCTAGCCAGCGCGGTCGGGGTGCCCTGACCCGGTGGGCCCGGTGCCCCGGTCAGCGCAGCGCGCGGTAGTGCGTCCGCTGCTCGGGCGTGAGGTGTTCCGTCGCGTAGCTCAGCATCGTGCGCGGCATCGCGGCGGCGTGCGCATCGAGGAAGGCCAGGAGCGCGGCGCGGTCGACGCGGTCGCCGGCCTCGCGCAGCATCCAGCCGACCGCCTTCTGGATCAGGTCTTCGCGGTCGGCCAGAAGCCGCTCCGCCAGCTCGAACGTCGTCGAGGCGTCGCCGTGCTGGAGGAAGTCGAGCGTGGCGAGCACCGCGACCCGGCGTTCCCAGAGCGACGCGGATGCCGCGAGGGCGCGTAGCGGAGCCCGGTCCCGTCCGCGCCACCAGGCGCCGAGGATCGGGGCGGAGCTGACATCCACGAGGTCCCAGTTGTTGACCCTGCCGCGTGCGACCGCCGCCAGGTACCGGGCCACAACGGTCTCGGGCTCGCGGCGGGCGGCGGCGACCAGCAGAAGCAAGGCCGCCATCCGGTGCTCGTGCTCGGGATCGTCGAGCAGCGCGTCGATCTCGTCGAGGGCGATGCCCCGGAACGGCGCGACCGCGCGGCGGATCGTCGGCATCCGGATCCCGAGGAACACGTCGCCCTCGCCGTACTCGCCTGGGCCCGTCTTGAAGTAGCGGCCGAGGTCGGCCGCGCGTGACGGGTCGGCGAGCTCGGCCAGGGCAGCACGCACGTCATCGGCCGTCTCGCCCATGCCAGGAGTCTAGAACCGTGCGTCGTCGCGACAGCCACGCAGCTTTCGTGCGCCATTCGGCATGCTTCCCTCCGGCCCGCTCCGTAGCCTTGATGAAGGAAAGGAGGCGCCATGTCATCGCTCACGCCCGCTCGCACGACCCCCACCATCGTCGGAGAACCCGAGGTGGTCGAGGACGCCTCCACCGCCGAGTCGTCGGCCGCCTGGCTCGAGGTCAAGGCCGCCGCGATCCAGCTGCGCGAGTTGCAGGACCACGACGGCGCGATCCCGGATGCCGCCGACCACCCCCGCGCGGTCGACCTCGTGGCTCGTCTGCTCGCCGGGGTCCGGGCCCTCGCCCCCGCCTTTCCGCACGATGCCGTCTACCTCTCGGCCCTGCGGATCGACTTCGAGCGCTGGGCGGCCGAGGGCTTCGGCATCCCCGACTTCTACGACTCGCTCGTCGCCTTCCGGCCCGAGCAGCACCGGGTGAACGGCCTGCGCCACCTCGTGGTGTTCCCGATGTACACGCAGAACGGCAGCACGGACCGGCTGGTCGAGGCCGTGCTGATCGAGGTGCTCTGGCCCGACTTCGTGGCCGAGCTCGAGGCCGATCCGTACACGAACAAGCTGTTCGTGCCGATCCGCTTCGTCGACTTCACCCCCGGCTACGACACCAACTCGGCGGTGCTGTTCCCCGAGACGGTGGCGATGAGCGCGCGGCCGATCGGCGGCGTGGACGGCGATCGGCCGGCGGGCGCCGCAGCGGCGGCGCCCCAGCAGGCACAGCTCCCGACCTTCACGTGGGGGGCGATCTTCGCCGACCGCGAGGCGGCGCGGTTCCGCAGGGTGGTGCGCGCGGCGGCCGAAGTCACGAAGCTCGAGCTTCCGGATGACGCGGCACGACTGCTCGACGACCAGGCTCTGGCCGAGCAGACCTTCGTGATGTGGGATCTGATCCACGACCGCACCCACATGCGTGGCGATCTGCCGTTCGATCCGTTCATGATCAAACAGCGCATGCCGTACTTCCTGTACTCGCTCGAGGAGCTGCGCTGCGACCTGACGGCGTTCCGCGAGAGCGTCCGTCTCACGCGCGACGAGGCGAGCGACCCGACGGCGCGCGAGCACGCGCGGCTCGTGCAGTACGCGATCCTGTTCGACCGCCTGTTCCGCTTCCCGCTCACGGGCAGCCGGGTGCGCAACTACGACGGTCTGGGCGGCCAGCTGCTGTTCGCCTGGCTGCATCAGCACCACGTGCTGCACTGGACCGACACCTCGCTCGCGATCGACTGGGCCGAAGTTCCGGATGTCGTGGTCGCCCTCTCCGACGAGATCAACGAGCTCTACTGGCGCAGCATCGATCGCCCGAAGACGGCGCATTGGCTCGCGGCCTACGAGCTGATCCGGGCGACGCTCGCGCCGCATCCGGCGTCCGTGTGGGCGCGCGGGCTCTCGGACGAGATCCTCGCCGGCCCTCCGAAGGGCATGACCGACGCCGTGCTCGACGACGAGTTCCCTCTCTCGATGTTCTACGAGGCTCTCGGCAAGAAGATGGGTGCCGTGATCGAGTCGACCAAGGGGATCACCGGGGCGCGCGGATGACCCGGGTCGTCGTCATCACCGGAGCGACGGGAGCGACGGGGCGGGCCGCGGCCGCAGCCCTGAGCGCGCGCGGCGACACGGTCGTGGCCGTCGGGACCGACGCGGCGCGGCTCGCCACCGTGGATGCCGCCGATCGCCGGGTCGCCGACCTCACCGACCGCGCGGCGTGCGATCGTCTCGCGGCCGAGGTGCTCGCCGCCCACGGCCGCGTCGACGGCCTGCTGCACCTGGTGGGCGGCTGGCGCGCGGGCTCGGATCCCGCCGATGCCGAGTGGCTCACGGCGCGGCTCGTCACGACTCTGATGAACGTCAGCGACGCCTTCGAGCCCTCGTTGCTGGCAGCCCCGGCCGGGCGGCTGGCGATCGTGAGTTCGACGGTCGTCCACCGCGATGCACCCCCGACCTCCGCCTATGCGGCCGCCAAGCTCGCCGCCGAGGACTGGATGGCTCATCTGACCACCCGCTGGGCCGGGACCGACGCCGCCGCCGTCACCTTCGTGGTGCGCTCGATCGAGGAGGGCGCCCCCGCTGCCCCGGCCGGCGGCACCTCGGTGGCCACGCTCGCGGCGGCCCTGATCGGCCTCTGGGATCGCTCCGCGAACGAACTCGCCGGCGCACGTCTCCGCATCTAGCTGTCACGCCGTACCGGGTTGCGCGAAGGCATCGGTGGGCGCTCGGGCGCGGCGAGCCCGCACCCGTTGCGGCCGCCGACAGCAGGAGCGCACCCGCACCCACACCCGCGCCCGCGCCCGCACCCGACCGCATCCGCGCGAGAATGAACCAGTGACCTCACTCCACGATCAGTCCTCCCGCGGTTTCGCCTCCGACAACTACGCCGGCGTGCACCCCGAGGTTCTCGCCGCGATCGCGACCGCGAACGGAGGCCACCAGATCTCCTACGGCGAGGACGTCTACACCGAACGTGTGCGCGAACTCATGCGCGAGCAGTTCGGCGAGCGCGCCGAGGTCTTCCCCGTCTTCAACGGCACGGGCGCGAACGTCGTCGCGCTCACCTCGCTGCTGCCGCGCTGGGGCGCCGTCGTCGCGACCAGCACCGCGCACATCCACACCGACGAGGGCGGCGCTCCCGAGAAGATGACCGGGCTCAAGCTCTACACGGTGCGCACCCCCGACGGAAAGCTCACCCCCGAGCTCATCGCCACCGAGGCCTGGGGCTGGGGCGACGAGCACCGCGCCCAGCCGCTCGCGGTGAGCATCACCCAGACCACCGAGCTCGGCACCCTCTACACACCGGCCGAGGTGCGCGCGATCGCCGACTGGGCGCACGAGCACGGCATGGCCCTGCACATGGATGGCGCCCGCATCTGGAACGCGGCCGCCGCGCTGGGCGTGCCGTTCCGCGAGTTCACGACGGATGCCGGGGTCGACATCCTGAGCTTCGGCGGCACCAAGAACGGCCTGCTCGGCGCCGAGGCCATCGTCGTTCTCGACCCGGACCGCGTCGACGGCCTGATCTTCCTGCGCAAGACGAGCATGCAGCTGGCGAGCAAGATGCGCTTCATGAGCGCCCAGCTGCTCGCCCTCTTCGACGAGGGCCTCGGCCTGCGGTCGGCCGCGCAGGCCAATGCCATGGCGATTCGGTTGAGGTCGTCGCTCGAGGCGGGGATCTCCGACGGCTCGATCTCGGGCCTCGCGTTCAGCCAGGCGACGCAGGCCAACGCCGTGTTCGCGGTGCTCGACAACGGGGCCGCCGACCGCATCCGCGAGCGCGTGCGCTTCTACGATTGGGACCGCGCGGCCGGCCAGGTGCGCTGGATGTGCGCCTTCGACACCACCGAGGCCGACGTCGATCGCTTCGTCGCCGTCATCCGCGAGGAGCTGGCGCGCGCCTAGGCTGACCCTGTGACCGAAGCCGCAGCACCCCGCCCCTGGGTCAAGTCCTACGCCGAAGGCGTGCCCGACGACATCGAGGTGCCGACCGGGTCGCTCGCCGACCTCATCCAGTCGTCGGTCACCGAGTTCGGCGACCACGTCGCCCTCGAGTTCTTCGGACGCGAGACGAGCTACGCCGAGCTCGGCGAACAGATCGATCGCGCCGCGGAGGGCCTGCGCCGGCTGGGCGTGCGCAAGGGGGATCCGATCGCGCTCGTGCTGCCCAACTGCCCCCAGCACGTCGTCGCGTTCTACGCGGTCCTGCGGCTCGGCGCGATCGTCATCGAGCACAACCCGCTCTACACCCCGCGCGAGCTGCGCCACCAGTTCGAAGACCACGGAGCGCGGGTCGTGATCGCCTGGGACAAGGTCGTCGCCACGCTGCAGGGCTTCCCCGACGACCTGGCGCTCGAGCACGTCATCTCGGTCGACATGACCCGGGCGATGCCGTTCCGGCTGCGCGCGGCGCTGCGCCTGCCGCTGGCCCGAGCCCGCGCGAGTCGCGCCGAGCTGACCGCGGATGTCCACGCCACGATCCCGTGGGAGCAGCTGCTGGCCGACACCAGGATCAAGCCTTCGGTGGGCGGCCCGTCCGTCTCGGATGTCGCCCTCATCCAGTACACCAGCGGCACGACCGGCTACCCCAAGGGCGCCACCCTGACCCACCTCAATCTCGGGGTCAACGCCGCACAGGCCCGCGCCTGGGTGCCCGAGATCGAGCGCGGAACCGCCAGCGTGCACGCCGTGCTCCCGCTCTTCCACGCCTACGGACTCACGCTCTGCCTCACCTTTGCGATAAGCATGGGGGCGCGGCTCGTGCTCTTCCCGCGCTTCTCTCCCGAACTCGTGCTGCCGGTCATCAAGAAGCGCCCGCCGACCTTCCTGCCGGCCGTGCCGCCGATCTACGAACGGCTCACCAAGGCGGCCGAGGATGCCGGCGTCTCGCTCGACGGCATCCGGATCGCCATCAGCGGCGCGATGCCCCTCTCGTCGTCGGTCGTCGAACCGTGGGAGGCCCTGACGCACGGCTACCTCGTCGAGGGCTACGGGCTCAGCGAGACCTCGCCCGTGCTCATGGCGAACCCCGTGGCACCGAACCGCCGGCCCGGAACCGTCGGCCTGCCCCTGCCCGGAACCGACGTGCGCCTCGCCGACCCCGACGATCCGTCGAAGGATGTCGCGCCCGGCGAACGCGGCGAACTGCTGGTCAAGGGCCCCCAGGTGTTCAGCGGCTACTGGAAGAAGCCGGATGCCACGGCCGAGGCCTTCGCGGACGGCTGGTTCCGCACCGGCGACATCGCCACGATCGACGCGGACGGCTTCGTCACGATCGTCGACCGGATGAAGGAGCTCATCATCACCGGTGGCTTCAACGTCTCGCCGAGCGAGGTCGAGGCGGTGCTGCGCGGCTTCCCCGGGGTCGACGACGTCGCCGTGGTCGGACTTCCGGATGAGCGCGACGGCGAGCACGTCGTCGCGGCCGTGCTCGCCGTTCCGGGATCGACCGTCGACGGCGAAGCCCTGCGCGCCTTCGCCCGCGAGACCCTCACGCCCTACAAGGTGCCCAAGCGCGTGGTCATGGTCGACGAGCTGCCCAAGTCGCTCATCGGCAAGGTCCTGCGCAAGAAGGTCAAGGAGTCGCTGCTCGCCGGCGACGCGTCGGCGTAGCCCCCGCCGCCCCGCCCAGCCCCGGCCCGCGGGCTAGACCTGGGGCGCCGTCATCCGCGAGACGGTCAGCTCGTCGCCCGCCAGATCCACCATCACGGTGTCGCCGTCGCGCACGTCTCCGGCCAGCAGGGCCCGCGCGAGCCTGTCGTCGATCTCGTGCTGCATGAGCCGGCGCAGCGGGCGCGCCCCGTAGATCGGGTCGTAGCCGCGCTCCGCGAGCCAGGAGCGGGCGTTCGGCGTCACCGCGAGCTGCAGCCGACGCTCGCCGAGCCGCTTCTCGAGCCGGTCGATGTAGAGCGACACGATCTGGCCGAGGTCGGCCTCGCTCAGCTGCGAGAACACGACGATGTCGTCGAGCCGGTTCACGAACTCCGGCTTGAAGGCCTGCCGCACCAGGTCGTTCACGGCCTGCACCTTCTGCTCCCAGGTCAACGCGGGGTCGACCAGGTACTGGCTGCCGAGGTTCGACGTCAGGATCAGGATCGTGTTACGGAAGTCGACGGTGCGCCCCTGTCCGTCCGTGAGGCGCCCGTCGTCGAGCACCTGCAGCAGCACGTCGAAGACCTCGGGGTGGGCCTTCTCGATCTCATCCAGCAGGATCACCGAGTACGGCCTGCGGCGCACGGCCTCGGTGAGCTGCCCGCCCTGCTCGTAGCCCACGTACCCGGGAGGGGCGCCGAGCAGTCGCGAGACCGAGAACTTCTCGCCGTACTCGCTCATGTCGATGCGCACGAGGGCCTTCTCGTCGTCGAACAGATAGCTCGCCAGGGCCTTGGCGAGTTCGGTCTTGCCGACGCCGGTCGGTCCGAGGAACAGGAACGAGCCGGTCGGGCGGTCGGGGTCGGAGATGCCGGCCCGGGTACGCCGCACCGCCTCGCTGACGGCGCGCACCGCATCCTTCTGCCCGACGATCCGCTTGCCGAGCTCGGCCTCCAGGTGCAGCAGCTTCTCGGTCTCGCCCTGGCGCAGCTTGGCGACCGGGATGCCGGTCCAGGCGGCCACGACCGCGGCGATGTCCTCATCGGTCACCTGGTCGTTGACCATCCGCGGCCCGGACTGCTCGACCGCCTCGGCCTCGGCCAGCGCCTTCTCGATGCCGGGGATGACCTCGTAGTTGAGCTTGGACGCGTCCTGGTAGCGCTGCTCGCGCATGGCCCGGTCGAGGTCGATCCTCGCGTCGTTGAGGCGGCTCTTGAGATCGCCGACCGAATGCAGCGACGCCTTCTCGGCCAGCCACCGGGTCTGCAGCTCGTCGAGCTGCGCCTCCCGCGCGTGCATGTCGGTGCGCAGCTTCTCGAGGCGGTCCTTCGACGCCTGGTCCTTCTCCTTCTTGAGCGCCAGCTCCTCGATCCGCAGGCGGTCGACGGCACGCTTGAGCTCGTCGATCTCGACCGGCGAACTGTCGATCTCCATCTTCAGCCGCGATGCCGCCTCGTCGATCAGGTCGATCGCCTTGTCGGGCAGCTGCCGGGCCGTGATGTAGCGATTGCTGAGGGATGCCGCCGCCACGAGGGCGCTGTCGGCGATCGTCACCTTGTGGTGGGCCTCGTAGCGCTCCTTGAGCCCGCGCAGGATCGCCACCGTGTCCTCGACGCTCGGCTCGCCCACGTACACCTGCTGGAAGCGGCGCTCGAGGGCGGCATCCTTCTCGATGTACTCGCGGTACTCGTTGAGCGTCGTCGCACCGATCAGCCGCAGTTCGCCGCGCGCGAGCATCGGCTTGAGCATGTTGGCCGCCGCGACCGAGCCCTCGCCGCCGCCCGCGCCCATCAGCGTGTGCAGCTCGTCGATGAAGGTGATGACCTTGCCCTCGGACTCGGTGATCTCCTTGAGCACGGCCTTGAGCCGTTCCTCGAACTCGCCGCGGTACTTGGCTCCCGCGACGAGCGCCGCGAGGTCGAGCGAGATCAGCTGCTTGTCGCGCAGCGAGTCGGCGACGTCGCCCGCGACGATGCGCTGGGCGAGGCCCTCGACGACGGCAGTCTTGCCGACGCCGGGCTCCCCGATGAGCACGGGGTTGTTCTTGGTGCGGCGGGTCAGCACCTGGCTGATCCGCCGGATCTCGGCGTCGCGCCCGATCACGGGATCGAGCTTGCCGCTCTTGGCGATCTCGGTGAGGTTGATGCCGTACTGCTCGAGGGCCGTCTTCTGCTCCTCTTGCTGTCCCGAGGTCGGGGCGCCCTGCATGTTGGCCATGGCTTCTCCGTCAGAGATGTGGTTTCAGGATGTCAGCCTCGCGGCCCGAACGGCCGCCAGACCACGACTTGGTTGGCTTTCTTGGCGCGCTCCCCGGCGCGCAACGAGACGACGTCCCCCTCGGCCCCGGCCGCGAACACGCGGCGCCCTGGCCGGTTGAGCAGCTCGTCGGCGAGCGCCGCCTCGAGCTCACGCACCCGGGCCGCGAGCTCCGACACCTGGTCCTCGAGCTCGAGGATGCGCCGGATGCCCTCGAGATTGAGCCCCTCCGCGCTCAGTCGCGCGATCTCCCGCAGCTGCACGACGTCGCGCATCGTGTAGCGCCGCGACTGCCCGGCCGTGCGCCGAGGGCTCACGAACCCCAGCCGGTCGTACTGCCGCAGGGTCTGCGGGTGCATTCCGCTCAGCTCGGCGGCGATCGCGATCGCGAACAGCGGGCTGTTCTCGTCGACGTCCATCAGCCGCGCCCCCCGCGGGCCAGCAGCTCCTCACGAGGGTTCTCCTCGGGCATCGCCGCGGTGAACGCCTCGAGCGCCTCCTTCGCCGCCGGAGTCAGGTGACTCGGCACCGCGACCACGACGCTCGCGAGCAGATCGCCCGTTCCCTTCGGGGTCGTGACGCCGCGCCCCTTGACGCGCAGCACGCGTCCGCTCGGCGTGCCGGCGGCGACTCGCAGCTTGACGGGACCGCCGTCGAGCGTCGGCACCTCGATCGTCGCGCCCAGGGCGGCCTCGGCGAAGGTCACGGGGACCTCGACCCTCAGGTTGAGTCCGTCGCGCTCGAAGATCGGATGCTTGCGCACCGTGACCGTCAGCACCAGATCGCCAGCCGGGCCGCCATCCGGGCTGGGTTGCCCCTTGCCCTTCAGCCGGATCTTCTGGCCGTCGGCCACGCCCGCCGGGATCTTCACCTTGGTCTCGTGACCGTTCTGCATCTGCAGCGATACGGTCTCACCACGGATCGCCGTGAGGAAGTCGAGCGTCGTGTTCGCCGTCAGGTCGCCGCCCTTGCTCGGCCCGCCGAAGCCCTGGTAGCCGCCGCTCGCGGTGCCGAAACCGCCGCCCCGGCCGCCGAACATGCCGCCGAGCAGGTCTTCGAAGCCGGCGGTGCCGTAGCCCTGCCGAGCGCCGCGACCCTGGTTGAAGAGCCCGCCGAAGACGTCCTCGAAGCCGCCGCCCGGGCCGCCGGCACCCGAGGTGAAGCGCGCGCCGCTGCCCATCGCACGCACCTGGTCGTACTCCGAGCGCAGCTCCTTGTCGGAGAGCACCGAGTAGGCCTCGCTGATCTCCTTGAAGCGCGCCTCGGCCTTCGCGTCGCCCGCGTTCGAGTCCGGGTGGAACTGCCGCGCGAGCTTGCGATAGGTCTTCTTGAGGTCGGCGTCCGACACGTCCTTCTTCACGCCGAGCACGGCGTAGAAGTCCTTGTCGAACCAGTCCTGGCTGGCCATACCTCTGCCTTTCTGCCGCGCCGCCGCTACTGCGGCGCTGGGCGCGAGACGGGCATGAGCGTCGTCACGCCCGCCTCGCTGTCGCGTCGCATCGTCATTCGGGAACGGAAACGGCGACCTTGGCCGCGCGGATGAGACGCTCGCCGAGCGCGTAACCCGGCTCGATCACATCCGCGACGGTGTTCACCGTCACGCCCGCCGTCGGCAGCTGGACGATCGCCTCGTGCACCTTCGGGTCGAAGGTCTCGCCCGTCTCGCCGACGCGGCGCAGACCGTAGCGCTCGAAGCCCGCGCGGAGCTTCTGCGAGACGATCGCGAGCGGGCTGCCCTCGACCAGGTCGCCGTGCCCCTCGGCGCGATCGAGGTCGTCGATCGCGGGAAGAAGCGTGCGGATCACCTCGGCGATGACGGCCTCGCGGTTCGCCGCGCGGTCGCGCTCGACGCGGGTGCGGAAGTTCTTCAACTCCGCCTCCGCGCGAGCGGCGCGCTCACGGTACTCCCCGACCAGGTCGCGCTCCGCCTCGGCCAGCAGCGCCACGTCCTCGTCGCTGAGCTCCACATCCGGGCCCTCGGCCTGGATGAGCTCATCGTCGGGCACGAGCGCCTCGGCTTCCGCCTCGGCTCGCGGCTCGCCCGTCTTCGGATCGATCTTCCGCTTGTCGCGGACGACCGGCTCCTCGGGCTCCTCGGGGCCCTTCTTGTCGTGCTCGTGAGAGGCCATGATCTACTTCTTCGGTTCCTTGGGCTCGTCCTCGTCCACGATCTCGGCGTCGACGATGTCCTCGTCACTCGAGCCCTCGGCCGACGGCTGCTCGGCGCCCTCGGCGGCCTGCTCGGCCGAGCCGGCCGCGTAGATCGCCTCGCCGAGCTTGGTCTGGCTGGCGCTGAGCTTGTCGAACGCGGTCTTGACCGCGGCCTCGTCCTCGGACTGGAGGGCCGACTTGAGCGCGTCGACGTCGGCCTGGACCTCGGTCTTCACGTCATCCGGGAGCTTGTCCTCGTTGTCCTTGATGAGCTTGTCGATCGAGTAGGCCAGCTGCTCCGCGCTGTTGCGCACCTCGGCGGCCTCACGGCGCGCCTTGTCCTCGGCAGCGTGCTCCTCGGCCTCGCGCACCATCCGGTCGATGTCCTCCTTGGGCAGCGACGAGCCGCCCGTGATGGTCATCGACTGCTCCTTGCCGGTGCCCTTGTCCTTCGCGCCGACGTGCACGATGCCGTTGGCGTCGATGTCGAAGGTGACCTCGACCTGCGGAACCCCGCGGGGAGCCGGAGCGATCCCGGTGAGCTCGAAGGTGCCGAGCGGCTTGTTGTCGCGGGTGAACTCGCGCTCGCCCTGGAACACCTGGATGGCGACCGACGGCTGGTTGTCGTCGGCGGTCGTGAAGGTCTCGCTGCGCTTGGTCGGGATGGCCGTGTTGCGCTCGATGAGCTTGGTCATGATGCCGCCCTTGGTCTCGATTCCGAGGCTCAGGGGGGTGACGTCGATGAGCAGCACGTCCTTGCGCTCGCCGCGCAGCACGCCGGCCTGGAGGGCGGCGCCGACGGCGACCACCTCATCCGGGTTGACGCCCTTGTTGGGCTCCTTGCCGCCGGTGAGCTTCTTGACCAGTTCGGTCACGGCCGGCATGCGGGTCGATCCGCCGACGAGCACGACGTGCGCGATGTCGGCGACCTTGATGCCCGCCTCCTTGATGACGTCTTCGAAGGGCTTCCTGGTGCGGTCGAGCAGGTCGCTCGTCATCTGCTCGAACTGCGCCCGGGTGAGGGTCTCGTCGAGGTTGGCCGGCCCGTTCTCGGTCAGCGAGAGGTAGGGAAGCTGGATGCTCGCGCTCATGCCCGAGCTGAGCTCCTTCTTCGCCTGCTCCGAGGCCTCCTTGAGGCGTTGCAGCGCGATCTTGTCCTTCGAGACGTCGACGCCCGTGGTGTCCTTGAACTTCTTGATGAGGTGCTGGACGACCCGCTGGTCCCAGTCGTCGCCGCCGAGCCGGTTGTCACCCGCGGTGGAACGCACCTGGATGGTGGAGAAGTCGTCGTCCTTGCCCACCTCGAGCAGGGACACGTCGAAGGTGCCGCCGCCGAGGTCGAAGACCAGGATGAGCTCGTCCTCCTTGCCCTTGTCGAGGCCGTAGGCGAGGGCGGCCGCGGTGGGCTCGTTGATGATGCGCAGCACGTTGAGGCCCGCGATCTCGCCGGCCTCCTTGGTGGCCTGGCGCTCGGCGTCGTTGAAGTACGCGGGGACGGTGATGACGGCATCCGTCACGCTCTCGCCCAGGTACTGCTCGGCATCGCGCTTGAGCTTGCCGAGGATGCGCGCCGAGATCTCCTGCGGCGTGTACTTCTTGCCGTCGATCTCGACCTTCCAGTCGGTGCCCATGTGGCGCTTGACCGACGAGATCGTGCGGTCGACGTTGGTGACGGCCTGGCGCTTGGCGGTCTCGCCGACGAGCACCTCGCCATCCTTGGTGAAGGCCACGACCGAGGGGGTCGTGCGGAAGCCTTCGGCGTTCGCGATGACGGTGGGCTCGCCACCTTCGAGCACGGCAACCACCGAGTTGGTGGTTCCGAGGTCGATTCCAACTGCTCGAGCCATGAGTCTGTCTGCTCCTTGGGTATTCAATTGCCGCTAAGTCCGGATGCCCGACTTGAGTCGGACAGGATCAAGTTTCGCATCCTGTGGATAACTCTGTCAACTCCACCTTGAGTCGGAGTGACTCAAGGTCCTGTCGCGCCGCGAGCCGGTGCTGGCTTCGAGCCACCCGGCGCGGCAGGATGTGACCCAGCGCGCGGCACCGCGCGTTCACCCGACGGAAGTAGGGTCCCGCCATGACCGATCAGTACGGACCCGCTCCGATCGGAAGCGCCCCGCTCGTGCGAGGCCTGGACCTGCAACGGGACCGCTCCGTCCCGCCCCGTCAGGTCGTGGCCTGGGCCTTCTGGGACTGGGGATCCTCGGCGTTCAACGCGGTCGTGACGACCTTCGTGTTCACGGTCTATCTGACCGGCACGAAGGGGTTCGGCACCACCGACTCGGTGTCGGCGTCGCTGGGATGGGCGCTCGGCGTCTCGGGGGTGCTGGTCGCCCTGCTCGCTCCCGTGACGGGTCAGCGTTCCGACGGCTCCGGTCGTCGCAAGTTCTGGCTCGCGGTGAACACGGCCATCGTCGTGGTCTGCATCGCGCTGCTCTACTTCGTCTCCCCGAGCCCCGTGCTGCTCTGGCTGGGGCTCGCCCTGCTGGCGATCGGCACGGTGTTCTACGAGCTCGCGGCCGTCAACTACAACGCCATGCTCGTGCAGGTGTCGACGGCCAAGACCGTCGGTCGGGTGAGCGGCTTCGGCTGGGCGATGGGCTACTTCGGCGGAATCGTCCTGCTGCTGATCCTCTACTTCGGCTTCATCCACCCCGATGTCGGCCTGTTCGGCGTCACGAGCGCCGAGGGCCTCTCGGTGCGCGTGTCGATGCTCATCGCCGCGGTCTGGTTCGCCCTCTCGGCGCTGCCGGTGCTGTTCGCAGTGCCCGAGTACCGCGCCCCCGACGCCCTCCGACGCGAGCGGGTGGGGTTCTTCGCCTCGTACGCCCGCCTCGGCCGCGACGTCGCGGCGCTGTGGACGACGAGCCGGCGCACGGTGTGGTTCCTGCTGGCCAGCGCGATCTTCCGGGACGGCCTCACCGGCGTCTTCACCTTCGGCGGAGTCCTCGCCGCGGGCACCTTCGGCTTCTCCAAGGGCGAGGTCATCATCTTCGCGATCGCCGCCAACGTGGTCGCGGGTGCCTCGACCGTCCTGGTCGGCACCCTCGACGACCGGATCGGGCCGAAGCCGGTCATCGTCACCGCACTCATCGGGCTCGTCATCAGCGGGCTCGCGGTCTTCGTCCTGCACGCCGGCGGACAGGCGGTGTTCTGGACCGCGGGGCTCGCCCTGTGCCTGTTCGTCGGGCCGGCCCAGTCGGCCAGCCGCACCTTCCTGTCGCGGCTCGTGCCGGCGGGCCGCGAGGGCGAGGTGTTCGGCCTGTACGCGACGACCGGCCGGGCCGCCACCTTCATCGCGCCGAGCCTCTTCGCCCTCTTCATCACGATCTTCGGCCACCAGTACTTCGGGATCCTGGGGATCGTCCTGGTGATCCTGGTCGGGCTGATCCTCCTGATCCCGGTCGCGGCGCCCGAACGGACCGTACCGGCGGCGGCCACGGCCCCCGCCCCGAGCTCGAAATAGCGCGCACGCCTGCGGGCGCGTCCCGGGGTCTTAGGTCCCGGGGCCGCCGGGCCTTTGTTGGCTAGGCTGAACAGCCATGCCGCCGCTTCGACCGACCATCATCACGTCCCTCAGCGACGACCCCGATGACGAAGAACTGGTCGTGCTGGTCGACGAGGCAGGCGCCGAGATCGGGACCGCCCACAAGTTCCGGGTGCACACCGGCCACACCCCGCTGCACCGCGCCTTCTCGTGCCACGTGTTCTCGACCGACGGGCGCGTGCTCGTCACCCGCCGGGCTCTCGACAAGTTGACCTGGCCGGGCGTCTGGACCAACTCCTTCTGCGGTCATCCCGGCCCGGATGAGCAGCTGGATGCCGCGATCCGCCGCCGCGCGCGCCGCGAACTGGGCCTCGAACTGGGCGTGCTCGAGCCGGTGCTGCCGCAGTTCCGCTACCGGGCCGTCGACGCATCCGGAATCGTCGAGAACGAGATCTGCCCGGTGTACCGCACCACGGTCGACGCCGACCCGGACCCTGCGGTCGACGAGGTCGTCGAGACGGCCTGGATCCACCCCCAGGAGCTGCGCGAGGCCGTCGAGGCCGCGCCGTTCGCGTTCAGCCCGTGGCTGGTGCTGCAGCTCGCCGAGTGGACCGACTTCGGGGCGTGAGGCTCAGGCGCCGGGGGCGCCGGCATCCGTCACCGTGACATCGGTGCGGTGGAAGTTCTGGAACGAGCGCGACGCGGTCGGGCCGCGCTGACCCTGGTACCGGTTGCCGTAGGGGCCCGAACCGTACGGGTTCTCGACCGGGGAGCTCGTGCGGATGAAGCAGAGCTGCCCGATCTTCATCCCAGGCCACAGTTTGATCGGCAGGGTCGCGACGTTGCTCAGCTCGAGCGTCACGTGCCCCGAGAAGCCGGGGTCGACGAAGCCGGCCGTCGAATGCGTCAGCAGCCCGAGGCGGCCGAGCGAGCTCTTGCCCTCGAGGCGCGCGGCGACGTCATCGGGCAGCGTGACGAGCTCGAAGGTCGAGCCGAGCACGAACTCGCCGGGGTGCAGGATGAACGGCTCGTCGTCCTTGGTCTCGATCAGGTGGGTGAGGTCGGGCTGATCTTCGGCCGGATCGATGAACGGGTACTTGTGGTTGTCGAACAGCCGGAAGAAGCGGTCGAGCCGCACGTCGATGCTGGACGGCTGGATCATCTCGCGGTCGAGCGGGTCGAGCCCGATCCGTCCGGCGTCGAGTTCGGCCCGGATGTCGCGGTCGCTGAGGAGCATGGGAGTCAGGCTACTAGGGGTGGTTAGTATGTATGAGGTCCTGGTTCCAGGCGCCGTTCGCGGATGTAGTTCAATGGCAGAACTTCAGCTTCCCAAGCTGATAGCGCGGGTTCGATTCCCGTCATCCGCTCTCTTCGAGTGACAACGAGCAGTCCCAGAATCAGGCGCGCGAGCGGAGTGCGGTCGGCCAGATCGCCTCGACCTTTCGACACGGCCCGCCAAGAGGAATCCACGGGCAGGACGACGACCGCGATCGCACCCAGGATCGCGAGAACTAGGCCGACTTCCGCGGCACGATGTTCCTCCCCGGATCCCTGCAGCGACACCGCTCAACGCCGCCACACCGAGTAGCCGTGGTCCTTGCACACCCGAACCGAGGTCCGCGAACCGAGCGGGTAGACGGCCGCATGGCGGTCATCCACCTTGCAGGCGCCGAGTGCCTCGGTCGACACCTGCGTGATCGGAATGGTCACATGGAGACAGCTCGGGGGGAAGCCCGCCGGTTCGGTGCTGTCGCCCAGGTAAGCAACTGCTTCGCGGGAGGTCGGCTCGTGCTCCCAGAACGGGACCGTCTCATGGGTCGTAGGGTCTTGAGTCGCCTTCCATGCGAAGAGGTCGCTCATCCCGGGTGAAGAGACGACGATGCACTCGGCTTCCCCGCTCGTGAGGTAGCGCGAGATGGCCTTCTCCGACACGTTGCTGGCGATGGTGACGCGCTGTTGGGCGCGGCAGGACTTGACGGGGTCCGACAGAAGTGTCGCGTCGTCCATCAGAACCTGCATGGCTGGGTCTGCCGCCTTCGCATCGGTATAGCAGTCGATGCCGAAGGGCGGATTGCTTGTCCCGGGGGAGCTGGCCGCGTGTGCGGCCGCCCCGACGCCCAGGCCGCTCGCGAAGATGATGATGCCGCCGATGAGCGCCAGGTGCCTCCGCCGCCACGGATGCTGCTGTGGTCGCCGAAGGCTGGGAAACAGCCTGCCTGCCACACGTTCGACGCTGGCCTGAACTTCGGAGTCGTCGGGGGGAGCAGTTCGTGTCATTGGTTCCTCATTCCGAATCGCCGGCGTTCAAGGACGCACGAAGTCGAAGGCGCGCACGTTGCAGTCGTTTGCCCACTGCCGCGGGGGTCGAGTCGACCCGATCGGCGACCTCGCGGTAGCTGAATCCGTCGATCAGACACAGCTCCACGATGCGTCGGTCGGTCTCACTCAGTTCGCCGAGGGTCTCCTCGATCCAGGCCAGGTCCGACGACGAGGGTGCGGCGCCGACAGTCACCTCATCCAGAGGCACCGTGCGAGTGCGCTCCCTTCTTCGCACCTGATTCCGGATGTGGTTGTAACAGATGGCCAGCAGCCATGGCAGGAGCGACAAGTCCACGATCGACGCACGCCGTCGCTTCGCCCAGGCCGTCGTGAAGGTCTCTTGAAGCACCTCCTCCGCCAACGACCGATCTCCGAGCCTCGACCAGGCGAAACGCAGGACGGTGGGAGCGTGACGGGCGTAAAGCTCCGCAAACGCGTCCACGTCTCCGTCCCGGCATGCCAGCAAGAAGTCGATGTCCGCGACCGCACTCAACTCGTCGATGTTGATCACCTCACTGAGTAAATGTCGATGCTACGCATTTCATGACATCCGATCACCGACTGACCACGCGCTTCCCCCGGGCAGCCGGCGGCGGTACGTTCTCCACATGACCGATGCTCAACAGCTGGACGCCGTCGCGGCTCGCCGGACCCGATTCGTCGTCGCACTCCTGTTCTCAACCGGAGCGCTGATGGCTGTCGGGGGAGTCGTCGCGGGGCTGATCGCGAGGGCGGCCGTCCTCACATCTCCCTCGGTCGGTTCCGCGCCGCAGTTGCTCCCGGTGCTGTCGCAGACCGGCTACCTGTTCCCGAAGGCACGCGCGAGCGCACCCGATGGCGCGGGCATCTGGATCGGAATCATCGTCGCGGCGCTCGGGGTGATCGTCCTGCTGGTCGGGGGGATCCTGGCATGGACACGGCTGCGCGGCAACGGCTCCACCGGCACCGGCACCGGCGGACGTCGCACCGGAACCACCGTCGCGCTGCTCGTCGGCGCGGGCACCGTGATGACGGTCGTCGGGTTCGTCGGCGGATTGGTCGCGCGATCATTCGCCGATCGCGCCTCGCGGCTGGCTTCCGAGGCGACCCGGCTCATCAGCGACCCGACGAATCCGATCGGGCTGGCCTTCGACCCCACGTCGGCTCACTCCGTTCCGCCGGACTTCACCCTGTTCTGGATCGCGATGGCGATCGCGGCGCTCGGCGCACTGCTTCTCGTGTTCGGCATCGCCGTCGCGGCGACCCGTCGGCGTGCGGCGAAGCGGGGCACCCAGCCGATATCGTGAGTGGGGTGATGGACCTCGCCGGAGGTCGCTCCCGAACCGTCGGCACCGGCTGAGAGGTCCTCCCGAACTCCGATCCGACGAGCCGAGGCAGGAGGCCCATGCCCGACGAGGAGGAGCTCAGCAGCGCCGAACTCCGCGCGTCGCTGCCTGTCGACAGCGATGTCGAGGTCGACGACGTCACCCCCGCCGCCGCGCCGCAGCCCGTGCACCTGCGCCCCGCCTACGTCGGGATCGTCGCGCTCGGCGGTGCCCTCGGCACGGGCGCGCGCGAGCTGCTCTCGCTCGCCATTCCCGCGATCGGTGCCTTCCCGATGGCGATCTTCGTCATCAACCTCACCGGAGCCTTCGCCCTCGGGATCGCCCTCGAGGTGCTGTTGCGCCTCGGGCCCGACGAGGGTCATCGCCGACGGCTGCGGCTGTTCGTGGGCACGGGATTCCTGGGCGGCTACACCACCTACAGCACGCTCGCCGTCGGCACCGCCCAGGCGATCACGGGCGGCCAGGCGGCGATCGGCATCCTGTACGCCCTTCTCAGCGTGATCGCCGGGGCCGCCGCCGCCTTCGCGGGCATCGCCGTCGCCGCGGCGGGGCACCGACGACGCCTCGCCCTCAGGGCGGCGCGCCGATGACCGCCCTGCTGTTCATCGCGGTGTGCGCGGCGGGGGGCATCGGCGCGGCCCTGCGGTTCGTGGTCGACGGGCTCGTCCGCGCCCGCGTGCGCACGGTGTTCCCGTTCGGCACCGCCCTGATCAACGTCACCGGTTCCCTCGTGCTGGGCTTCCTGACCGGGCTCACCCTGGGCGCGGTGCTCGCACCCGAGTGGGAGCTCATCCTCGGCACCGGGGTCATGGGCGGCTACACGACCTTCAGCACCGCCAGCGTCGAGACCATGCGCCTGATCCAGAACCGCGAGTACCTGCCCGCGCTCGTCAACGGGCTCGGGATGCTCGTGCTCACCGTGCTCCTCGGTCTGCTCGGCCTCTGGCTGGGGTCGCTCCTCTAACCCGCCGGGTGCCGCCGTGGCTACGCTGGGCAGGCGGGTACCGCGACTCGCGTCGATGTCGAACGGAGTGCCGGATGGCCGAGCTCATTCCGATCCCCTCTCCCGGTGCTCCGCTCGTCTATGGCGACGCGGGCGACCCCGCCGTCGTCGTGCTGCACGACTGGTACGGGCGCCTTCCCTGGCTGGCGCCGTACGCCGAGGCGCTCGCCCAGCGCGGAGGGTTCCGCGTCATCGTCCCGGACCTCTACGACGGGGTCGCGACCGTCGACGCCGCGCAGGCCGAGACGCTGATGGACCAGCTGGACCGCGACTTCGCTCGAGCCGCTGTCGTCGCCGAACTCGACGCGGCGCGCGCCGCGGGGTCGCCGCGAGCCGGCATCGTCGGCTTCTCGCTGGGGGGCGGCCTGGCGCTGCAGGTCGCCCAGAGCGGAGAGGTGGATGCCGCGGTCGCCTACTACGCGACCCTCCCGTCGTCGCAGCACGGCATCATCCCCTGCCCCGTGCTGTTGCAGTTCGCCGAGTCGGACGACTGGCCCGAGACCGGCACTCCCGAGGCGTTCGTCTCGCGGCTGCGCGAGAACGGCACGCCGGTCACGCAGCACGGCTACGCCGGCACCGTGCACGGTTTCGCGAACGCGAGCATCCCCGCCCCGACCGACACGCGTGCGGCCGCCCTCGCCTTCGCTCGCACGACCACCTTCCTCGAGTCGCACCTCGCCGACTGACGGCGGAGGTGCGCCTCGGATGCCGATGCCGAAAGACGGAACGACCCGCGGTCCGAAGATCGCGGGTCGTTCCTGGGGGCCGCTGCGGCACTCATCGGACCGGGACGGCGAGGCGCGCCAGGCGCTCCGCCGCGCGCTCCCGCGCCGCGCGGTCGCGTTCGGCGTCGAACCGGGCGATCGCCCGGTCGCGGGCGTCGACGCGAGCCACGTGACGCCGGCCCCAGATCACGAGAGCCAGTCCCAGTCGCAGCGCGAGGCGGTCGGCAGCGGAGCTGCGCGGCGCGACCCGCAGCGAGGGATGGTTCGCGATCGGAGCAGGGGCGACCGGCCCGGGGCTCCGTGAAGCCTCGAGAGTGGTGGTGTTCATGGTGTGTCCTTCTGTTCGAACGGACCGGTGGGTCCGCGCGGCGACGCTCGCGCGCGGGTTGCGAGCGAGCGTCCGTGAGGGGCGCGCACGGCCGGGTAGGCGGCGCGACGACACCGCGCAGAAGCACGTGCCGTGTGTCGGACGGGAGGGCGGACGACGGGGCGCGGAGCGCCGAGAGCCTCGGCCGAGGAATGGCCTCGTCGGCGGCGTCAGCGTCGAACGGATGACCGTCGAGCGGATGACGCGGGTCGGCGAACGCCTATGCGGCGGTGGGAACGACGGCGCCGACGAGGCAGGCCTTCACTGCGCGCGTACGGCGCGTCATGAGTGTGTTCATCATGGGAATCGGCCTCCTCTCG
This sequence comes from Lysinimonas soli, assembly GCF_042655435.1. Lineage (NCBI taxonomy): Bacteria > Bacillati > Actinomycetota > Actinomycetes > Micrococcales > Microbacteriaceae > Lysinimonas > Lysinimonas soli. The sequence continues at coordinate 135,582 of NZ_JBHSMG010000002.1, forward strand.
TTGTCGGCGTGAACCCCCACCGTAGCGGGGCGGCCCAGCGGAAGGCAACAGGAAAACGAGGAAAGGTGTCCAGTTCGAGACGATTGGCCCCGTCGGGTCACGACGTCGCTGACTGCGCCGCCGCGATCCCGGGCAGCGCGACCGCCTTGCTCATGAATCGGGTCACGTTCTCGTCGACGATGATGTCGCTCGGCCGCAGTGGCCGCGTGAGGTAGAGGCCCTCGAGCGCCGTGATCCGGCTGAGCGCCACGTAGGTCTGCCCGGGAGCGAAGCTGCGCTGCCCGAGGTCGACGATCGCGCGGTCGTAGCTCTTGCCCTGCGACTTGTGGATGGTGACCGCCCACGCCAGCCGCAACGGGAACTGCGTGAACTCGGCGACGACATCCTTGTTGAGCGTCTTGGTCGCCGCGGAGTAGCTGTAGCGGTACCGCTCCCAGGTGGCGGGGCGCACCTCGTGGCGTTCGCCGTCGATCTCGACCGTCACCGTGTCGGCGATCTTGACGACCTCGCCGATGGTGCCGTTCACCCAGCGGCCGTCGCCGCCGCTGTCGTTGCGCAGGAACATCACCTGCGCGCCGACCTTCAGTTCGAGCTTCTCGTCGGCCGGGTACGCGCGCCCGCCGAACTCGCCGCTGACCTCGGCGACCGCCGAGAGGGAGCGCCCGGGCAGCTTCGCGAGCGCCGCGGCGTTGATGCGGGTCACCGTCGCGTTCGTGGTGGCGAGCGTGATCGCGCCCTCGCTCGGGGCGGGCCGTGCGCCGACGTCGTTGAGGCGCTGCGCCATCTCGGCCGTGACCACTCCGTGCCGCACCGCCGTCAGCAGCTTCTTGAACTCCAGCTCGTGCTGCCGGTGGATGGTCGCCAGCTCGTAGATCGTCAGCTCGGCCTCGTCCCAGACCCGGGCGTCGAAGAACCACATCGAGCGGTAGCGATCGGCGAAGTACGCGCGCTCCTCGGGGTCGCCCGGCACCGGCGCGAGCTGGAAGGGGTCACCGAACAGCACCAGCTGCACCCCGCCGAACGCCTCGTGCGGTCGCTGGCGAGCCTGGCGCAGGCTGCGGTCGATGGCATCCAGCAGATCGGCGTTGACCATCGACACCTCGTCGATGACCAGGGTGTCGATCGCGTTCAAGAGCTTGCGCACCTCGGGGCCCTGTTCGATCGCGTGGTCGGCGATGACGCCGATCGGCAGGCGGAACAGCGAGTGGATGGTCTGGCCGCCCACATTGAGGGCGGCGACCCCGGTGGGGGCGGCGATCACCACGTTCTTGGACGTGTTCCACGACAGGTGCTCGAGCAGGGTCGACTTGCCGGTGCCGGCGCGGCCCGTGACGAAGATGTGCGCCCTGCTGTTCTCGATCGCGCCGAACACGGCCGCCTGCTCGGGCGACAGCACGGGCAGCGACACGATCCTCCAGAGCGACAGGGGTGGATGTCGTCGCTCGCGCGCGGCCGACGATTCACCCTAACCGCGCCGTCGGGATGACGCGGGCAACTGTCCCTAGGATTCACCTCATGCGGCGCACCCTCCTTCCCTGGGTCGTGGCATTCGGGATCGCGGTGCTGGGCGCGGTGGGCACGGTCGCGACCCTGAACGCGACGCTGTTCGGGCCCGGCGCGTTCGTGCAGGTCTACCTGGATGCCCTGGCCCGCGGCGACGCGTCCGACGCCCTGTCGCTGCCCGGGGTCGACGCGGGCGGCCGGGCGGCCGGCGCGAGCACCGCGCTGCTGCGGGACGGCGCCCTGGCGGGGCTGAGCGACATCCACCAGACCGGTGACGAATCGCGCGCCGGCGACCGCTGGATCACCTTCGATTGGACCTCGCCGCACGGTTCCGGCACCACCACCTTCCAGGTGAAGCGCATCGGCACGCGCTTCGGCCTCTTTCCGGAGTGGGGATTCGCGGTGAGCCCGGTGGCCACGGTCTCGCTCGCGGTCGAGCACGACCCGCACTTCACGGTCAACGGCGCCGCCGAGGTGTCGGCGACGACGTCGAACGCGCCCTCGGACTACGCAGTTCTCGTGCCGGGCTCGTACACCTTCGCGCACGGCAGTCGCTACCTCACCGCGACCCCGCGGCTCGTGCTCGCCGACACGGTCGGCCAGAATCTCTCGGTTCAGGTCGACATCCAGGCGAACGCGCGGTTCGTCGCGGCGGTCGACGCTCGCTTGCGCGCACAGCTCACGGCGTGCGCGAAGCAGACGGTGCTGTTCCCGACCGGATGCCCGTTCGGCCAGGCGATCGACAACCGGGTCTCGTCGGCCCCGGCATGGTCGATCGTGAGCTACCCGACGACCCGCATCGAGCCGGGCGCGGAATTCGGCAGCTGGGTGGTGCCCGGCGTGGCGGGAACCGCCCACCTCAGGGTGTCGGTGACCTCGCTCTACGACGGGAAGGTCACGACCTTCGACCAGGACGTGCCGTTCCAGCTGAGGGCGCGGCTCGCCTTCGGCGCCGACGGCTCGATCACCGTCGACCTGCGCTGACGCGCCGCGCGCGCCCGCGCCCGCCCCGCCGGCCGCCGGCCGCCTGCTCGACGCGCGGGTGCCAAATGAAGGAGATCGCCCGCCGGAAGCCCTCCGCCGCCCGGGTTCCGGCATCCTGACCCGCAGATCTCCTTCATTTGGCGTCGTGGCGTGGGACTCGGCCCCGTGTCCGCCCGCCCGCGGGACTCGCGGCGGGCTCAGCGCCGGGGATCGCGGCCGGCCAACATCGCGTTGTACGCCTCGAGTTCGGCATCGCCGTCGCGGTCGGCGGCACGATCGCGACGCTTGGCCTCGCGCGTGTCGCTGCGGCTCCACAGCACGGCCACGATGATCGCGAGACTCACGGTCGGGATCTCGCCCACGCTCCAGGCGATCCCGCCCGCCGCCTGCTGATCCTGCAGCGGCGTGGCACCCCAGTTGCGCCCCATCGCCCCGTACCAGTCCGACAGGAACAGCCCCGTGTTCGAGATCATCGCCAGGCCGAAGAAGGCGTGCAGGGCCATCGTGGCGAGCAGCAGGATGAGCCGCAGCGGGTACGGCGCCTGGTTGCCGACCGGGTCGATGCCGACCAGGGTCTGCACGAAGAGGTAACCCACGATGAGGAAGTGGATGGTCATCCACTCGTGGCCGACATGGTCGGTCGTCGCCCAGCGGAACAGCGAGGAGTAGTAGAACACCCAGAGCGACGCGGCGAACAATCCGGCGGCGACCAGCGGGTGCGTCAGCACGCGCGCGACACGCGAATGGACGAGCAGCAGGATCCACTCGCGAGCCCCGCGGCTGCCGTCATCCCGCTTCCTGATCGTGCGCAGCGCGAGCGTGACCGGCGCGCCGAGCACCAGGAACACCGGGATCGCCATCGTCAGCAGCATGTGCCCGAGCATGTGCTCGCTGAACAGGAACTGCTCGTAGACGTTGATCGACCCGTTCGTCACCCAGAGCAGCACGACCATGCCCGAGACCCAGAGCACGGTGCGGTGCCACGGCCAGACGTCGCCGCGGCGGCGCAGTCGCACGACGCCCGCGAGGTAGAAGAACACCGCGAAGAACACGACGAGCGCCCAGAGCAGGTCGAGGTTCCAGGCGGTGATGAACTTGGCGGCGTCCAACGGCGGCGGCAGCGCCTTGCCGGTGAGGTATTCGGCCGGCGTGGTGTTCTGCAGCGTGGATGCCGACACGGCATCCACGGGCGGCGGCGAGACCGCGAGCGCCGAGGCCACGCCCTCCGCGATCCCCATGAAGGCCAACTCGGCCGTCGCCAGCGCCCAGAACAGTCGACGGGTCGCGCCGCGCGTCAACCGGCCGATGATGAGTCGCCGGTAGAGCGCGCCGAACAGGCCGAGCGCACCCAGGGCCGTCACCTTGACGAGCACCAGGATGCCGTACGGCGTGAGCAGATTGGGCAGCTCGCCGAGGCGGATCGCCGCGTTCACGGTGCCCGAGGCCGCGACGACCAGGAAGGCGATCAGCGCGATCGTCGAGTACCGCGGCAGCACCGCGGCCATCCGCTCGGGGCTCAGGGTGTTCCGCAGCAGCACGAGCGTCAGCAGCCCGCCCAGCCAGAAGCCCGCGAACAGCACGTGCAGCCAGATCGCCGTGATCGCCTGATCGTGGCTCGCGGTGTCGCCGGCGTGGCCCTGCTGCGAGAGCGGAATCAACCCGATCACCGCGAGCACCGTCACGAGCCCCAGCACCGTCACATTGCGAACCGCGAAGCACAGCACCGTGATGGCGGCGCCGAGCAGGGTGGTCCAGAGCCAGGCGCGTCCCTCGGGCTGCGTCGTGAGGTACTGCCCCAGGCCCTGCCCGTAGGAGTTCGACAGGCTCGGCGCGGCATAGCTCGAACTCGAGAAGACGAAGACACAGGATGCCGCCGCCGCGACCGTCCAGACCGCGGCGCCCGCCGCAGCGACATCGAGGGCGCGGGCGAACTCCCGCTCGGCGGGGCTCAGCGCGAACACCGCGAGCGCGAGCGCGCCGATCGCCAGCGCGATCCCCAGATCGACGATGAGCTTCGCGATCGGAACCCCGTAGCGCACCACGGCACCCGGGTCGATCGCGATCGGGGCGTTGGCTCCGCCGCCGACGGCGAGGGCGGCGAGCAGCGCGGCGAAAGCGAGCACCAGCAGGACCGCCGGCGCAGCGACCTTCGCGACGCGTTGCACCGTACGAGCGTATTCGAGTCAGGCCCAGGGAACGGTGGGAGGAGGCCCGCCCCGAGACGACGAAGGGCGTCAGACCCGAAGGTCTGACGCCCGAGCGTCAGAACTGCCGACTACGTGATGACTACTTGGCGGCGGCCTTGAGCTTGCTGCCGGCCGAGATCTTCACGCCGTACCCGGCGGCGATGTGGATCGTCTCGCCCGTGGCGGGGTTGCGGCCCTCGCGAGCGGCACGGTGCGTGCGCTCGACGCTGAGCCAGCCCGGGATGCTGACCTTGGTGCCCTCGCCGACCGACTTGGCCAGAACGGCGAAGAGAGCGTCGAAGACCCCGGAGACGGCGGCCTGGCTCTGGCCCGAGTCGGCGGCGACCGCGGCCACGAGATCGTTCTTGTTGAGTGACTTGTCAGCCATGAGTGTCCTCCTCGGACCTAGTGCGTTTTCGTGTGGCATGTGTGGCCCGAAGCGTCGCGCCCCTGAACCGCCCCTGAAACTAGCAGTAAATACCGGCATTTCCGGGCAGGACGGCGCGGTGAGCCTGATCCGGGGAAAACTCGCAGATTCTGTCGCGCAGACGAGAAGAGGGGCTTCGGATCGCTCCGGAGCCCCTCTTCGCCATGCGAAGCCGTCAGTCGACGACTACCAGCTGGACTTCGTGATGCCGGGCAGCTCGCCTCGGTGGGCCATGTCACGGAAGCGGATGCGCGAGACACCGAACTTCGTGAGCACACCACGGGGGCGGCCGTCGATGGCGTCGCGGTTGCGCAGGCGCACCGGCGAGGCGTTGCGCGGTAGCTTCTGCAGGCCCACGCGAGCGGCCTCGCGGGACTCGTCGGTGCCCGCCGGGTCGACGAGCGCCTTCTTCAGCTCCAGTCGTTTCGCGGCGTACCGCTCGACGATCACGGCGCGCTGGTTGTTGCGCGCGATCTTGCTCTTCTTGGCCATTAGCGCTCCTCGCGGAATTCGACGTGCTTGCGGACGACCGGGTCGTACTTCTTGAGCACGATGCGGTCGGGATCGTTGCGACGGTTCTTGCGGGTCACGTAGGTGTACCCGGTGCCGGCGGTCGAGCGGAGCTTGATGATCGGACGAACGTCCTGAGCCTTCTTGGCCATCAGATCTTCTCCCCACGAGCCAGGATGTCTTTGACTACCGACTCGATACCCCGCACATCGATCACCTTGATGCCCTTGGCGGACACGTTCAGGGTGACGCTGCGACGAAGCGACGGGACGTAGTAGGTCTTCTTCTGCACGTTCGGGTCGAAGCGGCGCTTCGTCCGGCGGTGCGAGTGCGAGATGTTGTGTCCGAAGCCGGGAACGGCTCCGGTCACCTGGCACACTGCTGCCATGGTTTCATTCCTTCTCTGATTTACCGTGAGGCGAACGCCTCACCCAAGGTCACTTGTCGGCACGCCGAAACCGCGGTACCCCACCCGGAGGCGGGGGTCGACGGTGGCGCACAAGAAGCGCAGGATCACGAATGATCCGCGCGCAACTTCACAAGACTACGCGACTATCGCTCGTTCGAGCAATCGGCGCAGTAGCCGAAGACGTCGACGACGTGCTCGGGGCGGGTGAAACCGTTCGCGGCGGCGACGTCCTTCGCCCACTGCTCCACGGCATCCGCCGAGATCTCGACCGTGCGACCGCAGCTGCGGCAGATCAGGTGGTGGTGGTGCGAGCCGGGGGTGCAGGCGCGATAGAGGCTCTCGCCCTCCTGCTGCAGGGCATCCGCGTCGCCCTCCGTCGCGAGGTCGGCGAGGGCGCGGTAGACCGTGGCCAAGCCGACCGACGAGCCGGCGTCGCGCATGTGGGCGTGCAGAGCCTGGGCGCTCACGAACCCCTCGGTGGTCCCGAGGGCCTCGCGCACGGCCTCGCGCTGCCAGGTGTTCCGCTTCACGACGACCTCCTCACGCCACGCCCACGATACGTCGCCGGTCGCGCGCGCGTTTCGCCCGTCGCGCCGACGCGATCCGGCAGACCAGGTAGATCAGGAACGAGATGGTCGTCACGTAGGGGCTGATCGGCACACTCGATCCGAGCGCGAGCAGGATGCCGCCCACGAGCGACATGAGCGCGAAGGCGGTGCTCAGCACGGGCACGAGCACGGGGGAGGACGACACCCGCAGCGCCGAGGCCGCCGGAGTGACCAGCACCGACAGCACGAGCAGCGCGCCCACCACCTGCACGCTCACCGCGACGGCCAGGCCGAGCAGCAGCATGAACACGAGCGAGAGCGCGCGCACCGGCACGCCGCGCGCGGCCGCGACATCGGCGTCCACGCTCGCGAAGGTCAGCGGACGCCAGACGATCAGCAGTCCGACGACGACGACGACGGCGATCAGGGCGAGGGAGTTGAGCCGCGGGTCGTCGACCGCGACGATCTGCCCGGTGAGCAGGCCGAACTTGTTCGAGCTGCGACCGGGGTAGAGCGCGAGGCACAGGATGCCGAGACCGAGCCCGAAGGGCATGAGCACCGCGGTGATCGAGTTGCGATCGCGCGCGCGCGAGCCGAGCACGCCGATCACGGCGGCCGCGATGATCGACCCGACGATGGATCCCTCGACGACGCCGACGCCGAACAGCAACCCCGCGGCCGCTCCCGCGAAGGAGAGCTCGCTGATGCCGTGCACGGCGAAGGCGAGATCGCGCGACATGACGAAGACACCGATCAGCCCGCCCACGACGCCGAGCACGGCGCCGGCGAGGATCGAGTTGTGCAGCAGTGCGAGCAACTGCCCGTAGTCGGTGAAGTCGAACAGCTGCGACCACCAGTCCGTGCCAGCTGTTCCGGCCGCTCCGGCGATCCCGGACGCGGCGATGACGCCCGCGATCACGGCAGATCCGCCCCGTGATCGTGGTCGTGCCCGTGGACGTGGGACTGGTCGGGCGTTCCGACGATCACCACCCGACCGCGAGCGCGGATCACGTCGACCGGCGACTGGTACAAGTCGCTGAGCACCTCGGAGCGCAGCACCTCGTCGGGCGTGCCGATCCGGAACCGGCGACCGGCCAGGTACAGCACCCGATCGACCACCTCGAGCACCGGGTTGATGTCGTGCGTCACGAAGAGCACCCCGAAGCCGCGCGCGCGGCGGTTGTCGTCGATGAGCCGGCTGACCACCCCCTGCGCGCGCAGGTCGAGCGAGAGCAGCGGCTCGTCGCACAGCAGCAGGGCCGGATCGCCCGCCAGGGCCTGACCGATCCGGAGGCGCTGCTGCTCGCCGCCGGAGAGGCTCGCGATCGGGGCGTTCCCGTAGTGCTCCGCGCCGACGGCCGCGAGCAGGGCGTCGATCTTCTCGCGCCGCGCGCGGGTGGGCAGGGCGACGCCCCAGCGGTGTCCGTCGACGCCGAGGCCCACCAGGTCGCGACCGCGCAGGGGCGTCCCCTCGTCGGCGAGGCGCTGCTGCGGCACGTAGCCGATCCGACGCCCGCCGTGGTGCACGGGCTCCCCGAGGAAGGTCGCGGTTCCGGCGCTCAGCGGATGCTGCCCCAGCACGACCTTGAGCAGGCTCGTCTTGCCCGAGCCGTTGGCTCCGAGCACGGCGACGAACTCGCCCGGGGCGACGTCGAGGTCGAGGCCGCTCCACAGCACCCGCCCACCGAGGGTGAGCTCCGCGTCGCGGAGCGAGAGGATCGGGGCGGGAGCTGAGGTCGGCATCGGCGTCAGTCTCCCAGAGCCTGGGCGATGGTGGCGAGCACGCCCTTCTGCCACTCGACGTAGTCGAAGCCGGAGGGGAGCGTCTCAGAGACCGGTACCGCGGGAACGCCGGCCTTCTTCGCGGCGGCGAGCACGGCATCCGTCTGCGCACCGCTCGTCTGAACGTTGTAGACGAGCAGCTTCGCCTCTCCCGAGGAGAACGTCGCCAGCGTCTGCTGCAGCACGCCGACCGGTGCATCGGTGCCGTCCTCGATCGCCCGGCTGAACGCCTTGGGCGTCACGACCTTGACCTTGAGCGCGGCGAGCAGGTAGTCCGGAACCGGCTCGGTGATCGCGACCCCCACCCCGGCCGTGGCCGTCGAGAGCCGCGAAGCGCTGTTCTCCAGTCCGTCGAGGGCGACGCGCAGCTTCGCCCCGTTGTCGGCGAAGACCGCCGAATGCGCCGGGTCGGCCTTCTCGAACGCGGCGACCAGCGCATCCACGACCTTGGCGACCGTCGGAAAGTCGTAGAAGACGTGCTCGTTGAAGTCCGCAACCGTGGTGTCGTAGCCCGAGAGCTTGACCGCGTCGATGCGGCTCGCCTTCGTGTTGCCCGAGGCCGACAGCATCGTGCCGACGAAGTCGTCGTATCCACCCCCGTTCTCGATGACCACCTGCGCCTTCGACACGGCCAGTTGCGTGCGGGCGTCGGCCTGGTACTCGTGCGGATCTTTCGCGGGGTCGTCGATGATCGAGGTGACGTTGGCGTACTTGCCACCCACCGTCGAGGCCAGATTCCCGTAGACGTTGGTCGAGGCCACGACCTGGATGCCGGCCGGCGCGTCCTGCGAGGTGCCGGTGCAGCCCGTCAGCGTGAGCGCCGCGGTCACGGCGACGACGAGGGCGGCGAGCGCGGCGGGGGCGCGGCGAGGGGCGACACGGGGGGCGACACGGATCCGAGAAATGGGCATGACTCGACGTTAGCCGCTATTGATAATCATTGTCAAAGTGTGCGCGTGGCGCGGCGCGTGCGGGGCGCGACTTCCTGATCCGGCTTCGGGCACGGGCCGGATCCACGCGCGGAGTCGGCCGAGACGGCCGGACCACTCAGTCCAGCAGCAGGGCCGGCTCCTCGAGCACGCTCGCGATGTCGGCCGTGAAACGGCTGGCCACATCGCCGTCGACGACCCGGTGGTCGAAGCTCGCGCCGACCGTGGTCACGTACGCCGGCCGCACCTCGCCGTCGACGACCCACGGCTTGAGCTTGATCGCGCCGAGGGCGACGATGCCGACCTCGCCCGGATTGAGGATCGGCGTGCCGGTGTCCATCCCGTACGAGCCCAGGTTCGTGATCGTCACCGTGCCCTTGGACATGTCGGCGGGCTGCGTCTTGCCGTCGCGCGCCGTGAGCGTCAGCTGCTCGAGCGCCTGGGCGAGTTCGAGCAGGCTCAGGTTCTGGGCATCCTTGATGTTCGGCACGATGAGCCCGCGCGGGGTGGCCGCGGCGATTCCGAGGTTCACGTAGTGGTGCACGACGATCTCTTGATCGGTCCAGCTCGAGTTCACGGTGGGATTGCGCCGCACCGCCCAGATGACGGCCTTGGCCATCACGAGCAGCGGGCTGATCCGCACTCCGGCGAAGTCGGGGGAGTTCTTGAGCCGCTTGACGAACTCCATCGTGCGGGTCGCGTTGACGTCGCTGAACACGCTCACGTGCGGCGCCGTGAAGGCGCTCTGCACCATGGCGGTCGCGATCGCCTTGCGCACGCCCTTGACCGGGATGCGCTCCTCGCGATCCGCCGGCCACTCGGGCGTCTGGATGTTGCGGAAGACACTCGCCTGCGAGGCCTGCCGGATGACGTCGTCCCGGGTGATCTCGCCGGCCAAACCGGTCGCAGTCACCGTCATGAGGTCGACATCGAGGTCTTTGGCGAGCTTGCGGATCGGCGGCTTCGCGATCACCGGGGCCGCGGATGCCGCGGGTACCGAGCTCGGCCGACGAGCCGGTGCCACGCCCGCTGTGCCCGCCCGGGCGGCGTCGGTTCCGGCTGCCGCTCCCTCGGATCCGGCGCCCTCCACTCCCACGGGCCGACGCCGGCGCGTGGCGGCGTGTCCGCCCTTCGACCCGTAACCGACGAGCACGGCCCCCGACGACTCGTCCGCCGGGGCGGGCGCGGCAGCAGGCGCCGCAGCAGCCGCAGGAATATCCGCGACGATACCCGGCGTCTCGGCGGCCGTCGCCTGCAGCTCGAGGGCGCCGCCCTCCGAGTCGACGCGGATGATCACGGTGCCGACCTCGACGGTGTCGCCCTCGGCGGCGAGCAGCTCCGTGACCGTGCCGGCGAACGGCGACGGGAGCTCGACGAGCGACTTCGCCGTCTCGATCTCGACGAGCACCTGATTCACGGTGACCGCGTCACCGGGCTTGACCTTCCACGAGACGATCTCGGCCTCGGTCAGACCCTCGCCGACATCCGGCAGCGGGAACTCGGATTGCGTCACGTTCGGCTCCTCGGTGATTCGGCGGACGGGGAAGGGCGCGGCTCAGTAGGCGAGCGCGCGGTCGACGGCTTCGAGGACGCGGTCGGCATCCGGGAGGTAGACGCCCTCGAGCTTGGCGGGCGGGAAGGGGGTGTCGAAGCCGCTCACCCGCAGCACGGGCGACTCGAGCGAGTAGAAGGCGCGCTCGGCGACCGTCGCCGCGATCTCGGAGCCGACGCTGGTGTTGCCCGGCGCCTCCTGCGCGACGACGAGCCGTCCGGTCTTCTGCACCGACTCGAGGATCGGCGCGTAGTCGATGGGCGACAGCGAGCGCAGGTCGATGACCTCGACGCTCGTCCCCTCGGCTGCGGCGATCTCCGCAGCCTGCAACAGGACCGACACCATCGCGCCGTGACCGACCAGGGTGACCTCGGTGCCGATCCGCACGACGCGGCTCGCCTGGAGGGCACCCGGCGCCGTCTCGCGGTCGACCTCGCCCTTCTGCCAGTAGCGGCTCTTGGGCTCGAAGAACATGACGGGGTCGTTGCTCGCGATGGCCTGCTGGATCATCCAGTAGCCGTCCTGCGGGGTCGCCGGGCTGACCAGGCGCAGGCCCGCGGTGTGCGCGAAGTAGGCCTCGGGGCTCTCCTGGTGGTGCTCGACCGCGCCGATGTGCCCGCCGTACGGCACCCGGATGACCACCGGGAACGACAGCGCGCCCTCGTGACGATTGGTGAGTTTGGCCAGCTGCGAGGTGATCTGGTCGAAGCCGGGGTAGATGAAGCCGTCGAACTGGATCTCGCACACCGGTCGGTATCCGCGCATCGCCAGGCCGATGGCCGTTCCGACGATCCCCGACTCGGCCAGGGGGGTGTCGAGCACCCGCTTGTCGCCGAACTCGGCCTGCAGCCCCTCGGTGACGCGGAACACCCCGCCGAGCCGGCCGATGTCCTCGCCCATCAGCAGCACGCGCGGGTCGTCGGCGAGCGCCTTCTGCAGTCCCAGGTTGATCGCCTTGGCGAGGGTCAGTTGCTCGCTCATTCGGCGGCCTCCTCGAACGAGCTCTCGTACGCGGTCAGCCAGGCCGACTGCTCGGCGACGAGCGAGTGCGGATCGGTGTAGACGTGCTCGAAGATCTTGCTGGTCGGCGGGTCCTGCAGCGTGAGGGTGCGGGCCCGCACGTCGGCCGCGAGGTCTTCGGCCTCGGTCGCCACCTCGTGGAAGAAGTCGTCGCCGGCGCCCTTCGCGCGCAGGAAGGTCTCGAACCGCGAGATCGGATCCCGTTGGCTCCACCGCTCGACCTCGGCCGAGTCGCGGTACTTGGTCGGGTCGTCGCTCGAGGTGTGCGCGCCGATGCGGTAGGTGAGGGCTTCGATGAAGCGCGGTCCGGCGCCGCCGCGGGCGGCATCCAGGCTGTCCTTGGTCACCGCGTAGCTGGCGAGCACGTCGTTGCCGTCGACCTGCACCGAGGGGATGCCGAACCCCGTCGAGCGCAGATAGAGCGGTGTGCGCGACTGCCGTTCGACCGGCACCGAGATCGCCCAGTGGTTGTTCTGCAGGAAGAACACCTGCGGGGTCTGGTAGCTCGCCGCGAAGACGAAGGCCTCGCTGACGTCGCCCTGGCTGGTGGCCCCGTCGCCGAAGTAGACGAGCACCGCGGCATCCGTCTCGGGGTCGCCGGTGCCGCTGGCCCCGTCGAGCGCGATTCCCATCGCATAGCCGGTGGCGTGCAGCGTCTGCGTGCCGATCACGATCGAGTAGAGGTGGAAGTTGCCGGTCTCGCTCGGCACCCAGCCGCCGTGGCTGAGCCCGCGCAGCATCTCGATCAGCCGCATCGGGTCGAGGCCGCGGATGCGACCCACGACGTGCTCGCGGTACGCCGGGAAGATGTGGTCCTGCGGGCGTGCCGCGTAGCCCGAACCGACCTGAGCGCCCTCCTGGCCGATGCTCGGGATCCAGAGCGCGAGCTGTCCCTGGCGCTGCAGGTTGCCGGCTTCGACGTCGAAGCGCCGGATGACGACCATCTGCCGGTGGAAGTCCTTCAGCTGCTCGTCGCTGAGCTTCTCGATGATCGGGAGGTACTGGGACGTCCGATCATTCTCGACGAGTGATCCCTCCGGGGACAACAGCTGAACCGTCTCCGCGGTGTAGGACATGGTGACTACCCTAGCCCGGCGCTTCCGACCGAATCTCGGAGGGTCGCCACAACCTCTGCGGCCGCCTGTAGGAGTTTCTCCACAGATTCCTCTTCGCCGATCGAGATCCGGATGCCCTCCGGAGCGAACACCCGGGCGACGATCCCGTGCTCCTCGAATACCTCGGCGGCGGCGGCCGTCGCCTCGCCCGTGACGAGCCAGACGAAGTTGCCCTGCGGCTCCGGGATGCGCCACCCCTGGGCGGCGAGGCCGTCGCGCACGGCGGTTCGGCGCTCGACCAGCGTCTCGACCTGCTCGAGCAGTTGCGCTTCGGCATCCAGGGCGGCGATCGCCGCGCGCTGGGCGGGCTCGGTGACCGACAGCGCGATCATGCTCGCGCGCGCGGCATCCAGGATGTACGACGGTCCGACCGCGTAGCCGACGCGGAGCCCTGCGAGTCCGTAGGCCTTCGAGAAGGTGCGCAGCACGACGAGGTTGGGGTAGGCCTCCAACAGGGGGATGCCCTCGACGGCGTGCGGGTCGGTGACGAACTCGCGGTAGGCCTCGTCGAGGATCACGAGCACCGTTTCGGGGACCTTCGTCATGAAGGCCTCGAACTCGGTGCCGGTCACGATCGTGCTCGTGGGGTTGTTGGGTGTGCAGACGACCACGGCACGGGTGCGCTCGGTGATCGCCGCCGCCATCGCGTCGAGGTCGTGGCGTCCGTCCGGCAGGTTCGGCACGGTCACGCTCGTGGCTCCCGACACCGTGACGATGCCGGGGTAGGCCTCGAACGACCGCCAGGCGTAGAGCACTTCGTCGCCCGCACCGGCCGCAGCCTGCACGAGCTGATGCAGGATCGAGACCGAGCCCGCGCCGACATGCACCTCGTCGATGGTGACGCCGATGCGCTCGGCGAGCCGGACCCGCAGAGCCGTCGCTGCGCCATCCGGGTAGCGATTGACCTGGGCGGCGGCGATGGCCTCGAGCACGGCGGGAAGCGGCGGGAACGGGCTCTCGTTCGATGACAGCTTGAACGCGTCTGCCGCCGCCGGGCGCCCCTGCCGGTAGGGAGCGAGCGAGGCGATCTCGGGGCGGAGGATCACAGCCATGCCGACCAGCTTAGGTGCGCGATCGGCCGCCCCCGCTGTCGCGTGCGCCGCCGCCCCACACGACCCGCGGCACGACCCCCGGCTCCTGCCCGACTCGAAACGGGGCTCCTCAGCGGGCGCGGGCTCCTGCCACAATGGAGCCATGGGACGACTCGTGCTCCGTCTGATCATCAACGCCGTGGCGCTCTGGCTCACCACCCTGATCCTCGCCACGCACGTGACGGTGGTGCCGTTCGCCCCGCGCGGAACGCTCGAGACGATCCTGACCTACCTGCTGGTCGCCCTGATCTTCGGCATCGTCAACGGGATCATCGGCAGCATCATCCGGATCGTCGCCCTGCCGCTCTACATCCTCACGCTCGGCCTCATCTCGCTCGTGGTCAACGGCCTGCTGCTGCTGCTGGTCGCCTGGATCAGCGGTCTCATCGGCTTCGGCCTGTCGGTCGAGAACTTCGGCTGGGGCATCCTGGGCGCGCTCCTGCTCGGGGTCATCGCCTGGTTGATCGGGGTCGTGCTGCGCCCGTTCACCGGACCGCAGTCCTAGCGCCGCCGCTCACCTCCCGCGACCCCCGGCCGCCGAGGCGGGGGCGGGTGTCTGCTGCGTCTCCACCGTGTCGGCCACGCGCTCGCCGTGGTAGGTGGTGACGGTCACGGCAGCCCCCGGCTGTCGCAGGTAGTCGGCGGTGAAGGAGTCGAGCGCCGCGTTCTGCTCGCGCACCGCCGAGGACGTCGCGGCATCGACGGCCAGCGCGGTCGCGCGGTACGCGTCGCGCTGATGGGCGGGCGCGGCCTGAGAGGCCGGGAGGGCGGCACCCTCGTCGAAGGCCCGGCGCTCCACCTGCAGCACGTGGTGGTCGAGCTGGGGCCCGGCGAGCATCGGAACGAAGTCGTCGCTGTTGCGGATGGCCATCCCGTCGAGCCCCGCCGGCAGTTCGATGTTGCCGGCGGGCGCCCCGAAGGTCTCGATGCCCGCGGCGTTCCACTCACCGGACCCCGCCAGCATCGTGGCCACCAGCCCGCCCTGGGAGAACCCGACGAACTGCACCTGGTCGTCGGCCGTCACGCCCGCGTCGTGCATGGCAAGCTCGGTGGCCCGGAACGACCCGACCTCGAGGCCGCCGACTCCGCCCACGTTGCTGGTGAGATCCCACGGCTCGTCGCCGGCGGCCGGCGAGAAGGTCTCGGTCGGGCCGACGTAGACCACGAAGCGGTTCGGCTGGCCGGGTGCCTCGTACTTCTCGATGCGCACCTGGTCGCCCTCGGGCACGCGGTCGAGCCGCCCGGCCGCCCCCACCGGTGCACTCCCGTCCGGTGCGTCGATCCGCGCCGTCGAGACGCGCTGCACGGTCACCGGCGTCTCTCGGAATGTCCCGAGCAGCGGCCCGACCGCGAGCAGTCCGCGCGCGCTCGTGCGCACCCCGGTGACACCGCCGACGCCGAGCAACAGCGCCACGGGCGCCGGGATGCCGAGCGCGCTCGACGTCGCCTCGTCGAGACCCGAGACGAACAGCCGCACCTTCTCGACGAAGGCGGGGCCCGTGATCAGGCCGGGGTGGTCGAGGAAGAAGCGGCGGATGGCCGCGGCCCGCCCGCCGCCCGGATCGGGTGCCTTGCTGGCCAGGTACGCCGAGAACGCGAGCAGGGCGATCCCCGGCAGCATCGTGCGCACGAGGGGACCGAGCTCGGCGCCCAGCATCGCGGCCGCGAGATCGGCTCGATCCCTCGCGCGGCGCTCGGCGTCGTCGTAGGCCTGGATGGCACATCGCAACGCGTTGACGAGCCGCTCGCTCACGCCCCCCGCCTGTCGCACCTGCGTGATCGACCGCGTCAGTTCCGACTCGCTGCGGCGAGCGGATGGCGGGGCCGTCGGGACGGTCGACCAGGTCGTACCGCTCTGCACGAGACTCAGTGCCGCGGCGGCCGCCCTCAACTCGTGCTGGAGCGCCGTCAGCCGATCCAGGTGGGCGTGCATTCCGTCGGTGGCCACCATCGTGGTGCCTGCGGGGGTCACGAGCAGCGGACCGCCCGGGTCGACGCCCGGTGGCGACACGTCGACATGAGCACCGCCGTCGAACCCGATCACCGCTCCACACCCAGCTCGGCGAGCGCCGCGCGTGTGCAGCGCTGCGCGGCGTCGAGCGCCTCGTCGGCCTCCGACAGCAGGGAGCGCAATCGGGCCTCGAGCCGCTCGCACGCCTGCGCGGCTTCACCCCGCCAGTCGTCGTGATCGAGCCGCGGGGGATGCGCGGCCGCGGCGGCGAGCAGCCGGGCCACGGGCGCCAGCCCGCCCTGCTGCCGCTCGAGCGCGGCTCGAAGCGCCCCGGGATCCATCGTGGGCACGGCGACCCTCCCTTCGCGATCGGGTTGCCAGGCTGCCGCACGGGGTCGGCGCGCAGGCGGGCGGACGCGGCATCCGCGAAGTCCGAGCGCAAATGCCGACTGTGGAGGAGTCGCCGGCGCGGGACAATGGGGCATGAGCTTCGATCAGGCCGCTGCCGAACCGTCGCTCTTCCGCATCTGCTTCGTGTGCACGGGCAACATCTGCCGTTCCCCGATGGCCGAGGCGATCTTCCGCCAGCTCATCGCGCGCGGGGGCTACGCCCAGCGGGTCGGCGTCAGTTCGGCTGCGACCGGCGACTGGCACGTCGGCGAGCCGGCCGATCCGCGCACCGTCGCCGCACTCGGCGCGCGCGGCTACGACGCGACGCGGCACCGTGCACGCCAGTTCGACCCGGAGTGGTTCGGCGAGCTCGACCTCATCATCGCCTTCGACCGCGGTCAGGAGCGCACACTGCGCGAGTGGGCGCAGAGCGATCAGGAGCGCGCCAAGGTGCAGTTGCTGTTGACGTTCGAACCCGACGGATCGGGCACGATGGACGTACCGGATCCGTACTATTCGGATGCGGCCCTCTTCGACAGCGTCCTCGCCACGATCGAACGCGCGAGCATCGCGCTCTTCCACCAGCTCGAACCCGGAATCCGACAGGGAGTCTCATGAGTCCGCTTCCCCCGCAGCCGATCAGTCCGCTCGACGGGCGGTATCGCGGCGCCGTGCAGGGTCTCGGCGAGCACCTCTCCGAGGCCGGCCTCAATCGTGCCCGCGTGCACATCGAGGTCGAGTGGCTCATCGCCCTCACGGAACACCGGCTTTTCGGCGCGACCCCGCTCGAGGCCGAGCAGGCCCGCGCGCTGCGCCAGTTCGCGGCCGACTTCGGTCAGCCCGAGATCGACGAGCTCGCGGCGCTCGAGGCGACGACCCGCCACGACGTGAAGGCGGTCGAGTACCTGGTGCGCCGACGGCTCGCCGCGCTCGGACTGAACGAGATCGCCGAGCTCACCCATTTCGCCTGCACGAGCGAAGACATCAACAACCTGGCCTACGCGGTGACGGTGCGCGCCGCCGTGCATGAGGTGTGGCTGCCTCGGCTGCGCGACGTGCTCGGCGCCCTGCGGCGCTTCGCGGTCGAGCAGCGGACCACCCCGATGCTCGCCCACACGCACGGGCAGCCCGCCACGCCCACGACCGTCGGCAAGGAGTTCGCGGTCTTCGTCGCCCGGCTCGAGCGCGTCGTCGCCCGGATCGAGGGCGTCGCCGTGCTGGGCAAGTTCAGCGGTGCCACCGGCACCTTCGCCGCACACGTCGCGGCCGATCCCGCCGCCGACTGGCCCGCCATCTCGCGCGAGTTCGTCACCTCGCTCGGCCTCGACTGGAATCCGCTCACGACCCAGATCGAGTCGCACGACTGGCAGGCGGAGCTCTTCTCGGCGATCAGCCACCTCAATCGCATCCTGCACAACCTCTGCACCGACATCTGGACCTACATCTCGATGGGCTACATCAGCCAGATCCCGCAGGAGGGCGCCACCGGCTCCTCGACGATGCCGCACAAGATCAACCCGATCCGGTTCGAGAACGCCGAGGCCAACCTCGAACTGTCGTCCGCCCTGCTCGACTCGCTCGCCGCGACCCTCGTGACCAGCCGGCTGCAGCGCGACCTGACCGACTCGACGACGCAGCGCAACATCGGCGTCGCGCTCGGACACTCGCTGCTCGCCCTCGACAACCTGGCGCGCGGACTCGACGAGATCGCGATCGCCCCTGCCGCACTCGCGGCCGATCTCGACGCCAACTGGGAGGTGCTCGGCGAGGCGATCCAGACCGTGATCCGGGCCGAGGTGACCGCGGGTCGCAGTTCGATCGCCGACCCCTACGCGTTGCTCAAGGAGCTGACCCGGGGGCACCGGGTCGGCGCCGAGGAGCTGCGGGCCTTCGTACACGGGCTCGACATCGGCGAGGCGGCCAAGACCCGGCTGCTCGCCCTCACGCCGGGCGGCTACACCGGTCTCGCGGCCGAACTGGTCGATCTGCTGCCGGAGTAGCGCCGTGCCCGCCTAGGGCGAGCAGCGCGACGGTCCATCGCCGTCCTGGCGAACCAGGATGTCGCGGCTAATGCCCGCGCCGGGCCTCTGGTCCGGCATCCGGATCGTGCTGTTCGTCCTCCGGCGGAGCCGGCGATGCCGCGAGGACGAGCATCGCGAGCACCACGAGGCTGACGATGAAGACGACGCCGAAGAAGATCGCGGCGAGAATCCACTCCCGGGTGGCGAGGCCGACCACGAGTCCCGAGAAGACCCCGAAGACGGCCGCGAGCACGATCAGCTCCACCGGGCGGGTGCGGTCGCGTCGATTCGGCGTGGCCTGCTTGTCGTTCACGCGGTCTCCTCCTGATTCGAGTTGCGCGGTCCCCGCGCCGACACCGCCCCGATCCCGAGCAGAACGCCCGTGACGATCGCCCAGGCGCCGAAGATCCCGACCAGCACGACCGAGGCGGTCAGGGTGCCGGTGACCTTCTCGATCCCCCCGAGGCTCTGGCGGTAGTCCGGGGGCACGACGAGGAAGGCGATGCCGAGCGCAAGCGTCAGCACGCCGAGGATCATCGCGTCCCGGGCCGACGCGAGCCGGCCCCTGGCCCGGATGCCGCCGACCAGTTCGAGGGCGCCGGTGATGATCGCCCACGCGCTCACCACCCAGACGAAGAAGTAGGCGCCCCCCGTCGGCACCGCGAGAGCGGCGACCCCGGCGAGCACCGTGACGATGCCCTGCGCGAGCAGGGGACTACGGCTGCGGCGCTCGCTGCGCCCGCCCACCGAGCCCGCGAGCAGCACAGCCCCGGCCACCACGGCGTAGAGCCCGAAGGCGATCAGACCGAAGGCCGCGGAATGCGCCGCGGTGAAGGTGATCGCGAGCCCCACGACGAGAGCCGCGGCGGCCCGCAGGGCCGGCACCACCCATGCCGCGAGTCCGCCCCCGGCGACGACGGCGGGCGCCGCGGGCGTGCCCCGACCAGCTGACACGGCGAACTCACTTTCTGAAGGGATGACCGTGCCGAGTCTACGGGCGCCGGCTGGGTACGGCTCGTGCCGGAGGCGGACCGCCCCGTGGACGCGCCTCCTCGTGTCGGTGCGCGTCGGCGCGCTAGATGCGAGGCATGTCGCTGAACCGCGAGTACATGCCGCTGAACGAGACGCCGATGGTGTCCTGCCGGCCGTTGCGGTGCTTGGCCACGATCAGGTCGGCCTCGCCGGCGCGCGGGCTCTCGCGCTCGTAGGCGTCTTCGCGGTGCAGCAGGATCACGATGTCGGCGTCCTGCTCGAGCGAGCCCGATTCGCGCAGGTCCGACAGGGCGGGCTTCTTGTCGGAGCGCTGCTCCGGCCCGCGGTTGAGCTGCGAGAGGGCGATGACCGGAACGCGCAGCTCCTTCGCGAGCAGCTTGAGCGCACGCGAGAACTCGCTGACCTCCTGCTGGCGGGATTCGACCTTCTTGCCCGAGGTCATCAGCTGCAGGTAGTCGATGACGACCATCTTGAGCCCGACCCGCTGGCTGAGCCTGCGGCACTTCGCGCGAATCTCGACCAACGTCATGTTGGGGCTGTCGTCGATGTAGAGCGGCGCGTCGGCGATCTGGCCCCGCACCTGTGCGAGCTTGTCCCAGTCGCGCTGGTCCATGGCCCCCTTGCGGAGGGTGTGCATGGGGATGGATGCCTCCGCCGCGAGCAGACGCATGGCGATCTCGCTTCGCCCCATTTCGAGCGAGAAGAAGATCGTGGGCATGGCGTGCTTGATCGTGGCCGCCCGCGCGAAGTCGAGGGCGAGGGTCGACTTGCCCAGGCCGGGTCGCGCCGCGACGATGATCAGCTGGCCGCCGTGGAGTCCGTTGGTGAGCTCGTCGAGCTCGGCGAAGCCGGTCGGAACCCCGGCCATCTCGCCTTCGCGACCCCGGGCCTTCTCGATCTCGTCGACGGCCGTGTCGATCGCCTCGACGAGCGGGACGTAGTCTTCGGCCTCGACCCCGCCGGTGACCCCGTAGATCTCGGCCTGCGCGTTGTTGACGAGGTCGACGACCTCGCCCTCGCTCGCGTACCCCATCTGCACGATGCGGGTGCCGGCCTCGACCAGGCGCCGCAGCACCGCCTTCTCGGCGACGATCGACGCGTAGTAGCCCGCGTTGGCGGCGGTGGGTACGAGCCCGGTCAGCGTGTGCAGATACTCCGCGCCCCCGGCGCGCTGGAGCTGACCGCTCTTGGTCAGCTCGTCGGTGACCGCGATGACGTCGGTCGGCTCCCCGTGCGAGTAGAGGTTGAGCACCGCCTCGAAGACGACCTCGTGCTTCGGGATGTAGAAGTCGACCCCGCGGACCGTCTCGACGACATCCGCCACGGCGTCCTTGCTCAGGAGCATGCCGCCGATCGCGCTCTGCTCCGCCAGCAGATCGTGCGGTGGGGTGCGCTCGCCCTGCCAGCCATCGCCGGCGGCTCGCTGATCACCGGCGAGACCCAGATGGGCGATGGACACGGGGAGACCTCCTGCGGCTCAGGCTACGCGTCGAGAATGGCAGCGACCGACGACACCCCGGTTCGTCGCTGCGTGGACTCCGGCAGATGCCGGGGACGCTGCGCCAGGTTAGGGACGACGCGGCCGGAGCGCCAGCCGACCCTGTGGACAAACCTGTTGGCAACGCGGGCGAAACGCCGGGATCAGTGTGAAGAAGGTGTGGATAGTTGTGTGCGAAACTCGCCAGTTTGAGAGATTATCCAGCCCCCGACCAGGCATTTTCTTGTAAACACTCTGTGTGTAGAAACATGTTTAGAGTGGCACTTGAACGTTGAGGGATTCCCGACTCACCTGTGGACGAATCGCCGTCGCGGCCTTGACATCCTGGGCACGCACGAGTAGCGGCGCCCCGGTTTCGGGACGCCGCTACAGGGGAGGAGACGCCTACTTGGCGGCGACGACCTCGAGGGTGATCGCGGCCACGACGTCGGTGCGCAGACGCACCGTCGCCTCGTGGCGACCGGTGCCCTTGATGGGCGCGGACAGCTCGATGTTGTGCTTGTCGATCGTGCCGATCCCGGCCTTCTCGACGGCATCCGCGATGTCGCCGGGCTTGACCGAACCGAACAGGCGACCCTCGCGACCGGCCTTGACGGTCAGCTTGACGGTCGACGACTCGAGCTTCGCCTTGAGCGCCTGGGCCTCTTCGAGCGTGGCGAGCTCGCGAGCCGCACGAGCGGACTTGATCTGCTCGATCTGCTTCTCGCCGCCCTTGCTCCACTGCACGGCGAAGCCCTGCGGGATGAGGAAGTTGCGGGCGTAGCCGTTCTTGACGTCGACGACGTCACCCGCGGAGCCGAGGCCGGTGACCTCGGAGGTGAGGATGAGCTTGGACATGTCGTCTACCGTCCCGAACCCGCGTAGGGGAGGAGGGCCATCTCGCGCGCGTTCTTGACGGCGCGGGCGATGAGCCGCTGCTCCTGCACCGAGACTCCGGTGATGCGACGGGCGCGGATCTTTCCCCGCTCCGAGATGAACTTGCGAAGCGTGGCGACATCCTTGTAATCGATGATGCCGACGCGCACCGACTTCGCGGGGGCGGCGTTCTTGCCGCCCTTCACGTTCGTGCGCTTGCGACGGTCTCCGCCGCCGCTGCTGCTCTTACCTGCCATGATCTGTTCCTTTGAAAGTCAGACGCTCTGAGGATGCCGGGCCGAAGCCGGGAGGCATCCGATCAGAACGGGGTCTCGTCGTTGTAGTTGCCCGGGGTGTTCCAGACGTCGTCGCCGCCCGCGGCCGGCGCGCTGGCCGCCCACGGCTCGTCGGCGACGGCGCTCTGCGGGCGTGCGCCGCCCGAGGAGGAGGAACCGCCGGCTGCCCGGGTGACCTGAGCGGTCGCGTAGCGCAGGCTCGGACCGATCTCGTCGATCTCGAGCTCGATGCTGGTGCGCTTCTCGCCTTCCTTCGTCTCGTAGCTGCGCTGCTTGAGGCGCCCGGTCGCGACGACCCGGCTCCCCTTCGTCAGCGAGCCGGCGACGTGCTCGGCGAACTCGCGCCAGCAGGAGGCGCGGAGGAAGAGCGCCTCGCCGTCCTTCCAGTCGTTCGCAGCACGGTCGAAGGTGCGAGGGGTCGACGCGATCGTGAAGTTCGCGACGGCCAGTCCGCCCTGCGTGTAGCGCAGCTCGGGATCCGCGGTGAGGTTGCCCACCACCGTGATGATCGTCTCGCCGGCCATGGGCTACTCGCCCTCGGTAGCCGCGGTCTCGGCGACGACAGCCGCCTCGGCCTTGGGGGCCTCCGCCTTGGGGGCCTCGGCCTTCGGAGCCTTGGGCGCTTCGGCAACGGCCTCGACCTTGGCGGCGACCGGGGTCTTCGCGGGGGCCTTGGCAGCGGCGGCGGCCTTGCGGGCGGCGCGCTTCTCGTCGTCGGCGCGAACCGAGATCGCCCGAGCCGCAGCCTCTTCGGCGCGGAGCACCTTGGTGCGCAGCACGGCCTCGCTGAGCTTCAGCTGGCGATCGAGCTCGACGGTGGCATCCGAGGTCGCGGTGAAGTTGACGACGGCGTAGATGCCCTCGGTCTTCTTCTGGATCTCGTAGGCCAGCCGACGACGTCCCCAGATGTCGACGTTGTCGATCGTGCCGCCATCGTTGCGGATGACGTTGAGGAACTTGTCCAGGCTGGGGGCGACGGTACGCTCATCGATCTCTGGATCGAGGATGACCATCAATTCATACTGGTGCGTCACAAACCCACCTCCTCTGGTCTAGAACGGCTGCAGACGATCTGCAGCAGGAGGGTATTGACACGGCCTGCCCGATGCGAATCGGGAGGGCAACCTGTCGAGTATAGGTCAGCCGCGCGTGCTCCACCAGCTGCGCAGTCTCGCCTCGGCCTCCTCGGCGCCGAGCGGTCCCTGCTCGAGGCGCTCCTCGAGCAGGAACCGATACGCCTCGCCGACGTCGCGGCCCGGCCCGATCCCGAGGATCCGCATGATCTGCTCGCCGTCGAGGTCGGGGCGGATCGCCGCGAGCTCCTCCTCCTCGGTGAGGGTCGCGATCCGTTCTTCGAGGTCGTCGTAGGCGAAGGCCAGCTGGTCGGCCTTGCGCCGGTTGCGAGTGGTGACGTCGGCCCGCGACAGGATGTGCAGCTGCTCGAGCAGGGGGCCGGCATCGCGCACATAGCGGCGGACGGCGGAGTCGGTCCAGGCGCCGTCCGCGTACCCGAAGAACCGCAGGTGCAGCCGGATCAGTTCGGCGACGGCCTTCACGGTGTCGTTGTCGAAGCGCAGGGCGCGCAGCCGCTTGGCGGCGAGCTTGGCCCCCAGCACGTCGTGGTGGTGGAAGCTGACGGCCCCGCCCGGCTCGATGACCCGGGTCGCCGGTTTGCCGATGTCGTGCAGCAGTACCGCGAGCCGGAGCACGAGATCGGGCTCATGACCGCGCGACTTCTCGAGCTCGATGGCCCGGTCGAGGGCGATCAGGCTGTGCTCGTAGACGTCCTTGTGCCGCGCGTGCTCGTCGATCTCGAGGCGCAGGGCCGGGATCTCGGGCAGCACGACCTGGGCGACCCCGCTGTCGACCAGCAGTCGGATGCCGGCGACCGGGTCGGCGGCCAGCATGAGCTTGGCCAGTTCGGCCCCGATCCGCTCGGCCGAGACGATCGCAAGGCGATCCGCCATTCCCTGGGCCGCGGCGAGCGCGTCGGACCGGAGCGCGAAGCCGAGCTGGGCGCTGAAGCGGGCGGCGCGCAGCATCCGGAGCGGATCGTCGCCGAACGACACCTCCGGCGCGCTCGGCGTGCGCAGGGTACGGGCGAGCAGGTCGTCCACCCCGCCGGTCGGATCGATCAGTCGCGGCTCGGGGTGCTCGCCGTCGGGCAGCCGGAGCGCCATGGCGTTGATCGTGAAGTCGCGACGGACCAGATCGTCGTCGAGGCTGTCGCCGAACATGACCTCCGGCTTGCGCGAGGAACCGTCGTAGGCGTCGCTGCGGTAGGTCGTGATCTCGAGGGTGTGGCCGCCGAAACGGGTGCCGATGGTGCCGAAGTCACGACCGATCTCCCAGACCGCATCGGCCGACGGCTCGACGATGGCCAGGATCTGCTCGGGGCGGGCGTCGGTCGTCAGGTCGAGGTCGGAGACGGGCCGGCCGAGGAACGCGTCGCGCACCGGACCCCCGACGAGGGCCAGTTCGTGGCCGGCCGCGGCGAAGGCCGCGGCGAGCTGGACGAGTTCGGGGATCGCGGCCAACCGGTTCAGCCGATCGACGGCGTCCGCCACGCTCTCCATGGCACCCAGGATGACACAGGCGCTCCGGCAGTCCGCGCGGAGCGGCGACACCACACCGGAGCCACAGATCCGGCGGTCTAAACTCGGGGGCATGTCGGCCGAGCGGAACACGGGCATCCCGCCGTGCCGGTGACCCTGCCGAGGCTCTCGCTTCGAGGGGGCGCGGCCCTCCTGCTCGCGCTGGGGATCGTGGCCGGTCCGGCCCTCGCCGCGAGCGGGGCCTCGACTTCGCCCGTCGCGCGCACCGCGGTCGCGGCGGCGGGGACTCCCGTGTCCTTCACGCTGCTCGTTCCGCTCACCGTCCGCCCGACAGCGACGGGGCTCATCGACGCCACGACCCTCGCGACGTACACCGCTCCGCTCGGGATGCTGACCCGGCAGCTGGACGCCGTGATCGGCACGCCCGCGGTCATCGGCGTCGATCCGATGATCATCGCCTCGATCCGGGTGCTGGGCACCGACGCCCCCGCGTCGGCGCTCGACTGGCTCGCGCGGCTCCAGGGTCTGAACAACGAGGTCTTCGCCCTCGCCTACTCCGACGCCGACCTCGCCAGCCTGGCCCGCGTCGACGCCCTGAATCTGCGGGATCCGATCGGCTTCGACACCGTCATCGACCCGAGCCACTTCGGGCCGGCCGCGACCGCGAGCCCCACGCCGACCGCGGCCGCGACCGGAACCCCGAGCCCCAGCCCGTCGCCCACGGCGGGCAACGGGTCGGCCAAGCCGGCGCTTCCGACCAGCACGGACGAGGTGCTCGACTGGGCGTACACGCTCCAGCACATCGCCTGGCCCGCCGACGACACCCTGGTCTCCGGCGACCTGTCCGATCTCGGTGCGGCGGGCTACAAGCAGGTGGTGCTCACTTCGACCAACCTCTCGGCCACGGATTCCGGGCTCGTCGACCTCGGCAGCGTGCAAGGCGTCGTCGCGGATGCGGGCGTCACCTCGCTCGTGCGCGAAGCCGTGTCCTCGAGCGATCCGGCGACACTCCAGGATGCCCTCGGCCGTCTGAACTCGGCCCTGGGCGGCATGGAGGCGGTCTCCCCCGGACGCACGATCGTCGCGACCCTCGACCGCCACTGGCCGCTCGGCTCCCTCAATCTGAGCGGCCTGTTCGCCGATCTCGGCGGGCAGGCCTCGGTGCGCACCGTCGGCCTGAGCGCGGTGTTGGCGGGCGCCCATCCGGATGCCCGGCTCACCGACGAGCCCGGCGATGCGGCTCGCACGGCTTCGCTGCGCTCGATCCTCGCCGCCACCGCCCAGGAGGACAGTTTCGCCACCGTCGCCGACACCCCCACCGCGATCACGGAGCCCCGCCGACTGCAGCTGTTGTCGCTGCTGGCCGTGTCGTGGCTGCGGGGAACCGACGACTGGGCGACCCAGGCGAACGACTACCTCACCGCATCCGTGAAGCTGCGCTCGTCGGTGCAGATCGTGGGCGGAAGCGACCTCTTCGTCGGGGCCGGCAGCACCAACATCCCCGTGACGGTGAGCAACGCGCTGTCGGTGCCGGTCACCGTGCTGGTGAACGTCAGTTCGCCGAGCTCCGTCTTGCAGGTGCAGAAGCAGAACGTCGCCCTCAAGATCGAGCCGGGGTCGTCCAACAAGGCGGCGATCCCCGTGCAGGCTCTCACCAACGGCACCGTGACGACCTCCGTCACGATCACCTCGGCCTCGGGCGTTCCCATCGGCACCCCCGACTCCGTCCGGGTCGACCTGCAGCCCGGGTGGGAGAGCGTCGGAACGACCGTCATCATCGTCCTGCTGGTCCTGATCTTCGGAGGGGGGATCGCGCGCAACGTCGTCAAGCGGCGCGCGGCGCGGCGCGCTGACGCCCCGGTCGAGCGCTCCGCCGAGGCCGAGGCCGACCGTGACTGACCCGCTCGGCCCGCCGGCCGCTCGTCCCGTGGCGAAGGGCCGAGCTTCCGGCGCGCTTCGCGGTGGCCTGGGCCGTGCCAGCGCCGCTCTCGCCTCGGGCACCCTCGTCTCGCGCGCGCTCGGCTTCATCAGCGCCGCCGTGCTCGCCTGGACGATCGGCCAGACCGGTCAGGGCGCCAACGCCTTCGCGATCGCCAACCAGCTGCCGAACAACATCTACGCGATCATCGCGGGCGGATTGCTCAGTGCCGTGCTGGTTCCCCAGATCGTGCGCGCCGCCCATGACGACGACGGTGGTCAGCGCTTCGTCAACCGGCTCGTGACCCTCGGGGTCGTCGCGTTCCTCGTGATCGCCCTGCTCGCGACGTTGTGCGCGCCGCTGCTCGTGCAGCTGTACACCTTCTCGAGCGGCGGCGCCCTCAGCCCGCAGGGCATCGCGCTCGCGGTGGCGTTCGCCTATTGGTGTCTTCCGCAGGTCTTCTTCTACGCGCTGTACAGCCTGCTCGGCGAGGTGCTGAACGCCCGGGGCGTCTTCGGCCCCTTCACCTGGGCGCCGGTGCTGAACAACGTGGTCGCGATCGCCGGACTCGTCGTCTTCACCGTGCTGTTCGGGGTCAACTCCGCCACCGACGACCCCGCGAGCTGGGACGCGGCCCGGATCTCGCTGCTCGCCGGGTCGGCGACCCTCGGGGTGGCGGCGCAGGCCCTCATCCTGCTGGTGTTCTGGCGGCGCACCGGGCTCGGCTTCCATCCTGATTTCCATTGGCGCGGCGTCGGCCTGGGCGCCACGGGGCGCGCCGCCGGATGGACGTTCGGCATGATCCTCATCACGCAGATGGCCGGCGTCGTGCAGGGCAACGTGGCTCTGAACGCGGGAGCCGCCGACGCCTCGGTTGCGGTGCTGCGCACCGCCTGGCTGGTCTTCATGTTGCCGCACTCGATCATCGCCGTCTCGATCGCGACCCCGTATTTCACCCGGATGAGCGGCCACGCCCGCGACGGCGACCTCGGCGCGGTGCGGTCCGACCTCTCGTCCTCGCTGCGCACGATTCTGCTGCTGGTGACGGGATCCGCGGTCGCCCTGGTCGCCGCGGCGCTGCCCTTCGCGGCGTTCTTCGCTCGAAATGGGCGCGAGGTCCTCCCGATCGGTGTCGTTCTGCTCGCCTTCCTCGTGGGACTCGTGCCGTTCAGTGCGCTCTTCCTCGTGCAGCGCACTTTCTACGCGCTCGGCGACACCCGCACCCCGTTCTTCGTGCAACTCGTGCAGTCGGGACTCTTCGTCGCCGGTGCCCTGCTGACTCTCTTGCTGCCGCCCGACGCCGTCGCGGCCGGAATCGCGATCGTGACCACGATCGCCGGAACCGTGCAGGCCCTGCTTGCGGCGTATCTGCTCCGGCGTCGCCTCGGCGCACTCGACGGCCGTCGCGTGCTCCGCCGCATCGCCGTCTACCTGCTCGCCGCGGTCCCGGCGCTGGCCGCCGGACTCGCCGTGCTGTTCGCCCTGGGCGGGCTCGCGCCCATCGGACTCGGCGCAAGCGGGTTCGCGCTGGCGGGCAGACCACAGGAGTTCCTGTCGGTCGTCATCGTCGGCGGCGTGACCGCGGTGGTGTACCTGGGGGTGCTCGGACTCACCAGAATCCCCGAACTGGGCGAGCTCGTCACGCCCGCCCTACGGATGCTCCGGCGCCGCTCCTGACCGGGAATGAGCGCCACCTACACTGTGTTGTACTGCCTGTCGAGCCATATGAAGGAGTGCTGACGACATGCGTCAAGTGATCATCGTAGGGTCCGGCCCGGCGGGGTACACGGCCGCCATCTACGCCGCGCGCGCGAACCTGCGTCCCCTCGTCATCGCGAGTTCGGTCGAGTTCGGCGGCGAGTTGATGAAGACCACGGAGGTCGACAACTTCCCCGGCTTCCCCGAGGGGATCATGGGCCCCGATCTCATGGACAAGATGCAGCGACAGGCCGAGCGCTTCGGTGCCGAGCTGGTCTACGACGACGTCGTGAAGCTCGAACTCGACGGTGACGTCAAGCGAGTGCATCTGGGCAATGGCGAGGTGCACGAGGCGCTCTCGATCATCTACGCCACCGGGTCCGCCTATCGCAAGCTCGGTCTCGACGACGAGACTCGGCTCTCGGGCTACGGCGTCTCGTGGTGCGCCACCTGCGACGGGGCCTTCTTCAAGAAGAAGAAGGTCGCCGTGATCGGCGGCGGCGACTCCGCGCTCGAAGAGGCGACCTTCCTCACCCGGTTCGCCGACACCGTCTACCTCGTGCACCGTCGAGACCACCTGCGCGCCTCGGCCGTCATGCAGGATCGCGCGTTCGCCGATCCGAAGATCGAGATCCTCTGGAACAAAGAGGTCGCGCACGTCTACGGCGACGAGAAGGTGGCCGGAATCGGCCTGCTCGACACCGAGACGGGTGCCGAGACGACGCTCGACGTCAGCGGCATGTTCGTGGCGATCGGCTCCGACCCGCGCACTCATCTGGTGCACGGGCAGCTCGACCTGGCGCCCGAGGGCACCATCGCGGTCGACGGCCGCAGCTCGCGTACCAGCATCCGCGGGGTGTTCGCCGCGGGTGACGTGGTCGACCCGACGTACAAGCAGGCCATCACGGCGGCCGGCTCCGGCACCGTGGCGGCTCTCGACGCCGAGAGGTACCTCGCCGAGCTGCCGCACGAACTGCTGGCACTCGCCCAGGAGTCCGAGACGGCCGCGGCCGTCGTCGCCTGAGGATGCCACCCGGCATCCCGGGAATGACCCAGCCGCGACCGCGGTTGCCCCTCACAGATTCCCCACCACCCGGGTTCGATGAAAGAAGGAACTAGATGTCCACTGCGAAGGATGTGACCGACGCCACGTTCCAGAGCGAGGTGCTCAATTCCGAGAAGACGATCATGGTCGACTTCTGGGCTGAATGGTGCGGTCCCTGTCGTGCGGTGGGGCCCATCCTCGACCAGATCGCGGCCGAGCACTCCGACAAGCTCTCGATCGTGAAGCTCAACGTCGACGACAACCCCGAGACGGCGATGAAGTACGGCATCACCTCGATCCCCGCGATGAAGGTGTACCGCGGCGGCGAGGTCGTCAAGACCGTGATCGGCGCGAAGCCGAAGCCGGCCCTCGAGGCCGACCTGGCCGAGTTCCTGGCCTGATCCAATCCGAGATTGCTGGCCCTCTCCCCCCGCCGGGGAGGGGGCCTTCGGTTTTCTGCGGATACCCTTGACTGCATTCCGACGAAACGGACCGGCATGGACAAGGCACAGGGCAACAATCTCGACCCGTGGTACTCGCATTACGCCGAGCGCACCGCGGGACTCAGCGCGTCCGAGGTTCGAGCTCTCTTCGCCGTCGCCAGCAGGCCCGAGGTGGTCTCGCTCGCCGGCGGCATGCCGTTCGTCTCCGCCCTTCCGCAGGAGTTGGTGCTGACCGCGGTCGAGCGCACGGTGCGCGACCACGGCGCCGTCGCGCTGCAGTACGGATCGGGCCAAGGCTCCCCGCGTCTGCGCGAGCAGATCCTCGAGGTGATGGCTCTCGAGGGCATTCACGCCGGCGTCGACGACGTCGTCGTCACGACCGGGTCGCAGCACGCGCTCGAGCTGGTGTCGAAGCTGTTCCTCGACCCCGGCGACGTCGTGATCGCCGAGGGGCCGAGCTACGTCACGGCGCTCGTGGTGTTCCGCTCGTTCCAGGCCGACGTCGCCCACGTCGAGATGGACGAACTGGGCCTCGTCCCCCAGTCGCTGCGCGACACCATCGCCCGGTTGCGCGAGCAGGGGCGCACGATCAAGTTCCTCTACACGATCCCGTCGTTCCAGAATCCGATGGGCGTCACCCTCAGCTGGGAGCGCCGCATGGAGGTGCTCGAGATCGCGCGCGAGAACGACATCCTCGTGGTCGAGGACAACCCGTACGGACTGCTCTACTTCGATCAGGCACCGCCGCAGGCGATGCGGTCGGTCGACGAGGACGGCGTGATCTACCTCGGCACCTTCTCGAAGACACTCGCGCCCGGCTTGCGCGTCGGATGGGCCGTCGCGCCGCACGCCATTAGAGAAAAACTCATCTTGGCGAACGAAGCGGCCGTGCTGTCGCCGAGCTCGTTCGCGCAGACCGTCATCTCGGAGTATCTGTCGACCGCCGACTGGAAGGGCCAGATCAACACCTTCCGGGACGTCTACCGCGAGCGGCGGGATGCCATGCTCGGCGCCCTGAACGAGCAGCTTCCGACTCTGAGCTGGACGGTTCCCAATGGCGGTTTCTACATCTGGCTGACCCTTCCGAACAACATGGACTCCAAGGCGATGCTGCCGCGTGCCGTGAAGGAGCTCGTGGCCTACACGCCTGGCACGGCCTTCTTCGCCGACGGGAACGGACGCAACGCCATGCGCCTCTCGTTCTGCTATCCGAGCCCCGACTTCATCCGGGAGGGGATCCGCCGCTTGGCCATCGTGATCAACGGAGAGATGAGCCTGCTGACCGAGTTCTCGCAGACGGCGCCGCTGGCCGTGCAGCCGACCCGGCGCGAAGGCGTCCTCCCCCCGAGCGTCGGCTAGCGCATGGGACCGTCTCCCCTCCGCGTCGTGGTTCTCGCCGGCGGCATCTCACACGAGCGCGACGTCTCGCTGCGTTCCGGCCGCCGCGTCGCCGACAGCCTGCTCGAACACGGTCTGACCGTCGAACTGCGCGATCCGGATGCCGGCCTGCTGGCCGCCCTCCGCGCCGACCGTCCCGACGTGATCTGGCCCGCACTGCACGGGGCCTCCGGCGAGGACGGAGCCCTGCGCGGACTGCTCGAGTTCCTCGGCATCCCCTTCGTCGGGTCCCGCTCCGCCGGTGCGCATCTGGCCTGGGACAAGCCCGTCGCCAAGATCATCGTGGCGGGCGCCGGCGTCGCCACCCCGCGATCGATCACGCTTCCGCGCGACGCGTTTCGCGAGCTCGGCGCCGACGCCGTGTTCGAGGCGATCGCCGACGAACTGCCCGTGCCGCTCGTGGTCAAGCCTGCCCAGGGAGGCTCCGCCCAGGGCGTCACGATCGTCGACGATCGCGCCAACCTCCCCCGCGCCATGGTCGACGCCTACACCTACGGCGACGTCGCCCTCGTCGAGCAACGCATCACGGGCACCGAGATCGCGGTCGGCATCATCGACACCGGCGACGGACCCGTCGCGCTGCCCGCCGTCGAGATCGAACCCCTGTCGGGCGTCTACAGCTTCGAGGCCCGCTACAACGCCGGCGAGACCCGCTTCTACGCGCCCGCCCGCATCTCGGACGAGGTCGCGGCTGCCGCGGCGCAGGCCGCACTCGTCGCCCATCGCGCTCTGGGACTGCGCCACCTCTCGCGCGTCGACCTCATCGTCGACGGAGCCGGCACCCCCTGGTTCCTCGAGGCGAACGTGCTTCCCGGCCTCACCGAGACCTCGCTGCTCCCGCTCGCCCTCGAGGCTGCGGGCCACGACCTCGGCTGGGTGTACTCCGCGTTGGCCGACGCCGCCATCCGCGACGACTCCTGACGCCCGGCACGGCCCGGTCCCGAACGCCGCCGATTCTCGCGAACGCGTGCATTCTCCGGGCGGCGCTCGGCAGAAACCGCGGCGCTCGCGCGGGTTCGGCTAGCGCGCGGCGCCGAGCTCCCCGTCGACGCCGAGCTCACCCATGATGCGGTTGAGGTCGGCGACGGTCGCGAACTCGATCGTCACCGTGCCCTTCGCGGCACCCAGGGTGATCTTGACCCGGGTGTTCAGCCGGTCGCCGAGGCGCACGGCGAGGTCGTCGAGATGGTGCTGACGCCGCCCCGCCGTCGGCTTCGTGGCCCGCGGTTTCGGCGGCGAGACGACCCCCGCCGCGGCCTCCGCCGCGCGCACCGAGAGGTCTTCGTTGACGATCTTGTCGGCGAGCCGTTCCATCGCCTGCGGATCGCCCACCGACAGGATCGCGCGAGCGTGCCCCGCGGTCAGCACGCCGGCGGCGACGCGGCGCTGAACCCCTTCGGGCAGGCGCAGCAGCCGGATGGTGTTGGTGATCTGCGGACGGGAACGCCCGATCCGTTCGGCGAGCTGCTCCTGTGTGATCCCGAAGTCGGCCAGCAACTGCTGGTAGGCCGACGCTTCTTCGAGCGGATTCAGTTCGGCGCGGTGCAGGTTCTCGAGCAGGGCATCCCGCAGCATTGCGTCGTCCGCTGTGTTCTTGACGACGGCGGGGATCGTGTCGAGTCCAGCCAGCTTGCTGGCACGCAGCCGGCGCTCGCCCATGATGAGCTCGAACTGCGGCTCTCCCGCGGCGGCACCGGCCCGCGGCCGCACGACGATCGGTTGCAGCACTCCGAACTCGCGCACCGAGACGACGAGTTCGTTGAGCTCCTCCGGGCGGAACTCCAGGCGCGGTTGCTGGGGGTTGGGAACGATGTCGTCGGGGGAGAGGTTGGCGAGCCGTGCCCCCGGCACCGTCACCAGCCCCTCGCCCAGGTCCGTCCCCGGTCCGGCCGGGAAGAAGACGTCGACGGGGCGTGCGCCCTCCTCGGCCGTCGGGATCAATGCGCCGATCCCCCGGCCGAGTCCGGTGCGCTTGGGTGCGGCTGCCATTACTTCTCTCCCCGTCGGGCGATCTCGGATGCGGCCTCGCGGTACGAGAGCGCCCCGGGCGAGTTCGCGTCATAGCTGACCACGCTCTGCCCGTAGCTCGGCGCCTCCGAGATCCGCACCGAACGCGGGATCAGGGTATGCAGTGCCTCGGTCGGGAAGTGCTGGCGGACCTCGTTGACCACCTGATTGGCGAGGTTGGTGCGCGAGTCGTACATCGTCAGCAGGATCGTCGACACCGCCAGATCCGGATTGAGGTGCCGCTCGATGAGCTTGATGTTGCTGAGCAGCTGGCTGAGCCCCTCGAGCGCGTAGTACTCGCACTGGATCGGAATCAGCACCTCGCGGGCGGCCACGAAGGCGTTGATGGTGAGCAGGCCGAGCGACGGCGGGCAGTCGATGAAGACGTAGTGGTAGGGCTGCTCCTGCTCGGCGAGGAAGCGGTCGAGCGCTCCGCGCAGCCGTTGTTCCCGGGCCACGAGCGAGACCAGTTCGATCTCCGCCCCGGCCAGGTGGATCGTCGCCGGGATGCACGCGAGGCCCTCGAACTCCGGGCTGGTCTGCACGACCTCGCTGATCGGCACGTCGTTGATGATCACGTCGTACACGCTCGGGGTCTCGGAACGATGTTCCACGCCGAGCGCCGTCGATGCGTTGCCCTGCGGATCCAGGTCGATCACGAGTACGCGGGCACCGGACTGCGCAAGGGCCGCCGCCAGGTTGACGGTCGTCGTGGTCTTGCCGACGCCGCCCTTCTGGTTCGCCACCGTGAAGATGCGGGTGCGGGCGGGCAGCGGCAGCCGCTCTTCCGCCAAGGCGACGCGGCGGCGCGCGAGGTCGGCGATCTCCCGAGCGAGCGGGGTCTCGTCGTATCGTTTCTCGGTGCTCACTGGAGCGGGATCCCTCTCGGATGTTTCACGTGAAACAAGTGGTGCGCGTCGGTTGGTGGCCCGGCGTCGAATTAGTCCACTGTAGCCCGAAACACCCGGGTCACCTCGGGGACGATTCCCTCACCCAGCACGATCACCTCGACGCCCCGCAGGCGGGCCGCGCGGATCTGCTTCGCCGCCGCGACCAGCTCGTCGCCGACGCGCTCGCCCTTCATGAAGACCAGCTCGCCGCCCGGCTTGGCCAGGGGAGCGGTGATCGGGATCAGCTTGCTCAGCGACGACACGGCCCGCGCCGTCACCTGATCCAAGCGCTCGACCCACGGTGCGTCCTCGGCGCGGGCGCGCTCGACCCGCACATTGCCGAGACCCAGCCGAGCGGTCTCGGACCGCAACCAGTCGACCCGTCGTTCCATCGGCTCCACGAGCACGAAATCGACATCGGGGCGCGCGATCCCGAGCACGAGACCCGGCAGCCCGGCACCGCTGCCGATATCGCCCACCACACCAGGGCGCAGCAAGGGGGCGAGCAGCACGCAGTTCAGGATGTGCCTGCTCCACAGGCGCGCCGGCTCGAGGGGCCCGATCAGCCCGAGCTCTTCGCCGCGCTCACCGAGTTCGCGAGCGAAGTCCCGAGCGACCTCGATCCGCTCGCCGAACAGGCTTGCGGCGACAGCCGGTTCCGCCTCGACCTCAGCCACGCGCGGCTCGGACCGACGACCGGCGGGGTCGATCACCACGGTGTTTCACGTGAAACATCCGGAACGTCACCCGCGGGTGATCACCGTGTGCCGGTCGCGACCCTCGCCCTCGGACTGCGAGGTGAATCCGCGCTCGGCCACGATGTCGTGCACGATCTTGCGCTCGTAGCTCGACATCGGGGGAAGCGAGGCGGATGCCGCGCCCTCCTCGATCCGAGCGACCGCCCGATCGACGAGCGTCGCCAGTTCCGCGGCGCGCTGGTCGCGCGATCCGCCGATGTCGAGGATCAGCCGCGAGAAGCGACCGGTCTTGTTCTGCACTGCGAGGCGGGTCAGCTCCTGCAGCGCGGCCACGGTGTCGGGCTTGGAGAGCAGACGGAGGTTCGCTCCCTCACTCGCGGTCACCGACACGTAGGCCCGACCCGACCGGGCGTCGATGTCGATGTCTCCATCGATGTCGGTGATATCGAGCAGCTCCTCGATGTAGTCGGCCGCGACGTCGCCCTCCTCGACGAGGTCCTGCTCACTCGGGGCGGCCTCCGCACCGCGGGCCTCGCCCGGCCCGGCCGGGGGAGTGTCGCCGACGATCAGCACCTCATCGGTCACGTCGTCGGTCTGGCTCTGCGTCACGTCGCTCACTTCTTGGTGCTCCCGGTCTTCTTCGCGCGGTTCTTGCCCACCGGCTGGCTCCGTTGCGTGGTGATCTTCTTCGGTTCCTCGCCGGTGTCGGCCGCCAGCGCCTCGGCGTCATCCGTCATGCGCGCCCGATTGCGCTTCGCCAGCCGGGCCTCGCGGGCCAGCGCGGCCTCGCTGCCCGGAGTAGGCATGTTCCGGATCACCAGGAACTGCTGCACCATGGTCCAGATGTTCGAGGTCAGCCAGTAGAACATCACGCCGATCGGGAACGCGAATCCCGAGAAGGCGAACACCAGCGGCAGGATGTAGAGCAGAATCCGCTGCTGCCGGTACATCGGGCTGGCCTTCATCTCGGGGCTCTGGTTCTTCGACATGATCTGCAGTTGCGTGATGAACTGCGATGCGGTCATGACGACGACCATGAAGGCCGCGATCGCGACGACGATGTAGTTGTGCGCGTCGAGGGCGGTCTGGATGCTCAGATTCAGTGGCGCCTTGAAGTCACCGCTGAACAGGTAGGCATGACCGAACTGCTGCGACAGCTGCTGCGTCAGAAGCCCGACGCCGGCCTTGCCCGAGCGGGCCTCGGTCAGCACCGAGAACAGACTGAAGAAGATCGGCATCTGGATCAGAAGCGGCAAGCACGACGACAGCGGGTTCGTGCCGGCCTTGCGGTACAGCTCCATGGTCTCGCGCTGCATCGCCTCGCGGGAGAACTGATCCTTCTTGCCCTTGTACTTGTCCTGAATCTTCTTCAGCTGCGGCGCGACCTCCATCATCTTGCGCTGGCTCTTGATCTGCCGCACGAAGATCGGAATGAGAGCAGCCCGCACCACCAGCACCAAGCCGACGATCGACAGCACCCAGGTGAGGCCGGCCGCCGGATCCATGCCGAGGATCTGGAGCAGTTGGTGGAAGCCGACGAGGATCGCCTCGATCACCCACTTGATGGGCGTCAGGATGGTGCCGAGGAATCCGAGGAGATCCATGTGTCAGGCCTTTCCGTGGCTTGCCATCGTGACGAAGCCGAAGCGAGTGAGCTGGTAGCGGGGGATCCGGCGCTCAGGCACGTCATCCACGCCGCCCTTCGCCCACGGGTGGCAGCGGGCGATCCGCCAACTGCCGAGGGCGATTCCCTTGAACACGCCGTGCTGCTGGATGGCGCCGAGCGCGTAGCCAGAGCAGCTGGGGTAGTAGCGGCAGACGTCGCCGTAGAGCGGAGAGATGACCGCGCGGTACACGCGAAGAATCAGCACGCACAGGTTGCGCGGAAGCAGGAACAGGAACGCGAGAAGGCGCATCATCGCGGCATCAGACTCGCATCGAGGGCGTTGTGCATGTCGTCGGCGAGGGTAGCCCAGCTCCGCTGAGCGGATCCGGGGAGCACCCGCACGACCACGTCGCTTCCCCGTACCCCGGCATCCACAAACTGCCGGCCGAGAGCACGGTAGCGGCGACGCACCAAATTGCGGTCGACCGCATTGCCCACCGATCGTGAGACGATCACGCCGAAGCGAAGCGGATCCTGGGGTGCCCGATCCAGCCGGTAGTAGACCGCAGCGGGCGTCACCGAGCGACGGCCGCGCCGGACCACCGCACGGAAGTCCTCGGCATGGACCACCCGGTTCGCCCTGGCGAGCACCGGGTACTACGCGGAGAGCTCGGTGCGCCCCTTGCGGCGACGGGCGCCGAGGATCGCGCGCCCGGCGCGGGTGCGCATGCGCAGACGGAAGCCGTGCACCTTGGCGCGGCGCCGATTGTTCGGCTGGAAGGTTCGCTTGGTCATGGTGGTATCTCCAAAACCCGGCTCGATGTGACCGGGAAGAACGGGGACCGCCCACGGGCAGTCGTCAACTGATTAAAAATAGGGCCTGAATGGGCCCCGGTCAAACCACAGAGGCCAACCGTCCATTATCCACACCAAACCCGGGATGCGTTGGTCACGACGCACCCTGCGAACTAAGGTGAATCCGCGACCGCAGCCAACCCCCGAGCCGAGAGACACGATGACCGACATACCGGATCCCACCCGCGAACTCTGGGGCTCCGTGTTGACTCTGCTCGGCAGCGATGACCGCATCACCCCGCAGTTGCAGGGGTTCATCAATCTCGTCGAGCCCAAAGGCGTGCTGGCCGGCACGCTCTATCTCGAGGTACCCAACGAGCTCACGCGCGGCATGCTGGACCAGCGCATCCGGGTTCCGCTGCTCAACGCCCTCAGCACGATCGACGAAGAGCACGGCATCTCGAACTTCGCGATCGTCGTGAACCCCGAGATCCAGCATCCCGGGTTCGGTGCCTCCGGCGGTTCCGGCGGCTCCGCGAATGAGAGTTCCGTCGCCGCCGAATCGCCTCGTGAACAGACTCCCAGCGCATCCGTCCCACCGTCGCCGACCGCCGGCAACCCGATCGGCGATCAGGCCCGCCGTTCCGACACCCGCCTCAACCCCAAGTACAACTTCGACAACTTCGTGATCGGCGGCTCCAACCGGTTCGCGCACGCCGCGGCCGTCGCGGTCGCCGAGGCCCCCGCCAAGGCGTACAACCCACTGTTCATCTATGGAGACTCCGGACTCGGCAAGACCCACTTGCTGCACGCGATCGGCCACTACGCCGAGCGGCTGTATCCGGGCATCCGCGTGCGCTACGTGAGCTCCGAGGAGTTCACCAACGACTTCATCAACTCGATCGCGAACAACCGGGCCGCTGCGTTCCAGGCGCGCTACCGCGAGATCGACATCCTGCTCATCGACGACATCCAGTTCCTGCAGCGAGCGGTCGAGACCCAAGAGGCCTTCTTCCACACCTTCAACACGCTGCATGATCACAACAAGCAGGTCGTCATCACGAGCGATGTCGCACCGAAACACCTCACCGGCTTCGAAGACCGGATGCGGTCGCGCTTCGAGTGGGGGCTGATCACCGATGTGCAGGCTCCCGACCTCGAGACCCGCATCGCGATCCTCCGCAAGAAGGCGCAGAGCGAGAAGCTCCAGGTTCCCGACGAGATCCTCGAGTACATGGCGACGAAGGTCTCGTCGAACATCCGGGAACTCGAGGGAACCCTGATCCGCGTCACGGCCTTCGCCAATCTCAATCGCACGACCGTCGACCTGCAACTCGTGCAGACCGTGCTCAAGGACCTGATCACTCTCGACGAAGACAATGTGATCGCGCCGGTCGACATCATCAATCACACCGCCGACTACTTCAAGCTCACCGTCGACGACCTCTACGGCTCCAGCAGGTCGCAGGCGGTGGCCACAGCCCGGCAGATCGCGATGTACCTCTGCCGTGAGATGACCAGCCTGTCGCTTCCCAAGATCGGGCAGCTCTTCGGCAACCGCGATCACACCACGGTGATGTACGCCAATAAGAAGATCAGCGAACTCATGAAAGAACGCCGGTCGATCTACAACCAGGTCACCGAGCTCACGAGCCGCATCAAGCAGACCCAGCGCTTCAACAAGCTCTGAGCTCGC
This sequence comes from Lysinimonas soli, assembly GCF_042655435.1. Classification (NCBI taxonomy): domain Bacteria; kingdom Bacillati; phylum Actinomycetota; class Actinomycetes; order Micrococcales; family Microbacteriaceae; genus Lysinimonas; species Lysinimonas soli. The sequence goes on from NZ_JBHSMG010000002.1 coordinate 174,391, forward strand.
TCCGCGCGGGTCATCGTCACCCCTCCTTTGGGGGACTAGACAACCCGGGTATGAATTCGCGATTGCACATGCTGTGCACAACCTGTGGATAACTATCGTGGCGCGCCGAACAACCGTGTTGAGAATCACCGCTCGACTGTGGAACCACACGGGGCACCGGCCGACATCGGATCTCGGCGCTCCGTGTGATTCCACCGACCACCCACAACTTGCACGCGTGTAGTTATCCGATGACTGCTGGCCCCGCGCGACTTGTCCACAGATCCCACAGCGGTTAAGAAGATTAACTCTCTCTTCTCCTTCTCAACTCGATCACAACCCCCAGGGGCTCGCCGGGCCCCGCGATCCCCGAACTGAGCGCTGCTCTTCCTGTGCCAGGATCGGGGTGACAGTATTGACGCCCCTGGCAAGATTCGAACGACAAGGAGTTCGCGTGAAGTTCCAAGTCAATCGGGACGTCTTCAGCGAGGCCGTGTCATTCGCCGTCAAGTTGTTGCCCCAACGCACGACCCAACCCATCCTGAGCGGCGTGCTCCTCGATGCCTCCGACGGTGCCCTGGTGCTCTCGTCGTTCGACTACGAGGTCTCTTCGCGCACCGAGATCGTGGCCGAGGTCGACGAACCCGGAACCGCTCTGGTGTCCGGGCGTCTTCTCGCCGACATCGCGAGCCGGCTTCCGAACGCGCCGGTGCAGTTCTCGACCGAGGACGGCAAGATCGCGGTCAGTTGCGGTTCGGCCAAGTTCACCCTGCTGAGCATGCCCGTCGAGGAATACCCGACCCTGCCCGAGGTCGCCGAACGCACGGGAGTGCTGCCGGCCGACGACTTCGCGGCCGCCGTCGCTCAGGTTGCGGTCGCGGCATCCCGAGACGACGTCACTCCTGTCATCACGGGCGTGCAGCTCGAAGTCGGCGACAACAGCCTGTCGCTCGTCGCGACCGACCGCTACCGCGTCGCGGTCCGCGACATCGATTGGGATTCGGGATCGTCGTCGGCGGCCGGAACCACGGCACTGATCCCGGCCCGCACTCTGTCGGAGATCGGAAAGACCTTCGCGCACAGCGGCACGATCGCCGTCTCGATCGTGCGCGGCGACGACCGTGAGTTGATCGCCTTCAGCGCGGACAAGAAGACGGTCACGTCGTTGCTGATCAAGGGCAACTTCCCGCCCGTCAAGCGGCTCTTCCCCGAGACCGTCGACAACTACGCCGTGGTCAATACGGCGGAACTGATCGAGGCCACTCGCCGGGTGTCGCTCGTCCTCGAGCGCGAGGCGGCGTTGCGATTCAGCTTCTCGATCGACGGGCTGACGCTCGAGGCGGCCGGGTCGGAACAGGCGCAGGCGTCGGAGACGATCGACGCGCACCTGCACGGTGACGACACCGTGGTGTCGCTCAAACCGTCCTTCCTGCTCGACGGGTTGGGCGCCGTGCACTCCGAGTTCGTGCGGATCTCGTTCACCAAGACCGAGAATCCCAACAAACCCGGTCCTGTGCTGATCACCAGCCAGTCATCGAAAGAGCAGCCCGGCGCCGACAACTACAAGTACCTGCTGCAGCCGAACCTCCTGCTGCGCTGAACGGAACACGCGATATGACGACGCACATCGGACTCGTCGGCCTCGGCAAGATGGGCAACAACATGCGTCAGCGGCTCCGCGCCGCGGGCGTCGAGGTCACCGGGTACGACCCGAACCCCGCGGTGACCGACGTGCCGGACCTGCCTGCCCTGGTCGCAGCTTTGCCCGCGCCGCGGATCGTCTGGGTGATGGTCCCGTCGGGTGCCGTCACGGATGGAGTCATCACCGATCTCGCCGGCGTGCTCGATGAGGGAGACCTCGTCATCGACGGCGGCAACTCCCGCTACACCGACGACGCCGTGCATTCCCGGCAACTGGGCGAGAACGGCATCCGTTTCGCCGACTGCGGTGTGTCCGGCGGTATCTGGGGGTTGACCAACGGGTACGGCCTGATGGCCGGCGGCGATGCCGCCGACATCGAGAGGGCCATGCCGGTCTTCGACGCGCTGCGCCCCGCGGGTCCGCGGGCCGAGGGATTCGTCCACGCGGGATCAGTCGGTGCCGGGCACTACGCGAAGATGGTGCACAACGGCATCGAGTACGCCCAGATGCAGGCCTGGGCTGAGGGATACGAGCTCCTCGATTCGAGCAAGGAGATCATCCACGACGTCACCGGCGTGTTCAAGGCCTGGCAGCGGGGAACCGTCGTGCGCAGCTGGCTGCTGGAACTCCTGGTGAAGGCCCTCGAGGAAGACCCGGAGTTCAAGGACATCGAGGGCTATGTCGACGATTCCGGCGAGGGTCGATGGACGGTCGTCGAGGCGCTCAATCACGCCGTCCCCGTTCCCACGATCAGCGCCTCGATCTTCGCGCGGTTCGTGTCGCGCCAGGAGGATTCGCCGGCGATGAAGGCGGTCGCCGCCCTGCGCAAGCAGTTCGGCGGTCACGCCGTGCGCAAGTCCTGAGCTCGCGAGACGCCGTCGGGTGATCGTCTCCCACCTGAGCCTCACCGACTTCCGCAACTACGAGTCAGCGGAGGTCGAACTCAGCGCGGGCCCGAACCTGTTCGTCGGCAGCAACGGGCAGGGCAAGACCAACCTGGTCGAATCCATCGGCTATCTGAGCACCCTGGGATCGCACCGGGTCTCAAGTGATCAGGCGCTGATCCGCCACGGTGCCGAGCGGGCGATCGTGCGCGCTCGTCTGGAACACGGCGACCGACAGCTGCTCGTCGAGGTGCAGCTGAATCGCTCCTCGGCGAATCGCGCGCAGGTCAACCGGGTCGCGGTCAAGCCGCGCGAGCTTCCGCGGTACGTCACGAGCGTGCTGTTCGCGCCGGAAGACCTCGCGCTCGTGCGCGGCGAACCGTCGACGCGCCGCCGCTTTCTCGATCTGCTGCTCGTGCAGCTCAGCCCGCGTTTCGCCGGCGTCATCGCCGACTACGAGCGTGTGCTGCGTCAACGCAACACGCTGCTGAAAACAGCCCGCGGGGCGCGGATCACCGACGGACGGCTGTCGACGCTCGACCTCTGGGATGAGCGGCTCGTCGACCTCGGCAGCGAGATCATCGAGGGCCGGCAACAGCTCGTCGAGCGGTTACGGCCGCACGTCACCGAGGCATATCAACGGATCGCGGGCGCGTCGCACCGGGCCGAACTCGCTCTTCAGCTCAGCATTCTCGGTGCTCAGCCGGATGACGACGCGATGGGGGATGACGACGCGGGCGTCGCCATGCTCTCGACGGGCGAGATCGTCGAGGGCTTCCGCACCGGTCTGGCCCGCGTCCGGCGGGCCGAACTGGACCGTGGCCTCACGCTGGTCGGCCCGCACCGCGACGACCTGCTGCTCGTGCTCAACGGCCTGCCGGCGCGCGGGTACGCGAGCCACGGCGAGTCCTGGTCGTTCGCCCTCGCCCTCAAGCTCGCCTCGGCGGCCGTGTTGCGTGCCGATTCGGCGCTCGGCGACCCCATCGTGATCCTCGACGATGTCTTCGCCGAGCTGGACGAGGCCCGCCGCCAACAACTCGCCGCCGCCATCGGCGACTACGAGCAGGTCCTGATCACCGCGGCCGTGTTCGGTGACGTTCCGGCGCCGCTTGCCGCGCACACGGTGCGCATCCGAGCGGGCATGATCGTCGAGGATGATCATCCGATAAGCGGGGGCACGTCCGCCATCGAGCCAGGGGAGGTGCCGTGAGTTCGTCGTCGGAGCTTCCCGAGCACCTGTCGGTCTACCGCCGGATCCGCAAGAATTTCGGCGACCCGGCTCTGCGCTCGGGCGACGCGCGCCGGCGACGCCGGGCCGCGCAGGACGAGACGAGTGTTCCCTACGGGGTCGGGCGTGAGCCGAAGGGGCTCGGCGACGTGCTCGGCAGCATGACCGCGACCCTCGGCTGGGACTCGCCGATGGCGCGGGCCGACCTGCTCGCCGACTGGCCACAGATCGTCGGTGCAGAGACCGCGGCGCACGCCGATCCGGTGGGCATCGAACAGGGCATCCTGACGGTGCGGTGCGACTCGACGGCGTGGGCGCAGCAGCTGCGCACGATGACTTCGGCGGTGACGGCGAGGATCGCCGAGAAACACGGTGCCGCGGGGGTCGAGGCGGTGCGCTTCATCGGACCGGACACCCCCTCATGGAAACGCGGCCCCAGAGCAATCCCAGGGCGCGGTCCCCGCGATACCTACGGCTGACAAGGCAAATCAGGTCAAGCCAGCTACGAAATCTCCCCAGACGGGCGAATTCGCCGGTTTCGCCTAGGCTGCTGAGATAGAATCGTGATGTCCGGAACGGTGCCTGGAGCGATCTCGACACCCGGCGTGCGCGCCGCCGGATCCGACGCGGTAGGAGCCACCCCTTCATGACATCCCCCTCTCCGTCAGCAGATCCCAACGACTCGTACGGTGCCAGTGACATCCAGGTGCTCGAGGGTCTCGAAGCGGTCCGCAAGCGCCCCGGCATGTACATCGGTTCGACCGGTCCGCGGGGTCTGCACCACCTGGTGCAAGAGATCGTCGACAACTCCGTCGACGAGGCGCTCGCCGGCTACTGCGATCACATCGAGGTCACACTGCTGGCCGACGGCGGCGTGCGCTGCGTCGACAACGGCCGCGGCATCCCGGTCGACATGCACCCGGTCGAGAAGAAGTCGACCGTCGAGGTAGTTCTGACGATCCTGCACGCGGGCGGCAAGTTCGGTGGCAGCGGATACGCGGTGTCGGGAGGTCTGCACGGCGTCGGCAGCTCGGTCGTCAACGCGCTGTCGAAGACGCTCGACATCGAGGTGCGTCGGCAGGGCAACATCTGGACGCAGCAGTACCACGACGGCGTTCCGGTCGCCCCGCTCGCGAAGGGCGCCGCGACCAATCAGACCGGCACGACGATCACCTTCTGGCCCAACGACCAGATCTTCGAGACCGTCGAATGGGACTACGAGACGCTGCGCACGCGCTTCCAGCAGATGGCCTTCCTCAACAAGGGCCTGCGGATCGCGCTCACCGACGAGCGCGAGGAGGGGCGACAGGATGACGGAACCGCGCGCGCCGATGTCTTCCTCTACGAGCGAGGCCTCGTCGACTACGTCGAGTACCTGAACTCGGCGAAGAAGACCGAGGTCATCCACCCCGAGATCATCTCGTTCGAGTCCGAGGACCCGGAACGCCGCATCGCCCTCGAGGTCGCGATGCAGTGGACCACCTCGTACTCCGAGAGCGTCCACACCTACGCGAACACCATCAACACCCACGAGGGCGGAACCCACGAAGAGGGATTCCGCGCCGCGCTCACGACGCTGGTCAACCGCTACGCGCGCGAGAAGGGGCTGCTCAAGGAGAAGGACGAGAACCTCACGGGCGACGACATCCGCGAGGGTCTCACCGCCGTCATCTCGATCAAGCTCGGCGAGCCGCAATTCGAGGGTCAGACCAAGACGAAGCTCGGCAACACCGAGGCGAAGTCGTTCGTGCAGAAGGTCACGGGCGATCAGCTGAACGACTGGTTCGATCGCAATCCGACGCAGGCGCGCGACGTCATCCGCAAGTCGGCTCAGGCCGCGGCGGCCCGCATGGCCGCGCGCAAGGCCCGCGAGCAGACCCGGCGCAAGGGGTTGCTCGAGGGCGGCGGAATGCCCGGCAAGCTCAGCGACTGCTCGAGCAAGGACCCGCAGCGCAGTGAGATCTTCCTGGTCGAGGGTGACTCGGCCGGCGGATCGGCCAAGACCGGCCGTGACCCCGAGACCCAGGCGATCCTGCCCCTGCGAGGCAAGATCCTCAACGTCGAGAAGGCACGGCTCGATCGTGCCCTCGGCAACGCCGAGATCCAGGCGATGATCACGGCCTTCGGCACCGGCGTCGGCGAGGACTTCGACGGGGACAAGGCCCGCTATCACAAGATCGTGCTGATGGCGGATGCCGACGTCGACGGCCAGCACATCACGACCCTGCTGCTCACCCTGCTGTTCCGCTACATGCGGCCCCTGATCGAGATGGGTTACGTCTACCTCGCGCAGCCGCCCCTGTTCCGCTTGAAGTGGACCAACGCCGATCACGAGTACGTGTACTCCGATCGGGAGCGCGATGCCCTGCTCGACGCGGGCCTCAAGGCCGGCAAGCGCGTGGCGAAGGAGAACGGCGTGCAGCGCTACAAGGGTCTGGGTGAGATGAACCACCAGGAACTGTGGGACACCACCATGAACCCCGCGACCCGCACCCTGCGTCAGGTCACCCTCGACGACGCGGCGATCGCCGACGGCGTCTTCTCCACCCTGATGGGCGACGATGTCGAGTCGCGCCGCCAGTTCATCCAGCAGAACGCCAAAGACGTTCGCTTCCTCGACATCTAAGGACACGAACCCATGGCTGATGTGACCGGAACCGAACTCGACCCCGATCGGCACGACAAGATCGAGCAGGTCGACCTGCAACTCGAGATGCAGCGCAGCTACCTCGACTACGCGATGAGCGTCATCGTCGGGCGCGCGCTGCCCGACGTGCGCGACGGACTGAAACCCGTGCACCGCCGCGTGATCTACGCGATGTACGACGGCGGGTACCGCCCCGACCGCGCCTTCTCGAAGTGCACGCGCATCATCGGCGACGTGATGGGGCAGTTCCACCCGCACGGCGACAGCTCGGTCTACGACGCGCTCGTGCGGCTCGTGCAGCCGTGGTCGCTGCGGTATCCGCTTGCCCTGGGCCAGGGCAACTTCGGATCCCCCGGCAACGACGGCGCCGCCGCGCACCGGTACACCGAGACCAAGATGGCGCCGCTAGCCATGGAGATGGTCCGCGACATCGACGAAGACACCGTCGACATGCAGGACAACTACGACGGCCGCACGCAGGAGCCGACCGTGCTCCCGGCCCGGTTCCCCAACCTGCTGGTCAACGGCTCGGTCGGAATCGCGGTCGGCATGGCCACCAACATCCCGCCGCACAACCTGCGCGAGGTCGCCGCCGCCGCCCTCTGGGCGCTCGAACATCCGGATGCCCCCCGCGACGAGTTGCTCGAGGCCCTGATCGAACGGGTGAAGGGCCCCGACTTCCCGACGGGCGCACAGATCCTCGGGATCAAGGGCATCCAGGATGCCTATCGCACCGGCCGCGGATCGATCACCATGCGGGCGGTCGTCACCGTCGAGGAGTCGCAGGGTCGCACCAACCTGGTCGTCACCGAACTGCCGTATCAGGTCAACCCCGACAACCTGGCGATCAAGATCGCCGAGCTCGTCAAAGAGGGCAAGATCGCCGGCATCGCCGACATCCGCGACGAGAGCTCGGGCCGAACCGGGCAGCGCCTGGTCATCGTGCTCAAGCGCGACGCCGTGGCGAAGGTCGTGCTCAACAACCTCTACAAGCACACCCAGCTTCAGGAGAACTTCGGCGCCAACATGCTGGCCATCGTCGACGGGGTGCCGCGCACCCTCGCGATCGACGGCTTCATCACGCACTGGATCGATCACCAGATCGAGGTCATCGTGCGGCGCACCACCTTCCGTCTCGCCAAGGCGGAAGCCGACGCGCACATCCAGCGTGGCTACGTGAAGGCGCTCGACGCGCTCGACGAGGTCATCGCCCTCATCCGCCGCTCGCCGGACGTCGATCAGGCACGTCAGGGACTGATCAAGCTCCTCGCGATCGACGAGCTGCAGGCCGACGCGATTCTGGCCCTGCAGCTGCGGCGTCTGGCGGCGCTCGAGCGGCAGAAGATCCAGGACCGCCTGGCCGAGCTCGAGCTCGAGATCGCCGGGTACCGCGAGATCCTCGCCAGCCCGGCGCTGCAGCGCGAGATCATCGTCGGCGAGCTGAGCGACATCGTCGCCAAGTTCGGCGACGAGCGTCGCACCGAGATCATGTACGGCTTCGGTGGCGACATGAGCGTCGAGGACCTGATCCCCGAGGAGGAGATGGTCATCACCATCACCCGCGGCGGCTACATCAAGCGCACTCGCAGTGACAACTACCGCAGCCAGCATCGCGGGGGCCGCGGCGTCAAGGGCGCGCAATTGCGGGCGGATGACGTGGTCGAGCACTTCTTCGTGACGACGACGCACCACTGGTTGCTGTTCTTCACGAATTCCGGCCGCGTCTATCGTGCCAAGGCCTACGAGGTGCAGGAGGCGGGCCGCGACGCGAAGGGGCAGCACGTCGCCAACCTCCTCGCCCTGCAACCGGGCGAGGAGATCGCCCAGGTGCTCGACATCCGCGACTATGCGGCGGCGACCTACCTGGTGCTCGCGACCCGCGGCGGCCTCGTCAAGAAGACGGCGCTCAGCGAATACGACACCAACCGCACGGGCGGCATCATCGCGATCAACCTGCGTGAGGGCGACGAGCTCGTCTCGGCGATGCTCGTCGAGAACGACAGCGACGTGCTGCTGGTCTCGCGTCGCGGGATGTCCATCCGCTTCGAAGCCAACGACGAGACCATGCGGCCCATGGGCCGTTCGACGTCCGGAGTCATCGGAATGCACTTCCGCGACGGCGACCAGCTGCTCTCGGCCTCGGTCGTGGCCGATGCCGGATCGGTGTTCGTGGTCACCGAGGGCGGGTACGCCAAGCGGACCTCGGTCGACCAATACCGTCCCCAGGGACGCGGTGGTCTTGGCATCAAGGTGGCCAAGCTGAACGACGAACGAGGCGACCTCGCGGGCGCCCTGATCGTCGAGGACGACGACGAGGTGCTCGTGGTTCTTGCCAGCGGCAAGGTGGTAAGGTCTGCCGTGGCCGAGGTGCCCGCCAAGGGGCGGGACACGATGGGTGTGGTTTTCGCCCGATTCGACGATGACGACAAGATCATCGCCCTGGCCAAGAACAGTGAACGCAACATTGATGCCGCCGAACTCGAAGACGCCGCGGCCGACGCTTCCGGATCAGATGTGACCGAGGCGTCCGACGGAGAGGACGACACCGAGAAATGAGCAGCGTCGCCGAAAAGCTGCAGCGCAAGGATCAGCGCAGCAGCTCTGCCAAGCAGGTCCGACTGAAGCTCGTCTACATCGACTTCTGGTCGGTCGTGAAGCTGTCGTTCCTGATCTGGTTGTGCCTCGGAATCGTGCTCGTGGTCGCGACCGTGCTGATCTGGGTCATCCTGTTCTCGACCGGGGTGTTCGGGAAGCTCGACACGGCGTTCCAGGACATCCTGAGCGACCCGAACTTCTCGATCGCGAGTTCGTTCGGGCTCCCCCAGGTCGGACTCTTCGCTCTTGTGGTCGCGATCCTCAATGTCGTCGCCGGCACGGTGCTCGCCGCGATCGCCGTCGTGCTCTACAACCTGAGCGTGCGTTTCACGGGCGGCCTGCTCGTCGGATTCCAGAACAGCTGACCCGATTTTCGCGGCCTCGTGGTCGTGGGGTACTGTAAGCAAGGCCGTCTGACGAACAGGCGTGCTTTCGGGGCTATAGCTCAGGCGGTTAGAGCGCTTCGCTGATAACGAAGAGGTCCCAGGTTCAAGTCCTGGTAGCCCCACCAAGAAGTCCCGCATGGGGCTTCTTCTCTTGGTAGACATGGATGCCGCAGCTCAAGTGACCCGCCCGCCGAGACGGCGGTCGGCGCTGGGGTCGCGGCGAAGGCCAGACATGGCCTTCGCTCCAAGCTCCACCGCGCGGGGCCTTAGCTCAATTGGTAGAGCGCCTGCTTTGCAAGCAGGAGGTCAGGGGTTCGATTCCCCTAGGCTCCACTCACTACCGGAGTGCCACAGCGCACGAACATCGGGCGCGAGCCCCCTGCGGGTCTCGGGGTTCGATTCCCCTAGGCTCCACTCACTCAGCGTCCTAGTCTGACGGCATGACCGCCGCCGACGACTACCGTGATCCGCTCCGCCGGGCGCAGGCCCACGCGTTGGAGTGGCTGAGCTCGGTCGATACCCGCCACGTGGGTCCGACCGCCTCGATCGACGAGCTGATGGCGTCGTTCTCGATGCCGTTGCCGACCGGGCCGACCGATCCCGGCGAGGTCGTCGACGAACTCGCCCGGCTCGCCGAGCCCGGGCTGATGGCCATGCCGTCCGGGCGCTTCTTCGGCTGGGTGATCGGCGGCACGCTGCCGGCCGCCCTCGGAGCGGACTGGCTGGTCAGCGCCTGGGATCAGAATGCCGCGATGCGACTGGCGACTCCGGCCACCGCGGCGGCCGAGGAGGTCGCCGGACGATGGCTGCTCGAGCTGCTGCGGTTGCCCGCGACATCCGCCGTCGGCTTCGCGACCGGGGGCACGACCGCCAACTTCGTCGGGCTGGCGGCGGGCCGGCAGTTCGTGCTGCAGCAGGCCGGATGGGACCTCGATGCCCATGGGCTGAGCGGCGCCCCGCGGATCACGGTGCTGGTCGGCGAGGAGCGCCACACCTCGGTCGATCTCGCCCTGCGCTATCTGGGACTGGGACGCGGCCAGAACGTGGCGGCCGACGAGCAGGGGCGCATCGTCCCGTCCGCGCTCGCCGAGGCCCTCGCCGGGATCGACGGGCCGGTGATCGTCGCGCTCCAAGCCGGCAACCTGCACTCGGGCGCCTTCGACCCGATGCGCGAATGCATCGAACTCGCTCACGCGAGCGGGGCCTGGGTACATGTCGACGGCGCGTTCGGCCTGTGGGCTGCGGTCAGCGAGAGCTGGGACGAGCTGCTCGACGGCCTGGGTGAGGCGGACTCGTGGGCGACCGACGCGCACAAGACGCTCAACGTCCCCTACGACTGCGGAGTCGCCATCGTGTCGCGGCCGCAGTTGCTGCAGGAGACCTTCGGCGCTCGACCCGCCTATCTCATCCAGGAGGATGCGGCGCCGAGCGATCCCTTCGAGCGGGTCCCTGAGTTCTCGCGCCGAGCCCGCGGCGTTCCGGTCTGGGCGGCGGTGCGGCAACTCGGACGCTCCGGGGTGATCGCGCTCGTCGAAGGGCTGGCGGCCAATGCGCGGGCTCTCGCCGGCGGCATCTCGCGCCTGCCGGGTGCCGAGATCCTGAACGAGGTGGTCTTCACGCAGGTGTCGGTGAGCTTCGGGTCCGACGAGCGGACGCGGGCGGTCACCGCGCAGCTCATGGCCGACGGCGCGGTGTGGATGTCGGGATCGCGATGGCGGGAGCGCGACATCCTGCGCATCTCGGTCAGCAACTGGTCCACCGATGCGACGCATGTCGCGAACGCGGTGACGGCCGTCGCGGACGCTCTCGCGGCTGTCGACGCAGCGGGCGGCTGAGCGGCTTTCGACGCTCAGCCGGCGACGTCCACGAGCTCCACTCGCACCATCGCGCGCCGCACCCGACGGCTCACGGCTCGCGTAACGACGATCCCGGCCAGATAGCAGAGCACGAGCGGCGGGATAAGTTCGTCAGGAGGGATGCGGCCCCCGAGGACGACCACGACGCACAGGGCCAGAACGGCACCCGCGGTCGGCCAGTTGCGCGTCCAGGCCAGCGCGCGGCGCTCGGACCGCGACATCCCGCTTGGGGCGATGCACACCCGAACCAGCTCGGCACCGTGCCGAGGGATCACCCTGGTCACCTCGATCATGCGCACCAGCGTGGTCGGATCGCCCCTGCTTCGGGTCACTCCTCACGGGATCCTGACGCCCTGGGGTCGAACCCTTACGACGTTCGATGACAGAGTTGACCCGTGACCCTCAAGTCCTGGCTACTCGTCGGCCTCCGCAACGAATCCGGTGCGCACCCGGGCTCGTATGCCGAGGCCCCCGTGAAGAAGAGCCCCTGGTGGCGGGTCATGACCCTCACCGGAGTGGACTACTTCTCTTCGCTCGGCTACCAGCCCGCGATCGCCGCCCTCGCGGCCGGCCTGCTCTCGCCACTCGCGACGATCGTGCTCGTGCTGCTGACCGTGTTCGGAGCGCTTCCCGTATACCGCCGGGTCGCGAGAGAGAGCTTCAAGGGCGAGGGATCGATCGCGATGCTCGAGAGGCTGCTGCCCTGGTGGGGCGGCAAGCTCTTCGTGCTCGTGCTGCTGGGCTTCGCCGCGACCGACTTCATGATCACCATCACGCTGTCGGCGGCGGATGCCGCGGCACACGCGATCCAGAATCCGCTCGTGCCGAGCTGGTTGCACGGCACCCAGATCCCCGTCACCCTGGTGCTCGTCGGTCTGCTCGCGATCGTCTTCCTACGCGGCTTCCGGGAGGCGATCAATATCGCCGTGGTGCTCGTCGTGGTCTATCTGGCACTCAACGCGATCGTGGTCGCCGTGTCGTTGGCCCACGTCGCCGGCAACGCGGTCGTCATCACCGACTGGTGGGCGGCGCTCACCGCGCAGCACGGCAACATCTTCGTGATGGTCGGCATCTCGCTGATCGTCTTCCCCAAGCTCGCCCTGGGTCTGTCGGGCTTCGAGACCGGCGTCGCGGTGATGCCGCTCGTCAAGGGTGACGCGGGCGATACCGCGCAGAAGCCGCTCGGCCGCATCCGCGGCACACGCAAGCTGCTGACCGCCGCCGCCGTCATCATGAGCGCGTTCCTCATCACCTCGAGCTTCACGACGACGCTGCTGATTCCGCAGAAGGAGTTCCAGCCCGGCGGCCAGGCCAACGGACGCGCGCTCGCATTCCTCGCGCACGAGTATCTGGGGCCCGTGTTCGGAACCGCCTACGACGTGAGCACCATCTGCATCCTGTGGTTCGCGGGTGCGTCGGCCATGGCGGGGCTGCTGAACCTGGTTCCCCGGTTCCTGCCGCGGTACGGCATGGCACCGCAGTGGGCCGCGGCGGTGCGGCCGCTCGTGCTGGTCTTCACGGCGATCGCGGTGATCGTGACGCTCGTGTTCCAGGCCAACGTCGACGCGCAGGGTGGCGCGTACGCCACGGGCGTGCTCGTGCTGATCACCTCGGCCTCGGTCGCGGTGTTCCTCTCGGCCCTGCACAAGAAGCAGCGCGCCGCCGCGATCGGGTTCGCCGTCGTCTCGGCGGTGTTCGCCTACACGACGGTCGTCAACGTGATCGAACGGCCGGACGGCGTGCGCATCGCGGGGCTCTTCATCCTCGGCATCCTGGTGGTGTCGATCGTCTCGCGCGTGCAACGCTCGTTCCAACTGCGCGCGATCTCGGTCACGCTGGATGCCGCGGCCCTCGACTTCGTCACGGAGGATGCCGAAGACACCGGCGCGGTGCGGGTCGTCGCCAACGAGCCCGACGACGGTTCCCAGGACGAATACCGCATCAAGGTCGCCGAGGAGCGGCGCGACTCCGGCATCCCGCAACGCTCGGCCGTCATCTTCCTCGAGGTGCACCCGGCCGACTCCTCCGACTTCGAGGAGGATCTCGTGGTGGAGGGCGTCGTGCGCTACGGCTACCGTGTGCTCCGAGTGACGAGCGGGAATGTGCCGAACACGATCGCCGCGATCCTGCTCGAGATCCGCGACGCCACGGGGGTGGTGCCCGACATCTACTTCGAGTGGACCGAGGGCAGCCCGATCTCGAACATGTTCCGCTACCTCGTGACGGGAGGCGGCGAGGTCGCGCCCGTCACCCGCGAGGTGCTGCGGCGGGCCGAGCCCGACCCGCACCGCCGCCCCGACGTGCACGTCAGTTAGTTCCGTCGCGCCGCCGCTTCTGCGGCGCGAGTGGGGCCGTGTGACGTGAACGCGATTAGAACTTGCGCAGGAACGGCCAGGGTGACCGCATCCGGATCAGCAGCAGTGCCGGCACGAGGATGTACGGCAGGTTGAAGGCGAGGAAGACGAGCGGATTCGGCGTGCGCTCGGCGGCGCTTCCGAAGAACTCGACCCCGAAGATCGGGATGCCGGTGAGCGAGATGATCATCGTCGCGTAGATCACGGAGGGCAGTTGGATGCGGTTCCAGCCCTTGGCCAGCGAGATGATCAGGATGACGTAGAACCCCACGTAGATGAACGCCGAGGTGCCGCTGATGAACCGCAGCCACACCGGGTGCGACTGGTACAGCGGGTCGAAGTTCGAGGCGTACCAGTAGTTCCACTGCACCAGGATGTTGCTCGAGTTCGCCACCTGGTCGAGGCCGAGGCCCTCGACCGAGTCGCTGATGATGCAGGTGACGATGAAGACGCTAAAGATGCAGAGGAAGAAGATGTCGATCGGTCGCTGACGCAACGGCAGCGACACGGGTGCAGGGGGTGCACCCGTCGCAGTGGCCGCGCCGTCGGCCGTCGGACTACTCGTCGACACCGACATCGACCGAGCCGGGGTCGCCCAGGTCTTCGATCCAGAGGTCGTCGTCGGCCCGGAGCGTCTGCCATGCCGCGTACAGCACGCCTGCCGCCGCGACCGCACCGAGCCCGATGAGGATGTACCTGCCCGGTCCCGCCGACTTCCTGGGCGGCTCGACGACGCGCAGCTTGCGACCGGTCCCTGAGGCGACCGACCCGGCCCGCCGGACGACCTCGCGCACCCGCGGATCCTTCGCGACCTCGAGAAGGGCGAGTGCCGATCCGATCGTTCCCGAGAGGGCGGGCAGCACATCGTCGGCGAAGCGTTCGCGAGCCGTCGAGGCGGCGTGCCGGCTCGCGGCGATCCCGCCGGCCATCGCCGGGCGGACGCGCTCCTCGTAGGTGTCGCGCACTCGGGGCGCGACCTCCTCGCGGGCGTAGTTCGCAGCCTGGCGGCGCGCATCCTTCAGGACGGCGCTCGCGTGCTCGATCGCCTCGCGCTGCTCATCCCACAATTCCTCGGCCGAGCGCTTGAGCCGCTTCAGTTCCCGCTGACGCTTGCGTGACAATGACATGTCGACCTCCGTCGTGGTGTCTTCCGCGAACATGCCCATCCTGCCATGCACGCCCGTCCGAGGCGACGGATCGGGGCTGGGCGGCCGCTGGGAGCGCGGTCGGAGACCGCATGACAGAATAACGGAATGCCTCTCCACACCGCGGTCGCGACCATCCACACCAACCACGGCGACATCCGGATCAACCTGTTCGGTAACCACGCGCCCATCACCGTCGACAACTTCGTCGGCCTGGCGACCGGCGCCAAGGAGTGGACGGACCCCAAGACCGGTGAGAAGAAGAACACCCCGCTCTACGACGGCGTGATCTTCCACCGCATCATCAAGGACTTCATGCTGCAGGGCGGCGACCCGCTCGGTCAGGGCATCGGCGGTCCGGGTTACAACTTCGACGACGAGATCCACCCCGAACTCTCCTTCGCCGAGCCGTACGTGCTCGCGATGGCGAACGCCGGAAAGCAGATGGGTCGTGGCACCAACGGTTCGCAGTTCTTCATCACGACCGTCGCCACCCCGTGGCTGCAGGGGAAGCACACGATCTTCGGCGAGGTCGCGGACGACGAGTCGAAGCGCGTCGTCGACGAGATCGAAGCCGTTCCCACCGATGGCCGCGACGCGCCGCTCGAGCCCGTCGTGATCTCGGGCATCGACATCGCCGAGGTCTAGGTGAGCCCGGCCGCGCCGGCCGAGTTGGATCCCTCGGTCTGCTACCGGCATCCCGACCGCACCAGCTGGACGCTGTGTGAACGGTGCGGCCGCACGATCTGCCCGGAGTGCCAGATCCTGACCCCCTCGGGGGTGCGCTGCCCCGACTGCGTGCGCGAGCTCGGCGGCACGGTGCAGTGGACGCCCGCGGGCGGCCCGTCGCGAGCCGAGGCTGCGGCGGCGAAGACCCGCCGAACCCGGGAGCGGGCGCGGCGCACCGAGCGGCGCCCCCGCTGGCAGCAGGCCGTGCTGCGGGTGCTGCGGCCGGGCGATGCGATTCCCCTCGTGAGCTGGCTGATCGCGGCGACGGTCGTCGTGGTCGGCGTCGTCGGGCTCTTCAGCCCGCTGCCGGTCGATCTGCTCGCCGCCAGCCCCCAGTGGTCGTGGCAGGTCTGGCGCTTCGTCACGGGCGCGGCGGTCAGCGGCGGCGCGTTGAACCTGATCCTGAGCGTGCTCTTCTTCCTGCTGATCGCTCCGACCTCGGAGCGCGAACTGGGTCGTCGCAAGTTCTTGATCGTGTTCTTCGCCGCGGTGATCGCAGGCAATGCCTTCGCCGTGCTCGCCGGTATCACCGGCTTCGGACTGTTCGGTGGTCTGTACGGTCTGTTCGGCTCGACCCTGATCATCGTCTGGCCGTCGCCCGCCGCGCGCACCCAGCTGCTGATCACCATCGCCGTGAACTTCATCATCGCGATCGCGCTCAGCCCCTCGCTGCTGCCCGAGATCGTCGGCGGACTGATCGCCGGGGCCGGGGCCGGATACCTGATGCACCGCTTCGAAGACACCCCGCGACTCGAGCGACGCGCCTACCTGATCATCGCCGGGGGGCTGCTCGCGCTGATCGCGCTCGCCGTGCTGCGCTCGGTGCTGCTGTGAGCACCCCCGCCCCGGAGGCGGAGACGAGCTACGACGTCTGCTACCGGCATCCCGATCGTCCGAGCTACATCCACTGCCAGCGCTGCGGACGCACGATCTGCCCGCAATGCCAGACCCAGGCGGCGGTCGGGGTGCAGTGCCCCGAATGCGTACGGGAGGGCCGGGCCGAGCTCGCGGCCAGCCGGGGAGGCATCCTGGGCCGTCTCGTCCCGCAGGGCGCTGCGCCGATCGTGAGTTACCTGCTGATCGGCCTGTGCGTGCTCGCCTACCTGGGTCAGTTGCTCAGCGGGGGCGCCCTCACGGATCCGTGGGCGCTCAATCCGTCGAAGATCGCGACAGAGCCGTGGCAGCTGCTCACCTCGGCGTTCATCCACGCCAACCCGATCCACATCCTGTTCAACCTCTACGCCCTGTTCATCTTCGGGCCGGTGCTGGAGCGGTTCCTCGGTCGGGCGCGTTATCTGGCCATGTACCTGATCGGCGCTCTCGGGGGCAGCGTCGGGGTGGTGCTCGTCTACCAGCTGGCGGTGATCACGAACGGGGCCTCGGCGAGCTGGTTGGGCGGCCTTCTTGCGCCCGCGTCGGCCCTCGGGGCATCGGGCGCGATCTTCGCGCTGATCGGCGGCCTGCTCGTGCTGCATCGCGCGATCGGACTGCAGCCCACCCAGATCGTGGTCGTGGTCGTGGTGAACCTGGCGTTCGGATTCTTCGTGCGCGGGATCGCCTGGCAGGCCCATCTCGGCGGCTTCGCGGTCGGCGCGGCCATCGCCGCGGTCTACCTCGCGACGCGACGGCCGCAGCAGAAGTCGGCGCAGATCCTGTCAGTCGCGGGGATCGCGGTCGCCCTGGCGGTTGTGCTCACGCTGTGTGTTGTCAGTCAGCCGGGCGCTTACGCCTGAGTAGTGCACAGGCTCATCCACAGTGTGGATGAATCACAGCGGTGTAGTTCTTCGAGCGCTCAGCGCCAGCGGGTCGTCATCAGGAAGCCGATGAACATGATCCCGAAGCCGACCAGGATGTTCCAGCTGCCGAGCGCGGGGATCGGCCACTGGGTCTGGCTGAGGTAGAAGACGATGATCCAGATCAGGCCGACGAGCATGAACCCGAACATGATGGGCTTGAACCACACCGGATTCGGAGCCCGCTCGCCGCTGCGGGTCTCGCCGGATTCCGGCTGGGTGCGTGCGTTGGGACGGGCCATGCCGAGAATCCTAACGGACGGATCCCGGCAACGACCCGTCCGCCGGCATCTCGCGGCCGCCGTCCAGGGGCCTACGATCTAGAATCGACCTCATGACCCAGCCGGATCAGGACGCGCTCGACGCGGTGCCGTCGCCTCCCGCTCCTCGTCCCCGGCGCCGTCGCGTCTCGGTCGTCGGCGTTCTCGGCGAGCTGCTCATCACGGCGGGTGTTCTCGTGCTGCTCTTCCTCGGGTGGCAGCAGTGGCTCAACAACATCATCGTGGGCAACGAGGTGCGCGGGCAGGCGGTGCAGCAGTCCAAGATCTGGGACAAGAGCGGGGCAGTCGCGAAGCCGGCGGATCCGGCGGACCCGCCGGTCATCTCGGTCGCGCCCGCCAATGCCCAGCGGTTCGCGATGTTGATCGTGCCACGGTTCGGGGCCGACTACTACCGGCCGATCGCCGAGGGCACCGGGGTCAAGGACGTGCTCAACAAGGGTGAGCTGGGGCACTACCCCACCACCCAGATGCCGGGCGCCCTCGGCAACTTCGCCATCGCATCCCACCGTCATGCCTACGGCGGCAATCTGCTCGACGAGAACAAGCTCCAGGTCGGCGACCACATCTTCGTCGAGACCGTCGACGGGTGGTACCAGTACTCCTTCCGCAACCTCCAATACGTGAAGCCGACCGGCGTGGGCGTGCTCGACCCGGTCCCCGAGCAGAGCGGCGTCCAGCCGACGGAGCGCTACATCACCTTGACGACCTGCAACCCGCTGTTCTCGACCGCCGAGCGCATGATCGCCTACGGCACCTTCGACAAGTTCTTCCCTCGTGCGGGCGGCCCTCCGGCCGAGATCGCCGCCACCGTGAACGGAAAGGCCTGATGTACGGCGCACTGTGGCGCGTGCTTCCGGGGCCCTGGTGGCTGCGCGTGATGATCCTGCTCGTCGCCCTGGCGGCGGTGCTCGCGGCGCTGGTGTTCTGGGTCTTCCCCTTCGTGGACCAGTTCACCTCGCCGCCCGACGTGACGGTGACGAACCGATGACACGCGTCCTGGTCGTCGACAACTACGACAGCTTCGTCTACACGCTCAACGGGTATCTGCAGCAGCTCGGTGCCGAGACCGAGGTCGTGCGCAATGACGCGATCGCCGAGACCGAAGTGGCGAGCCGCATCGCCGAGTACGACGCGGTTCTGCTCTCACCCGGCCCCGGTACTCCGGCCGCGGCGGGCATCTCGATCCCGGTGGTGCGCGCGGCCCTGGCCGCGGGTTCCCCGTTGCTCGGCGTCTGCCTCGGTCACCAGGCGATCGCCGAGGCCCTCGGCGCGACCGTGACCCACGCCGACGAGCTCATGCACGGCAAGACCTCGCTCATCCGCCACGACGAGAGTTCGTTCTACGCCGGCGTGCCACAGCCGTTCCTCGCCACCCGGTACCACTCGCTCGCCGTCGTCGACGGTACGGTTCCCGACGAACTCGAAGTGACGTCGCGCACCGAGGGAGGCGTCATCATGGGCCTTCGGCACCGCGAGGCGCCGCTGTTCGGCGTGCAGTTCCACCCCGAGTCGGTGCTGACCGAGGGCGGATACCGCATGCTGGCCAACTGGCTCGTGACGGCGGGCCTGAGCGATGCGGTCGATCGCGCACAGGGCCTCAGCCCGCGCGTCGCGTAGCGCTGGGGCTCAGCCCGCGCAGTAGGTCAGCGTGATCGCCGACTTCTGCGGCGCGTTGCCGACGACGGACTGCGCCGTCACCTTCTGCCCGGTGCAGCTCGAGTCGGGGTGGAGCTTGACGGTGAGTCCCATGGTTCCGCCGGCGAGCAGATCGCGAGCGGCGGCGACGTCCTGGCCGCGCACATCCGGAACTTGAACCATGCCGTTCGAGACGCTCAGGTTCACGGTTCCGCCCTTGACGACCTGCACGGTGCCGCCGTTCGCGGTCTGCGAGCCGGGCACGAGCGCGC
Organism: Lysinimonas soli; assembly: GCF_042655435.1. Taxonomy (NCBI): domain Bacteria; kingdom Bacillati; phylum Actinomycetota; class Actinomycetes; order Micrococcales; family Microbacteriaceae; genus Lysinimonas; species Lysinimonas soli. The sequence continues at coordinate 193,817 of NZ_JBHSMG010000002.1, forward strand.
CGATCACCTGGCCCGCCGGGACGGTCGCCGAGAAGTCCTGGGTCGTCGAGCCGTAGACCAGCCCCGCTGCCTTGATCGCGGCGATCGCGTCTGCCTCGCTCTTGTAGATCAGACCGGGAAGGGAGATCTGCTGCGGCCCGGACGAGACGGTGACCTGCACCTCGAGGCCCGGGCTGACCAGCGTGCCGGCGGTCGGATCCGTCGCCAGGATCTGCCCGGCGGGCACCGTGTCGCTGGGCTGGTCGAGTCGCGCGACCTTGAGCTTCTCGTCGAGCAGCTTCTGACCGCCGACCTTGTAGCTCTGTCCGACCACGTCCGGCACGGCGACCGCGGCGTTCGCGCCGACCAGTTGCTGGGGGGCGAGGCTGAAGACCCAGAACAGCGTGGCGATGATGATGACGGCCATGACCGAAACGCCGCCCCAGATCCAGGCGACCGGGGGCCGGTTCTGGCTGCGCGGGGTGCGATCCGTGTCATCGGCCAGCCGGCGCAGGGTCGCCTCGGACGCGGCGGTCGAGTTCGGGTTGACCCCGAACAGGGCGGCGTTGAAGTCGTCGGCCACCGGGCTGCGGTCGGGGACCTTGCCCGTCATCGCGATGTCGAGATCGGCCCGGAACTCGGCGGCGGTCTGGAATCGGTCACCGCGATCCTTGGCGAGCGCGTGCATGACGACGGCGTTGAGGGCGGGTGAGATGGCCGGGTTCAGCGCGCTCGGCGGCACGGGCGTCTCGCTGATGTGCTGGTAGGCGACCGCGACGGCGGTGTCGCCGTGGAAGGGCGGCTTGCCGGTGAGCAACTCGTAGAGCACCACCCCGGTGGAGTACAGGTCGGTGCGGGCGTCGACGCCCTCGCCGCGCGCCTGCTCGGGCGAGAAGTAGTGGGCTGTGCCGAGGATCGCGCTCGTCTGCGCGATCGTGGCCGACGAGTCCGAGATCGCCCGCGCGATGCCGAAGTCCATGACCTTGACCTGCCCCGAGGAGGTGATCATGACGTTGCCGGGCTTGATGTCGCGATGCACCACGCCGGCGCGGTGCGAGTACTCCAGGGCGGTCAGGATGCCGTCGACGATCCGCACGGCCTCGGTCGCCTCGAGCGGGCCCTGTGCCACGAGGTCTTTGAGCAGCTTGCCGTCGACGTGCTCCATGACGATGAAGGGGACCTGCACCTCGACGCCGCTCGGCTCGCGCACCGTCTCTTCGCCGGCGTCGAAGACGCGCACGATCGTGGGGTGCGCCATGCGCGCCGCCGCCTGGGCCTCCTGGCGGAAGCGGGTGCGGAAGGCGGGATCGTTGGCGAGCGAGGGCTTCAGGAGCTTGACCGCGACCTTGCGGTTGAGGCGGGCGTCGAGACCGAGGTGCACGTCGGCCATGCCGCCCCGCCCGAGCAGCTCACCGATCTGGTAGCGACCCGCGAGCAGGCGGATGCCGGGCGCAGCCCCGTCCGTCACCGTCATGCCAACCCCAAGCAATCGTCGAAAATCCGTTGTCAGTGTAACCGCTGACCTCGTGAGGTCGGCCCTGAGCACGCCTCCGCGGACGGATCGTTAGTTGACGGTGATCGTCAGGGTTCCGGACGGGGCCGACGAGATGCCATCGGATCCGCAGGACGCGATGTACTTGACCGTCGCCTGCCCGGCCGAGCCGAGCACGATGTTGGCCGAGGTCGCACCGGGAGCGAAGGGGTTGCTCGACCCGCTCGCGAAGGTCGCGTTCGTCAGGGTGAAGGTGTAGCCGACCAGGGCATGTCCGCTCGGGCATCCCGTGTAGGTCGTCCACGCGATCGGCACGGTGTCTCCCGCGCTGTGGGGACCGGTCGCGGCGGTGGGTGTCGCCGGCGCGGGCGGGCCGGGGTAGTCCTGATAGACCGCGACCTTGATCGTCTGGCCCTTGCTGAGGTTGCCGGTCGGGTTGAGGCTCGACACCGCGCCGTTGAGATCCGGGGTGGTGGCCGTCGGGCCGGTCACCTCGTCGACCCCGAAGCCGAGCGCGATGAGCTTGCTCTGCACATCGCTGAACGGCTTGTTGATGTAGTCGGACTGGTTGACCAGAATCAGTGTCGAACTGGGCGACGGCGTGGGCGACGGCGTCTTGCTCGGCTGGCTCGAGGTCGAGGTGCTCGGGGTCGGGGTGTCGGATCCGGTGGGCCGGATCAGCAGCACGATGATGATCGCGATCAGCGCGACCGCGAGCAGCGAGACGATCGCGATGAGGGGCCAGGTCCACGGGTTGCGGCGACGGGTCGGGGTCTGAACCGTCGCGGGAAGCACCGCGGCGGCTCCCCCGGCGGGCAGCAACCGGGTCGCGGCCGTGGTGCCGATCGGCGTCGTGAAGGTCGTGAAGGGGTCGTCCCCCGCGATGCCGGGAACGGCTGCGGCCGCGCCCGCGACATCCCCGCGGCGAAGCGCCTGCGCGGCGCGCGCGAGGTGGGCCGCCGAGGCGGGGCGGTCGTCCGGTCGCTTCGCGATACAGGCATAGACCAGGTTGCGCACGGGCTCGGCGATCGTCACCGGCAGCTCGGGCGGCGCCTCGTTGATCTGCGCCATGGCGATGGCGACCTGCGACTCGCCCGTGAAGGGCCTCCGACCCGCGAGCGCCTCGTAGGCCACGATGCCGAGGGAGTAGATGTCGGTGGTGGGCGAGGCCGGATGCCCGCTCGCCTGCTCCGGAGACAGGTACTGCACCGTGCCCATCACCTGGCCAGTCGCGGTCAGAGGCACCTGGTCGGCGATCCGGGCGATACCGAAGTCGGTGATCTTGACCCGCCCCTCGGGCGTGATCAGCAGGTTGCCGGGCTTGATGTCGCGGTGCACGAGCCCGGCCATGTGCGCGGCCTGCAGCGCCGACGCGGTCTGCGCCACGATGTCGAGCACCTTGTCGGTGGGGAGCACGCGCTCGCGCTCGAGGATCGTCGACAGGGCCTCGCCGGGCACGAGTTCCATGACGAGGTAGGCGCTGCCGTCCTCTTCGCCGTAGTCGAAGACGTTCGCGATGCCCTCGTGGTTCACCAACGCGGCGTGCCGGGCCTCGGCGCGGAAGCGCTCGAGGAACCCGGGGTCGCCGAGGTACTCGTCTTTGAGGATCTTGATCGCGACGGTGCGCCCGATGACGAGGTCGGTCGCCTGCCACACCTCGCCCATGCCGCCGATCGCGATCCGCGACGACAGCTGGTACCGCCCCCCGAAGGTGAGGCCGCTTGTGGGTCTCATCTGTTCAGCACCGCCTCTATGACCTTCTTCGCGATCGGCGCGGCGAGGAGGTTTCCGAAGGCGGACTGTCCTCGTCCTCCGCCGTTCTCCACCACGACCGCCACGGCGACCTGGGGATCGTTCGCCGGAGCGAAACCGGTGAACCACAGGGTGTATGGCGCACCCTGACCGTTCTGCGCTGTGCCGGTCTTGCCCGCGACGTCGACACCACTGATTCTTGCATTACTGGCTGCACCGTTGGCGACGTTGTTGATCATGAGCTGCGTCATCGTCGTCGCCGTCGCCGAGCTGATCGGCGTGTTGTAGACGGTGGGCTGAAGCTTCTGCAGCACCGACAGGTCGGGCGCCGTGATGCTATCGATCAGCGTCGGGCTCATCAACTGCCCTCCGTTGGCGACGGTCGCCGAGACCATCGCCATCTGCAACGGGGTCACCCGGTCGTTACCCTGACCGAACGACGAGATCATCTGCTGAGCATCGCTGTCGGTCGAGGGGTAGACGCTCGGAGTGACCTTCATGGGAATCCGGATGCCGGAGTCGCCGAAGCCGAACTTCTTGGCCTCCGCACTGATCGCCGAGTTGCCGAGCGCGAGCCCGAGCTGGGCGAAGGGGATGTTGCACGACAGGCGCAGCGCTGTGGCGATGCTCGCGGTCGCGCCGCCGCCACAGCTGCCGCCCTCGGCGTTCGTGATGACCGTCGAGCTCTGCGGGAGCTGCAGCGCGCCGGGATTCGGGAACTCGGAGTCGGGGGTGTACTTGCCGCTCTCGAGCGCCGTCGCCGTGACCACGAGCTTGAACGTCGACCCGGGTGGGTTGAGGGATCCCGCGATCGCGCGGTTGATGAGCGGCTGGCCGGAATCGCCCAGCAGCTGCTTGTAGGTGGCGATGACCTGCTTGCTATCGTGCACGGCGAGCGTGTTGGGATCGAAGGTGGGCTTCGACACCATCGCGAGGATCGCGCCCGTCTTGGGGTTGAGCGCGACGACGGCGCCCTGGTAGTCGCCGAGCGCATCCCACGCCGCCTGCTGCACCTTGGGGTCGATCGTCAGCTCGACGGCCGCGCCCTTGGGGTTCTGCCCGGTGATGATCGCGTTGAGCTGGTCGAGGAACTGCTGGTTCGCCGTCCCGCTCAGGTAGTCGTTGAGCGAGCCCTCGACGCCGGTGTTGCCCTGGTTGAGGGTGAAGTAGCCGGTGACCGCCGAGTAGAGCGGTCCGTTGCTGTACTGCCGCTGGTACTTGTACTCGTCGGTCGACGGAACCGATTGGGCGATCGGCTGACCCGCGACCAGGATCGGCCCCCGCTCGGCCGAGAAGCTGGCATACAGGGTGCGGACGTTGCGACTATCGGCCTTGAGGTTGTCCTGTTGGAAGACCTGGATGACGGTCGACGAACCGAACAGGGCCAGGAACATGATGAGCACCACGATGCTCACCCGCCGGAGTTCCTTGTTCATGCGGGGCCTCCCCCCGTGACGCTGAGTGGATTCGGAGCGGTGTCGACGACCCAGCGCGGCTGATTGCGCACCGAGTCCGACAACCGCAGCAGGAGCGCGACGATGATCCAGTTCGCGACGAGCGAGGAGCCGCCCGCCGCCAGGAAAGGCGTCGTCAGGCCCGTGAGCGGGATCACCCGGGTCACCCCGCCGATGACGATGAAGACCTGCAGGGCCACGACGAACGAGAGCCCGACGCCGAGCAGGCGACCGAAATCGTCCTGGCCGGTGAACCCGATCCGGAACCCGCGCGAGACGAAGAGCAGGTACAGGGCGAGGATCGCGAACAATCCGATCAGTCCGAGCTCTTCTCCGAGGCTGGCGATGATGTAGTCGCTCTCGGCGAGCGGGACGATGTCGGGCCGGCCCTGGCCGAGTCCGGTGCCGATCAGGCCGCCGTCGGCGAGCCCGAACAGGCCCTGCACGAGCTGGTAGCTGCCCCCGCTGCGGTCGTAGATCGCCGGGTTGAAGGCGTCGAGCCAGGAGTTGAAGCGACCCGCGACGTAGTCGAGCACTCGACCGGCGATGACCGCACCGCCGAGGAAGAGCAGGAGCCCGAGGAGAACCCAGCTGAGCCGGCCGGTGGCCACGTAGATCATCACGAGGAAGAGCCCGAAGTACAGCAGCGCGGTTCCGAGGTCGTGCTGGAACACGATGACGGCCATCGCGAGCACCCAGATGACAAGGATCGGGCCGAGGTCGCGCACCCGCGGGAAGCGCATCCCGAGGAAGGTGCGCCCGACCATCGACAGCGAGTCGCGCGCGGTCACCAGGTAGCCGGCGAAGAACACCGCGAGGGCGATCTTGGCGAGCTCGCCGGGCTGGAACGAGAAGGGGCCGACGCCGATCCAGACCCGGGCGCCCGAGACCGTGCGCCCGATGCCGGGAAGCATGGGCAGCAGCAGCAGCACGATGGCGCTGAACATCGCGATGTAGCGGTAACGCTGCAGCACCCGGTGGTTGCGAACGGCCACCAGGATCGCGAATGCGGTGACGATCGCGATCGCCGTCCAGACGATCTGCCGGATGCCGGCGGCCTCCCAGCCGTTGACGCCTTTCGAGATGTCGATGCGCGTGATCTCGGCGATGCCGATGCCGTTGAGCAGCGCCGCGATCGGCAGCACGAAGGGGTCTGCTTCGGGCGCGACGACGCGCAGGGCCACATGTCCCGCGATGAGCAGCGCGGCGAGCCCCGCCTCGAGCCCGAGCACGGTGCCGCCGACCCGGCCGAGCGCGCCCAGCTCGACGAGCACGAGGGCGCCGCCCGAGAGCAGCAGGGCGCCCAACAGCAGTACGAGCTCGAGGTTGCGACGGCGTGCCGGGGTGCGCAGGCGGATCCGGATGGTGCCCGTGAGGCTCGTCCGGGGTCCGGCCTCGATGGCCTGCGTGGTCACCGTCAGCCGCCCGCCGCGGCCGAGAGGCGATCGACGATGTCGAGGGCGTTGCGCAGGCTTTCGGCGTTGATCGTCGCCGCCACGCTCTCCTGCTGGTAGGCGGGAAGCGACGACACCTTGATCTGCGTCGACTGGTACACGCTCGAGAGGTGGATCGGCCCGATGTTCTGCTGAACGCCCTGGTAGATCGCCACCCGGCCGTGGCTCTCGCCGACATAGTAGTGCGACTGGGTCCAGGCGTAGGCGCCGAGGGCGCCGCCGACGATCGCCGCGACGGCGAGCACGAGCACGATGAGCCAGACGAGGCGGCGTCGGCGGGCGCGCTTGCGATCCTCTTCGATGAGCTCTTCGAGATAACCCTCGCCCTCGGGCTCGAAGTGGCTGTCCTCGGGCTGGGTCGCCTTGAGGGGATGCAGCAGGAGCGTGGGCAGTCGGATCGGGCGCCGGCTGGTGTCGTTCTCGTAGCTCAGCGGCATCGCGGCCGAGCCCACGAAGGTGGGGGCGATGCCGGAGGCACCGCCGCTGTCGTCGATGTCGACCAGGACGACCGTGACGTTGTCGGGGGCGCCGTGATCGAGGCTCTCCTTGACCAGCCGATCGGCTGCCCCCTGGGCCGTGCGCACGGTGGCGAGGATCGAGCTCATCTTCTCGTCGGCGACGTAGCTCGACAGACCGTCGGAGCACAGCATCCAGCGATCACCCGGCTTGGTGTCGAAGATGCCGGTGTCGATCTCGGGCGAGGCGTCGACGTCGCCGAGCACCCGCATGAGCACCGAACGCCGCGGATGCACCGCCGCCTCCTCGGCCGTGATGCGGCCCGAGTCGACGAGGCGCTGCACGAAGGTGTGGTCGGCCGTGATCTGGGTCAGCTCGCCGTCGCGGAATCGGTAGATGCGCGAGTCGCCGATGTGCGCGAGGGCGAGCTGATTGCCGACCCGCAGGATGCCGCTGACGGTCGTGCCCATGCCGGTCAGCTCGCTGTGCTCGAACACCGTCTCGGCGAGGATCGAGTTCGCCGCGATCAGGGCCTGCTGCAGGGCGAACTCGGCGTCGCGCACCGAGGGGTACTCGGTGTCGGCTTCGGCGATCCGCTTGGTCGCGATGGCCGAGGCGACATCGCCCCCGGCGTGCCCGCCCATGCCGTCGGCCACGACGAACAGGTGCGCCCCGGCATAACCGGAGTCCTGGTTGTTCGCCCTGATCTTGCCGACGTGCGAAACGGCCGCGCTCGTGGGGGTCGTGGCCACCCGGTTACCGCCGAAGCTCGAAGCTGGTCGTGCCGATCGTGACCGGCGTTCCCGGAGGCACGGGCGTCGGAAGCATCACGCGCGACCCCGCGACGAACGTGCCATTGGTCGAGTCTAGGTCTTGGATGACCCACTGGTCGTTCCACAGCATCAGGCGCGCGTGATGGGTCGAGGTGTAGTCGTCGCGGATGACGAGCCCCGACTCGCTCGAGCGCCCGATCGTGAGCTGCTCGGCCGGCAGGTCGATCTCGAGCCCCTCGCGCGGCCCCGAGGTGATCACGAGGCGGCGGGGCGTCGTGGCGTCGGCGTGCGGTGCGCCGCGCTGGATGGGCTGCGTGAACGGGGCGGCGGGCGCCGGGGAGTTCGGGATCGCGCCGACGGGGCTGGGCGCCGGAACGGGACTCGGACTCGTGGCGCCTGCCATCGCCGGCAGCTTGCGCGCCCGTTGACCGAAGAGGTCGGAGCGCAGCGCGTAGACGATCACGAACACGAATGCCCACAGCAGCAGCAGGAAGGCGATCCGCAGGACGAGCAGGGTCAGTCCGCCCATGGCGCCCCCCGTTTCGATCCGGGTGCCCCCGCCGAGGCCTGCGCGAGAACGCGGAACGCAATGCGCGTGCGGCCGATCTCGATGACGGAATCCGGCGGCAGCGGCGCCTTCGTCAGGGGCACCCCGTTGAGTTTCGAGCCGTTCGTCGAGCCGAGGTCGCTGACCTGGCCGCGCTTGCCGTCCCAGAGGATCTCGACATGCTGCCGGGAGGTGCCGGTGTCGTCGACCGTGATGTCGGCATCCGAGCCGCGCCCGATCACGGTGCGGGCCTTGGTGATCGGGTAGCGCTTGCCGTCGATGTCGAGCACGGGCGTCCAGGCGATCTCGCCCTTCACGTTCACCGACTCGATCTGCACCACGCCCTCCGGGAGGGACCCGTCGTTCTGCAGCCGGATCGAGATCCCGCCGGCGAAGGAGTAGTGCTGGGCGGCCGCGTGCCGCTGCACCAGCTGGGTGAACTCGTCGATCAGGGCCGGGCCGAGGTTCGTCATCCGGGCGAAGTCACCCGGGGCGAGGCGCACGACGAAGTCGTTGGGCACCAGGATGCGATCGCGCGAGACCACCGCCGCCTTGGTGTCGAGCTCGCGTCGCAGGGCGGCCGTCACCTCGAGGGGCTGCAGACCACTCTTGAAGGTCTTGGCGAAGGCGCCGTTGACGACGCGCTCCAAGCCCTTCTCGAAGCTGTCGAGTATCCCCACGGGACCACCTCTCGCACGGAGCCCGGGCCCGCGTCGCGGGACGGGATGGAACATGACGATGCTAGTCGGACAAGACCGAAGACCGACTGGGCGACTTCGCCGCGGCCGGGATGGTAGTCTCGCTGAGTTGACCGCTCAGTCGGTCATGCGCGCGAGTGGTGAAATGGCAGACACGCTGGCTTCAGGTGCCAGTGCTCGCAAGGGCGTGCGGGTTCAAGTCCCGCCTCGCGCACAAGGGGGTGTTTGTGTAACAGGCATCCCATTGATTGTGTAACTCGCGAAAGGCGCTCGGATCGGGCGCCTTTCGGTGTTTCGGGCCGCTCAGTGGCGTCGTTAGGGCGGTCAGACGCACATGAGTCGCTCGGAGCGCTCTCGAACGGCGGCCCGTCAGGGGAAATCGGCTCTTCTCGCGGCTATGAACCTGTCCGGCCCCGGGTCTGTCTGTTTTCTTGTGTAACTGGCATCGGCTAGTTGAGTCCTAGGCGGTCGCCGTAGGTCATTGCCAGGGTGTTCAGGATAGCTTTCCAGCCGGCGATTTCTCCGGTCGGGTTCTGGCGGTTGTGTCGTCGTTCGATGACGGCGAGGTAGAGCACTTTCAGGGCGGATTGCTCGTTGGGGAAGTGTCCGCGCCGTCGGGTCGCGGCCCGGAATCTCGCGTTCAGTGATTCGATCCCGTTGGTCGTGTAGATCAGTTTGCGGATCTCGATCGGGAAGTCCAGAAACGGGGTGAACTCGCCCCAGGACCGTCGCCACATCCCGATCATCGCCGGATAGGTGCCCTCCCACTCGGTCGCGAAGTCCTCGAATCGGGCCTCCGCTTCGGCAACGGTTTTGGCTTGGTAGATCTCTCTCAGGCCGCCGGTGATCTCTTTCCAGTATTTCTTCGACGCGAACCGGAGACTGTTGCGGACCAGGTGCACGACGCAGGTTTGCACCGTTGCGTTGGGCCAGGTTGCCACGATCGATTCGGGGAGCCCTTTCAGGCCATCGCAGCACACGATCATGACGTCCAGGATGCCGCGGTTGCGCAGCTCGGTGAGCATGTTCATCCATTGCTTCGCACCCTCGCCGCCCGAAGGCCCCACCCACATTCCGAGGACGTCACGGTGACCGTCCAGGGTGATGCCCATCGCCACATACACGGGCCGGTTGCCGACCTGGCCGGCGCGAACTTTCAGCACGATCGCGTCGATCAGGATCACCGGATACACCGCATCCAACGGCCGAGACTGCCACTCGGCCAGATCGGTCAGGATCTGATCAGTCACCTTCGATACGAGTTCCCGGGAGACCTCGTCGCCATAGATCTCAGCGAGATGGTTGGCGATATCGCCGGTCGTCATCCCCTTGGCATACAACGAGATCACGGCCTCGTCGAAGCCTGCCAGGCGACGTGAGTACTTCGGCACCACCGCGGGAGCGAATGTTCCGGCCCGATCCCTGGGCACCTGAACGGTCACTTCCCCGACCTCGGTCCGCACCGTCTTCGGCGTCAACCCGTTCCTCGAGTTCAGGCCATTGCGACCGGCGGGATCGTGTTTGTCATAGCCGAGATGGTCGGCCATCTCGACCTCCAACGCGGTCTGCAATACCTGCCGGGTCAGACCGGTCAGCAGACCATTCGGACCCGTGAGCTCGACACCCTGCCCTCGGGCAGCCGCGACCAGCTCCTCCGCGAGAGAGCCGAAATCGGTCTCGGCCGGCAACACCTCGCCAGTGTCGGGATCAACCTGCAGATGCTTCTGAAGTTCCTTACTCATGCGTGATCATCTCCACACCACAGCCCCAAGCTGCGGCATCACGCCGAACCACTTACACAAGATTCCTGACAGACCCGGGGCCGGACATTGTGAATACGACCGGCAGACTGGGATTGAGCGTAACGGTGAGGGCAACGGTGAATGGGGTGACCGGCTTGCAGAATTGGGTTGTAGGAAGCGGATACCTGGTTCACTCGTTCTTCTCCAGGGCGATATGAAAAGCGATCGCTGGTTTGAAGACACCGCCGAGACAATCTCTCAGGTCGTCGGGCTCAAGTGCATCGATCAGAGCTGGGTTGGGTGGGTCTCGGAAGAGGCCATGGGTTTGGATGCGTTGAGCTTCGGATTTCGCCTGAGGCTGCTGAAGGCCCCGGATGCCGTGGCCGTCGAAGTGACCCGGATGAAGCTTGGAGTGCCGCTTGGGCCCGTCGAGGAGGAGATTGCGCTTGCTTTGCCCGACGAGATGCGTCGGGTGGAAGACCTCCTAGATTCGCATTCCGTGCCTGCAGACGCGGAGGAGGGTGTCCTGCGCCTTTGGCACTATGTCGTCCTTTGTCAGGCACGGCAACGGTGGGCGACCGACGGCGAGCCTCAACTGGAGTTCAAGGAAATTGAAGAGCAATGGGGCTCGATAGAGCCCAGTTGGAGCCTGCTCAACACGAAAGGCTTCGACAGCTTTTACTTCGGAAGAGGGGCTAGAGCAAGATTTCTCAAGAGAGTCGACTCCTACCTCGCCGAGGAGAAAAAGCGTTGGAAGTCACCGCAGACCAGCCAGGATTTTCACTCAAGAGGGACTGCTGAAGGTTTTCGTGACTACTGACGTCAGGTGCTTGTGACCACTTGCGTGATCGCGGCCCTGGGAAGTCTTTTGCCTAAGCCTGGGATTACCCAGCAAGCACTGCTTGGAGACACCAGTGATCCCGGGCCCTTTGGAGTGACACAAACAGCCCACAAGACACAGCATGGGTGGTGCGGCAGCCGGCACCCCTCAGGCGTCAGAAGCCCTCACCACGTGGCCTTGCCGCTCCAGGGTCTCCACCGTGGCGGCGCCTATCCGTCGGGGGTGTTGCCGCGGGTCGGTCCTGGCTGGGATACTCAGCGCCCAGGGCGGAACAGGGTGATCGACATTGAACGATGAGGATTGCGGAGATCCGCAACCGCAGGCTTTCGCGCGTCACACGAGCACCGCACGACATGGCTGACGCCGCGAGCGAGACCGAACCCCCCGAGGGCGGGAGGCGGACGGTCCTTGCGGTCGGATTCGCGAGTTTCTTCGGCGGAATCAGCCAGGACATCGTCATCCCGATCCTGCCGCTGTATCTCACCCAGATCCTCGGGCTCGACAAGGCGTTGATCGGGGTCGCCGATGGGCTGGTCACCGCCGCGTCGAGCGCATTCAAGATCATCGCGGGCCGGCTCTCCGACCGGTTCCCCCAGCAGCGCCCCCTGGTCGTGGCCGGCTACGCCCTGTCGATGATCGGACGCGCCGGACTGGCATTCGCGGTCGGGCCGCTCGCGGTGTTCGGACTGCGGTTCACCGACGGCGTGGGCAAGGGGGTGAAGGACCCGCCCAAGGACGTGCTGGTCGCGAACGCCGCGAGCTCGACCCGGCGCGGTCGCAGCTTCGGCATCGCCCGGATGCTCGACACCTTCGGCTCGGCGGTCGGACCCCTGATCCTGAGCGGACTGCTGTTCCTCTTCATCCAGGGCAAGGTCGCCTCGTCCGACTACTACCGCTGGCTGCTGGTGATCTCGGCGCTGGTGCTGATCGTGACGATCACGATCGTGATCTTCGGGATCCGCGAGACCCGTCGGGTGCGCAGCACCGCGGTCGCCGTGCGAACTCCCCTCGCCCGTTCGTACTACCTGTTCGTCGCGATCGCGGGCGTGTTCGCGCTGGCGAACTCGTCGGATGCCTTCCTGATCCTGCGCGCCCAGAACCTCGGGCTCGGCGTGATCGCCATCCCGCTGGCCTACGCGGTGATGAACGTCATCTACGGATCGCTGGCCCTTCCCGCCGGGATCCTCTCCGACCGGCTCGGGCGGCTGCCGCTCATCACGATCGGCTGGGCGGCGTACGCCCTGTGCTACCTCGGCTTCGCCGTAGCCGGTAGCGCGTGGGAGGTGTGGCCCCTGTTCGCGTTCTACGGCGTCTATTACGCCGTGACCGAGGGCGTCTCGAAGGCGCTCATCGCCGACACGGTCGGACCGACCGCGCGCGGGCGTGCATTCGGCATCTACAACACGGTCGTCGGGCTCGCGGCCCTTCCGGCCGGTCTGCTCGCGGGAGCGCTGTGGGACGGCTTCGGCCCGAGCGCGCCGTTCTACTGCAGCGCCGGGATCGCGGCGCTCGCCGTCGTTCTGCTGCTCGCGTTCAGGAGTCGGCTGCGCCCGGCGCAGGTGCCGACGCCGGCACCGGACGACGCTGAGGGGCGATGAGCACCAGCCCGAGGTAGGTGATCACGGCGACGGCGAGGTGCATCACGGCGAGGATTCCGACGGCGCTCGCCGGCTGGCCGGAGTACAGGATCCAGGCGTCGGGGGCGAAGCTGACCAGGGTGACCAGGATCGCGAGCCAGAGGAACAGGCGTCGCGCTCGCGTGGTCACCAGGGCGGTCAGCGGCCAGGCGATGCCGGCTCCCAGCACGCCGACGATCGTGAACTTGCCGTAGTCGGCGAACTGGAAGTGCTCGTACCCCGCCGTCGAGGGATCGAGCGCGATCCCGAGGGCGGCGAGTCCGGCGCAGGCGGCGACCGATCCCGTCACCGCGACGACGGTCGCGAGCAGCCAGCGCCAGAGTGAGGGCTGGGCCGCGCCCCACGGGAAGTCGAGATGCAGGGCGGCCGGGCCGCGAAGGGAGGACGAGCTCATCCGGTCAGTCCAGCAGGGCGCCTCTGAGATTCCTCGCAGATGAACCGCCGTCGCTACCATCGGGGCATGGTCCCGCTCTCCCAGCTGCTGACGTTCGCCGCCGCGGCCGCCCTGCTGATCGCGTTGCCCGGCCCCAGCGTGCTGTTCGTGATCGGGCGAACGCTCGCGCTCGGCCGCCGCGCGGGCCTGCTGAGCGTCGTGGGAAACGCGAGCGGGATGCTCGTGCAGACCGCCGCCGTCGCGCTCGGGGTCGGCGCGATCATCGCCGAGTCGATCGCGGTGCTGACCGTGGTCAAGCTCGCCGGAGCGGCCTACCTGATCTTCTTGGGCATCCAGGCCATCCGTCATCGCCACGAGGTGCAGGCGCCCGTCGAACGGGCCGTGCCGCGCTCGGCCTGGCGGCTGCTCGCCCAGGGCTTCGTCGTCGGGGTCACCAACCCCAAGTCGATCGTCTTCTTCGTGGCGATCCTGCCCCAGTTCGTCGATCCCGCCGCGGGGCCGATCCCACCCCAGCTCGCCGAACTCGGCCTCGTCTTCGTCGTGCTCGCCCTCGGCATGGACAGCATCTGGGCGCTCACCGCCGGAGCGGCGCGGCACTGGTTCGCCCGCTCCCCGCGCCGGCTCTCGCGCCTGGGCGTCGTCGGCGGGGTCATGATGATCGGCCTCGGCGGCACCCTCGCCGTCACGGGCGCCAAGAGCTGATCCGCTAGGCGACCTGGACGTCGACCTCGTGGTATCCGGTCGCCCCATCGGGGATCACGTCGGCGTGCTGCGAGGTCTGCACCTCGCCCGCGGCGTCGGTCGCGCGCACCCGGAGCTTGTGCGTGCCCGAGGAGGCGTTCCAGGTCCATCTCCACTGCACCCAGGTGTCGACCGAGATCGCGGTGGCCAATGTCGCCTCGTTCCACGGGCCGTCGTCGACCTGCACCTCCACCTTCGAGATGCCGGTGTGCTGATGCCAGGCCACGCCCGCGACCACGAGCTGCCCGCGGCTCACGATCGTTCCCTGGCGGGGCACGTCGATGCGCGACTCCAGCTTGATCGGGCCGTGGTCGCTCCAGCCCCGTTCGGTCCAGTAGGCGGCGTGGTCGGCGAAACGGGTGACCTCCAGTTCGACGACCCATTTGGTGGCCGAGACGTAGCCGTAGAGCCCGGGCACCACCATCCGCACCGGGGACCCGTGCTCGGCCGGCAGGGGTTCGTCGTTCATGCCGATCGCGAGGATCGCGTTGCGGTCGGCCTCGAGCAGCGCCACCAGGGGGGTGCTGGCCGTGAACCCGTCGGAGCTTCGCGAGAGCACCATGTCGGCGGAGGCCGTCGGCGCGGCCCGGGCCAGCAGGTGCCGGATCGGATAACCCAACCACTTCGCGGTGCCGATCAGATCGCCGCCGACCTCGTTCGACACGCACATCAGGGTCGTGTAGCTCTCTTCCAGCGGAAGGGCGATGAGTTCGGCCCAGCCGAGCGTCACGGGATGCTCAACCAGCCCGGTGATCTTCAGCTGCCAGTCGTCGGGGTTGAGTTGCGGCACCTGGAGGGCGGTGTCGATGCGGTAGAAGTCGGCGTTCGGCGTGACGACGGGGGTCAGGCCGGCGACGGCCAACTCGGCGCCGGCGGGAACCGCCGGGGCGGCCACGCTGGGCGTCGGCAGGCGGAAGGCGTTGCGCGCCGCCGTCGCGGCACGTGAGCCGGCCTGCAGGGCGTAGCCGCCCAGGGCGCTCAGGGCGCCGATCGTGACCGCGCCCGCGGAGAGCCCCAGAAAGCGCCGGCGCGTGAGTCGGGCGGCGGCGTCGGCGGTCGACGGGCCCGAGGCGGCGCCCGCCGTGCGCAGAGTCGCCGGGTTCACGGGCCGGGCCGGCACCGGCTCGGCGAGCCGTCTGAGCAGGAAGCCGAGCGCGAGCACGGCGACGACGGTGGCGACGGCCGCCGGGATGACGTCGAGCAGCGAGGAGCCGGAGCGTGCGATCGCGGCGCCCGCCCCGAACACGCCCAGGGCGCCGATGAGGAGCCGGCCGATCGGCGGCCGGCGGCGTTCGAGCACCCCGGCGCCGGCCGACACGAGCGCGAGCACGACGCCGACCCCGGTCAGCAGGGCGGCCTTGTCGCCGGTGCCGAACAGGGCGATCGCGACCTGCTTCGCCCAGGCAGGCGCCCAGTCGATCAGCTGGGAACCGACGACGAGCAGCGGGCCCGCGGTGGGCGCGACGGCGGCGGCAACGAGCTCGGCGACGCCGAGGCCGAGGATCACCGAGGCGAGGCCGGCGACGGCGGGCATGGCCTGGCCGAGGAGGCGACGTGGCGCCGGCGGCCGATCGGACATGGCGTCAGCCTAGGTGCGCGATCCCGACCCTCGCTGTGTCCGCGCGGAGTGGATCAGGGCGAGGGGTCGGCGGCGTCGTATTCGCGGAAGCCGCGCTGCACGCGCAGGATGACGCCGACCGCCGCGACGATCAGCAGACCGCCGAGCGCGGGCGGGAACCAGAGCGCGACGAGGGTCGCGAGCGTGCCCATGTAGAGGTCGCCGATCCGCGGCCCGCCGGTGACGACGACGGTGAAGATGCCCTGCAGCCGGCCGCGCATCCCGTCGGGCGCCGCGGTCAGCATCATGGTCGTGCGGAAGATCGCGCTCACCTCGTCGGAGGCACCCGTACCGGCCAGGGCGACTCCCGCGATCACGAGGGCGACCACGTTGACGTGCGCGATGTCGGCGCCGACGCGGCCGAACCATCCGGTCTGCATCGCCCCGACGACGAGCCCGAAGAGGGCCACGAAGCCGCCGTACAGCATGACGCTGCCGCCGATCGCGAGGCCGTAGCGCCGCACGTGGCGGACCGGGCCGCTGAACAGGCTGGTGAGGAAGGTGCCGGTCGCGGCGCAGGCGGTGAGGATGCCGACCGTGACGGGTCCGCCGCCGATGACGAGCGCGCCGACCGCCGGCAGGATCACGAAGGGGCGGCCGAGGCCCATGGCGAGCAGGTCGATCAGGAAGCCCGCGCGGATGTTGGGGGCACGCACCAGGAAGGCGAGCCCGTCGCGCAGGGAGCGCCACCCCGCACCCGAGGTCTCGCCGAGCGGGGCGAGCTTGGGCAGCGAGAGGATCCCCAGAAAGCCCGCCGTGAACAGCAGCGCGTCGACCGTGTACGTCCAGGCGAAGCCCGTGGTCGCGACCAGCACGCCCGCGACGGCCGGACCGAGGGTCAGCTGGATGCCGAACGCGATCCCGTTGAGGGCGCTCGCCGGAGCCAGCAGCCCGGCCGGCAGGATCCGCGGATACACCGAGCTGCGGGTGGCCTGAGTGATGGTCGCCGCGACCGCGTTGATCGTGGTGAACGCGTAGAACGGCCAGACCGGCACGTGGCCGCCGTCGGCGAGCTCGATCCAGGCGAGCGTGATGAGTCCCAGGGTGCTGAGCCAGCCCGTGATGGCGCTGATGATGAGCACGAGCCGGCGGTCGAAGGCATCGGCCAGCACGCCGCCCCAGAGCCCGGCGATGACCATCGGAACCAGCGAGATGCCCCCGACGAGCGAGACGGCGAGCGTCGAGCGGGTGATGTCGTAGATCTGCAGGCCGACGGCGACCAGGGTGAGCTGGGCGCCGACGCCCGAGACGGTGGCGCCGATCCACAGCCGGGCGAAGGCGGGCGAGCGACGCAGCGGGGTGATGTCGACGAGACGCCGGCGGCGGTCGGTCGGCGCGGGGAGCTCCGGCGCGCTCGTTGGTTCGCTCACTTCTGTCGAGGGTAGTCGGTTCGACGAGGGGGCCGTTCGCCCGGGATGGCAGTCCCTCGGCGAAGGCTGGCAGCGCCGGCGCTCAGGCTCGGCGAGCCCTGCGGCTAGCGTCGAGGAATGACGAGCATCGAGACATCCGGACCGTCGACCGCGGCGCGCGAGGCGGCGATCGAGCACTTCGCGGCGAAGCTTCGGTACGAGACCGATCCGTCGGATGTCGCGGCGGCCCTCGCGGCCGGCGAACGGCTCGTGCTCGTCGACACCCGCGGGCACGCGGCCTGGCATCAGGGCCGCGCGGTCGGTGCCGTGCACCTGCCGACCGCCGAGATCGCCGAGCGCGCGCCCCGCGAGATCCCGCTCGACACCCC
The DNA here is from genome assembly GCF_042655435.1 of Lysinimonas soli. NCBI lineage: Bacteria > Bacillati > Actinomycetota > Actinomycetes > Micrococcales > Microbacteriaceae > Lysinimonas > Lysinimonas soli. Next base: position 211,133 of record NZ_JBHSMG010000002.1, read on the forward strand.
GGTGGTCGTGTACTGCTGGGGCCCCGGATGCAACGGCTCGACGAAGGCCGCCCTGCAGTTCAGCCGCCTGGGCTACGAGGTGCGCGAGCTGATCGGGGGCTTCGAGTACTGGGCCCGGGAGGGGCTCGCCGTCGTCGACCACGACGGCCCGGTGCCGCGGCCCGTCGACGAGTTGACCGGACCCCGCAACGCGATCGACTGCGACTGCTGACCCGCCCCTCGCGAGACAGCGTGGATACAGACAAGCGGTTGGAGCCCTATCGCGCGGGCCAAATCGCGGGATTTGTATACAGAATGGCATCGAGGGGCGTAGCATCGCCCCGTGCGTGCCAGTGACCGAGCCTACGAAGCGCTGCGCGACGACATCCTGAACTGGCGCATCGACCCCGGCACGGCGCTCAGCGAGACGGAGCTCGCCGTGCGGCTCGGCGTCTCGCGCACCCCCCTGCGCGCGGCCCTGGCGCGGCTCGCGCTCGAAGGTCTCGTCGATACCACGCGCGGTCGCACCGGGGTCGTTCCGGACGTGTCGACCGAGAGCATCGCCGAGCTGTTCGAGCTGCGCGAGGCGCTCGAGCTCCAGGCGGCACGCCTCGCGGCACGCCGCCGGGACCCGGTCGTCTTCGACGGGCTGGTCGACAGCTTCGCGCACGCTACCGAGACCCTGGCCGCGGGCGGCACCGAGGCCTACTACGCGGTCGTGGCGCGCTTCGATGCGGCGATGGACGAGGCGGTCGGCAACCCGGTGCTGCGGGCGGCGCTCGACAGCGTGCGGGTGCACCTGGTGCGGGCGCGGCGGCTCGCCCAGGACAATCCCGAGCGCCTGCTGCGGGCGGCGGCCGAGCATCGCCTGATCTGCGAGGCGGTGCGCGACGGGGATGCCGAGCTCGCGGCATCCGCGACAGCCGTCCACCTGCACGCCTCGCTCACCACGATCGTCGCCATGCTGCGCGACCGGGACGGCACCCACCGCGCCGGCACGGCATCCCCCCGGACCGCATCCCACCAGACCATCCCCCACCAGAGCATCCCGTCCACGACGGGCACGAAGGGCAGCCGATGAAGACCTACTCCGTCAGGACCTACCGCAGCGACGAGCAGCTGCCGCGCGAGCAGCAGCTCGCCTGGCGGATCGCCGAGGTCGCGACCGACCCCGTCGCGGTCTCACCCGAGGTCACCGAGATGATCATCAACCGGGTCATCGACAACGTGGCCGTCGCGACCGCGTCGCTGAGCCGCCCGCCGGTCGTCGCGGCTCGCGGGCAGGCCGAGGCGCATCCGTACTCGCCCGGCGCGACGGTGTTCGGCTCGCAACTGCGATCGAGCCCCGAGTGGGCGGCGTTCGCCAACGGGGTCGCGGTGCGCGAGCTCGACTTCCACGACACCTTCCTGGCCGCCGAGTACTCGCACCCCGGCGACAACATCCCGCCGATCCTGGCCGTCGCGCAGCACACCGGCAAGGATGGCGCGGCGCTCGTGCGCGGAATCGCGACCGGGTACGAGATCCAGATCGACCTGGTCAAGGCGATCAGCCTGCACGCCCACAAGATCGACCACGTCGCCCACCTCGGGCCGAGCGCGGCCGCCGGAATCGGCACCCTGCTCGGGCTGCCGGCCGAGACGATCTACCAGGCGATCGGGCAGGCCCTGCACACCACCACGGCGACCCGCCAGTCGCGCAAGGGCGAGATCTCGACCTGGAAGGCCTACGCCCCGGCCTTCGCCGGCAAGATGGCGATCGAGGCGGTGGATCGGGCGATGCGCGGTCAGACCAGCCCGTCGCCGATCTGGGAGGGCGAGGACGGCGTCATCGCCTGGCTGCTCGACGGGCCGTCCGGCCGCTACGAGGTGGCACTGCCCGAGGCCGGCGAGGCCAAGCGCGCGATCCTCGACAGCTACACGAAGGAGCACTCCGCCGAGTACCAGGCCCAGGCCTGGATCGACCTGGCGCGCAAGCTCGGGGCGCAGCATCCGGAGCTCAAGGACCCGGCGAACGTCGAGAAGATCGTGCTGGCGACCAGCCATCACACCCACTTCGTGATCGGCTCCGGATCGGGCGACCCGCAGAAGTACGACCCCACGGCCAGTCGCGAGACCCTCGACCACTCGGTGCCGTACATCTTCGCCGTCGCGCTGCAGGACGGGACGTGGCACCACGTCGACTCGTACGCCCCCGAGCGCGCCGGCCGGCCCGACACGGTCGCGCTATGGCACAAGATCACGACGGTGGAGGACCCGGAGTGGACGCGCCGTTACCACTCCAACGATCCGGCCGAGAAGGCGTTCGGCGGCCGGGTCGAGATCACGCTCACGAACGGCACGACGATCACCGACGAGATCGCGGTCGCCGACGCGCATCCGCTCGGGGCGCGCCCGTTCGCGCGCGAGAACTACGTCGCCAAGTTCCGCTCGCTCGCCGACGGGGTGCTGCCCGCCGACGAGATCGAGCGCTTCCTGGCGCTCGCCCAGCGCTTGCCCGAGCTCAGCGCCGCCGAACTCGGCGGCCTCACCGTGTGGACGCCGGGCCTGCCGACGCCCCCGCGCGGTCTGTTCTGAGGCGCGACCCCGCTTCGGAATGCCGAGCCCGACCCGGCGCTCCCACTCCCACTCCCCCCCGCACCCGCACCCGCACCCGCATCCGCATCCGCACCCGCACCCGCACCCGCACCCGCACCAAAATGAAGGAGATGCTCAATGGATGACCGCATGAGACCCGAATCCGCGTCAGGCCCGGCGCGCATTTCCTTCATTTCGCCAGGGCAGGCGAGACGGACGCGCGGTGAGGGCCGCGTTGAGCGCACAGCAGGAGGGCGCTGATGCTGCAGTCCACGATCCCGCCGCACGAGAAGCGCGCCGCCTTCCGAGCCGCCCTCGCGAGCGGCACCCTGCTGCGGATGCCCGGCGCCTTCAACCCGCTGAGCGCGCAGCTCATCCAGGACAAGGGCTTCGAGGGCGTGTACGTCTCGGGCGCCGTGCTCTCGGCCGATCTCGGGTTGCCCGACATCGGACTCACCACCCTGAGCGAAGTGGCCCAGCGCGCCGGGCAGATCGCCCGGGTCACCGACCTTCCCGCGCTCGTCGACGCCGACACCGGATTCGGCGAGCCCATGAACGTCGCCCGCACCGTGCAGCTGATCGAGGATGCCGGCCTCGCCGGCCTGCACATCGAGGACCAGGTCAACCCCAAGCGCTGCGGCCACCTCGACGGCAAGGAGGTCGTCGACGAGAACACCGCGCTCAAGCGGATCCGCGCGGCGGTGCTGGGGCGCCGGGACCCGAACTTCCTGGTGATGGCGCGCACCGACATCCGCGGGACGCTCTCCGACTCGACGCAGGGCATGCGCGCGGCGATCGACCGGGCCAAGAAGCTCGCCGACGCCGGGGCCGACGCCATCTTCCCCGAGGCGATGGCCAGTCTCGAGGAGTTCGCCGCGATCCGGGAAGCGGTCGACGTGCCGATCCTGGCCAACATGACCGAGTTCGGCAAGAGCGAGCTGTTCACCACCCGGCAGCTCGCCGATGTGGGCGTCAACATCGTGATCTTCCCGGTGTCGCTGCTGCGTCTCGCGATGGGGGCCGCCGAGCGCGGGCTCGAGACGATCCTCGCCGAGGGCTCGCTCACCTCGAAGGTGCCCGAGATGCAGACCCGCGCCCGGCTCTACGAGCTGATCGACTACGCGGGATACTCGTCGTTCGACGAGGGCATCTTCACCTTCGACCTGAGCCACAATCGAGACAGCTGAGCCGGCGGCGCCGGAACCGACCCACGAGGACGTGACATGACCGACATCAAGAAGGGCCTGGCGGGGGTCGTCGTCGACACGACGGCGATCTCGAAGGTCAACCCCGAGACCAACTCGCTGCTCTACCGCGGGTACCCCGTGCAGGAGCTCGCGGCCGGCCGCTCCTTCGAGGAGGTCGCCTGGCTGCTGTGGCACGGCGAGCTTCCGACTCCGGATGAGCTGGCCGGCTTCGAGAAGGCCGAGCGGGCCGGGCGCGCCCTCGCGCCCCACGTGAAGGCCGCCATCGACCTCACGCCGGTCACGTCGCATCCGATGGATGTCGTGCGCACCGCCGTGAGCGTGCTCGGCGCCGGCGACCCGCGGGCCGAGGACTCCTCGCCCGAGGCCGAGCTGGCCAAGGCCGTGAGCCTGTTCGCGGCCGTGCCCGCCATGGTCGCGTACGACCAGCGACGCCGGCGCGGGCAGGAGCTCGTGCCGCCGCGCGACGACCTCGACTACTCGCAGAACTTCCTCTGGATGACCTTCGGCGAGGAGGCCACCCCCACCGCGGTCGACGTCTTCCGCATCTCGATGGTGCTCTACGCCGAGCACTCCTTCAACGCGTCGACCTTTACCGCGCGGGTCGTCACGAGCACCCTCTCGGATCTGCACTCGGCGGTCGTCGCGGCGATCGGTGCCCTCAAGGGCCCGCTTCACGGCGGGGCCAACGAGGCCGTCATGCACGTCTTCGACGAGATCGGCGGGGCCGACCGGGCCGAGGCCTGGCTCGACCGCGCCCTCGCCGAGAAGCGCAAGATCATGGGCTTCGGGCACCGGGTCTACAAGAACGGTGACTCGCGCGTTCCCACGATGAAGGCGGCCCTCGACCGGCTGATCGCCGAGCACAGGGCCCAGGAGCTGCTCGCGTTGTACGAGACGCTGGCGACCGCGATGGATGCCCGCAAGTCGATCAAGCCGAACCTCGACTACCCGAGCGGCCCGGCCTACCGGCTGCTGGGGTTCGACACCGAGATGTTCACCCCGCTGTTCGTCGCGAGCCGGGTCACCGGGTGGACGGCGCACATCATGGAGCAGCGTGCCGCGAACGCGTTGATCCGCCCGCTCTCGGAGTACGTCGGCCCGGAGGAGCGGCACCTGCCGTGACCGCGGTGGCCCGTCAGGCCGGCTCGGCGGAGCGGGGTCTCGCGAATAGTGTTACGTTCCGGACATGTCCCGGATCGTCGCAGTGGCGCCGGCTCTGCCCGAGAACGTCTATCCGCAGGCCGAGATCACGGCGGAGCTGACGGCTCTCATCACGGACGATCGCACCCGCCAGGCGGTGATGTCGCGGTTTCATGCCGCCAGCGGCATAGGTCACCGTCACACGGTGCTGCCGCTCGAGCGCTATCGCGAGCTCGGCTCGTTCGAACAGGCGAACGAGCTGTGGATCGACGAGGGCACGGCGCTCGCGGCCCGCGCCGTGACGGCCGCTCTGGCCAGTGCGGGGCTGACCGCCGACCAGCTCGACTACCTGCTCTTCACCTCGGTCACGGGGATCGCCGCCCCGTCGATCGACGCCCGGCTGGTTCCGCTGCTCGGACTGCGGCCGGATATCAAACGGATGCCGTCCTTCGGCCTGGGCTGCGTGGCCGGCGCCGCGGGGCTCGCCCGCGTGCACGACTACCTGCTCGGGCATCCCGACGAGATCGCCGTGCTGGTCTCGGTCGAGCTCTGCTCGTTGACGCTGCAGCGCTCCGACGACTCGGTCGCGAACTTCGTCGCCAGCGGCCTGTTCGGCGACGGCGCCGCGGCCGTCATCGTGGCGGGTGCGCGGCGGGCCGAGCAGCTCGGGCTGCCGGGGCCCGAGATCGTCGGGACCCGCAGCGAGCTCTACCCCGACAGCGAGAGCGTCATCGGCTGGGACATCGGCGGCACCGGATTCCGGATCGTGCTCACGGCCGCGGTCTCGGACCTGATCGACGCGCACATCGACGAGGACGTGCGCGGGTTGCTGGCCCGGCATGCGCTCGTGCCGGACGACGTCGACGTCTGGATCGCGCATCCGGGCGGTCCCCGGGTGCTCGAGGCTTTCGAGCACGGCCTCGGTCTCGACCGCGAGCAGCTGGCGGCCAGCTGGCGCTCGCTCGCCGCGATCGGCAACCTCTCCTCGTCGTCGGTGCTGCACGTGCTCGCCGACGTGCTCGAACAGCCCGACGGGGCCACCGGCCTGCTGTTCGCCCTCGGCCCCGGGGTCGCCAGCGAGTACGTGCTGCTGAGGTGGGCGGCATGAGCCTGTCGGCGGTGCTGTTCACGGTCTTCGTGCTGCTGACCGGCATCGAACGCGTCGTCGAGCTGGTCATCTCGCGGCGGAACGCGAGCTGGGCCTTCGCCCGCGGCGGCGTCGAGAGCAACCGCTGGCAACTGCCCTGGATGATCTCGCTGCACGTGGGGATGCTGCTGGGGGCGGTCGCCGAGGTGTGGCTGCTCGGGCGACCCTTCCTGCCCTGGCTGGGCTGGCCGATGCTCGCGGTCGCGGTCGCCTGCCAGGTGGGGCGCTACTGGGTCATCGCGCTCCTCGGGCGGCAGTGGAACACGCGGGTCATCGTGGTGCCCGGCATGCCGCTCGTGCGGCGGGGGATCTACCGCTGGGAGCGGATGCGGCATCCGAACTATCTGATCGTCGCGATCGAGGGCGTCGCCCTGCCGCTCGTGCACACGGCCTGGATCACGGCACTGGTCTTCACGGTGCTCAACGCGATCCTGTTGCTGGGCTTCCGGATCCCGGCCGAGAACCGCGCACTGGCGGGCGCGGCCGAGATCGGTACGGGCATCCGCACGTGACCCACGTGCTGGTGGCCGGCGGCGGACCGGTCGGGCTCGCCTGCGCGATCGAGGCGCGGATGGCCGGCTGCCAGGCGACGGTGGTCGAGCCGCGGGTCGGGATCATCGACAAGGCGTGCGGCGAGGGGATCATGCCCGGAGGCGTCGCCGCGCTGGCGCGGCTCGGGGTCGAGCCGCGCGGCTTCCCGTTGCGCGGGGTCGAGTACCGCGACGGGCGGCGCGCGGCCCAACATCGCTTCGCCGCGGGCCCGGCACTCGGAGTGCGCCGCACGACGCTGCACGCGGCCCTGCGCGACCGCGCCGAGCAACTCGGCGTGCGCGTCGTGCAAGGGCGCGTGGATGCCGTGGCCCAGGATGCCGGTGGTGTGACGGCCGCGGGCATCCGCGCCGACTGGCTGCTCGGCGCGGACGGGCTGCACTCGACGGTCGCGCGGGCGACGGGACTGCACGCGGGAACCCCGCGCCCGCGCCGCCGCTACGGCCTGCGCCGGCACTTCGCGATCGAGCCGTGGTCGGAGCTGATCGAGGTGCACTGGACGCCGCTCGGCGAGCTGTACGTGACCCCGACCGGCGACGGGGTCGTCGGCATCGCCTCGTTGGCGCGGCGCGGGGTGGACTTCGAGGAGGCGATCGCGGCGGCCCCCGAGCTGGCGGCGCGCCTGCGCGGTGCCGAGCCGCGCAGCGAGTTGCGCGGCGCCGGGCCGTTCCGGCAGCGTACCCGCGCGCGGGTGGTCGGCCGGGTGCTGCTGGTCGGCGACGCCTCGGGCTACGTCGACGCACTGACCGGCGAGGGCATCCGGATCGGCGTGGCCCAGGCGCGCGCGGCCGTCGACGCGATCGGGCGGAACGATCCGAGTTCCTACGAGCGGGCGTGGCGGGAGGTGACGCGGGACGTCCGTCGGCTCACCGGCGGCCTCGTGCGGCTCGCGGCCTCGCCGGCACGGGGCCTCGTCGTGCCGACGGCGTCCGCGTTGCCGGGGGTGTTCGCCGCCGCGGTGGAGCGGCTCGCGCGTTAGGCGGCGGTCTGCTCGCTCAGACCCAGCTCGGCCAGCAGCTCGGCGGGCGTGTCGACGACCGCGACGGCGCCCGCCTGCTCGGCGGGCGATCCGTATCCCCAGGTGACGAAGATCGTCGGGATGCCGTGATGCGCGGCCCCCTCCACGTCGTGGTGGCGGTCGCCGACCAGCACCGGCCGCGACAGGTCGAAGTCGTGCAGGCTCAGCCGGCGCAAGGCCTCCTCGACGACGTCCTTCTTGGCGCTGCGGCGCTCGTCATCGCTCGCCCCGGTCAGCTCGTGGAACGGATCGAGCAGCCCGAAGTGCCCGAGCACGGTGCGCGCGGGCGTCTCGGGCTTCGAGGTCGCCAGCGACAGCGGGATGCCGGCCGCCGCGATCTCGCGCAGCACCGCGGGCACCCCGGGATACACGGTCGCGTCGTAGACCCCGGTCGAGAGGTAGCGCTCGCGGTAGATCCGCAGCGCGCGCAGCGACTCGTCGGTGTCGAAGCCGGCGCGATCGCGGAAGGAGTCCAGGATCGGCGGCCCCACCCATTCCAGCAGCTGTGCGGGAGTGGGCGCGGGAAGCCCCAGGCGCTCGAAGGTGTACGCGAGGGTCGCGGTGATGCCGGGGGCGGAGTCGACGATCGTGCCGTCGAGATCGAACAGCACGGCGCTGTACGGGGCGGGGCTCGGCTGTCGGGGCATTTGCCGCCAGCCTACGTCGGCGCGGCTCAGAACAGCCGCGAGTGCCCGGTCTCGAGTCCGCGCATCGCGTCGTAATCGAGCAGCAGGCAGCGGATGCCGCGATCGGTCGCGAGGGTGCGCGCCTGCGGCTTGATCTCCTGCGCCGCGAAGACGCCGCTGACGGGCGCCAGAAGCGGGTCGCGGTTCATCAGCTCGAGATACCGGGTCAGCTGCTCGACCCCGTCGATGTCGCCGCGCCGCTTGATCTCGACGGCGACGCTCGCCCCCGCGGCATCCCGAGCCAGGATGTCGACGGGGCCGATCGCGGTCATGTACTCCCGCCGCACCAGGGTGTGCCCCTCGCCGAGCAGCTCGATCTGCTCCGCGAGGAGGCGCTGCAGGTCGGCCTCGACGCCGTCCTTCTGCAGCCCGGGGTCGATGCCGAGCTCGTGCTCGGAGTCGTGCAGCACCTCGTGGATCGAGATGACCAGCAGATCGGCGGTCTTGGCGTTGGTGACCCGCCACAGCTGCGTCACCCCGGCCGCGGCCCGCTCCTCGTCGACCTCCTCGCTCGAGAAGGTCGCGGGCGGGCTCATCCAGTTGAGCGGCTTGTAGCTCAGCGAGTCGGAGTGCACGAGCACGCTGCCATCGGCCTTGACCACGAGCAGGCGGGTCGCGAGCGGCAGGTGCGCGCTGAGACGCCCCGCGTAGTCGACGGAACAGCGGGCAACGACGAGACGCACGAGGGGAGTCTAGTTTTCCGCGGCGGGGCCGACCGGCGCGACCACCGTCTTGGCGAACCGCCCGCTGCGCTCGCGGGCCGCGGGCGCCGTGAACGCGGCGAGCAGGATGAGCACGAGCACGATCCACAGGGCGTTGAGCAGCCCGATCCGGTCGCCCACGAAGCCGATCAGCGGCGGTCCGGCGAGAAAGGCGAAATAGCCGACCGTCGCGACCGCACTCACCCGGGCGGCGGCCCGCGCGGGGTCGTCGCCCGCTGCCGACATCCCCATCGGGAACCCGAGCGACGCGCCGACCCCCCAGAGCACGATGCCGACGACGGCGATCGGGATCACCGGCACGAGGATGACGAGCGCCAGGCCGACCGCCGCCGTCGCGCCCGACCAGCGCAGGGCCGCGACCCGTCCGATGCGGTCGATGAGCGGGCCTCCGACGATTCGCCCCACGGTCATCGCCGCGGTGAAGACGCCGAACAGCAAGGCGCCCTGACCGTTGTCGAGCCCGCGATCGTCGACCATGGCGAGCGCGAGCCAGTCGTTGGCCGAGCCCTCCGTGAAGGCCATGCCGAGCACGATGAGCCCGATGAGCAGGGTGCGCGGTTCGAGCCAGATCGCCATCCGCTCGCGGAAGGTGAGCGGGGTCGTGTCGGCCCCCTCGGCGCCGAGGTCGGCGTGCGCGGGGATGAACCGCACCACGACGAGGGTCGAGATCGCCAGGAGCAGGCCGACGCCCGCCAGGTGCCAGACCGGGTCGATACCGAGGAAGGCGGCGGCGGATCCGAGCGCGGCGCCCACGACGGTGCCGAGACTCCAGCCGGCGTGGAACAGGGGAAGCAGGGTGCGGCCCGTGGTGCGCTCCACCCCGGCTCCCTCGACGTTCATGGCGACGTCGCAGATCGAACTGCAGACGCCGTAGACCACGAGCGCGGCGAGCACCACCGCGAAGCTCGACAGCAGGGTGGTGCCGATCCCGATGCCGGCGAGGGCGAACGCGGCGATGACCAGGGCGAGTCGGATCGATTGACGGCCGCCGATCCAGTGCACCAGATGGCCCGAGACGAGCAGTCCGAGCACCGATCCGGCGGAGAGGCCGAAGATCAGGATGCCGACCTCGGCGACCGAGATCTGCAGGTGATCGCGCACGCTGGGGATGCGTGCGATCCATGCGGAGATTCCGAAGCCGTTGAGCACGAACACGGCGAACACGGCGTTCCGCCAGGCTGTGGCTCGGGGGGCTGTCGAGGAGGAGCGCATCGGTCAACGCTAGCGCGGGCGTCCTCCCGCGAGACTCGGCGTTCTGGACATTCACAAAATTGTGAACGAAGTGTACGCTCGCCGCATGAGCAACGCGATCGAGGCCCGCGGCCTCGTCAAGACCTTCGGACGGGTGCGGGCCCTCGACGGCCTCGACCTCACGGTGCGCCGGGGGGAGGTGCACGGATTCCTCGGGCCGAACGGCGCGGGCAAGTCGACCACCCTGCGCGTGCTGCTCGGACTGCTGCGCGCGAGCGCCGGCGAGGCGACGATCCTCGGCAGGGACCCCTGGCGGGATGCCGTCGAGGTGCACCGCGAACTCGCCTACGTGCCCGGCGACGTGAACCTGTGGCCCAACCTGAGCGGCGGCGAGACGATCGACCTGCTGACCTCGCTCCGGGGCGGAGCAGATCCCGCCCTGCGCGAGCGGCTGCTGCGCGACTTCGAGCTCGACCCCAAGAAGCGCGGGCGCGGCTACTCGAAGGGCAATCGGCAGAAGGTCGCCCTCATCGCGGCGTTCGCCCGCCGCGCCGAGCTCTACCTCTTCGACGAGCCCACGAGCGGTCTCGACCCTGTGATGGAGGAGGTGTTCCGGCGCGAGGTCGAGCGGGTCCGCGCCGACGGGGCGACGGTGCTGCTGTCGAGTCACATCCTCAGCGAGGTCGAGCAGCTCTGCGAGCGGGTGACCATCGTGCGCGCCGGCCGGGCGGTCGAGTCCGGCTCGCTCGACGAGCTGCGTCATCTGACCCGCACCAGCTTCCACGTCAGCACCTCCGCGACGGCCGGCCAGATCTCGGCGCTGCCGGGGGTCTACGACCTGCGCATCGAGGCCGAGCGGCTCGTCTTCGACGTCGACACCGACGCGATCGACCCGGTCCTGGTGGCGCTCACGCGGGCCGGGGTGAGCGCGTTGACCGTGACACCGCCGTCGCTCGAGGAGCTGTTCCTGCGCCACTACGGCGACCGGCCCGGCGTGATCGCGCCCGCGGCGATCGAGGTGGGCTGATGCGACGGGTTCTCGCGCTGCAGCTGCGTCGCGACCGGGTCGTGCTCAGCGTCTGGATCGTCGCGATCGCGGTGACCCTCGCCGGCAGTGCAGCCACCGTGGCGAGCGAGTTCGCGACGGCCTCCGAGCGCACGACCGTGCTGAGCCTCAGCCTCGCGACGCCGTCGCTGCTCGCGCTGCGCGGCAACCCGAACGGGGCGTCGGCGGGCTCGCTGTTGTTCTTCGATGTCTTCACCTTCCTGGCGGTGGCCTTCGGCCTCATGAACACCTTCTTCGCGACCCGCCACGGCCGGGCCGATGAGGAGCAGGGGCGTCGCGAGCTGATCGCGGCGTCGCCGATCCGCCGATCCGCCCCACTCGTCTCGACCGCCCTGCTCGGGCTCGCCGCAGATGCCGTGCTCTCCCTGCTGTCGGCGCTCGGGTTCATCGCCGCGGGCTACGGCGGGGCCGGGGCCTGGGTCGCGGCCGCGGCGCTCGGGGCGATCGGGCTGTGCTTCCTGGGGATCGGGATGCTGGCCGGCGAGCTGGCGGCCACCTCCCGGGCCGCGAACTCGATCGGGGTCGTCGCGGTGCTGCTCGCCTATGCCCTGCGAGCGGCCGGGGACGCGCTCGGCACCCCGCACATCGCCGCACTCACGCTCGACCCCGGGTGGCCGTCGTGGCTGTCGCCGATCGGCTGGGGCCAGCAGACCCTCGCCTTCACCGAGAACCGGATCTGGCCGGTCCTGCTGCTGCTCGCGCTCGCCGTCGCCGCGGGAGGGACCGCCTTCGCCGTGCACGCCCGCCGAGATCTCGGCGCCAGCCTGCTGCCCGAGCGCGATGGGCGAGCGATCGCGCGGCGCAGCCTGCGCTCGCTGCTCGGGCTCGACTGGCGACTGCACTGGCCGTCGGTGCTCGGCTGGGCGGTCGGCGCGGCCCTGCTCGGCGTGGCGACGGGAGCGCTCGCGAGCGCGGCCGACGACCTCGTCGCGGGCAACGCCCAGGTGCTGACCGTGCTCGAGCAGCTGAGCCCGAGCGGTGGAGTCGACACCGCCGGGCTGTTCATCGAGACGGTCATGATCATGATCGGGATGCTCGCCGCGGCCGCCGGCATCCAGGCGGTCCTGCGGTTGCGTGGCGAGGAGGCCGAGGGTCGGGCGGAGCTGGTGCTCGCCGCCCCCGTGGGCCGGGTGCGCTGGCTCGGCGATTCGCTCGTCGTCGGGGCCGTCGCGACCTCCTCGGTGGCGGCGGCGGCCGGACTGGCCGCGGCGCTGGGCTTCGCGGCCACCGGCCATTCGGTCAACGGCTGGCATGCCCTCGGGCAGGCCTTCGCCGAACTCCCCGCCGCGGTGACGATGGTGGCGGTGGCGGCCGTGCTGATCGCCGTGCTGCCCCGCATCTCGACGCTCGGCTCGTGGGTGATCTTCGCCGCGGCGATCGTGATCGGCCTGTTCGGGCAGCTTCTGAAACTGCCGCAGGCCGTGCGTGACGCGAGCCCCTTCAGTCACGTGCCCACGGTGCCGTTCACCGACTGGGGACCGTCTCTCGTGCTCACCGCCGTCGCCTTCGCCCTGGCCGCCGTCGCACTGGTGCTCGTGCGTCGGCGAGACTTGTCGACATGACGACGGCGGACGAGTCCCGAAAGGCCGCCGCCGACTTCGTCGCGACGATCGGTGGCGACTTCGCGGCGCAGGGCTTCCCGCGCCTGCCGGGATTCATCCTGATGGCGATCACCGTGAGCGAGAGGGGGCAGCTGACCGCCGCCGAACTCGGCGCCGAACTCGGGGTCAGCGCGGCGGCGATCTCGGGAGCGGTGCGCTACCTCGGCGTGCTCGGGTTCATCCGCACCGTGACGGAGCCGGGCAGCCGTCGACACGTCTACACGCTCGGCGACACCCCCTGGTACACGGCGAGCCTCACCAGCACCGGCCGCTACCCGCAGCTCGTGCGGTCCATGCGCGACGCCGCGGCGCGGCTCGGCGGGCGGCCGAGTGCTCAGGCCCGTGTCGAGGAGCTGGCCGACTTCTTCGAGTTCCTCGAACGCCGCCTGCCGGCCCTCCTCGTCGAGTGGAACGAGGAGCTCGCTCGGCGCGCACCCACGAAGGGCCGGCTCCGAGCGGCTCGCTAGGCGAACCGGGCCACGAGCTCGTCGTAGCGCGCGTCGAGCGCCGCATCCACCTGCTGCCGGGCCGGCTCGGCCAGGTGCCAGTCGACCGTCTCTCGGGCCCCGGCGGCGAACGGCGTCGTGGCGACCCAGCCCGGCACGAGCGACTTGATCCGCGTGTTGTCGAAGACGACGCTGTGCGCCTTGTCGCCGAGCAGGCCCGGACCGAACTCCGGCAGCTCGCGCGCGAGGGTGTCGCTCGCGATGTGCACGAGACGCGGCTCGACGCCGAGCGCTGCGGCGTACAGGCCGGCGATCGCATCCCAGCTCAGCGATTCGTCGGAGGTGATGTGCACGGGCGAGCCCAGTGCGTGCGGGTTGCCGAACAGGCCGACGAACGCGGGGGCGAAGTCGCGGGCATGAGTGAGGGTCCACAGCGAGGATCCGTCGCCGTGGACGACGATCGGCAGACCGCGCCGCATGCGATCGAGCGCGGTCCAGCCGCCGTCGAGCGCGATCAGGCCGGGGTCGTAGGTGTGCGATGGGCGCACGATCGTCATCGGGAAGCCGTCGTCGCGATACGCCGCGATCAGCAGGTCCTCGCAGGCGATCTTGTCGCGGGAGTACTGCCAGAACGGGTTGCGCAGCGGCGTCGACTCGACGATCGGCAGCTGGGCGATCGGCTTCTGATACGCGGATGCCGAGGAGATGAACAGGTAGTGCCCCGCGCGCCCCGTGAACAGCTCGATGTCGGCCTGCACCTGGGCGGGGACGAAGGCTCGGAAGTCGGCGACCACGTCGAACTCGCGCGACCCGACCGCGGCGCGCACCGAGGCCGGATCGGAGGCGTCGCCGATGATCGTCTCGGCGCCATCGATCGGCGGGCGCGTCGTGCTCGTGCCCCGGTTGAGCAGGGTGACGGTCATGCCGCGCTCGACGGCCAATCGGCTCACCGACGAACTGATGATGCCGTTGCCGCCGATCAGGAGGACCCGCTGCGCGGTCGCCATCAGTTGAGCGCCGGGGTGTCGGAGGGGATGACGCCGTCGGCGTAGAGCTCGGAGGCGAGATCTCGCAGGGCGCGCAGCGCGACCCGCTGCGGCAGCGGTCCGTACGAGATTCGCGTGACGCCGAGTTGCTCGTACTCCGCCGCCGTCAGCGCGCCAGGAATGCCGATCACGCTGAGCACGCCGACCCCGAGGCCGGCCACCAGCCTCTCGGTCGCCTCTCGATCGAGGATCCCGGGCACGAAGACCGCGGCGGCCCCCTCGGCCAGGTACGCCCGGCCGCGCTCGATCGCGTCGGCGATGCTCTGCTCGAGGGGACGGTCTCCGCCACGGGCGATGGCATCCGTGCGTGCGTTGAGCTGGAAGTCGACCCCTTCGGATCGCGCCGCGGCGACGATCTGTCGCACGCGATCCACCGATTCGTCGATCGGTCGCAGCCGGTCTTCGACGTTCGCCCCGACCGCCCCGACCCCGATGGCGCGGCGCACCGTCTCGCCCGGATCGGCGTAGCCGTCGTCGAGGTCGGCGGTGACCGGCAGCTCGGTGGCGGCGACGATCTCGGCGAGCGACGTGATGACGAGCTCGAACGGCATGGCCCCGTCGGCGAAGCCGTGGCTCGCGGCGATCGAGTGCCCCGCCGTGGCGATCGCCGTGGTCTCGGGAAGCGCGGCGACGGTGCGCGCCGAGACGGCATCCCACACGTTCACCAGTCGCAGGATCGTGGACGAGCCGTAGAGCGCCGCGAGGGCGGCCGCCTTGTCGTGAGTGGTCATGCTGCGACGCTACCCCGCATCTCCGACGCGGATCGCGGCGACCTAGGCTGAATGCATGACCGACGCCACCCCGCTCAGCTCCGGTATCGAACTCGACGAACTCGACCCCGCGATCCGCCCGCAGGACGACCTGTTCCGGCACGTCAACGGCAAGTGGATCGCCCGCACCGAGATCCCGAGCGACAAGGCCCGATACGGCTCGTTCTACATCCTCGCCGAGCAGGCGGAGCAGGCGGTCCGCGAGATCATCGAGCAGGCCCAGACGGCCGAGCCCGGCAGCGAGGCCCGCAAGATCGGCGACCTCTACGCGAGCTTCATGGACGAGAGCAGGATCGAGCAGCTCGGCCTGACCCCGCTGGCCGCCGACCTCGAGGCGGTCGAGGCGATCGACTCGATCCCGGCGCTGCTCGCCGAACTCGGGCGGCTCGAGCGCCTCGGCACGAGTGGCTTCGTGCAGGCCTTCGTCGACAACGACCCCGGCGACCCCGAGCGCTACCTGGTCTTCCTCGAGCAGGGCGGCATCGGGCTGCCCGACGAGTCGTACTTCCGCGAAGAGAAGTTCGCCGAGATCCGCACCGCCTATCTTGCCTTCCTCGAGAAGATGTTCGACCTGGCGGGGCTCAGCGAACCCGCCGTGCGCGCGGCACGGGTGTTCGGCCTCGAGACCGAGCTGGCCGCCCACCACTGGGACAACGTGCGCACCCGCGACAGCCAGGCCACGTACAACCCGCTGCCGTGGGTCGAGGTCGAGAAGCTCGCGGGAGCCGCGCCGCTGGTCGACTGGCTCGACGCCCTCGACGTTCCGACCGGATCGTTCGACGAGCTCGTGGTGCGCGAGCCGAGTTTCGTCGAGGGGCTCGGCAGCCTGTTGACGGACGACCGCCTCGCGAGCTGGACGGACTGGCTGCGCTGGCAGATCATCCACTCGGCGGCGCCCTATCTGAGCAGAGAGGTCGTCGACGCCAACTTCGACTTCTACGGCAAGACCCTCACCGGAACGCCCGAGCTTCGGGCGCGCTGGAAGCGCGGGGTCTCGGTCGCCGAGGGCGCCATGGGGGAGGCGATCGGCAAGATCTACGTCGAGCGGCACTTCAGCCCCGCGGCCAAGACGGCCATGGACGCGCTCGTCGCCAAGCTGATCGAGGCGTACCGCGAGAGCATCACGAACCTCGACTGGATGACCGAGCCGACTCGCGCGCGCGCTCTCGACAAGCTGTCGAAGTTCACGCCCAAGATCGGTTACCCCGTGAAGTGGCGCGACTATTCGAGCCTGACGATCCTGCCCGACGATCTGATCGCCAACGTGCGCGCGACGACCGAGTTCGAGTTCCAGCGCGAGCTCGGCAAGATCGGCAAGCCGCTGGACCGCGACGAGTGGTTCATGACGCCGCAGACCATCAACGCGTACTACAACCCCGGTTTCAACGAGATCGTGTTCCCCGCCGCGATCCTGCAGTACCCGTTCTTCGACGAGCCCCGGGAGGCCGCGGCCAACTTCGGTGCGATCGGTGCCGTGATCGGCCACGAGATCGGCCACGGCTTCGACGACCAGGGCTCGCAGTACGACGGGGACGGCCGCCTCACCAACTGGTGGACCGAGGCGGATCGCACGGCGTTCGAGGAGCGCACGAAGGCGCTCATCGCGCAGTACGACGCGCTCGCGCCGAAGGCCCTGCCCGAGCACCACGTCAACGGCGCCCTCACGATCGGCGAGAACATCGGGGATCTCGGCGGTCTCGCGATCGCCTGGAAGGCGTACCTGCTCTGGCTCGACGGCGCGGAGCCGCCGGTCATCGACGGCCTGACGGGCGCCGAGCGCTTCTTCCTGAGCTGGGCGCAGGCCTGGCAGGCGAAGCTGCGCGACGAGGAGGCGCTGCGGCTGCTCTCGATCGACCCGCACTCGCCGAACGAGTTCCGCTGCAACCAGATCGTGCGCAACATCGACGAGTTCGCCACCGAGTTCGGCCTGAGTGCGAGCGACGCGCTCTGGCTGCCGCCGGAGGAGCGCGTGCGCATCTGGTGATCTGCACTTGCCGGTCCGGCGCACACCCGGATGCAGCATCGCATGCGTAGCATGTAGGCGACCCTGGCGGTTCCCCCCGAGAAGGCATCCCCGTGACCGAAGTCGCGTACACCCGAGAACGACGCGATCGCGTGCGCGGTCCCCGCACGCCGCGGCATCGGGCGGCGCAGCCGGCCGAGAACTTCGCGAACAGCTTCACGGCACTGGGCGAGCTCGCCTACGAGGGAGCGCAGGTCTCCGCCTCGGTGACCGACCTCGACACCGGACGCTCCCTGCTCGCGATCGACGAGCGCATCGTGCTGCCCACCGCGAGCATCGGCAAGATCCTGCTGCTCGTCGAGGTGTCGGCGCGCTTGACCGAGCGCGATTCCTCGGGCTACGGCATCCTCGACAAGACCCCCCGCGACGCCGTCGGCGACTCGGGCATCTGGCAGCATCTGCAGGCGCCCTCCCTTCCCGTGGCCGACCTGGCGACGCTCGTCGGCGCGTCGAGCGACAACCTGGCGACCAACGTGCTGCTGCGCCAGGTCGGGCTGCATGCCGTGCGCGCCCGCACCGAGTCTCTCGGCCTGCTGCGCACCGCCCTGCTCGATCTGGTGCGGGACAGCCGGGGGCCGGATGACGCGCCGCAGCTCTCGGTCGGCTCGGCCGCCGAGTTGAGCTGGTTGTTCGCGGCGCTCGCTCGGGGCGAGGTCGTCGACAGCCTGACGAGCAGTCGCGTGCTCGGTTGGCTCTCGCTCAACTCCGACCTGTCGATGGTCGCGAGCGCGTTCGGGCTCGACCCGCTTTCGCACCGCGGCGTCGACCACGGCATGCTGCTGGTCAACAAGACGGGGGCCGACTCGGGCGTGCGCTCCGAGGCAGGTGTCATGCGCGGGCCGAGATCTGCCCTCTCCTACGCCGTGTCCGTGCAGTTCAACGACAGCGGCATCGCGGCCCGTCTGCGCGTGCTCGACGCCATGCGCACCGTGGGATTCGACCTGCTCGAATACGTGCACTGATCCGGCGTTGAGCCCAGGCGGTCCCGCCTCCGGATCGGGGGACAAAATTGGCTCTTGTCCCCTAGTCGGGGGACCGGTATGTTAGGCCAGGTCGCCAGAGCGTGTGCCCCCAGCACCGTTCACCCCCCCCGACCGGCGACAGACTGGTGAAACCCGAAGAACCCGAACCCCCTTACCCGACTGACGGTCGGCGGACCCGAAACCCGCCTCGACCGTGCTTACCCGCCTCTCGCCGGCCACCCCCGTGCCGGTCTTCGGCGCGCCCTCGCGCCCTCGCTTCCCTCCTCTCAGCAAGGAATACCCGTGCTCAAGAAGTTCCTCGCCGCCACCAGTGCTGTCGCGCTGGCCCTCGGCATGATCGCCCTCACATCCCTGGCCGGTCCCGCGAGCTCCGCCTCCGCGTCGACCAAGCAGGACTCGACCGCCACGCAGGACTCGACCCCCCAGCAGACCGATCCGGCCTACGTCATCGTCGCCTGGAAGATGCCCAGCTGGAGCGGCAATGACGCAACCTGGCCCCAGACCTTCTTCGCCAAGGCCTACTCGAACAGCAAGGACCTGAACGCGCTCGACAGTCAACTCACGACTTGCGGCACCTCGTACCAGGTCGACGTCTACAACAACAGTGATGTCACGACGAGCCTGATCGCGGGGGGGCACCTGGACAGGCCCGGCGACCCCGCCGAGGACTTCCCCCTGCCCGAATCTTTGGGTGTGACCTTCAAGTTGGTCCACAACGCCGACTGCCTCCCGCAGGATGCCTCGGCCTCGGTCAACGTGAGCAGCCCGAGCTGCACGGCTCCGGGCACCGCGACCTTCAACCTGGTGAACGCGAGCTGGTCGGCGACGACTCCTGAAGACCAGACGGTCGGCGACCACACGCGCACGGCGATCGCGGCCTCCGGCCACACCTTCGCCGGGGGCGCGACGACCCTCGAGGTGCACTACACGGTTCCCGGAGTCCTCGACGCGCATGCGCCCTCGTGTTACAACCCGGCTCCCGTGAAGCCCAGCTACAGCTCCAACACCCAGTGCGGCGTGTACGGATCCATCTCGTTGGTCGACACGGCCTACATCACCTACGCGATCACCGCGGGTGACGGCAAGCAGGGCATCAACGTCGTCACCGCCACCGCGGTCAGCCCGTACACCCTCGACCCCGCAGCGGCCTCCTCCTGGGTGATCGACCTCGGCAGCTATAGCGACTGCTACCGGCCGGCCGTGAGCTGGACCCTCGCGGGCTGCACGGTCAGCGGGCCCGACACCTCGATCAAGGAGCTGTCGATCACCTTCGACAACACCGCATCGACGGCCGCGATCACCTTCACGGTTCCGAGCGCCTCGATCACGAAGATCGTGGCAGCGGGGGCGAGCGAGACCGTGACGGTCCCGATCGGAACCAGCGGTAGCTCCGGCCTGAAGGTGTACGCGGACGGTGAGCTGCTCGACCAGACCGATCCGGTCGCCGCATTCGACGGCTGCCTCCCGGCGACAGTGAAGGCCGACCCGGCCGTCGCCGCCACCTGTTCTCCGAGCGGCGCGGTGCTCGACGGCTCTGTGATCGTCGACTACCAGCCGGGCACCGTCAAGTACACGATCACGGGCGGTCCCGGGTCGGTGCACATCGTGGCGAACTCCTCGGCGACGACTCTTCCGCCGGGAACGTACACGGTGACGCCGACGGCGATGCCGGGCTACGTCCTCGATCCCAGCACGCCCGCAAGCTGGGAGGAGACGATCGCCGACCCGTCGCCGTGTTCGACTCCCGGCTGCACCGACGGACAGTTGTCGAGCTCGGACTCGCTTGACGGCTGCCAGCCGCCTACGCTCGCGGCGTGGCCGACCGCGGTGACCGTGACCAACCCGACGTGCTCCGCCCAGAACGGGACGCTCACGGTCGGTGAGCTCGATGGCGTGTCGTTCTTCGCCGAGGTCGACTACTTCCTCAACGATTCCTCCACTCCGATGTCGAGCCAGACGGTGAGCCTGCCCGCAGGTAACTACACCGTCACCGCGTCGCCGCACACCGCGGGCGACGGCTTGAC
Organism: Lysinimonas soli; assembly: GCF_042655435.1. Classification (NCBI taxonomy): domain Bacteria; kingdom Bacillati; phylum Actinomycetota; class Actinomycetes; order Micrococcales; family Microbacteriaceae; genus Lysinimonas; species Lysinimonas soli. The sequence goes on from NZ_JBHSMG010000002.1 coordinate 231,306, forward strand.
GGGGCCGGCGAGTTTCAAGGTCACGATCGCCGCGGCGACCGTGCTCTGCGCCGACCTCAAGACCCTCGCCCTGACCGGTTCGTCACCGACGGGTGGAGTTGTGCTCGGCTACCTCCTGCTGGCCTCGGGGCTGGCCATCGTCGCGATGCGCTTGACGCGTCGTCGCGGACGTCTGGGGTAGCCCTCTAGATGGCGGTGCTCCGCCCCCGTGTGCTGAGACACGAGGGGCGGGGCGCCGTCCCCCGCAGCCCTCCCCCGAATGGTTGTGACCCCCGGTGCGGCGACAAGTCCAAGTGATACCGCCACTTTTCAGCATCGACCGCCGTCCGTTCGCGTGCTGAGACGCGGGCGGGCGGCGGATCTTGTCCGAGGTGACCCCCCAGACGGGGGGTGGGTCCACAAAAAGGGGGACTGCTAGGTTGTGAATGTCAGTCAGGATTGCGAACCCGAAATCCGCACCTGGACTCCACGGACGGGCCCCACTGTCGCCCCGCGGACCGCGAAACGGTCCCGACCCTTTTTGACCTTTACGCCGGAATCACCTTCGGCGCGCCTCTCAGCAAGGAACATCCCCCATGTTCGTTCACCGCGCCACGCCACGCTTCCAGGCCGCCCGCTCGCACCTCTCCCCGGTCGCGAGCCAGGACGACGCCGACGGCCTGCCCGGCATCATCTCGTGGGCCGGCTTCTCCGACACGGCAGCGCGCCGCATCGACTCGGAAGGCGGCCCGAGTGGCCGGGCCTTGATGGCCGCGGCCGCGGCCGCGATCTGCGCTGAGCTTGTGGCCCTGATTCTGTCGTCGAGCGACAGCGTCGGGTGGATCGCGATCATCCTGCTGCAGCTCGGTATCGCGGTGGTCGCCATCCGGGTCGCCATGAATCGTCGGCGCGCCCCGCACCACGCCCCCTGAGCCTCGAGTCGCCTGGTGCAGAGACCGGGGGATTCGATGAAACACAATGCCCCGCCCCAACCCGCCTTGGGGGCGGGGCATTGCGTGTTCGGCGGCCAGCGCACGATCGGCGGACGCCGTCGTGAACGCAGCGGAGCTAGGCCGTGGCGCCGTCCGCGAGCTCGCCGGCGCCGGAGTCGGCTACGGGCGACTCCACCGTCAGCCCGTAGAGCGCCTCGAGCGCCGCGGCGAACTCGGCGGACCGCCCTTCGGCGGCGAGAACTCGGGCCCGCACCGACGGAGTGTGCACGAGCACGCCGGCGAGGTGCCGCAGCGCCTCCTCGGTCCGCTCGTCGCCGCCTCGGGCGCGCGCCCGGGCGATCTCCTCGTCGAGCGCGGCGAACACATGGCGGCGCAAGGCGACGATGGCCGGGGCTGCATCCGCCTCCGCTTCGAACTCCGCGGCGGCCGACGCGACCATGTGCTGCGCCCCCTCGCCGAGCTCCGAGAGGGGGGCGTGCAGAGCCAGCAGCTCGAGGTCGAGCAGTTCCACGCCCGGCAGCGCGGCAACCGCGGGCTCGACGTTGCGCGGCAGGCCCAGGTCGATGATCAGGCGCCGGGCGGCATCCGGGATATCGGCGGCCGTCACCGTGTAGCGCGCGGTGCAGGTCAGCATGACGTCGGCGTCGGCGATCGCATCGCGCAAGTCGCTCTCGGCCCGCACGCCGTACCGCGTGGCGAAGTTGTCGGCGCGCCCGGTCGCCGAGAAGACCCGGATGTCGCCGGCCCCCCGCGCGCGCAGCGCGGCGATCGAGGTGGCCGCGTAGCGTCCCGTACCGACCACGAGCACGCGGGCCGTCGCCCAGTCGGGCACCCTGGTCGAGCTCAGGTCGAGCGCGAGTCGCACGAGCGATCGGCCGGCGCCGCCGAGGTCGGTCGCCTGACGCACCACGCGCGAGGTGCGCGCGGCACGCTGGAAGGCCCGTTCGAGGGCGCTGCTGGTCGTCCCGTCGCGTCGAGCGGCGGCGAGGGCGCGCTGCACCTGGCCGCTGATCTCGTCCTCACCGACGACGATCGACTCGAGCCCGGCGCTGACCGAGAACAGGTGGCGCAGGGCGGCCTCGCCGAGCAGTACCTCCGACGATGCGCGCAGCACGGCGGCATCCTCTCCCACCGATTGCGCGAGGGTCGCGAACACGAGCTCGACGGTCTTCAGCGGATGCGCCGCGAGGGTGTCGTCGACGTCCAGGTACGCCTCGAAGCGGTTGCAGGTGCTCAGCAGAACGGCCCCGCGCACGGCGTCGGCGGAGGCCGCGAGGTCGGCGGCGGTCGTCGAGGTCTCGCGGGAGACGCGGTCGAGAACGGCGAAGTCGGAGGTGCGGTGGCTCGCCGTGACACACAAGAGCACACTCCATCGTAGGCACCAAGGTGCTGAACGGACGCCCCGGAGCCGGCTCTCGCCCCTTCCAGTTCTCACAGGAGCAGTCGCCTAGCCTTGAGGGGTGCTCTCGCCCGACGATTCCGCCCTGCCCGCCGACCATCCGCTGCGGGACGGGCGCACCTCGACCTCACCGCTGGTCCGCGCCTATCGCGGTGATCGGCCCGAGACGCGTCCCGTCTGGTTCATGCGGCAGGCCGGGCGATCGCTGCCGGAGTATCGCGAGCTGCGCGAGGGCACCGAGATGCTCGACGCCTGCCTGACTCCCGAGCTCGCGAGCGAGATCACGCTGCAGCCGGTGCGCCGCCACGGGGTCGATGCGGCGATCTTCTTCAGCGACATCGTCGTGCCCGTCAAGCTGGCCGGCCTCGACGTGCGCATCGTGCCCGGCCGTGGGCCCGTCATCGACGAGCCGATCCGCAGCGCCTCGGACGTGTTGCGACTGCCCCCACTCGATCCGGATGCCCTCGCCCCGATCTCGGCGGCCGTCACCCAGACCGTCGAGCAGCTCGGCAGCACGCCGCTCATCGCCTTCGGCGGCGCCCCGTACACCCTGGCCTCCTACCTCGTGGAGGGCGGCCCCTCGAAGGACCAACTGCGCGCCCGCACCATGATGTACGCCGACCCGCACAGCTGGGCGACCCTGCTCAACTGGTGCGCGGACGTGACCGGGGCCTTCATCCGGGCCCAAGTGGTTGCCGGCGCGAGCGCCGCCCAACTCTTCGACTCGTGGGTCGGCTCGCTGTCGCGCCGCGATTACCAGCGTCGGGTCGCGCCGCACTCCAAGCGCGCGATCGACACCCTGCGCGGCCTGGACGTGCCGCGGGTGCACTTCGGTGTCGACAGCGCCGAGGTTCTCGATCTGATGGCGGGGATCGGCGTCGACGCGGTCGGGGTCGACTGGCGCCTGCCCCTCGACGAGGCGAACCGACGACTCGGCGGCACCGTGCCCCTGCAGGGCAACATCGACCCCGCGCTGCTCGCGGCGCCATGGCCGACCCTCGAGGCGCACGTGCGCGACGTGCTGGAACGCGGGGCCGAGGCGCCCGCGCACGTCGTCAACCTGGGCCACGGGGTTCCCCCCGACACCGACCCCGACGTGCTGACGCGCATCGTCGAGCTGGTGCACGAGCGCGGTTGAGGAGCGTGACCCGGTGAGCGATGTCCTGATCGTCGGCGGCGGGATCGCCGGCCTGGTCGCCGCGCGCCGGCTCGCGCTAGGCGGTCGCAGCGTCACGGTGCTCGAGGCCTCGGATCGGGTCGGCGGTCAGCTCGCCCGGCACATGCTGGGCGGCATCGAGCTGGACGCCGGCGCCGAGTCGTTCGCCACCCGCGGGGGCATCGTCGCCGATCTGGCGACCCGTCTCGGGCTCGGCGGCGAGATCGTCCCGCCCGCGCCGTTGCCCGCCTGGCTCCACCGAGCCGACGGCTCGGCGCTCGCTCTGCCCGCGACGAGCCTGCTCGGCATCCCCTCGGTCGCGGTGGCGTCCGACGTGATCGAGGCGATCGGAACGCGGGCCGCGCTGCGGGCTGCGCTCGATCTGGTCATCCCCGCCTTCGTCGGGGCCAAGGCCGAGACGCTCGGCGAACTCGTGCGGCGGCGCATGGGACCGGCGGTGCTCGAGCAGCTGGTCGCCCCGATCGTGCGCGGGGTGCACTCCACGACTCCCGACGAGGTGTCGATCGATCGGGCGTCGCCGGGCCTGCGGGCCGCGTTCCTGCGTGAGGGGTCGCTCACGCACGCGGTGCGCAGCCTGCGTGAACGCTCGCCCGCGGGGTCGCAGGTCGTGGGCATCCGCGGCGGTGTCGTGCGCCTGGTCGACGAGCTGATGGCAGACCTGCGACGCTTCGGGGTCGAGGTGCGGCTGGGAGCTCGGGCCGAGGAGGTCACTCCGACGGGAGTGCAGGTGGCGGGTGAGCGGCTGAGCGGCGAGGTCGTCGTCGCGGCGCCCGGCGTCGCCGCCGATCGCGTCCCCGGTCGTCGCATCACGCTCGTCACCCTGCTGGTCGACGCGCCGGAGCTCGACGCCGCCCCGCGGGGAAGCGGCGTGCTGGTCGCCGCCGACGCCCCGGGCGTCCAGGCGCGAGCCTTGACGCACATCACCGCCAAGTGGCCATGGGTCGCCGAGCGCAGCGGAGGCCTGCACGCCCTGCGTCTTTCGTATGACGACGCCCCGGCCGATGCCGTCGAGCGCGCTCGCGCGGACGCCGCGCAACTGCTCGGTGTGCCCCTCGGCAGACTCGTGGACGCCGACTCGCTCACCTGGGAGCGGGCTGCGCCTCGAACGCATGCCGTTGACGGAATGCGTTTTGTGGGCGAGGCTGGATCCGGCACCGGATTGGCCGCCGTGATCGGTCACGCGGAGGCCGAGGCCGACAGTCTGCTGGGCGACGAGATGGAGCCCGAGGGCTAGGCTGGACCGATCAGCCATCAAGGAATGGAGCGTTCCATGAAAGGCAAGATCCTCTTCGTCGCCGGTCTCGGCGTCGGGTATGTGCTCGGCACCCGCGCGGGTCGCGAGCGGTACGAACAGCTCAAGGCGGCGGCCCTCAAGCTGTGGAACGACCCGCTCGTGCAGAAGCAGGTCGACGCGGCCGAGGCATTCGTGAAAGACAAGGCCCCCGATGTCGCCGAGTTCGTGAGCGACGGCGCCAAGAAGGTCGTCTCGCAGGTGACCGGCAAGAAGCCGGCCGCCGCGCCGCGCCGTTCGAGCAGTGCCCGGTCGGCGACCACCCGGTCGACCGCGACCGGGTCGGGCGCCGCCAAGCCGGACACGTCGAAGTCCAGCTGATCGCGGCGGGGACGACAGATCATGTCTGAGACCTCGTCCGCACGGCGGAGCGAGCCGCGGGTGCCGCGCAAGCGCTCGCTGATCGAGCTCGTCGCGGATGTGCCCACCCTCGTGCAAGAGCTGTTCCACCGCGAGATCGAGCTGCTCAAGGCCGAGGTTCTCGGCAAGCTCAAGGCGCTCGGCGCGGGAGCCGGTCTGCTCGTCGGAGCGCTGGTCGTCGTGCTGTTCATGGTCGGGGTGCTGCTGACCTCGGCCGTGCTCGCTCTCGGGCAGGTCATGCCGGGGTGGCTGGCGGCGCTCGTCGTCGCGGCGTTCCTGCTGATCGTCGCCGGCATCCTGGCGCTCATCGGCTACCGGGTGCTGAAGCGCGGCATCCCCCCGATCCCGACCGAATCGATCGACAGCCTGCAACGCGACTACAGAGCCATCAGAGGAATCGGAAAGCGAGGAACGACATGAGCACGACCATCGACGCCAAGGCGCAGGCCGCCAAGGCGAAGGCCGCGAAAGCACGGGACGAGCTGGCCGCGACACTCGACGCCATCGAGGACAAGCTGAACGTGCCGAAGCGCGTGGGCGAACTGGGCGAGAAGGCCGCGGCGTCCTACAAGCAGAACCCGCTGCCGTGGATCATCGGCGGGGCGGCCGTGGGCGTCATCGCCATCGGCCTGATCGCCTGGGCGATCTTCAGCGACGACTGACCGTTCGCCGCGATCCGCCAGAAACGGACCGACGCTCGTGGATTCGCGCCCCTGCCGCTCTCAGGAGAGGATGGGGGGGTGAGCACGAGCTCGATTCCTTCGCCCGATCCATCCGACGCGGTCCCCGCCTACACGCTCTGGGCGGTGCTGCGGCGAGATCCGCACGCGAGCGCGTCCGAGACCCTGCCCCTCGCCGAAGCGGTGGCCGAGGTCGAGGCCTCGGGCGACATCCTGCGCGGGTTCTACGACGTGTCGGGTCTGCGGGCCGACGCCGACTTGCTGATCTGGCTGACCGGCGCGACCGCCGACGGCCTGCAGCGGTCGCTGCGCACCCTCCGCCGCACGAGCGAGCTGTCGCCGCTCGCCCCCACCTGGAACGCGCTCGGGGTGCACCGCGAGGCCGAGTTCAGCCGAAGCCACGCCCCGTCGTTCATGCGCGGGCTTCCGCCCAAGGGCTGGGTCACGGTGTACCCGTTCGTGCGCAGCTACGACTGGTACCTGCTCCCGGAGGACGAGCGCCGCGGGATGCTGGCCGACCACGGGCGCAAGGGGTCGGAGTACCCGCAGGTGCAGGCCAACACGGTCGCGGCCTTCGCCCTGGGGGACTACGAGTGGATCCTCGCGCTCGAGGCCGACGACCCCATCCATCTCGTCGACCTCATGCGGCATCTGCGCAACACCGAGGCCCGTCGCCACGTTCGCGAAGAGGTGCCGTTCTTCACCGGTCGACGCATCGGCGTCGACGAGGTCGCCGAGGTCATTGCGTGATCACGAACAACGGTGCGCAGCTCGCCGTCGTCGCGGCGACGGAGGCCGCGGCATCCGGTCCTGAGCACGTGACCTCGCCCGTCGCCTACGACGCGGTCGTGCTCGCCGGCTTCGGCGGGCCGGAGGGCCAGGACGACGTGATCCCGTTCCTGCGCAACGTGACGCGGGGCCGCGGCATCCCCGACGAACGCCTGGAGGAGGTGGCGCACCACTACCGCCACTTCGGCGGGGTCAGCCCGATCAACAAGCAGAACCGCGTGCTGCGGGCCGCCCTCGAGGCCGAGCTGACCGCGAGGGGCCTCGAGCTGCCCGTGCTCTGGGGCAACCGCAACTGGGAGCCCTACCTGGCGGACGCGCTGCGCGCGGCTCACGAGCGCGGATTCCGCACGCTCCTCGGGTTGGCCACGAGCGCCTACAGCTCGTACTCGAGCTGCCGCCAGTACCGCGAGGACTTCGCCGCCGCGCTCGACACGACGGGCCTGGGAAGCGAACTGCGCATCGACAAGGTGCGGCAGTTCTTCGACCACCCCGGATTCGTGGAGCCCTTCGTCGACGGCCTGCGCACGGCGATCGCCGATCTGGTGGAGCGCGGTTTCGGCGAGGACGCGATCCGGATCCTGTTCTCGACCCACAGCATCCCCACCGCCGACGCCGACCGCAGCGGACCCCGCGACCGGGACTTCGGCGAGGGCGGCGCCTACGCCGCGCAGCATCGCGCGGTCGCGGAGGTCGTGGTGCGCGAGGCGGGCACCGACATCCCCTGGCAGCTCGTCTACCAGAGCCGCTCGGGGCCGCCGACCCAGCCGTGGCTCGAGCCCGATGTCAACGAGGTGATCGCGGGATTCGCCGAGGCGGGCGTGCAGGCGGTCGTGATCGTGCCGCTCGGGTTCGTGAGCGACCACATGGAGGTGCTCTGGGACCTCGACACCGAGGCGACCGAGGTGGCGCAGCAGCACGGCCTGGTCGCGATCCGCACCCCGACGCCCGGCACGCACCCCGCCTACGTGCGGGGACTCGCCGATCTCGTCGTCGAGCGGCTCCGGGGCACGCCGGTCGCCGAGCGTCCCGCCTTGACCGAATTGGGGCCGTGGTACGACGTGTGCCGTCCGGGATGCTGCGAGAACGCCCGGCTCGGCTTCCGGCCGGCGATCGCGGGGCTCGCGCCGTGAGCGTCCTGCGGATCGGCACCCGGGGCAGCGCCCTGGCACTGGCCCAGGCGCAGACGGTGGCGGCGCGGCTGGGAGCCGAGCTCGTGGTCATCCACTCCGAGGGGGACCGCTCGACGGCATCCCTCGCGTCGCTCGGTGGCGCGGGTGTCTTCGCGGCTGCCCTGCGCGAGGCGCTCCTGGCGGGCGAGGTGGATGCCGTCGTGCACTCCTTCAAAGACCTCCCCACCGCGCCGATGCCCGGGCTCACGATCGCGGCGGTCCCCAAGCGGGTCGACGCGCGGGACGCGCTCTGCGCCCGCGACGGGCTCTCTCTCGCCCAGCTGCCGGCCGGAGCGCGGGTCGGCACCGGCTCCCCGCGCCGCCGGGCGCAGCTGCTGTCCCGGCGCTCCGACCTCGAGATCGTCGACGTGCGCGGCAACGTCGACACGCGGCTCGGCCGCGTCGGAGCCGAGGACGCCGAGCGGCACCTCGACGCCGTGGTGCTGGCCGCCGCGGGCCTGGAGCGGCTGGGCCGCAGCGATGCGATCACCGAGCACTTCGAGATCGACGGCTGGCCGACAGCCCCCGCCCAGGGCGCCCTCGGGATCGAGACCCGGGTTGGCGACGAGGCCGCGGTGGCCAAGATCGAGCACCGGCCGTCGCGCCTGACCGCCGAGACCGAGCGGGCGGTGCTCGCCCTGCTCGAGGCGGGCTGTTCGGCCCCGATCGGGGCGCACGCGCTGCTCGACGACGGGCTGCTCTTCCTCAGCGCGCGCGTCTACCGCGAGGACGGCAGCGAGTACCTCACGGGCTCGCACGCGCTCTACCCCGACGACGTGCCCGACCCGGTCGGTGAGCTCGCCCGCCGTGTGACCGACGAGCTGCTCTCGGCCGGCGCCGCCGACCTGGCCTCCCTCGCGGCGAGCCGGGAGCTCGACGGCCCCGGAGGCACCGAGTGACCGCCTCGAAGGCGCTCGCCGGATGGCGGGTGCTCGTGCCCCGCGGAGGCAAGTGGGGCGACGAGGTGGCGGCGACGCTGCGCGGCCACGGCGCCATTCCGGTCATCGCGCCGCTCATCAACTTCGCGAGCGCCGAAGATCCGTCCGCGCTCGCCAACGCCCTCCACGAACTACAGGACGGCCAGTTCGACTGGATCGTCATCACGAGCGCCACGACCGTCGACGTGCTGACGAGCCAGGGCACCCGGGTGCCGGAGTCGACAAGGATCGCCGCCGTCGGCGAGACCACGGCCGCGGCGCTAGGCCTGGCCGGCTACCGGGTCGACTTCGTGCCCGTGAGCGACAACTCCGCGCGGGGGCTGGTGAAGGAATGGCCGGCCAGCGAGATCCGCGGGCGCGTGCTGATCCCGCAGTCCGATATCGCCGAGCCGACCCTGGTCGCGGGGCTGTCGAAACTCGGCTTCGCGGTCGAGTTCGTCACGGCCTATCGGACGGTCGGCGTGCCCGTCACCCCCGAGGTGGCGGCGGATGTCGCCTCGGGCCGCATCCGCGCCGTCCTGGTCACCTCGGGCAGCGTCGCCCGGCAGCTCGCCGCCCAGCTGGCGCCGCTGCCGCCCGAGACGATCGTCGCGTGCATCGGCCCGCGAACGGCCTTCGACGCGCGCGCGGCGGGACTGCCGGTGCACGTGATCGCCGAGGAGCGGTCCTCGGGCTCGCTCATCGCGGCCCTGGTCGAATACGCGGAGGCGGAATGAGCGAGCAGAGGCCCGGCACGGGCGGACTCGGGCACGGCCCCGACTGGCGGCCGGTGATCCGACCGCGCCGGTTGCGCTCGACCCCCGCGATGCGACGGCTGACCCAGCAGACCCGGTTGCATCCGGCCGAACTGATCCTGCCGATGTTCGTGCGCGATAGCGTCGACGAGCCCGTGCCGATCGGCTCGATGCCCGGCGTCGTGCAGCACAGCCTCGACTCGTTCCGCGCCGAGTTGCAGCGCGCCGCGCGCGCCGGCATCGGGGGCGTCATGCTGTTCGGCGTGCCCGAGCGCAAGGACGCGACCGGGTCCGGCGCGACCGAGCCGCAGGGCATCCTCAACGTCGCGACCCGCATCGCCGTCGCCGAGGTGGGCGACGCGCTCGTCGTGCAGACCGATCTCTGCCTCGACGAGTTCACCGACCACGGGCACTGCGGTGTGCTGGATGCCGCGGGTCGCGTCGACAACGATGCGAGCCTGCTGCGTTACCGCGACATGGCCCTCGCGCAGGCCGACGCCGGGTCGGCGCTGCTCGGGCTCAGCGGCATGATGGACGGCCAGGTGCGGGCGGTGCGCGACGCGCTCGACGCCGCGGGCCACTTCGACACCGCGATCCTCGGCTACGCCGCCAAGTACGCCTCGGCGTTCTACGGCCCGTTCCGCGAGGCCGTGCAGTCGTCGCTGCAGGGCGACCGGCGCAGCTACCAGCTCGACCCGGCCAACCGGCGCGAGGGCGCTCGCGAGGTGCTGCTCGATGTCGAGGAGGGCGCCGACGTGGTCATGGTCAAGCCGGCGATGTCGTACCTCGACGTGCTGGCGGATGCCGCGGCATCCAGTCCGGTTCCGGTCTGGGCCTACCAGGTGAGCGGCGAGTACTCGATGGTCGAGGCCGCGGCGGCCCACGGCTGGATCGACCGGGAGCGCACGATCGACGAGACCCTGCTCGGCATCCGTCGTGCCGGTGCCGACGCGGTGCTGAGCTACTGGGCGATCGAGGCCGCCGAGCGCTGGGCGCGGGCATGACCGCCGCGAACGATGCCGCGTTCGCGCGGGCCAAGGCGGCGATCCCGGGCGGAGTGAACTCGCCGGTCCGGGCGTTCGGCTCGGTCGGGGGCGTGCCGCGTTTCCTGGTGTCGGCCCGCGGCGCGTACGTCACCGATGTCGAGGGGCGTGAGTACGTCGACCTGGTCTGCTCCTGGGGGCCGGCGTTGCTCGGCCACGCGCACCCCGCGGTCGTGCAAGCGGTGCAGCAAGCGGCGAGTCGCGGGCTCTCCTTCGGCGCGTCGACCCCCGGCGAGACCGAGCTGGCCGAGCTCGTGCGCGATCGGCTGTGCGTCGAGACGGGCCCCGGAACCGGCAGCCGCGGCATCGAGAAACTGCGACTGGTCTCGACGGGCACCGAGGCGACCATGACGGCGATCCGCCTCGCCCGCGGTGCGACCGGTCGCGATCTGCTGATCAAGTTCGCCGGGCACTATCACGGGCACTCCGACGGCCTGCTCGCCGAGTCGGGGTCGGGGGTCGCGACCCTCGGACTGCCCGGATCCGCGGGCGTGCCCGAGGCGATCGCCGCGCTCACGCTCGTGCTGCCGTACAACGATCTCGACGCCGTGCGGGCGGCATTCGCGGCGCATCCGGGGCGCATCGCGGCCGTCATCACCGAGGCGGCCGGCGCCAATGCCGGGGTCCTCAGGCCGGATCGCGGCGTCAATCGCGCGCTCGCCGGCATCGCCCGCGAGAACGGCGCGCTGCTGATCCTCGACGAGGTGCTGACCGGCTTCCGGGTCGGTCCGGCCGGCTGGTGGGGCCTCGAGGCCGCCCGGGTCGTTCCCGACGGCGCCGGCTGGGTTCCGGATCTGATCACCTTCGGCAAGGTCATCGGTGGAGGGATGCCGCTGGCCGCCGTCGGCGGGCGGGCCGAGCTGCTCGACCAGCTCGCCCCGCTCGGGCCGGTGTACCAGGCCGGCACGCTCAGCGGGAACCCGCTCGCGGTCGCGGCCGGGCTCGCGACCCTGCGGGCGGCGACGCCCGAGGTGTACGCGCGGGTCGACCGCGCGGCGGATGTCGTCGCCGGCGCCCTGCATGAGGCACTCGACGCGGCGGGGGTCGCCCACGTCATCCCGCGCGCCGGCAGCCTGTTCTCGCTCGCCTTCCGCGCGGAGCCGGTCCGCGACTACGCGGACGCCAAGGCCCAGGAGGCCTGGCGGTACCCCGCGTTCTTCCACGCGATGCTCGATGCCGGAGTCGGTCTGCCGCCGAGTGTGTTCGAGGCGTGGTTCCTGTCGGCCGCGCACGACGATCGCGCGCTCGAGCGCATCGTGGCGGCGCTGCCGGCTGCGGCGCGAGCCGCGGCCGCGGCGTCGGCCTGATCCGCGCGGGTTCAGGCTCCTATCCGAGTGCGATCTTGTAGATGTGGTGGGAGTACTCGGCGGCGAAGTTGTCGACGAACGTCGTGCCCGTGATGGGGATGGTGCGGTTCTCGCCGACGACGGTGACGGTCCCGGTGACTCCGGCGGGGAGGTTGAAGGTCTGTGCGCCGGTCGCCCCGTCGGTCATGGCGAAGATGTAGGCGAAGCCGTCCTTCGCCTTGAGAGATGTCTCGAGGTGCGGGCCGAACGTCCACTGGTATGACTGAGTGTTGATCACGGGCGCGAGCGACTGGACGTCGGAATCGATCTGGGCGACCTTGGCGCGCAACGTGTCCCCGCAACTGATCAGCGAGTAGGTTCCACAGCCGTTGTTGTTGTGCTGGAAGTAGGCGATGCCGGACGCCCCGTGGATGATCGAGTTCCACACCGCGCCCTCGATCTGGTCTCCGGTGATGGTGCGGGCGCCGGCCTCGGTGAGAAATGGCATGGCAGTCTCGACGAAAGTCCAGTTCGGCTTCGTCGCGTTCGAGAAGCTCGTCATCCTGTCAGTCAGCCACCCGTAGGTGCTCGCGCCGATAGGGTTCTTGCCGGTCGTCCAGAACGGTGAGCCCGGGATGATGCTGTCGACGGCCGGGCTGGTGTACGCGTACTTGTCGACGCTCGACACGTCCATGAGACCCACCTGGGCGTTCATCGTGGTCGGAGCCCAGAACGACCCCAGCACGCCATTGCCGAAGTTTGCCTGCACGAACCGACCGTCGTTGTAGGACTTCAGTTTCGTCACGTACGCCGTCTGCTGGGCGAGGCGGCCGGCCTCGGTGGTGCTGTCGCACCCGCCCAAGCCCATCTCGCATTCGTCGGACGCGTGCCACCCGACCACTCGAGCATCGTTGCCGATCTCGGCCTGTGTCCACTCGTTCTGAGCGATCACGGAGATGCCCTGACTGGTGATCGTGGAGATCGCCGATCCATCGTGCTCGGCACCCATGTAGGTGTTGATGCCAATCGCCTTCAGGGAGGACGCATGGCTTGGCTTGCCGAGGAACACCGAGATCGGAAAGAACGAGGGGTCGGACCACCCGGACGCGGCCGCTTTCGGGAACTTGGCATAGTAGGCGGGCCCCCCGTACCAGGGCACCCGTGGCAGAGCCGACAAAGAGGTCGCGGGAGAGGCCGGAGTCGCGCTGGCAGGCGGGCTTGCGGACGACGGCGTCGTCGACGGAACGCGGAAGGTATCTCCCTCGTAGGTCCAGATCTCGGCGGGGTAGCTCGCGATGACGGAGTTCTTCTCGGACACCGATGCGGTATAGAAGTGGTGTTGGTTCTGGGGGCTCCAGAACCGCGATACCGCGACAGTGCCGGCGACGGTCGTGTCGGTCGGATAGACGTAGAACGCGACCCCCTCGAAGGTCCATGTAGAACTGGGATAGCCCGCGATGATCGAGTTCTTCTCGGATTCGGATGCCGTGTAGAAATGCCCGCTGAGGCGAGGACTCCAGAATCGGTAGAGCGGAATGGTTCCCGATTCCTGCGTGAGGAACGCGTTATAGGCGACTCCCTCATACGTCCAGACCGAAGTGGGGTAGCTCGCGATGATCGTGTCGCGTTCGGAGACGGACGCGGTGTAGAAGTGGGTCGAGTTCTTGGGACTCCAGAATCTGTAGACCGACACGGGACCCGACGCGGTCGTCACCGGAGCGGTCTGGCCGTTCAACTCGGATGTCACCGCCTGCGCCGACAGCGGCGCCACGAGCATCCCGGTTAAGGCCAGGGCGACCGCGATCACAGCGATCGTCACCCGCCGGCCAATCGGCGAAAAGGTACCATGAACCATCTTGCGCTGCCCCCCAGCGTCGCAATACTCGCTTCCCCCGAAGCGACTCTCCTAACTCTAGGTCAGCGATACGTCGAGCGCTTGCCCCCGGGTGGGGGGGGGCACGACCGATAGCGCGGAGCGGGAGAGGGCGATTCCGCCGGGAGTCAGGCGCCGGTCGTCAGGGCGAGCACGAGAGAGACGATGCCGAGCAGGGGCGCGGCGCCCTGCACGAGCGCCGCGCGCAGCAACTTGGGGTTCGAGGTGATCAGCACGATCGAGGCGAGCAGCATGCTCAACAGCACGAAGATCGTGAGGGCGATGCCACCCTGCTGCACGGCAGCCGAGCCGATCATGATGATGCCGGCACCGGCGCCGAGGGCAAGGAACAGGTTGTAGAAGCCCTGGTTGTATGCCATTCCGCGCATGGAGTCGGCGTCGGCCTGCGAGGCCACCCCGAAGCGCTTCCAGGTGGCGGGCTTGCTCCAGAGCACGCTCTCGAGGCAGAAGATCACGACGTGGATCAGGGCCGCGATGCCCGCGAGAACCGCGCCGATGACGAAAAAAGCACCACTCATCAGACCAGTCTGGCACCTCCGCGGCAGCGGACGGCTATCCGAACAGGACGGCGGCCTCGTCGTAGCGGCTCTGCGGCACGACCTTGAGCCGGCCGAGGGCGTCTTCGAAGGGGACGTGCACGATCTGCGTGCCGCGCAGGGCCACCATCCGGCCCCAGTGCCCGGCGCGGATCGAGTCGATCGCGGCCATCCCGTAGCGGGTGGCGAGAACCCGGTCGTACGCCGTCGGTGTCCCGCCGCGCTGGATGTGGCCGAGGGTCGTCGAGCGGGTCTCGATTCCGGTACGCGCCTCGATCTCGGGCGCGAGTTGGTCGCCGATGCCGCCCAGCCGCGGGCGACCGAAGGCGTCGAGCCCGCGCTCGGAGTGGGCGTCGTCCATCGTGTCGAGCTTGAAGCCCTCGGCGACCGCGATCAGGGGAGCCCGTCCGCGATCGCGTGCCGACTCGGCCCACTCGCAGATCTGCTCGATCGAGGTCTTCTGCTCGGGGATCAGGATCGCGTGGGCGCCGGCCGCCATGCCCGAGTGCAGGGCGATCCAGCCGACGTGCCGGCCCATGACCTCGGCGATCATGCAGCGGCCGTGCGAGTCGCCGGTGGTGCGCAGCCGGTCCATCGCATCCGTCGCGATCTGCACGGCGGTGTCGAAGCCGAAGGTGTAGTCGGTGGCCGAGAGGTCGTTGTCGATCGTCTTGGGCACGCCCACGATCTTGATGCCGGCATCTGTCAGCCGCTTCGCGGCGGCCAGGGTTCCCTCACCGCCGATCGCGATGAGGGCCTCGATGCCGTTCTGCTCCATCACCTCGGCGACGCGCTCGGCGCCGCCACCCTCGAAGGGGTTGGTGCGCGAGGTACCGAGGATCGTGCCGCCCTGCTTCGAGATGCCCATCACCTGCGGGCGGGCGAGCGGCATGATGTCGCCGTCGACGACGCCCTTCCAGCCGTTGCGGAACCCCACGAACTCCATGTCGTGCAGCTTGATGCCGGTGAACACGGCCGCGCGGATCACCGCGTTCAGGCCGGGGCAATCGCCACCGCTCGTCAGGATTCCGATGCTCATAACCCCACCATCATGCCGTGTTTCGCCGACCCGGTCCGCGTCGCGGACGAAGAGGTCGTGGCACCCGCATAGGCTCGCCTCGATGGAGCCGATCCGCACCCGATACGAGCCGCACCGCGAGGTGTCGCTGCGGTTGACGCTGGCGCCGCTCGGTCAGGGCAGCACCGACCCGACCCTCCAGCGGGATGCCGGGGGCGCCTGGCTCACGATGGCGACCGCCGCCGGAGCCGCGAGCCTGCACCTCGTCTCGCGGGCGGGCGGAGTCGACGCCGCCGCCTGGGGGCCGGGAGCCGAGCTCGCCATCGCCGGGGTGCCCGCGCTGCTCGGGTCGGACGATGACGACACCGGGTTCGAGCCGGCGCTGCATCCGCTCGTGGCCGAGCTGCACCACCGCACGCCCGGCCTGCGCCTGACGCGGGCGGCGCGCATCCTCCCCTTCCTCATCCCGACCGTCCTCGCGCAGAAGGTCACGGGCATCGAGGCCAAACGCGCTTGGCGCGAACTGGTGCGGCGGCACGGCGAGCCGGCGCCCGGTCCCGCCCCGCTCGGCATGCGGGTCGCCCCACCCGCCGGGGTCTGGCGGCGAGTGCCCTCGTGGGAGTGGCATCGGGCCGGCGTGGGTCCCCAGCGTTCGGACACGGTCATGCGGATCGCCGCCGTCGGGGAGTCGCTCGAGCGGGCCGCCGCCGACGCGCTCGCCGACGCCGAGCGCAAGCTCCGCAGCATCCCGGGAATCGGCGGATGGACCGTCGCCGAGACCCTGCAGCGCTCGCACGGCGACCCGGACGCGGTGAGCGTCGGCGACCTCCACCTCTGCAAGCGCGTGGGCACCGCGCTCGTCGGGCACCGGGTCGACGACGACGGAATGCTCGAGCTCCTGGAGCCGTGGCGTGGCCAGCGGCAGCGGGTGGTGCGCCTGATCGAGGCGGCCGGTATCGGCTACGAGCGGCATGGTCCGCGCATGACGATCCCCGAGCACCGAGCGCGCTGAGCACGCCATCGTGCCCTCGCGACGCGGGTCGGTCGCACGGGGGACCGGGCGTGTACCCCCTTGTGGGGGGTGGACTCCCCGGTCTAGCGTCACCCGGGTGAGCTCTCGCTCTTTTCACAGGGAAAGGAACTCGATGGTCAACCGCACGCGCCGTCAGGCGTCCATCCGAAGGACGGCGACGATCGCCGCCTCCCTCGCCGCCGCGATCGGGCTCAGCCTGACCGGCGTCTCGGCCGCCTCCGCCGCCGATCGAACCAGCTACTCGGGATCCGTTCCACGCTGGGCGACCTCGGCGAACGACGTCGGGGCCGCGGATGCCACGGCGACCTTCGAGGGCGAGGTCTACCTCCCCCTGCGCAACGCGAAGGCCGCGACGGCTCTGGCGACCGCCGTCTCGTCGCCGGGCATCGGGTATCGACAGGGGCTGTCGGCGGCCGACTGGATCGCGCGCTTCGCGCCCACTCAGGCTGACAGCGATGCGGTGGTCGGCTACCTGACCTCGCAGGGCTTCACGATCAGCGCCGTGCCGGCAAGCCGTCAGTACGTGGTGTTCCGCGGAACCGCGGCGCAGTTCGGCGCGGCGTTCGGCACGAGCCTGCACGACTACTCCTACGCCGGAACCACGCTCGCGGCGCCGTCGTCCGCGCCCTCGCTGCCCATCGCGCTCGGAGCGAAGGTCTCGGGGGTCGGGATCGACCAGTCGCGGCTGCTGACGCACCCCGACTCGGTCAAGCAGGGTGACATCCCGGGTGACAGCGGGGTGCAGTCCTTCGGGCGCCAGACCGCGGCGCCCTCCGGCGCGATCGCGACGCCGTGCTCCAGCTACATCGGCCAGAACATCGTGACCGTGCCGGCCGCCTACAACGGGCAGACGCAGTACAGCACCTACAACTGCGGTTACACGCCCTCGCAGCTGCGCTCGGCCTACGGCATCTCGGCGCTGCCGAGGTCGCAGAACGGCGCCGGCCAGACCGTCGCGATCATCGACGCCTACGCCTCGCCTTCGATCGTGAGCGACGTCAACACCTACTCCTCCGCGCTCGGCGAGCCGGGGCTGACCGCGGCCAACTACTCCCAGATCGTGCCGGATCCCAGCCAGTTCGTCGACCAGGAGGCGTGTGCGTTCCCCAGCGGCTGGCAGGGTGAGCAGACCCTCGACGTCGAAGCCGTGCACGGCCTCGCGACGGGCGCGAAGATCCTCTACGTCGGTGGATTCAACTGCGGCGGCGGCCTCGATGTCGCCCTGTCGAAGATCCTCGACGGCAAGCTCGCCAACATCGTGAGCAACAGCTACGGCGACCTGGGCGAAGCGGTGCCGAGCGACGTGCTCGCCGGTGAGAACAACCTCTACCTCCAGGCGGCGGGCGAGGGCGTCGGCCTGTACTTCTCCAGCGGCGACAACGGCGACGAGGTCGCCAACGTCGGCCAACCCCAGCCGGACTTCCCGGCGTCGTCGCCCTGGGTGACCGCAGTCGGTGGGACGACCCTCGCGATCGATCAGAAGGGCAAGATCTCGTACGAGACCGGATGGGGGGACACGGTCGACAAGATCGTCGCCGACCCGGGCACCGGGGCCCTGAGCTACGCCGAGGCGCTGCCCGGGTCGCGCTTCGTGGGCGGCGCGGGCGGCGGGGTGAGCACCGTGTTCGGCCAGCCCTGGTACCAGCACGGCATCGTGCCGAACTCGCTCGCGCACGGCCAGCGGGTCTCGCCCGACATCGCGGCCCTCGCCGACCCGTACACCGGGTTCTCGATCGGCATCAGCCCGATCGTCGACGACACGACGCTCGAGACCGGCGCCTTCGAGAACGAGACGTACGGGGGGACCTCGCTGGCATCCCCGCTCACGGCGGCGCAGATCGCGATCGTGCAGCAGCTGACGCACTCGACGATCGGGTTCGCGAACCCGACTCTGTATGCGCTCGACCGGGTGCTGCCGAACGCCTTCCGTGACGTGCTGCCGCAGAACCCGCGGCAGGCCGTGGCCTACACGAGCAAGACCAGCGGCAACAGCTACCTGGTGAGCTTCGACACCGACACCACGCTCAGGACGACGGCGAAGTACGACGACGTCACGGGCATCGGCGGCGTCTCGTTCTCGCTGCTGACGCTGCTCGGGCAGGGCAGGCACTAGAGAGCCCAAAGAGGTTCACCCGCGCCCGGTAACGTGGCGCGGGTGAACCTCTTCCTTCGGCTGCTCCGGCTCCGGCTCACCGTCGCGCGTCGGTCGCGATTGGACTTTCTCGACGTCGGGCGCATGCCGATGCGCGTCGCCTTGACCGATCTCGACCCGCTGCGTCATGTCAACAACGGCGTCTACCTGTCGATGATGGACCTCGGCCGCATCGATCTGATGATGCGGTCCGGGGTCTGGAAGCGGCTCACCACGGCCGGCTACTACCCGGTGGTCGCCGCGCAGACGATCACCTACCGCAAGTCGCTCGAACTCGGTCAGCGCTTCATGCTCGAGACCGCTCTGCGCGGGTTCGACGAGAAGGCGGCCTACATCGAGCAGCGCTTCGTCGTCGACGGCGAGATCTACGCCTCGGCGATCGTCAAGGCCCGGTTCCTCAAGCGCTCGGGCGGCACGGTCTCGCTCGACGAGCTCGGCGCCCTGGTCGACCAGGACCTGCGCGTCCACGCCATCGATTCGAAGACCGCCCGCTGGTCGCAGGATGTCGCCCTGCCGACGACGCGCGAGCCCGCGCCGAGCCTCTGGCCGGGCGCCTAGCCCGGCTCAGTCCGCGTCGAGCACGGCCATCGCGGCGTTGTGCCCGCCGAGCCCGCTGACCGCGCCGCCGCGCTGGGTGCCGGCACCGCAGAGCAGGATCCGCGGGTGCGCCGTCGCGACCCCCCAGCGCTCGGCGGAACTGGCCCGCGGAGCGTCGTCCTCGGCGAACGGCCAGGCGAGCGGGGCGTGGAAGATGTTGCCGCCGGGCATGCGCAGCGCGTGCTCGAGATCGAGCGTGGTCTTCGTCTCGAGGCAGGGGCGGCCGTCGGCGTCGGTCATGAGCAGATCCGCGATCGGTTCGGCGAGCACGGCGTCGAGCGAGCGCAGCACGGCCGCCTGCAACTCGTCGCGGCGGGATTCGTTGGTGCTCTCGGTCACCAGCCGGTCGGGGGTCTGCAAAGCGAAGACCGTGAGCGTCTGCGCCCCGGCGGCTTGCAGCTCGGGCGACAGGATGCTCGGATCCGTCAGCGAGTGGCAGTAGACCTCGACCGGCAGTGGATCGGGCACGCGCCCCGCGACCGCCGCGTCGTACGCCTCGCCGAGGGCGCGCCATCCCTCGTTGGCATGGAAGGTGCCGCCGAACGCCGCCGCCGGGTCGAGGCGCGCGTCGCGCAGGCGCGGCAGCCGGCGCAGCAGGAGGTTGACCTTGACCTGGGCCCCCTCCGGTCGGGGAGCCTGTTCGCCGAGCAGCCGGGCGAGCTCGAAGGGAGCGACGTTGGCGAGCACCGTGTCGGCGGCAAGGCGCTGCTCGACGTCGCCGCGGCGCACGGTCAGCTCGCCGTCCGGGGTGATCGAGGTCACCTCCGCACCCGTCAGCAGCTCGGCGCCGGCCTCACGGGCGGCCCGGTGCAGGGCACTCGTGACCGCGCCCATCCCGCCGACCGGCACGTCCCAGTCGCCCGTGCCGCCGCCGATCACGTGGTAGAGGAAGCAGCGGTTGGCGGCCAGGCTCGGATCGACGGTCGGGGCGAAGGTGCCGATGAGGGCATCCGTCAGCACGACGCCGCGCACCAGATCGTGCGCGAAGCGGTCTTCGACGGTCGCCCCGATCGGCTGCTCGATCAGCTCGTTCCACACCGCGTCGTCATCGAGCATCCGCCGCGTCTCGCTGCGGGTCGGCAGGGGTTCGGTGACGGTCGGGAAGACGGCGCGGGCCAGGCGCGCGGTGTCGCGCGAGAACTCGTTCCAGGCGGCGGCATCCTGCTTCGCGTCGATGGCGTCGAAGGAGGCGGCCGTCGCCCGCGGATCGCCCGTGTCGACGAGCAGGCCGGTGTCGCGTCCGGGCAGCGGCGTGTACGACGAGTAGCGCCGCCGGGCGAGGCGGATGTCGAGCCCGAGATCCTTCATGATGCGCCGCGGCAGCAGGCTGACCAGGTACGAGTAGCGCGAGAGCCGCGCGTCGACCCCCGGGAACGCCTGCGCCGAGACCGCGGCCCCGCCGAGCTCGTCCAGACGCTCGAGCACGACGACGCGCTTGCCGGCCAGCGCGAGGTAGGCCGCCGCGGTCAGGCCGTTGTGACCGCCGCCGACGATGGCGACGTCGTAGCGGGCGGTGGTGTTCAGGCCGACGCCCTCACGCGAGTGCGCGACATCATGCCCTTCTCGTCGGCGAGCTCGCACGCCGCGGGACTGAGCCGGTCGAGCACGCGCACGGCGGCGTCGCCCATCGCGAGGCGCTGATCGTCGCCCAGGGCGTCGAAGAAGAGCTCGCGGATGGTCGCGGTGTGATTGCGCGCCGCGGCGAGCAGCGTGCGTCGGCCCGCGTCGGTCGGCGACACCCAGGTGCCCCGGCCGTCGGTCGGGCACTCGGCGCGCTCGAGCAGGCCGCGCGCCTCCATGCGGGCGACCTGGTGCGAGACCCGGCTCTTCTCCCAGGCCAGCAGCTCGGCCAGCTCGCCGGTGCGCAGCTGATGCTCGGGTGCCCGCTGAAGCACGAGGAGCACCGAGTAGTCGGCGTGCGAGATGCCCGCGTCGGACTGCAGCCGACGGTCCAGCTCGCGGGCGAGTTGGCTCGTCATCGCCATGACGTCACGCCAGACGGACCAGTCCGCGTCGCTGAGGCCGCCGTCCGCCTCGCTCAGCTCGTCATCCGCCACCATGGCGAACATGGTACTCGTCACCCTTCGCCGTAGCCGGATGCCGCATCCGCCGCCCTCGTTCGCCCCTCCCACCGCAGCCGGATCAGGAAGAACCGCCCAAAACACCCGATCGGCGCACGATTCGTGCACGTCTTCCTGAATTGCGGCCGGGACGGGTCGTCGCCGACCAGACTGGAGGAGTGACCCTCCCCCCGAACGAGCCCGTGCGACCGAAGTCGACGGGCGATCTGCCGTCCGTCGACGAGACCGTCGCCCTCGTGCGGCGCTGGCTGAAGGCCACCGCCGGGGTCGCCCCCGACCCGAGTGCCGCCCGCCTGGCGGGGGTGCTGAAGGATCCGCGCGGCCTGGACTTCACGATCGGCTTCGTCGACAAGGTCGTCCGCCCCGAAGACCTGCGGGTCGCCGGCAAGAACCTCGAGATCCTCGCCCATCGCATCCCGGCCTTCCTTCCCTGGTACCTGCGCGCGGCGATCGCGGTCGGCGGCGGCTTCGCGCGCATCCTGCCGTGGCCGATCATCCCGATCGCGCGCGGGGTGCTGCGCCGCATGGTCGCCCACCTCGTGGTCGACGCCGACCCCAAGAAGCTCGGCGCGACGCTCAGTCGCCTGCGCACCCGTGGCATCCGGCTCAACGTGAACCTGCTCGGCGAGGCCGTGCTCGGCGACCGCGAGGCGCGGAGCCGGCTCGGCGGCACGATGGAGCTGCTGGCCCGGGATGACGTCGACTACGTGTCGGTCAAGGTCTCGTCGGTCGTCAGCCAGTTGTCGATGTGGGGCTTCGACGAGACGGTCGCGCGCGTCGTCGAGCGGCTGACCCCGTTGTACGAGCAGGCCGCGGCGTCTCGCTCGACCAAGTTCATCAACCTCGACATGGAGGAGTACCGCGACCTCGACCTCACGATCGCGGTGTTCACGACGCTGCTCAGCACGCCGTCGCTCGCACAGCTCGAGGCGGGCATCGTGCTGCAGGCCTACCTGCCCGACTCGGTCGACGCGCTCGACCGGCTGACCGTGTGGGCCCGGGACCGCGTGCTGCGCGGCGGAGCCGGCATCAAGGTGCGCATCGTGAAGGGCGCGAACCTCGCCATGGAACACGTCGACGCGACGGTGCACGGCTGGCCCCTGGCGACCTGGCCGAGCAAGCGCGAGACCGACACCAACTACAAGCGTCTGCTCGTGCGCGCCTTCACGCAGCAGAACACGGATGCGGTGCGCATCGGCGTCGCCGGTCACAATCTCTTCGACCTGGCCTTCGCCTGGCTTCTGGCCCAGCGCCGTGGCGTCACCCACCGGGTGGAGGTCGAGATGCTGCTCGGCATGGCGACGGCCCAGGCCGACGCCGTGCGCAAAGAGACCGGCGGCCTGCTGCTCTACACGCCGGTCGTGGGCGGCGACGAGTTCGATTCGGCGATCAGCTACCTGGTGCGACGGCTCGAAGAGAACGCCTCGAGCGAGAACTTCATGTCGGCGGTGTTCGACCTCGACGACCCCGCGGTGTTCGCCCGGGAGGCGGAGCGCTTCGCGGCGTCGCTCGCCGGGCTCGACGACCGGGTGCCGACGCCGCGCCGCGTCCAGAACCGGCTGCACCCGGCCCTGCCGGTCACGCCGCCCGAGTTCGAGAACGAGCCGGACACCGACCCGGCGCTGGCGGCCAACCGCGAGTGGGGTCGCGCGATCCTCGAGCGCAGCGCCGACTCCGGCCTCGGGGTGGCGACCCTCGCCGCCGCCGCGGTGAGCGATCTGCCGGCTCTGCAGCAGCGCATCCGCAGCAGCGCCTCGGCGGGTGCGGATTGGTCCCGCACGACCGGAGCCGACCGGGCCGAGCTGCTCGACCGGGTCGGCGAGGTGCTGTCGGTGTTCCGCGGCCGGCTGATCGAGGTCATGGCGGCCGAGACGGGCAAGACGATCGCCGAGGCGGATGTCGAGGTCAGCGAGGCGGTCGACTTCGCCCACTACTACGCCGCACGGGCGCGGGAACTCGACTCGATCGAGGGCGCGACCTTCGTGCCGGAGCCCCTCATCCTGGTCGTGCCGCCGTGGAACTTCCCGGTGTCGATTCCCGCGGGCGGGGTGCTGTCGGCGCTCGCCGCGGGAAGCGCCGTCGTGCTGAAGCCCGCGCCCCAGGCCCGCCGCTGCGGTGCGGTGCTCGCCGAGGCGATCTGGGAGGGCGGCATCCCCCGCGAGGTGTTCGACCTCGTGGACGTGGATGAGGGCGAGCTCGGCCAAGCGCTCGTCACCGCGCCCGAGGTCGGCCGGGTGGTGCTCACGGGCGGCTACGACACGGCAGCCCTGTTCCGCTCCTGGAAGCCCGAGCTCCCCCTGCTGGCCGAGACCAGCGGCAAGAACGCGATCGTCGTCACCCCGAGCGCCGACCTCGACCTCGCGGTGAACGACGTCGTGAAGAGCGCGTTCGGCAACGCGGGGCAGAAGTGCTCGGCGGCGTCCCTCGTGATCCTGGTCGGCTCGGTCGCCGAGTCGGAGCGGTTCCGGCGGCAGCTCGCCGACGCGGTCAGCACGCTCGCGGTCGGGTACCCCGACGATCCGGCGACCCAGATGGGTCCGGTCGTCGAACCGGTCGGCGGCAAGCTCGCGCGCGGTCTCACGGCGCTCGCCGAGGGCGAGAGCTGGCTGGTCAGGCCGCGACAGCTCGACGGCACCGAACGGCTGTGGTCGCCGGGCGTGCGCGACGGGGTCGCGCCCGGCAGCGAATTCCACCTGACCGAGTACTTCGGTCCGGTGCTGGGCATCATGCAGGCGGCGACCCTCGGCGACGCCCTCGACCTGCAGAACGCGGTCGCCTACGGGCTGACGGCCGGCATCCATTCGCTCGATCCGGATGAGGTGGCGGGCTGGCTCTCTCGGGTGCAGGCCGGCAACCTCTACGTCAACCGCCCCATCACGGGCGCGATCGTGCGACGTCAGCCGTTCGGCGGCTGGAAGCGCTCGGCGGTCGGACCGGGCGCGAAGGCCGGCGGACCCAACACCCTGTACGTGCTCGGCAGCTGGGAGCCCGTGGCCGCGCCGCCGAGCGGCGAACTGGGGCTCGCGGGCCTGGATGCGCGGGTGTCCGCCGTGATCGAGGCCTCGCAGCCGGCGCTGGACTACGAGGAGTTCGAGTCGGTGCGCCGGGGGGCGTTCTCGGATGCCGCGGCCTGGGATGCCGAGTTCTCGGTCTCGCGCGACGTCTCGGCGCTCGGCGTCGAGCGCAACGTGTTCCGCTACCGCCCGGCATCGACGACGATCCGGCTCGCCGAGGGCGGCTCGCTCGCCGAGTTCGTCCGTGCCCTCGCGGCCGGGGTGCTGGCGCGCGCGCGGTTGCGGCTGAGCTCGGCGGTGCCGCTTCCGGCCGGGCTGCTGCCCTTGATCGGCGCGGTCGACCTCGGGGGCGAACTCGTGTTCGGCATCCGGTCGCTGGTGATCGAGGGCGATGCCGCCTTCGCGGCGCGGGCGCGCACCGAGCTCCCGTCGCGGGTGCGTCTGGTCGCACCGCGCGGGTCGCGGGTCGCGGGAGAGCTGTCGGTCGCGATCGACGGATCGCCGGACGTCGCGATCTGGGCCGGTCCGGTCACGAGCGCCGGGCGCATCGAGATGCTGCCGTTCCTGCGCGAGCAGTCGATCTCGATCACCGCCCATCGCTTCGGCAACCCCGATCGCGGCATGTCGGCCCTGGCCGTCTGAGGCGCATCCGACGCGGCCTAGGCTGGATCGGTGGCCACGATCCCGTCCGTCCTGCTCAACACCGGCGCCTCGATCCCGCAGCTCGGGCTCGGCACCTGGCCGCTCGATGACGCGCAGGCGGCGGATGCCGTGGTCGCGGCATCGGAACTCGGTTACCGCCACATCGACACGGCCACCAAGTACGGCAACGAGGCCGGCGTGGGGGAGGGCATCCGGCGCAGCGGGATCCCGCGCGAGGAGTTCTTCGTCACGACCAAGCTCGACGGCGGATTCCAGGGCGGTGGCCGCGCGGTCGGAGGGCTGCAGGCGGCACTCGACCGGATGAGGTTCGACTACGTCGATCTGCTGCTGATCCACTGGCCGCTGCCCGAACGGGGGCTGTTCGTCGACACCTGGCGCACGTTCGAGACTCTGCTGCACGACGGCCGGGCGCGCGCGATCGGTACGTCGAACTTCACGCCACGCCACCTCGAGATCCTGCTCGCGGCGACCGAGGTCGTGCCCGCGGTCAATCAGGTGCAGCTCAGCCCCGAGATTCCCCGCGCCGACCATCGCGCCTTCGACGCCGCGCACGGGATCATCACCGAGTCGTGGAGCCCGCTCGGCGGCTCCGGCGGCTCGCTGCTCGACTCGCCGGTGCTCGCGGCGATCGGCGAGAAGCACGGCAGGTCGCCGGCGCAGGTCACGCTGCGCTGGCACGTGCAGAACAGCCTGGTCGCGATCCCGAAGAGCAGCTCTCCGACCCGGATGGCCGAGAACCTGGCCGTCTTCGATTTCGAACTCGACGCCGCCGATCTCGAGCAGATCGCGACCCTCTCGCTCGGACCGGATGCCGGTGTCGACGCCGACCGCGTCGGCCACTAGCCGCGCCCGCCGCTGACCTCGCGACCCGCGCGCCGGCGCGCGCGTCAGTCGCGCAGCGCCGCGTCCACGTAGGCGAGGGCCGACTCGAGGCTGATCCCGAGCGAACGGATGCGCGCGGCATAGTCGGCGGCGGCCTCCTGAGCGGCGTGCGCCGCGGCATCCGCCGACAGCGCGATGAACGTGCCGTTGCGCCCGCGCGTCTCGACCGCCCCCGCGGCCTCGAGCTCGCGGTAGCTGCGCGCCACCGTGTTGGCCGCGAGGCCCAGCTGTTCCGCGAGGGCCCGCACCGTCGGGAGGCGGCTGCCGGCGGCGAGCGAGCCGTCGGCGATGCCGGCGAGCACCCCTTGGCGCAGCTGCTCGAACGGCGGCGTCGCCGACCGCGGATCGATGGTGATGCCCTCGAGGGTCACGAGGCGCTCGGCGCGTGCGTCTCGAGGAACTCGTAGACATCGGTGAGGTCGACGCCCGTGAAGGTGCCGGTCGGCAGGGCGGCCAGCAGCGACGACTCGAGCCGCGCGCTCGGCCAGGCCTTGTCGGCCCAGCGCGACGCCAGCTCGGCGGGAGGCTGTCGGCAGCAGCTCGGGTCGGGACAGGTCGACACCATCCGCCGCGTCGTGTCGCGCCCGCGAAACCACTTGGCGTGCGCGAACGGCGTCCCGACGCTGACCGAGAACACGCCGCTCGATGTCGACTGGATGCTCGAGGTGCACCACGAGGTGCCCGCCGGTTTGTCGGTGTACTGGTGGTACGGGCTGAAGCGGTCCTCGACGTCGAAGACCTGCCGCGCGCTCCACTTGCGGCAGATGAACTGCCCTTCGATCGAGCCGAGCGCGTCGGTGGGGAAGGCGACGCCGTCGTTCTCGTAGGCCTTCGACAGCGCCCCGCTCTCGTGCACCTTGAGGAAGTGCACGGGCAGCCCGAGGTGCTGCGTCGCCAGGTTGGTGAAGCGGTGCGCCGCGGTCTCGTAGCTCACCGCGAAGGCGTCGCGCAGATCCTCGACCGAGAGCTCGCGCGCCTGCTTGGCCGCCGTGAGGAACTCGACGGCGCTCTGCTCGGGCAGCATCAGGGCGCCGGCCAGGTAGTTGGTCTCGACGCGCTGACGGAGGAAGTCGGCGATGTCCCGCGGCTCCGGCCGGCCCAGCACATGGGCGGCGAGCGCCTGCAGCAGCTCGGATCGCGGGTCGTTGCCGTTCGAGCGCACCGGCAGGTAGATGCGTCCGTTCGCCTGGTCGGTCACGCTCCGGGTCGTGCTCGGCAGGTCGCCGACGTAGTGCAGCGTGAACCCCAGGTGCGCCGCGAGATCGGATGCCACCCGCTGCGACAGCGGACCGCCGCGATGTCCGACGGCCGCGAGCAGCCCGCGCGCGGTCTGCTCGAGCTCGGGAAAGTAGTTGCCGCGCTTGCGCTGCTCGGCGCGCAGCTCGGTGTTGGCGCGCCGCGCCTCCTCGGGGGTGGCGGCCCGCTCGCGGTGCAGGCGCTCGAGCTCGTCGTGCAGACCGAGGATGGTCTCGATGGCCTCATCGCTCAGGGTCTTGCGCACGGGAAGCGCGGGGAGGGGCAGCGAGGCGTAGAGCGGTCCGCGCTGGGCGCGCTCGAGGGCGATCTCGAGGGCGGCCCGCTTCGAGGGCGCCTCGGGGCTCAGCAGCTCGTCGAGGGTCGTGCCGAGCACCCGCGCGAGCTTCTGCAGTTCGCCCAGCTTGAGCTCGCGCTTGCCGTTCTCGATCACCGACACCTGCGAGGGCGCGCGGTCGATCGCCGAGGCGAGGGCGTCGAGGGTGAGACCGCGGTCCACCCGGAGTTGCCGGATGCGGCGGCCGATCGTCAGGGAGTCGAGCACGTCTTCATCGTCGACGCTGGTGTTCTGCGGAAGGGCCATGCAATCCAGGATGCCATGGCTCTTCTTCGGAAGGACAGAACTTTTGCCGTATTTCTGACCACAATCTTTGCGAAGAGCGTCTCCCGAGGCCGCAGAGTCGAGACAGGACATCACGTCCGGCCCGTCCGGACCCGCAGAAGGAGCACCCCATGACCGACTTCACGAACGCCGCATCGGCCCCGCAGCGCCCCGGCGACCAGACCCAGACCGCCGTCGAGCTGCAGGCCGAGTGGGCAGCGGACCCGCGCTGGGACGGTGTCCGCCGCGACTACACGGCCGAGGATGTCATCGCCCTGCGCGGCGCCGTGCGCGAGGAGCGCACCCTGGCCCGCCGCGGAGCCGAGAAGCTCTGGGAGCTCATCCAGGACAATGACGACCCGAACCAGTGGGTCGCCGCGCTCGGCGCCATCACCGGCAATCAGGCCGTGCAGCAGGTGCGTGCCGGCCTGCAGGCCATCTACCTCTCGGGGTGGCAGGTCGCGGCCGACGGCAACCTCAGCGGCCAGACCTACCCCGACCAGAGCCTGTACCCCGCCAACTCGGTGCCGGCCGTCGTGCGCCGGATCAACAACGCGCTGCTGCGCGCCGGTCAGATCGAGTTCGCCGAGGACGGTCGCGAGAGCCGGGACTGGCTCGCCCCGATCGTCGCCGACGCCGAGGCCGGCTTCGGCGGTCCGCTCAACGCCTACGAGCTCATGCTCTCGATGATCGAGGCCGGGGCGGCGGGCGTGCACTGGGAGGACCAGCTCGCGAGCGAGAAGAAGTGCGGTCACATGGGCGGCAAGGTACTCGTCCCGATCGGGCAGCACATCCGCACCCTCAATGCCGCTCGGCTCGCCGCCGACGTCGCCGGCGTGCCGAGCATCATCATCGCGCGCACCGACGCCCTCGCCGCGACGCTGCTGACGAGCGACCACGACGAGCGCGATCGCCCTTTCCTGACCGGGACGCGCACCGCCGAGGGCTTCTACGAGGTCGAGAACGGGATCGGTCCGGTGCTGGCCCGCGGTCATGCCTACGCGCCGTACGCCGACCTGCTCTGGGTCGAATCGAGCGAGCCCGACATCGAGCTCGCGCGCACCTTCGCCGAGAGCATCCACTCGGAGTTCCCCGACCAGAAGCTGGCGTACAACTGCTCGCCCAGCTTCAACTGGAAGCGCCACCTCGACGACGACCAGATCGCGCGCTTCCAGCGCGAGCTGAGCGCCATGGGGTACGCGTTCCAGTTCATCACCCTTGCCGGTTTCCACTCCCTCAACCACGGGATGTTCGAGCTGGCGCAGGGCTACGCGACTCGTCACATGAGCGCGTACGTCGAGCTGCAGGAGGCGGAGTTCGCCGCCGAAGCGCGCGGCTACACCGCGACCAAGCACCAGCGCGAGGTGGGCACCGGCTACTTCGACCGGATCGCCACCGCCCTCAACCCCGAGAGCGCGACGCTCGCGCTCGTGGGCTCGACCGAGTCCGACCAATTCCACTAGGCCCGAAAGGCACGATCATGACCACGACCACGAAACCCCGCATCGAGGTGCTCGCCGAGCTGGGCGATCGCTTCGACGAGATCCTCACGCCGGAGGCCCTGCAGTTCCTCACCCGGCTGCACGACCAGTTCGCGGGCCGCCGGCACGAGCGCCTGGCGGCGCGGATGCAGCGCCGCACGGCGATCGACAACGGGCGCGACCTGCACTTCCTCGCCGAGACCCGCGCGATCCGCGACGACACCACCTGGCGCGTGGCGGGCCCCGGCCCCGGCCTCGTCGACCGCCGCGTCGAGATCACCGGCCCGACCGATCGCAAGATGACCATCAACGCGATGAACTCCGGAGCGAAGGTCTGGCTCGCCGATCAGGAGGACGCCACGAGCCCCACCTGGTTCAACGTGGTCAACGGACAGCTCAGCCTGTTCGACGCGATCCGCCGCCAGATCGACTTCACCAGTCCCGAGGGCAAGGAGTACCGGCTCGGCGAGACGACGCCGACGATCGTGATGCGCCCGCGCGGCTGGCACCTGGTCGAGAAGCACCTGCGCTACACCGATTCGGCGGGCATCTCGTCGCCGGCGTCGGGCTCGCTGGTCGACTTCGGGTTGTACTTCTTCCACAATGCGAAGGAGCTCATCGCCCGGGGCAGCGGACCCTACTTCTACCTGCCCAAGCTCGAGAGCCACCTCGAGGCACGGCTCTGGGACGACGTGTTCACCTTCTCGGAGAACGCGCTCGGCATCCAGCACGGCACGATCCGTGCGACGGTGCTGATCGAGACGATCCCGGCGGCCTTCGAGATGGACGAGATCCTCTACGAACTGCGCGAGCACTGCGCCGGGCTCAACGCCGGTCGCTGGGACTACATCTTCTCGATCATCAAGAACTTCCGCGGACGCGGGGCGAGCTTCGTGCTCCCCGACCGCTCGAAGATCACGATGACGGTGCCCTTCATGCGGGCATACACCGAGCTGCTGGTGCAGACCTGCCACAAGCGCGGGGCGCACGCCATCGGCGGTATGAGCGCGTTCATCCCGAACCGCAAGAACCCCGCGGTGACGGAGCGCGCCCTCGAGCAGGTCGCGGCCGACAAGCGCCGCGAGGCCGGCGACGGATTCGACGGCACCTGGGTGGCGCATCCGGACCTGGTCGCGACGGCGCAGGCCGAGTTCGATGCCGTGCTCGGCGAGCGCCCCAATCAGGTGGATCGCCAGCGCGACGACGTGCACGTCACCGCCGCCGACCTGCTCGACCTGCGCATCGACGGCGAGGTGACGGATGCCGGCGTGGCCGCCAACGTCTCGATCGCCGTGCGCTACCTCGAGTCGTGGTTGCGCGGAGTGGGAGCGGCGGCGATCGACGACCTCATGGAGGACGCCGCGACCGCCGAGATCAGCCGCTCGCAGCTGTGGCAGTGGATGCACCAGCGGGTCGTGACGGCGGAGGGCACGAGTGTGGATCGGGCACTCGTGACGCGCCTGCTCGACGAGCTGCTCGCTGCGACGCCGCGCTGGGACGGCGATCGCTTCGACGAGGCGGCCGAGGTGTTCCGATCGGTCACTCTCGAGGAGGACTTCCCGACCTTCCTCACGATCGCGGCCTACTCGCGCTACCTGGTCGAGGCGGATGCTCCGGCGCGCGAGCGGGCGGTCACCGACCTGGCGGCGTAGCCGGGTCGACCGTCGACAGGAGCGCGGCGAGTTCGTTCGCCGCGGCGGCCTCGGCCGTCGCGGCGACGTTCGCCTCGGCGATCGCTTCGACGACCTCGTGGCGCTGGATGCGCACGCCCGAGGGCGCGTCGACTCCGATGCGGATCGCGTCACCCTTGATCTCGAGAATGGTGATGACGATGTCGTCTCCGACGAGGATCCGCTCCCCACGTTTGCGCGTCAGGACCAGCACGCGGTCAGCCTATCCCACGGTGTCCGACCACCCCACGGGCAGCCCCAGCGCGTTGACGGACTCGGGGGTCGCCGTCTCCGCACCGTGCAGGACCGCGAGGGCGACGGCGGGAACGCCCGAGCGCACCGCGGCGACCCATGCGGCCGTGTCGTCCGGCTTGCGCGAGGCGTCGACCACGATCCAGATCTGGTCGGCATCGATGGTGCGCAGCATCGGGATGCTCGCCCGGGCGCCGTCCGCTCCGAGCCCGACTCCCCAGGCCAGCAGCCCCACCGAACCCGATGCGACGCACTGTGCCGTGAACGCGGCGGCCTGACGGCGATCATCCACTCGGGGGAGGGCGTCGCCGAGAATCCGGCCCCCCATCCGCACGTCGGATGCTCGTACGTCCCGGGCCAGCGACCGGGCCACCACCATCGCGTCGTCACCGAGTCCGACGAAGAGGATCACGCCGCCCGGTTCGTCGCGCAACCCGGGTACGCCCGCGCCGACCACGAGGCCCGCATTCGGTGCCAGGTCGGAATACGAATGCAATTCGGACATCAGCCGGGCGAAGTCCTCGGTCTGCGTCGAGACGACCGGGATGACGGGTGCCCCGGTCGGGGCCGTGCCGACCCGCTCCGCGCGGTCGGCCTGCTCGAGCAATGCCGCGAGCCCGACCGCACCGCTCGGCTGACGATTCGGCGCAGGCGGGGGGACGTCGACCACGACATCGAGGTACCGTCGGGCGAAGAACCCGCCGACACCGCCCACTCGTACCTCCGAGGCCGACACGATTCGGGCGGTGGCCCCGAACTCGGAACGCACCCGAGCCGTGAGAGCCTGCCTCGACACGTCGTCAAACCGGAATCTGATCGAGGGCACGAACCACTCCTACCGTCTCGATCGTGGGGTGGGCTGCCGTGACTTCGAGATACGAGAGCACGGCAAGGTCGCCGGGATTCGGTGCGAACAGACGTCGCACGGCAGAGCGCAGCGCCGGCGCACAGGCGATCACGACGGGGTCGCCCCCCGCTTCGGCGGCGGTGCGCGCCTGCGTGAGCGAGGTCATGACCGCATGCAGTCGCTCGGGATCGAGAACGATCTGGGGACCCTGCTCCGACGGCCGCATCCCCTCGAGCATCGACTGCTCGAGGAGCGGC
This sequence comes from Lysinimonas soli, assembly GCF_042655435.1. Taxonomy (NCBI): domain Bacteria; kingdom Bacillati; phylum Actinomycetota; class Actinomycetes; order Micrococcales; family Microbacteriaceae; genus Lysinimonas; species Lysinimonas soli. The sequence continues at coordinate 263,336 of NZ_JBHSMG010000002.1, forward strand.
TCGATCATGATGACCCGAAGGGTCGAGTCCTTGAGGTGACGCTCGGCGATCACCGGACCGAGCGCCGATCTGGCTGCCTCGATCAGACCGTCGGGATCGGTGGAGACGCGTGCCCGCAGCGCGAGCGCCTCGTAGATGCGCGACAGGTCGTTGATGGGAACCCCCTCGGAGAGGAGCCCCTGCAGCACGCGTTGCACCTCGGCGAGCGTCAGGAGGGAGGGGATCAGTTCGTCGACCGCGGAGGGGTTGATCGACTTGACCCCGTCGGTGAGGACGCGCACGTCCTCGCGGCTGAGCAGGCGTGCGGCGTTGTTCGAGATCACCGACGACAGATGGGTGATGATGACGGAAGCGCGGTCGATCACCGTCGCGCCCCCCAGTTCGGCTCCGTGTCTCAACTCCGCCGGGATCCATTTGCCGGCGAGACCGAACACGGGATCGACGGTCGAGGTGCCCGGGAGGGCCTCGAGGGCGTCGCCGAGCGCGAGCACCTTGCCGGGAGGCGCGATGCCCCGCCCCGCTTCCGTTCCGGCCACCTTGATGACGTAGGTGGACGGCGGCAGTTCGACGCTGTCCCTGGTGCGCACGGGCGGCACGACGATGCCGAGCTCCATCGCGAGGCGACGGCGCAGGGCCCGCACCCGGGACAGCAGGTCGTCGCTCGTTCCCGACGCGAGTTCGACGAGGTCGGGAGCGAGTCGAACCTCGAGGGCGTGAACGCGCATCTGTTCGATCAGATCCTCGGTGCTGTCGGTCGCGTTCGCGGCCGGGGCCTGGCCGGCCGCCTGGGCGATGACGGCCTCTCGGCGCTGCCGCGCTCCGATGCGCCGAGATGCGATGATCAGGCTCAGCCCGGTGACCATGAACGGCACGACCGGCATCCCCGGGATCAGAGCGAGGGCGATGGCGGCGCAGCCGGCGATCAGCACGGCGATCCGGGATTGCGACAGCTGCGACGAGGTCATCGATCCCATATCGGCGTCGACGTTCGACCGCGTGACGATCATGCCGGTGGAGACCGCCATCAGCAGAGCGGGGATCTGGCTCACGAGGCCGTCACCGATCGTCAGCAGCGTGTACTTGCTCACGGCGTCGTTGATCGACATGCCGTTCTGCACCATCCCGATGGCGATCCCGCCGATGATGTTGATCACGATGATCACGATCCCCGCGATCGCGTCGCCTTTCACGAACTTCGACGCGCCATCCATCGACCCGTAGAAGTCCGCTTCGGCCGACACCTCGGCCCGACGTCGCCTGGCCTCCGCTTCGGTGATCGTGCCGGCGTTCAGATCCGCATCGATCGCCATCTGCTTGCCCGGCATGGCGTCGAGGGTGAATCGAGCGCCGACCTCCGCCACGCGCTCCGCGCCCTTGGTGACGACGACGAACTGGATGACCACGAGGATCAGGAAGATGACCGCGCCGATGATGAGCGATCCGCCGACCGCGACCTGTCCGAGCGAGGCGATGACCTGACCGGCGTATCCGGTGCTCAGCACGAGCCGTGTCGACGCGACGTTGAGTCCCAGCCGGAACAGGGTCGCGACCAACAGCAGCGAGGGGAACACCGAGAAGTCCAGGGGCTTCTTGACGAACATCGTGGTCAGCAGGATCACCAGGGCGAACATGATGTTGATGACGATCAGGATGTCGAGCAGCCACGCGGGCACCGGAACGACGAGGAGCATCACGATGCCCACGACTCCCACCGGAACGGCGTAACTCGGCAGCTTCTTGCTCATGTGATTCCCCCGGATTTCAGACGAGAACGGTTGAGGTGGTGAGCTTGTGGACGCCCTGGCCGGCGCCGCGGGACTTGAGGGCGAAGACGAACGCGAGAACCTGAGCGACCGCGCTGTAGAGCTCCTGCGGGATCTCGTCGCCGATGTCGCAGTTCGCGTGCAGGGTGCGCGCGAGCGGGATGTCGTGAACCATGGGGACGCAATGCTCCGCGGCGTTCTCACGGATGCGGGCGGCGACCTCGTCGGCGCCCTTGGCGACGACCCGCGGAGCCGACTTGCCGGGCTCGTACCTCAACGCCACGGCGATGTGGGTGGGGTTCAGCACCACGACGTCGGCCGTGCGCACCGCATCCATCATCCGGCGTCGGCTCATCGCGAACGCGCGCGCCCGTCGCATCCCCTTGATCAGGGGATCGCCCTCGGAGCTCTTGTTCTCGTCCTTGACCTCGCGTTTCGACATCCGGGTGCGCTTCAGGTTCCGTCTCATGACGACGGCCACGTCCGCCGCGGCGACCACGAGTCCGGCGGCGACCGCCGCTTCGATGAGGACGCTCGCGCTCGATTGCGCGACGCCGACCAGCTGGTCGAGGGGGAGGAATCCGGATCCGACGAGTTGGGGCACGACGTTCTGGATGACGGTGAGAAGCACGAGACCGACCACGAGCGTCTTGAGGAGGGCCTTCGCGCCCTCCCACAACGCGTGCGTGCCGAAGACGCGTTTGAGGCCGGCGATCGGGTCGAAGTGCTTGAACGACAGCGAGAACGCCTTGACATGCAGTCCGCCTTGGAGCGCGGCACCGGCGATGACGGCTGCCACGACGGCGACGAACATGGGAGCGAGGGCCGGGATGATGCCGCCGAGTCCCGCGGTGAGGGCATGCACGGCGCCCTGCGGGGTCGGACGGTGGATCACCTCGACGACCAGGGCGAACTGGTTGCGGGTCGAGGCCTGGACGGCGGCGGCGAGCGCGGGGATCGACGCGGCCGCTGCGGCGACCGAGAGCCAGGCGCTGAGGTCCTTCGAGGTCGAGAGCTCGCCCTTGCGGCGGACCTCCTTCATCCGCTTCTCGGTGGCCTGCTCGGTGCGTTCCTGCGATTCGGCCATCTACCCGGCCCTCCCGAGCAGGCTCAGCCCCGACTGCATGACCGACGAGACCACTCCCGGCAGCAGGACGAACAGCACTCCGGCGAACGAGATCGTGATGAGGATCTTGAGCGGATAGCCGAGCGAGAACGCGTTCAGCGCGGGAGCCACCCGGGTGAGGAGGCCGAGTCCGGCGTCGGCGAGGAAGAGCACGAGAATCAGCGGCCCCGCGATCTGCGCCGCAGCGAGGAACGTCTGGCTGAACCCCTGCACGAGGGCCTGCGCCGTGATCGAGAAGTCGGGCATGCCGCTCACCGGGATCGCGGTGAACGACCGGGTGATGCCGGCGATGACCATCTGGTATCCATCGGTCGTGAACAGCAGTGCGATCGCCGTGATCTCGAACAGTCGGGTGAATTGCGCCCCGTCCACGAGCGACTGAGGGTCGTAGCCCTGGGCGAGTTGGAATCCGCCGAACAGGTCGATCAGGCCGCCGGCCGACTGGAGGGCCGCGAAAGCGAGCTGGATCAGGAATCCGAGCCCGAGCCCGACGATGACCTGCATGACCAGGGTCTCGATGAACGGTCCTGTGTCGAGCGGTTGGCTTCCCGCGGACAGGGTCGGGGCGACGGCGACCGCGAGCCCGAGGCCGATCATGACCCGGATGCGATTCTGAAAGGCACCGTGCGAGAACGGTGGCGCGACGATCAGGAAGGCGACGATGCGCACCCCGGCGAGCAGCACCGTCTCGAGCCATCCGAAGTCGGGCAACGACATGTCAGTGGCCCACCAGCGTCGGGATCTGCGCCACCAGGTTGTTCGTGAAGTTGACGATGACGGCGATCATCCATTGGCCGCAGATCACCAGCGCGATCGAGACCGCGACGGCCTTGGGGACGAACGAGAGGCTGGTCTCCTGGATCTGGGTGATCGACTGGAAGACCGAGACGGAGAACCCGACCACGAGAGCCGTGATGAGGATCGGGGCCGCGAGCTCCGCTGCCGTCCAGAGGGCCTGCACGCCGATGTCGATGATGCTGGACGGATTCACCGGGTGCCTCCGTAACTGCCCACCAGCGTCGTGACCAGCAGGCCCCAGCCGTCGACGAGGACGAACAGAAGGATCTTGAACGGCAGCGACACCATCACGGGCGGGAGCATCATCATGCCCATCGCCATGAGCGACGACGAGACGACGATGTCGACGATGAGAAACGGGATGAAGATGACGAAGCCGATGATGAACGCCGAGCGGAGCTGGGAGATCATGAACGCCGGGATCAGCGTCGAGAGCGAGACGGCGGAGGGCGAGGCGGGGTTGGCGCGACCGGCCGCGCGCGTCATGAGGGCCAGGTCCTCCTGACGCGTGTTCGCCAGCATGAAGTGGCGCAGCGGCGCCTCGGCCAAGGTGACGGCGTGCTGGAGGTCGATGCTCCCGTGCAGGTAGGGCTGCAGCGCCGCGTCGTTGATGTTCGAGACGACCGGCCACATGATGAAGATCGACAGGAACAGCGCGAGACCGGCGAGCACCTGGTTCGGCGGGACCGTCTGGAGTCCGAGGGCGTTCCGCGTCATGGCGAGCACGACGAAGATCTTCGTGAATGACGAGACCATGAGGATCAACGACGGCGCGATCGACAGCAGGGTGATCCCGATGATCACCAGGATGCTGTCGGACGGGCCGCCGTTCGGTCCGTTCAGCACGCTCTGCACGAGGCCGTCGATCGAGGGCGCGCTCGGGGTCGGGGCGGGCGTCGGCGCGGTGGCGGCGGAGGCCGTCAGGGTCGGTCCGAGCAGTGCGAGCCCCAGCCCGAGCAGGGTCGCCGCGGTCGACGCGATCGCGACCCGGTGGCCGACCCGGTCGCTGACCAACGCATGGCGAGCCATCATCGCCCGCCGCGAACCGCTGTCCATGCCTGCTTCCACGTCGCCGCGGAGAGGATCGAACCCGACAGCCTCGATGCCGGCGCCGACAGCGGCAGCGCCGGGGCAAGCCCCGTGTCCCGAGACGTCGCCACCGAAGCCGGCGCAGGGCGACGCGGGGCGGTGCCCTGGCCCTGCGCCAGGCTGAGCGCCTCCGCGAAGTCGCGCGAACTCTGGCGCGCCTGCCCGCTCACGATCGCTTCCTCCGTCTCGGCGGCGACCGTCTCGGCCACGGCGTCATGCAACACGGTCACTCCGTGTTCGGTGACGCCGAGGAGGAAGCGCTTGCCGCCGAAGTCGACCACCGCGACACTGGCCTTCGGCCCGAGATTCTGACGGGCGATGACCGAGATCGGCCGTCCTGCTCGCGTGGCGCGACCCCGTGACATGCGGCGCTGCAGCAGCCAGATCGCGGCGATCACGACCCCGAGCGAGACGGCGACGCGGAGCGCCAGGAGCACGGAGTCCACCTAGCGGTCCATGACCTCTGCGTTGTCGAGGATGCGCGTCACGCGCACCGCGAACTCCTGATCGACCACCACGACCTCGCCGTGCGCGATCAGGCGACCGTTCAGGAGGATGTCGGCGGGGGCGCCGACGGCGCGGTCGAGCTCGACCACGGCGCCGACTTCGAGCCCGAGGACGTTGCGGATCGGCATCCGGGTGCGTCCGATCTCGACGGTCAAGGTCATCTCGACCTCGTTGAGGCGACCGAGTCTGCCCTCGATCGACATGGCGGAGCCGGTCGTCGTCGGCTGGCTGCGCAGCCGGATGATGAACCAGCCGAGCACCTCGTCGTCGGCGAGAAGCTCGAAGATGGTCGCTTCGGGATCGGAGAACGAGGCCGCCGCATCTGCCTCGGTGGCCTCGCTGAGCACGCCGGTTCCGAGCACCGCCGCGCTCTCCTGCAGGGCGGGGACGATCACGTCGGTGGGCTTCACCCTGGTCTTCGATCCGGAGGCCTCCGCGAGGAAGGTGTTGTCGATCAGCACGAGCGCGAGGTCGGCCGACGTCTCACCGACGTAGCTCGCCACGACCGCGCTCGCGGCGGCAGGCGGCAGCGGCGACGGGGCATCGGCGACTCTGGCGCGGAGCCTCGCGGTCGCCGGCATGTGCGTGATCAGGGCATCGACGGCGAGCTGCTGCCGAGTGGGCTTTGTGGTGGTTCTCACGATTGCTCCTCCAGAGAGACGATGACGCAGGCCAGCCGCGAGCCGTTCGCCCCGACTGCCGCTCCCGCGACGGTCACGCCGTCGACCGCCACGTCGAGCGGGCGGTGCTGCGGATGAGGAAGACGGATCAGCTCGCCCTCGGCCAACCCCAGGATGTCGGCCGGTCCCACGGTCGCGGGACGCAACCGCAGCGAGAACGAGACCGGAACCGGCGCCAGCTGCACCCTGGTCCGATCGATGCCCGCGGATCGCGAGGTCGCGGCCGAGGGGTCGGCGAGCCCCTCGAGCGGGATGGCCACGGTGGCCGGCGAGATGGCGTCTCCGATGGCGACGACGAAGCGGGCCACGAGCATGAACTGACCGGTGCGGGCCGCCTGGGCCATCTGCGAACTGAACTGGATGTTGTCGAGACCGAGGGTGCCGTCGAGGAGCGCACCGAGCGAGTACGCCAGGTCTTCGAGGAGGTAGCCGATCAGCCGCCCGAGGATCGCGCTCTCGATCGGGGTGAAGGGGCGCGCCGGAGCGGGGATGCTCGCGTCGCCTCCGAGCATCCGTCCGACCCAGCCGAGGGCGACATCCTGCCCGAGTTGCAGAACCGCGCGGCTCGAGAGTTCGGCCACCCGGAGGATGACCATGGTGGTCTGATCGGGTAGCGCGTCGGCGTATTCGCCATAGCGTTCGACATCGACCGACTCGACCTCGACGTGAGCGACCGCGTGCGTCATCGCGGTGAGTTGGGTCGCCCACTGCCGCGAGAAGTTGTCGAAGGCCAGGGCGAGCGCACGCATCTTCTCGCGACCGAGCGTCGTCGGGCGCTGGAAGTCGTAGACCTCGATCGCCGGCGTCGCCGTGCGCGCAGTCGCATCGCCCGAGACCTGAACCGTCATGCAGTGCACTATCGGCGGGCGCTCCGGCGCGGTTAGCCGAGCGGCGCTATCGGTGCTCCGCCGCGAGCACCTGGGCCATCAGCACCTTGACGTCGTCGGTGGCCGCCGAGCGGATGACGATGTCGACCCGGCGGTTGAGGCCGTATTGACTCGGCGGCATGTCGGGCGACAACGGCCGAGCCGAGCCGTACGACGAGGAGTAGATCTGGGTCTGCGCGACCCCCGTGATCGTGACCAGGTACTTGAGCACCGCCGTGGAGCGCGCGGCGGCGAGGTCCCAGTCGGAAGCGTAGGGCGCCGGAGTCGAGTGGCTGTCGGCGTGCCCCTCGACGGCCACCTGGTTCGGAATCGTGGTGAGCACGGGGCCGATGATGTTCAGGATCCGGTCGGTGTCGGGTTGCAGCACGGCGCTGTTGCCGGTGAAGAAGGAGGCGGCGCCGACGAGACTGATCGTCAGCCCATCGCTCGTGATCGAGAAGGACACGCTCGAGGAGAGACCCTGAGCCTGCAGCGACTGCGCGATCGAGTTCTGCACCGAGGTCAGTCTCGCCACCTCGCTGACCGCCGCGTTGTAGTTCGTCGTGTCGACACCCTTCTTGCCCGCGTCGGCCGCGGGCACCACGATCCCGCGCGCCGTGTCGATCTTCTCGGTCTTGGTCACGCCGAATCCGGTCGACAGCGCGAGCCTGAGCTTCTCGAACTTGTCCTTATCGACAGTCGACATGGCGTACAGGACGATGAACAGGCACATCAGCACGGTGACCATGTCCATGTAGGAGGTCGTCCAGCGTTCGCTTCCGCCGGCTTCGTGTTCGCCCCCGTGCGAGAGCTTGTGGCGCCGGGTCATGCCGCTTCCTTCATGGGCTTGCCCTTGTCCTTCGGCTCCTTGATGCCTTTCGATCCCTTCTCTCTCGAATCGGTCACCGTGATCATCGCGCGCAGACGCTCGCCGACGACGCGGGGCTGACTGCCCTCCTGAACGGCGAGCACGCCTTCGAGCAGCACGTGCATCCGTTCGATGTTGAGATCGGCGAGACGGGACAGCCGGGCGCCGAGAGGAAGCCAGATGATGTTGGCCGAGAGCACGCCCCAGAGGGTCGCGACGAACGCGCCGGCGATCGACGGGCCGAGCGTGGCCGGGTCGGAGAGGTGCTCGAGCACGTGGGTGAGCGAGATGACCGTTCCGATGATGCCGATGGTGGGGGCGTAACCGCCAAGGCCGTTGAAGAACTTGGCGGCGGCGCGCTGCTCGCGCTCCTCCGTGGCGACCTGCTCCTCCAGGAGGTTGCGGAGTTCCTCGGCGTCCATCCCGTCTGCGATGTTCTGGAGGGCGGCCTTGAGGAACGGGTCCTTGACGTTCTGCGCCTCGGCCTCCAGCGCCAGAAGACCCTCCTTACGAGCACGGTCGGCGATCGAGACCACCTGGTCGATGAGGGTGACGGGCTGCGCGAGCCGCCCGCGGAGCGCGCGAGGCAATGCCTTCGCCGCGCGGAGCATGTCGGGGATCGTGCCGCTCGCGATGCCGACCGCGATTGTCGCGCCGAACACCAGGATCATGGGGGCGGGAAGAAGAAGGGAGCTGACGCTCGAGCCCTCGAGCACGACCATCGAGCCGATGGAGCCGAACGCGAGCACCAATCCGATGATGGTGGCCGGATCCATCAGTTCGACCTTCCGCGTTTGGGCGAGCCGGCGGGCAGCGGCTGCTCGGGGAAGGGGACGAGCAGGCCGGCCGATGCCGGGGCACCCTCGTCGAGGTCTCGGAACCTGGCGAGCGAGATCACCCGGGCGCGAAAACGAGCCATGAGGTCGATCACCTCGTCCATCGATTCCTTCACGATGTACGTGGTGCCGTCGACCAGGGTCAACGTGGTGTCGGGATTGCTGTGCATCCGCTCGACGAGGTCGGGGTTCACTGCGAATTGGCTGTCATTCAGCCTCGTGAGGATGATCATGGTGGCTTTCCTTGCCCTGTGAATGCGCCTTCAATGGCTTGGATCACACTGTCGGCTGCTTGGCGCCGCGCGTTAGGACGCGGCGCCAAGCAGCCGAGACGACGGTCAGCGCTGCATCTGGTTCAGGTCCTGCAGGATCTGGTCGGAGGTCGTGATGATGCGAGCGTTCGCTTCGAACCCGCGCTGCGCGACGATCAGGTCGGAGAACTCCTGCGTGAGGTCGACGTTCGACATCTCGAGGGAGCCTCCGACGAGAGTCCCGAATCCGTTCGTGCCCGCGATGCCGAGGGTCGCGGGCCCGGATGCGATCGTCGGGGTGTAGTCGGACGAGCCGGCCTTGGCGAGACCGCCGGGATTGGTGAAGTTGGCGAGCGCGATCTGGGCGATCGTCTCGGTCGCTCCATTGCTGTACGAGCCGACCAGCTTGCCGTCGCTCGACAGGCTGTAGGACTGGAGCGTGCCCGATGCCCGCCCGTCCTGGCCCGAGAGGGAGGCGGTCTGCAGCGCGGCGTACCCCGTGGTCGAGCTCATGTCGACGGTGACCCCTCCGACCGTGAGGGATCCCCCCGAGACGAGGGCTCCGTTGGCGAACGTCATGCTCGCGGCTCCGGTCGCGCCGGTGCCGTCGGCGCCGACGACATCCCAGCCCGCCGCCGTCTTGGTGAACGTGAGGTTGAGGCTGCGAGAGGCGCCCGTGCTGTCGTACACGCCCTCGGTCTCGGTCACCGAGGTTCCGACTGCCGCATCCGAGGGCAGGTTGCCCGACAGCGTGGTCTTCGTCGTGGCGACGGCCGGGGCCACCGAGTTGCTGGGCAGGGTGATGGTGCTCAGAGGCGCGTTGCCCGACGGCACGACGCCGTTCGTCGCCGTCCACCCCTGCACGAGCGAGCCGTCGGGTGCCGCGAGTTGCCCGTCTGCGTCGAAGGTGAAGCTTCCCGCGCGGGTGTACATGGTCTGGCCGCCCGACTTGACGGTGAAGAACCCGTCGCCCGAGATCATCATGTCGGTGGGCTTGCCCGTCGAGTTCGTCGAGCCCTGAGTGAAGTCGGTCGCGATCCCGGCCACCTTCACCCCCAGCCCGACCTGTGCCGGGTTGGTGCTCCCGACCTCGGCGTTGCTGCCGCCTGCGGAGTGCAGCATCTGCGAGAGCGTGTCTTCGAACTGGGTCGAACTGGACTTGAACCCCGTCGTGTTGACGTTGGCGATGTTGTTGGCCGTGACATCCAGCATCGTCTGGTGGGCCTGAAGGCCCGAAATGCCTGAATCAAGTGAGCGAAGCATGGCGAATCCCCTTTTTTCTTCTCTGGACTTCTTATGAGGCGGTCGTTGCCGACGGTTGAGCGGTCCGGGCGACCGCGGTGAGCGAAGCGAGGTCGACGGACACGCCGCCGATCGTCACCGTGGGGGTCTTGCCGCCGAAGGACGCTCCGGTGACCGTGCCCGACCGGGTGACCCCGCCGGCGTCGAGGTACGACGCAGTGAGGCCGATGAGTTGCGATGCGGACTCGCGCTGCTGCAGCGAATAGTTGGCCGACTGGGTGTCGGACAGGGTGGTGAGCGCCTGCATGGACGCGAGCTGCGAGGTCTGGGTGATCATCGAGTTGCTGTCCATGGGCGAGTTCGGATCCTGCGTCTTCAACTGGGTCACGAGGAGTTGAAGGAACATCTGCGAGTTCATCTGCTGGTTCTTTGCGGCCGTTCCGGTCGTGCTGTTCGTGTACAGCGACGCGGAGGCGCCGTTGTTGGCGGGTGCGGTGATGCTCATGGTGGATACCTCTTTCCTTCTAGGCGAGCACGTCGAGGCCGGTGGTGCTCGTGGTCGTGGGTGACCCGTTCGGCAGCGGCACGCGGGGAGCGCTCGTGCCGGACGGCGGGGTCGGGCGTTCGTTCGGGGTGAAGGAGCGGCTGCCGCCGTGGGCGCCGCCGGAGTCCGGCGAGGCCAGGCTCAGCCCGGCGCTCATGCCGCCGTGCGACAGATCCCTGCGCAACTCCGGCAGCATCGAACTCAAGGCATCTCGGCCCTGCTCGGTGGGCGCGCTGAGCTCGATGCGGATGCCCTCGGCCGTGACGTGCGCTCGCACCGTGACCGGGCCGATCGCGTCGGGGGAGACGGTCACGGTGAGCAGATGCGTGCCGGGGTCCGTTCTGCGCAGGCTGAGCAGGGTGGGGGCGAGCTGCGCTGCGAGGGTCGGAGCGGTCGGCGGCGCGACCGGGACGCTCTCCGATGCGTGCGGAATCGGGGTCGTCCCCGCGGCCGCGATCGGAACGTCGGCCGTCGGCGCCGGGCCGGTGACCGAGGCGACCGTCTTCGTGACCGTCCGCGGGGTGCCGGTGCTCGCAGCGGGGGCGAGCTGCGCTGTCGAGGGGGATGCGGGAACGACCGGAGGCGTTTGCGCCGCGCCGGGTGCCGCCTGACCACGATCCCCCATCGGCGCCGCCGCCGGCGACGCGCTCGGCGGGGCGGTCACCACCGGACCCGGGGAGGGGGCCGCCACCGCGCCGACCGCTGCCGTCGATGCGGACACCGGAGCCGGGATGACGGCGTCGGCGGTCGCCGGGGCCGAAGGTGCCAGGGGCGCGGCGGAACCGTCGTCCGAGGCGGTGCCGGCAGCCGTGCCATGCCGCGCAGCGCGATGCGGGCCGGAGGGCGTCGCTCCGTCGATCCCCGGGATGCTCGCCGCCGCACTCGAGGTCACCGGCGAGGTCACCTCCGAGGGCGCGTCGGTGACCGGCGCCGGGAGGCTTCCCGGGAGCGGCCCGTCCGTTCCTGAACTCGGTGCCGTTCCCGGTGGCGTGGCGTCGCCGCGCGCCGGAGGGGGATCGCCGAGGGGCGACCCGGTGGGCGCGAGCACGCTCGGAACGCCGGTCACGGGCGCAGGGGGCGCCGCGGCGGTCAGCACGCCGGCCGGTTCCGATATCGGGGCCGGCGCCGTCGCCGGATCGGCGCCGCGGCCGGGCGTCGGTGCCGCGTCCGTCGCGGTCGAGGCGGTCGGGCGGCCCGCGGTCGTGGGATCCTGCGAGATCGTCGCCGAGGTGCTCGCCGACCTCAGTTCCGCGGCGAAGGCGTCCCCGTCCGACCCCCCGGCGGGGCGCGGCGCTGCGACTGCCAGGTCGAGTGGGGCCGAGCCCACGGCGAGGGCGCTCACGACGACACCTGTGCGAGTGCGGCCCGCATGGTCGCGAGCACCTGCTGAGCCGCGGTGGCGTTGGATGCCGCGGTCGCCGACGGAACCCCCGATCCCACCGACCCGGCCAGCGCCTGGATCGCGGAGGTGAGGGGCGAGGATGCGGCCGTCGTCCGACCCGTCGTGGCGGTCGAGCCGGAGAGCAGGCCGAAGTCCGCTTGGATGACGGCCCGCACGGTGGCCAGGGCGGCCGCCTGAACCGCGGCGCTGGTCGGGGCCGTGGTCGATGCCGCGGTCGTCGCGGGAGCGGCGCCCGTGGCGCCGCCCGCGTCGGGGACGATCCGTCGGATGGTCTCGATTCCCGAGTCGCCGACCCAGAGCTTCTGGTCCGACACGACGCGCCCGGGGTACGGCGCGTGGAGAACGCGGCCGTTTCCCTCGTAGATCGCCACGTGCCCCCCGCCTTTGAACACGATCAGGTCGCCGGGCTGCGCCTGCGCGAGGGAGGGGACCGCGGTCCCCATGAGCTTCTGCTCGTGCACGGTCCGAGGAAGCGTGATTCCGAGGTCTTTGTAGCTCAGTTGCACGAGACCGGAGCAGTCGATGCCCGAGGTGCTCTCCCCGTCGAGCACGTAGGGGACGCCGAGGTACTTGCGGGCATCCGTGACCACCTGCGAGCCCGAGACCGCGGAGCCGGAGGCGCTCGAGGTGGTGGCGGTCGACGGCGACAGCGCCGCGAGCACCTGCGAGAACGGATCGAGGGTCGAGCTCGCGCTCGCCGCGGACGACGAGACGCGACTCGGGAACGCGCTGGCGAGGTTCGCCTGCAGTTGCTGGAGCGAACCGAGCAGGCTGACGGCGCTCATGATGTCCCCTTTCCGCGGGTGGGCGGGGCCGTGCGGGCCGGAATCTCGTCGAGAAGGTTCTGCTCCCGGCGGAGTTCGTCCTTTCGGGTGGCCTCGTCGTGCCGGGCCTCGAGCTTCTCGAGGCTGATCGCCTGCGCGCGGGTCTCGGCGAGTCGAGACTGGCTCTCGACCAGATGGCGTTGGGTGACCTCTTCGAGGACGCTCAGTTCGCCCAGGGCGCTCGACGATGCGGCGCGAGCGGCCGCCGCCCAGTGAAGGCTCTCGGCAGCGCCGTCGGACGACATGAGTCGGGCGAGCGAGTTCTCGGCGAAGCGTCGACGCGCGGCCAGCTCGGCGGCGCGCGCCCGCGAGGTCGAGACCTCGGCGGCCGCCTGGTCGTGCTGAAGGCGACGCAGCCGCAGCAGCGCGGCCAGGGAGAACGGTGCGGTCATGAGGCGCCCCCCAACTCGTGCACGAGGCGTGACAGTTCCGACCACGACTGCTCGGCCGTCGATCGCTCGCCGATGCTCTGGGTGAGGAACGCCCTGATCCGCGCCTCGTGCTCCACCGCGGCATCCACCAGCGGATTCGCCCCGCGCTGGTACGCCCCGACATCGAGGAGGTCCTGGGCTGCCGCGCGGGCGGCGATGACCCGCCGCAACGCCACAGCGAGTTCGCGCTGCTGCGTCGACGTCACCTGCGAGGCGACTCGCGATACCGATGCGAGCGCGTCGACCGCGGGGAAGTGCCCGGCGATGGCGAGCTTGCGATCGAGCACGACATGCCCATCGAGGATGGATCGGGCGGCGTCGGCGATCGGCTCATTGTGGTCGTCGCCGTCGACCAGCACCGTGTAGACGCCGGTGACCGACCCCTTCGGTCCCGTCCCCGCGCGCTCGAGCAGGCGCGCGAGCAGACCGAAGACCGAGGGGGGATACCCCCGCGTGGCGGGTGGCTCGCCCGCCGAGAGTCCGACCTCGCGCTGCGCGGAGGCCACTCGCGTGACCGAGTCCATCATGAGCATCACGTGCGCTCCGGTGTCGCGGAACGACTCGGCGATCCGGGTGGCGGTGAAGGCCGCCCGCACCCGCATGAGCGCGGGTTGGTCGGCCGTCGACACGATGACGATCGACCGCGCGAGTCCCTCGGCGCCGAGGTCGTCCTCGAGGAACTCGCGGACCTCGCGACCCCGCTCGCCGATGAGGGCGATCACCGACACCTCGGCCGAGGTTCCGCGCGCGATCATCGACAGCAGCGAGGACTTGCCGACGCCCGAACCGGCGAACAGCCCGAGGCGCTGCCCCCTGCCCACCGTCGTGAGGGTGTCGAGCACACGGACCCCCAGGGGAAGCGGATGCTGGATCCGGGCCCGCAGCAGAGACGACGGCGCGCCGTTGTCGACCTCGACTCGGCCGAGGGAGCGCACGGGGCCGCGCCCGTCGATGGGGTCGCCTGCCGCGTCGAGCACGCGACCGAGGAGTCCTGGACCGACGGGGACGGTCATGGGTCGCCCGGTCGTGCGCACCTCGGTTCCTGCCGTCACCGAGGTGAGCGGGTCGAGAGGCATCGCCGTCACGGAGTCGCGCGCGACCGCGACCACCTCGGCACGAACACCGTCGGCGATGGTGACCAGCTCGCCGATCGCGGCGGGCAGGCCCGTGATGCGGATGCCGAGGCCGACGACGGAATCGACCGACCCGATCCGCTCCGGACGGCTCGCCAGGAGGGCCTCGTCGATGCCAGTCGGACGGTAGGCGAGCGTCGGGTTCACGGCAGCGCACCGATCGCGGCGCGGGCACGGTCGAGAGCAGACGAGATGCGGGCGTCGATGCGCGCGTCGAGGATCTCGACCACGGCGTCGCCGCGGGAGAGGGTGGGATCCTCGAGCAGACGGACCGGGGGCGACCCGATTCCGTGCGCGCGGAGCACGGCGAGGTCGGCGGGGTTGAGTCGCACGGCCGTGATGGAATCCTGCTCGGCGGCCGCGAGCGCCCTCGCGATCGCGGCGCGCGCCGACGCGTCGCCATCGGCGAGTTCGCGGCCGAGGATCGATTCGGCGAGTTCGATGGCAGCGGCGAGCAGAGCGGCGTCGGCATCGGCCAGCACTGGCGCCGAGACCTCGGCGAGTCGTGCGACCGCGGCTCCGAGAGCGTCGACCGCGGAGCTCAGAGCCGCCTTCGACGAGGCGTGCAGCGCTTCGCGTTCCGCGCGCGCCTGGGCCGTGGCGATCGCCGCGTGGGACTCTGCCGCACGGAGCCCCGCCGCGTACCCCGCGGCGTGCCCGCGCACTCTGGCCAGCTCTGCGTCGTCGTCCCCGGCGGCCGAGGCGATCGCGGGGTAGCGCAGCTCCGAGAACGCGGTGTCAGCTGACATACTCGTCCTCCACCTCGTCGCTGCGCTGCAGCGAGATGATGCCCTGGGCCTCGAGTTCGCGGATCGCGCGCGAGATCTCAGCTCGTGCCTCGTCGATCTGCTTCTTGCGCACGCGCCCGAGGCTCGTGAGCTCGTCGTCCAGCGACTCGCGATTCCGCTCCGAGATGTTGTCGCGGACGATGGCCATGAGTTCGGGCGCCGCGCCCTTGAGTGCGGTCGCGAGCGTGAGGACATCCAGGCCGCGCAAGACCTGCTGCACGTCCTTCCCCTCGAGGCGCACGATGTCGGCGAAGGTGATCATCCGCGAGCGCACCTCCTCGGCGAGTTTCGGGTCGCGGGCGTCGAGGGCCTCGAGGAGTTCGTGTTCGGTCGCGACGTCGGCACGGTTGATGATGTCGACGAGAGGCTGCACGCCGCCGACGACCTCGGCGCGCTCACGCGGGGTCACGACCGATCGGGCCGATCGGCGAAGGTTGTCGGCGACGATGCTCACCGCTTCGGGGGTCGCGGCGCGCATGCTGGCGATGGCCTGCGCCACATCGAGCTGTGCACTCGCCTCGAACTTGGCAAGGACCTGCGACGCCTTTCCCGGCGCGAGGTGGGCGAGCACGAGGGCTCTTGTCTCGGCGAGCTCGCCGGCGAGCAGGCTCGAGATCTGGTGCGGATCCGCTGCATCGAGGAACTCGAACGAGGTGCCCGCCATGGTCGACGAGACCCGATCGAGAAACCCGGCGGCGCGCTCGGCGCCGAACGAGGCCTGCAGCAGTTCCTCGGCGAACTCGAGGCCGCCACGGGATTGCGTGACCGACTTCTGCGTGCGCTCGTAGAACTCGGCGATCGTCACATCGACGAGGGCGGCGTCGACGCGCCGAAGACGCACGATCTCTCCGATGATCTCCTCGGCCTCCGGCTCCGAGAACTGCCGCATGACTTCGGCGGCGTGGTCCTGGCTCAACTGCATGATGACGAGGGCAGCCTTCTGGATGCCCGTCAGACCGGTCGGCGCGGGCTCGCTCATGCGGTCTGCTTGTCATCCATGAGAGACCGCAGGTACTCGGCGGTGCGCTGCGGGTCGGTGGCTGACATCCGATCGATGCTCGCGCGCATCCGGGAGTATTCCGGAACCTCTGCGAGAGCCTCGAGGGGCAGCGCGACGTTGGGCGCGTTCTGCGCCGCGATCGACGGGTAGTCGAGCAGGTCGAGCTCGGGGTCGAGGCCACCCAGAGGATGCACGTCGAGCGGCCCGAGGTCGAGCGGCGTCGCCGCCCGCCGTTTCGACGCCCCGGTGAGGAATCGGAAGAGCAGGAAGAGCCCCAGGAGCACCCCGAGCACCGTGAGGGCCGTCGTCGCGATCTTCACGATGTTCTGCTGGGTCTCCGCCCCGCTCTGGGTGCTGATGGCGGTCTGGGCCTGCACGGCTCCCGCCTTGCTGAACGGGACGAGCTGAACGTCGACCTGATCGCCGCGCTTGGTGTCGACGCCCGCGGCCCCCGATACCAGCTGCTCGATGCTCGCCGCCGAGATCCCCGCCGCCGCCGACTTGTTCACGGCGACCGAGATCGTCTGGCGATCGAGCGCTCCCGCGGGGATCGTCGTGGTCTCGGTGGTCTGATTGATCGCGTTGTTCTTGGTCGTCGACGTCGTGTAGCTCCCCGTTCCGGGTGTGCTCGTGCCGGTGGGCACCGCGATGTTGTCGGGGCCGAGCACCCCGGTCGCCCCGGAGCTGACGGAGCCCCTGTCGACGGTCGTGCTGCTCTGCTCATTGATGGCGGGGGCGTTGCTCGGCGAGGTGTAGGTCTGTGTGACTCGCTGCGCGGAGTCCTTCGAGAGGTCCGCCGAGACCACCACTGTCGAGTTGCCGGCGCCGAGAACGCGGTCGAGCATCGCCTGCACGCTGGACTGGGTGCGCGACTCGTACGTCGATGACGACGCCGTGTCGTTGGTTCCCGTCGCGCCGGACCCCGAGAGCAGGGTGCCATCGGCGGAGACCACCGAGACGTTGCTCGGCTTGAGGTTGTCGACGGACGCCGCCACCAGGTGGGTGATCGCGGCGACCTGCGCGCTGCCGAGGGTCGCGTTGCCCTGGGTGCGCACGAAGACCGAGGCGGTCGTCGGTGCCTGCTGGGAGGTGAAGACGGTCTGGTCGGGAATGGCCAGCTTCACGGATGCCGTCTGCACTCCGTTCATCGCCTCGATGGTGTTGGCGAGTTCGCCCTGGAGTGCGCGCTGATACGTCGTCGTCTGCTGAAAGGCCGATGCGGTGACGCCGAGGTTGTTCAGCAGGCCGTAGCCGTCGTTGCTCAGGCTCGGAAGCCCGGCGGAGGCCGCCTTGAGTCGCTCGGAGTCGACGTCCTGCTCGGGGACCAGGATCGTGTTGCCCCCGTCTGCGAGCTGGTAGGGAACGCCGTCGGTGTGCAGCAGCGTCGTGATCGAGCCGGCGTCGGCGGGAGACAGGCTGGTGAACAGGGGTGAGTAGCTCGGCTGGCTCAACCAGGCCGTCAATCCGATGCCTCCGACAGCGAGCACGGCGAGGCCGATGATCGCGAGCGTGCGCTGGCCGACGGTGAACTCGCGGAGGGTGTGGGTGAAACGCCGCAGGGCGGCCATCAGGGCGGGAGGCATCACGCGCTCATGTTCATGATGCTGTTGAAGGCGTCAACGGCGCGGTTGCGCACCGCCGAGACGAGCTGAACCTCCACTTGCGCCCGCGTCGAGGCGATCGTGGCCTGGGCGATGTCGGGAAGGTTGCCGGTGACGGCCGCGATGTTGAGTTGGTCGGCCGTGGCCTGGGCCGACTGCACCGAGTTGAGCGCGTCGATCATGGCCGAGCCGAACGAGCTGCCTCCATCGACGGAGGCGGGGGCGTTCGGTGCCGTGACATGAGGCGTGCTCGTGGTTGCGATGATCGACGAGATGGAGGGGATGGACATCAGTTGCCCTTTCCGATCGCGATGGCCGCCTGGTAGGTGGCCTGCGCATCCGAGACCACCTTGGCGTTGGCCTCGTAGGCGCGCTGGGCCATGATGAGCTGCCCCATCTGGTCGCCGAGGTTGATGTCGGGCATGCGCACGTTCCCCTGAGCGTCGGCAAGCGGGTTGCTCGGGTCGTTCACGACGATGCCGGTCGAGTCGCCGAGCACCGTTCCCTTGACGAAGACCCCCGAGGTGCCCGCCCCGGCTTCGGCGACGACGTAGCGAGCCTGAAACGCGGGACCGCTGGTGGCCGTCGCGTTGTTCATGTTGGCGATGTTGTCCGAGATGGCGTTGAGCCACTGGCGGTTCACATCGAGCCCGGAACCGGCGATCCCGATCGCGTTCATGCTCATCAGTTGACGCTCAACGCGGGGACGATCGACGTGAGCTCCTGGCTGATCGCCTGGCTCGCGAACTGGTATTGGAGCACCGTGTTGGCATTGGTGATGTCTTCGGTGTCGAGGTTGACGTTGTTGCCGTCGAGCTGCGTCGGCTCGAGAGAGAGCCCCTTCGTCGGAGTGACGACACCGCTGCCCGCCTGCACCGAGGCCGCGAGCGCCGATTCGAACGAGACCGTCTGCGCGCGATAGCCCGGGGTGTTGATGTTGGCGATGTTGTTGGCCGTGGCGGTCTGTCGGGCGGAGAGCCCGGCGAGCGCGCTGGAGAGAGCGTTGATCGAGATCGAGTTGAGCACCGGGACCTGTCTTTCGCGCACGGAGGTACAAGGACGGGCGGCCGATCCCTGGCCTTCTGCATCGAGCGATCCTGCTCTACCGAGAGCTATCGGCCGTCGCCGCGACCCGGTTAGCAGTGCGGCCGAAAGTCCCCCATGCGACCCTGGCGCTCAGCCCACGTGATCGAAGTACACCGGATGCGCTGCCTCGCGTCCGCGCAGGCTCTGGAGCATGTCGAGGTGGTCGCCCACGACACGTTTCGCTTCCTGGATGCGAGCGAAGGCGTCCTCGTACTCGACGAGGGTCCGGCGCGCTCGGGGGATCAGCGGATCCGGGATCGGCCCGAGGGGGCCGATCGAGTCGCGGAGCTCATCGATGCTCCAGATCCCGGAGGGCACGTTGCCAAGGCCGAATCCGGGGTGCGATCGCACCAGCTGCCGGTCGAGTTCGTCGAGCAGCTCGTTCCAGGAGCCGAGGTCGTCAGCCAACAGCCGACAACCGCGTCGGCGCGAGCGGCACGGCGGAGCCGTCGGTCGCGGCATGCCACGCGAGGCGCAGGGGCTCCAGCAACTCGATCGCCTCGCGAGTCGGCTCGATGTCGCGCCAGGCGTTCCCCGTTCTGAGGATGCCGAGGAGGTAGACGTACAGCGACATCAGGGCGGGACCCCCGCTCCAGAGCTCGGGCTTCAGGGTGCCGGCCAGTTCGGCGATGATGTCCTGGGCGTGGATGAGGTGGGCGCTCGCGCTCATCCAGTCGCCCGTGTCCTGACAGCGCTCCGCCCAGCGCAGATCCAGCAGCAGGCGGTCGTAGAGCATCACGAGAGCATGGGCGGGTGAGGCGGACGTCACGGAGTCGCGAACGTAGGCGGCGCGCGCATCGGCGCCGGCGGTGACCGACATCAGCCCCTCGATCCGTTGCTGTTCACGCTGGTCGGGAACTGCTGGCTCAACCAGTTCGACTGGGTCTTCAGGCTGCTCAATTGCGTCTCCATCGCGGCGTACGCGGTTTCGAGCGCCGTCTGCCGCGCCGCCAATTCGGTCGTCCAGGCCGCCACCTGGGCGTTCAGCCCGCTGATGTCGCCCGTGAGACTCGAGATGCGCGTGGTCAGCGCACCGGTCACCGCGTCCGATTGGGTGCGGGCCTGCGCCGCCACCGCGCTCGAGATGCTCTGCAGCAGGGCGTGCGTGCCGGCGGGGTCGGAGCTGAGAGCGGCCTGGAACGCCGTCGCGTCGAAGGTGATGGAACCGTCCTGGTTGATGTTGATCCCGATGCGGGCCGGCGAGGTGCCGTTGGCGGGTTGAGCGACCGCGTTGAAGAGCGAGTAGGCCGCATCCCTGATCAGGCTGTCGCCGGTGAACGGCCCGCCTTTGGTGGTCGTGGTGCCGGAGGAATCGCTGCTCGAGGTGATCGCGCTGCTCGAGGCGATCGACTGCAGGAGCGCATCGACCCCCGAGACCAGGGTCGAGGCGGCGTTGGTGATCGTCGCGGTGTCCTGCGCGATGGTCAGCGTCACGGGGGTCGAGACCACCTTCGAGACGGACACCGTGACGCCGGGGAGGAGGTCGGAGAAGCTGTTGCTGCTCGAGGTCACCGTCTGCGCCGCCGCCGTGCCCGCCCAGAGCGTGACCGAGGCATCCGACGCCGACTGGATGCTGGCGGCGCCGGGCTGGCTGAGGAGGTTCGGCGCTGTACCGGCGCTGACATCACTCGGCGATCCCTGATAGATACCGAACGCACCCGAAGCGCCGGTGTGGGATGACGTGAGTTGAAGCCGGTACAGCGCCGCACCCGTCGTCGCATCCTTGCCGGATGCGATCGCAATCGCGGAGACTCCCGCGGAAGACGAGTTGATGGCGGCCACGATGTCGGCGACGGATCCGGATGCCGGGGTGATGGCCACCGGTGTTCCCGTGCTGCCGACGATCGTGTAGCTCGGTGTCGTGCTGGAATCCTCCATCGGGGCGGTCACCTCGACCTGGGCCGCGGCGACCGCGTTGACGGAGAACGAGACGGAGCCGGCGCTCGCGGCGGTCGTGGTCGACGCGGTGACGCTGGGGTCCGAACTCGAGGCGGTGAAGACGTTCCAGGCGTTGCTGGCCGCGTCGGCCGCGGCCTGGGTCGCGAGCGTCGCGTAGGAGGTGTTCAAGGAGCGAAGAGCGGTGAGCAGGGTGTTGTCGGTGCCGATCTGCGTCTGCAGCGCGTCGCGGGGACCGGACTCGGCCGCGATCTCGGCCGCGACCAGGGCAGACGTGTTCAAGCCACTGACGACGCCGGCGAGCACGGATGCTCCCGCCGAGTTCGTCGACGTGGTCACGCTGGTCGTGGTCACCGCGTCCGCTCCTTCGTGTCGGTGGATGCTGGAGGGTGCCCGGCGGCGGAGGCGAGACGGTTCAGGCCTGCTCCGCCGCCGGACGACGGGGGCTTTACTGCAGGAGCTTCAGGATGCCCTGCGGCAGCTGGTTCGCCTGAGCCAGGATCGCGGTCGCCGCCTGCGACTGCACCTGCTCGCCCGTGAAGATGACCATCTGCTTCGCCATGTCGGTCGACGTGATCTGCGAGCTGGCCGAGTTGAGGTTCTGTGCGGCGACGTTCACCGACGCGATGGCGTCGGTGAAGCGGTTCTGCACGGCTCCCAAGGTCGCCTGCGCCGTCGAGACGGTGCTCAGCTGGGTGTCGATCGAGGTGATGGAGGCCTGGGCCGTGGCGTTCGAGGTGAAGTCGAGCGCGCCGGCTCCCGTGGTGAGCGCGGTGGCGACCGCGCCGACGTTGGCCGCGGTCAGGTTGACCGTGATGGTGTTGTCCGCGCCGGCGTTGGCGCCGACCTGGAAGTTCAGCGCCGTCGCCGAACCGTCGAGCAGCTTGCTGCCGTTGTAGTTCGTGGCCGTGCTGATTCGCGTGAGCTCGTTGGTGATCTGAGTGGCCTCCGTCGCGATGTCAGCGCGAGACGCCACGCTGTTCGAGTCGTTGGCCGCCTGAACCGCGAGGTCGCGCAGACGCTGCAGCATGCTGGTCACCTGGGTGAGAGCGCCGCTGGCGGTCTGGACGACATCGAGTCCGGACTGGGCGTTGGTCGCGGCGACGTTGAGGCCGTTCACCTGGGAGGTGAGTCCCGTGGAGATGGCCAGACCCGCCGCGTTGTCTCCCGCGGAGGTGATCGCCTTGCCGCTCGAGAGCTTCGCGATGGACGAGGTGAGCTTGTCCTGGACGTCCGTGAGGTTCTGATAGGCGTTGAGTGCTGCGATGTTGTTGGTGATGCTGAGTGCCATTGTGTTCCTCCATGATTTGGCGTTGTGCGTCGGCCCATCCGTGGGCTGACGATGGAGACACTCGGCAGGGCGTCTGCGCGCGTTAGCAGTTCGTCGAAGATTTTTCCTCGGCGGCTAGGAGGCGGCGGCCTCCCACCGGGGGGCACGGTGCGCGACGCCGACGATTCCGAGCCCGGCGGTCTGCGCGAGCCGCGCGAGGTAGGCGGTGCGGCGGGACTCGGCGATCCGCGAGTTGGGCACCTGCTGGGCGGCGGCGTCGTCCGCGTAGTGCGTCTCGAGGCCGTCGCGCAGCAGTCGGATGCCTTCGGAGCGCTGCTGCGAGACGGCGGAATGCGTTGAGCCGAGTTCTTCGGCCAGCTCCTTGACCGTCCTGTCGTTGAAGTAGATCTCGGTGACGATGTAGCGCATCCGCTCGGGGAGGGCCTCGACCGCCGCGCGCACGATCCCCGCACGTTCCGCGGTCACCAAGGCGTCCTCCGGCGACGACATCTCGGCGGCAAGCAGGTCGCCGACGCTCTCATCCAGGGAGCTGATGGATCGCGACGCGTCGGCCAGGGCCTCGGCGGCGGTGGCCCGGTCGACGCCGAGTGCCGAGGCCACTTCGTCGACGGTCGTGTCCCGTCCGAGCGCCGCCGTGAGCGTCTCCTTCACCTGCAGCACCTCGCGGATGCGATGGCGGATGGTCCTGGTCGCCCAGTCGGAGGACCGCATCTCGTCGGCGAAGGCCCCGAGCACCCGGCGCCGGGCATAGGCGCCGAACGGCACGCCCAGTTCGGGGTCGAACGCGTCGGCGGCGGTGATGAGGGCGACCGCTCCTGCCGAGGCGAGATCGTCGCGCGACAGGTGGGTGGCGCGGCCCCACACTTCCGAGACGAGGTAGCCGACCAGCGGCAGGTTCTCGACGACTAGCGCGTTGCGCTCACTGCGGTCCATCGCGCGGCTCCCTAGGAAATCTGGACACAAGGATGTTCTTGTTCCGACATTCGGGATCGATGCGGTCGTGCTGGTTGGATCGGCTGACCCCGCGGCGGGGGCGACGTGTGGAGCGGCGAGCGTGTGGCTGCTTGGGTAAGCGCGTCCACCCAGGGTGAGGGGTGGGTTTGTCCAGATCCTTTCCCACTGCCCCCTCGGCGAGAACCCCCCAGAACTGGAGCCCCCTGTTTTGGTTTCAAAGAACAACGAAATTGATTCTCACGATGTGGTACTTTGCAGATTTTTTTCGGCGCTCGGCGCGAATTTCCGTAACGCGCCGCCGAGATCGGTCGATGGTGCTCAGTGACGGCACCACTCGGGTGCGTCACACTGGAGCGAGGACGTGGGATTGTCGCCGACCGAGACACAGGAAGTGGAGCCGATGGGTGCGCAAGAACTCTCGACGCTGCTCTGGCGCGAACGCGAACTCCTCGAGGTGTTGATGTTCAAGCTCGAAGAGGAGAAGCTCCTGCTCACCGCGGGCAAGACCCGTTGGCTCCCCTTCGCGACTCGCGAGGTCGAGCAGGTGCTCGAACGCCTCCGCGAGAACGGCATTGAGCGCGCGATGGAAGTCGCGATCGTCGGCGACGAGTGGGGAGTCGGTGACGACGCGTCGCTGCGCTCGATCATCGCGGCGGCGCCGACCGATGCGTGGCGCGACAACTTCACGGGTCACCTCGGTGCGTTGTCCGAGTTGGCCTCGTCGATCGCCGAACTCCGCGACGCCAACGTGCAGTACCTCCGGGCCGCCGCCCGGGTGACGCACGAGACACTCGCGTCGATCTCACCGGAGGCGGCCACCTACGACTCTCGCGGCAACACCGGCGACTGGCCGCCGGGCGGCCAGATCTTCGACGGGAGGCTGTAGGGCATGACGAGCTCCTTCGGCGCATTGAACACGGCGTTCACCGGCCTGGTGGCCGCGCGGCAGGGGCTGACGGTGGTCGGCGACAACATCAGCAACTCGACCACCGTCGGGTACTCACGGCAGGTGGCGTCGACCTCGTCGATGACGCCGGCCTCCGAGTCCGGCTTCGCAGATCCCCTGCAAGTGGGTGACGGCGTCGCGGTCAACGCCGCCACCCGGGTCGACAGCCCGTTCGCCGACGCGCAGCTGAGAGTGACCTCCGCGGCGGACGGCTACGCGCACGAAGCGGCGACTCAGTTGAGTGCGATCGAAGCAGCTCTGAACGAACCGGGCGGCAACGGATTGTCGTCGGCCCTGCAGAGCTTCTGGTCGGCGTGGCAGAACGTGTCGACGACGTCGAATTCGTCGTCGGCGGCCACCGCCGTCATCGCTGCAGGCGGGCGCGTCGCCGCGCTGATCGCCTCCGGATACACCGCGGCATCGAGCCAGTGGTCGTCGGTGCGGTCGGGGGTCGACACGACGGTCGCGAGCGTCAATGCGGCGGCGACCCGGGTTGCGGCGCTCAACGGCCAGATCCGATCGATCGTCGCGGCGGGCGGCAATGCCAACGGCCTGATGGACCAGGTGGGCACCCTGGCGACGACCCTGGCGAATCTGAGCGGCGCGACGGTGCGCAGCAATGCCGACGGCACCACCGACATCCTCCTCGGCGGCAACCAGCTCGTGGCGGGCACCGTGGTCAACAGCATCGCGGCGTCGGGGTCGCCGAACCTCGCGGGCGCCGCCGCTGCCCCGGTGACCATCGGATTCGTCGACAACCCGTCGGCGACGGCTGGGATCTCGGGGGGAACCCTCGGTGCCGAACTCGCGATGCTCGCCCCGGCGAACGGGACCGCGACCGGCGGCGCGATCGCCGAGGCGGCCCAGAGCTACAACTCGCTGGCCACCACCGTCGCGAACTCGGTCAACTCCATCATGCAGACCGGGGCCACTCCGAGCGGCGTGACGGGGCTGGCCTTCTTCGCCCTCGATGCTTCCCGGCCGCCGGCGCTCGGTCTGAGCGTGATCCCCGTCGATTCCAGCGGGATCGCGGCGGCGACCCCGGGAGCCGGCGCGGCGAACGGCGACATCGCCGGTTCCCTCGCGCAACTCATGAGCTCGACGACGGGCGCCGACAGCCAGTGGGAGACCTTCGTCGTGCGAACCGGCGAGATGGCCAAGGCCGCGAACAGTCAGGCGACTCTCACATCGGCGGGCTTGGCCTCGGCCGTCGCGTCGCAATCCTCCGTCTCGGCGGTCGACACCGACCAGGAGACGACCAACATGCTCGCCTATCAGAACGCCTTCAGTGCGGCGGCGCGCGTCATGGTCGCCGTGAACGACATGCTCGACACCCTCATCAACAAGACCGGATAGGTGGGCACCCATTGATCTCCCGAGTGACGGATCAGATGATCCTCGCCAACTCGCAGGCGAACCTGCAGACCCAGCTGCAACAGCTGTCCGTGCTGCAGGACGAGGCGTCGAGCCAACAGGCCATCAGCAAGCCGTCGGATGACCCGAACGGCATGGCGATGTCGCTGGCACTCAAGCGGCAGCAGGCCGCGAACGCTCAGTACAGCAGCAACGCCCACGACGCCACGAACTGGCTGACGGCCGTCGGGGGTGCGCTCAGCGCCTCGGTGACGTCCTTGCAGAGCGTTCGATCGCTCGTCGTGGGAAGCGGCGATCCGACGCTGAGCGCCACCGCGAAGGCGTCGATCGTCTCGCAGCTGCAGGGCCTGAAGGCCGAGTTGCTCAGTCAGGCGAACACGAGCTACCTGGGGCGACCGGTCTTCGCGGGCAACTCCGATGCGGGGGCGGCGTTCTCGGGCAGCGGTTACGCCTATAACGGCACTCCGGGCACGACGGTCAGCCGTGCCATCGGCGCGTCGACGACGGTCTCGGTGAGCGGTGACGGCGCCGCGAGCTATGGAGTGGGCGCCGGATCGGTGTTCGCGCTCATCGACACGATCACGAGTGGGATCCAGGCGGGCACCGACGTCACGAGCCAACTCTCCGCGATCGACTCCCGCATCTCGGCCGTCTCGAGTCAGCAGTCGCTCGTCGCGGCGAACTACAACGCAGTGCAGCAGGGGCAGAGCGCGCTGACCGCACAGGCGGCGCAGCTGACCACGCAGCGATCCGGAGTCGACGGTGTCGATCTCACCAAGACCCTGGTCGAGCTCTCGGCGCAGCAGAACGCGTACCAGGCCGCCCTCGGTGTGACGAGCAAGGCGCTTCAGCCCACTCTGATGTCGTTCCTGCGATGACAACGGCGCTGAGCTTCGTCGAGTCGCCTCCCGGACTCGCGCCGTTGTGCGACTTCACGCTCGACGAGGTCGAGGGTGCACCGGGCCTGCATACGATGCGCTCCTCCGGCGAGCCGGGCATCCGTCTGTTCGTGCTGGACGCGCCGGTGTACCTGCCCTGGTATGAGCCCGCCTTCGACGACGAGAACTACGCCTCCATCGGCGGACGGCCCGACACGACCCGTGTCCTGGTGGTCGCCACCATCTCGGAGGGCGCACCCGTGGTCAACCTGATGGCGCCGGTGCTGGTCAATCGTGCCACCGGCGCGGCCCGTCAGGTGATCCTGGGCGAGGAATGGCCGCTGGCGGCGCGCCTGTCGCAGCCGGGAGCCGCGTAGTCGTCCCGTCCCTCGCCGAGGCCGGGGATCTCAGTCGTAGTTGCGGTGGATCAGGTGCGACAGCACGATCGCGCTGCGCGTGTGGTCGACGCTGGGCGCGATCCGCACCCGCTCGAGTGCGTCTTCGAGCGAGGGGATGTCGCGGGAGCGGATGTGCACCATGGCGTCGGCCGACCCCGTGACGGTCGAGGCGTCGACGACCTCGGGCACGCCCGAGAGGATGCGCTTGAGCTCGTCGGGGGCGACCGTGCCGCGGCAGAACAGCTCGACGTAGGCCTCGGTGCCGAGCCCGTCGACGGCCGGGTCGACCTGGATCGTGAACGCCCGGATGACCCCGTCGGCCACGAGCCGGTCGACGCGGCGCTTCACGGCCGAGGCCGAGAGACCCACGCGCTCGCCGATGTCGCCGTAGCCGGCGCGGGCGTTCTGGCGGAGCAGGTCGAGGATGCCGTAGTCGAGATTGTCCACCGGGTAAGAGTACGCAGTTTCTGTGCATTGCGGCAGTGATGTACGCAGATTCGGTGCGCCCGAAGCTCTGAACCTCTGGATGCGTGCGTGCGACACTGGACGGATGACGTTGACCCAGCCCGCCTCCTCCGCCCCCGAGCGCGTCGCCACGCGCCGCACCGTGCTGATGTGCCGGCCGAGTCACTTCACCGTGAGCTACCGCATCAACCCGTGGATGCATCCCGAGGCCCCCACCGACACGAGCCTCGCCGTGCGCCAGTGGGAGACGCTCTACGCGAAGTACCTCGAGCTCGGTTTCGAGGTGCAGCTGATCGACGGCCTGCCCGGTCTGCCCGACATGGTGTACGCCGCGAACGGCGGCTTCGTGCTCGACGGCATCGCCTACGGCGCCAAGTTCCAGTACCCGGAGCGCCAGCCCGAGGGTCCCGCCTACATGGACTGGTTCGGCGCGGACGGCTTCGAGGTGCGCGAGCCGGTCTCGACCAACGAGGGCGAAGGCGACTTCCTGCTCGTCGGCGAGACCATCTACGCCGGCACCGGGTTCCGCAGTGACGCCGCGAGCCACGACGAGTTGCGGCGCATCTACGGCCGCGAGGTGGTCACCCTGACCCTCGTCGACCCGAGTTTCTACCACCTCGACACCGCCTTCGCGGTGCTCGAC
Organism: Lysinimonas soli; assembly: GCF_042655435.1. NCBI lineage: Bacteria > Bacillati > Actinomycetota > Actinomycetes > Micrococcales > Microbacteriaceae > Lysinimonas > Lysinimonas soli. Next base: position 291,016 of record NZ_JBHSMG010000002.1, read on the forward strand.
TCCGACGGCGGGCGAGGCAGCGTGGCCTATTTGCCCAAGGCCTTCGACGCGGCCTCGCTCGCCATCCTTCAGGAACGGTTCCCGGATGCCATCCTCGTGACCGACGAGGACGCCGCGGTTCTCGGCCTCAACAGCTTCAGCGACGGCAGGAACGTGATCATCGCCGCCCGCGCGAAGGACTTCGAGCGGCAGCTGATCGAGCGCGGGTTCACACCGCACGGCGTCGACCTCTCCGAGCTGCTGCTGGGCGGCGGCGGGGTCAAGTGCTGCACCCTGGAGCTTCGACGATGACCGCGACCTCGACCAGTTCGGCGACGGCTCGGTACATCACCCAGGTCGAGGAGTACGGCGCGCACAACTACCACCCGCTTCCGGTGGTGGTGCACGAGGCCTTCGGCGCCTGGGTCACCGACGTCGACGGCAAGCGCTACCTCGACTGCCTGGCCGCGTACTCGGCGGTGAACTTCGGGCACGGGCATCCGGTGCTCGTGGATGCCGCGCGGGCCCAGCTCGATCGCGTCACCCTCACCAGCCGGGCCTTCCACAACGACGTCCTCGGCCCGTTCCTGGAGGGCCTCGCGCGGCTCGCCGGTAAAGACATGGTGCTGCCGATGAACACGGGCGCCGAGGCGGTGGAGTCGGCGATCAAGATCGCCCGCGCCTGGGGCTACCGGGTCAAGGGCGTCGAGCACGACCGGGCGAAGATCGTGGTGGCCCACGGCAACTTCCACGGGCGCACGACCACGATCATCAGCTTCTCGAACGATCCGGATGCCCGAGCCGACTTCGGTCCGTTCACCCCGGGTTTCGTGTCGGTCCCCTACGGTGACGCGGCTGCCCTCGAGGCGCTGCTCGACGACGACGTCGTCGCCGTGCTGCTCGAGCCGATCCAGGGGGAGGCCGGCATCATCGTGCCGCCGGCCGACTACCTGCCCGCGGTGCGGCGCATGACGCGCGAGCGCAACATCCTGTTCATCGCCGACGAGATCCAGTCGGGCCTCGGCCGCACCGGGGCGACCTTCCAGTGCGACAACGCGGGGGTCATCCCCGATCTCTACCTGCTCGGCAAGGCGCTCGGCGGCGGGATCGTCCCCGTGAGCGCGGTCGTGGGCGATGCGTCGGTGCTCGGAGTGCTGCGACCCGGCGAGCACGGCTCGACCTTCGGCGGCAACCCGCTCGCCGCGGCGGTCGGACTCGCGGTCGTCGGGCTGCTCGAGACCGGCGACTACCAGCGCCGGGCCGCCGAGCTGGGCGAGCACCTGCTGGGCTCGCTGCGCGCGCTGGTCGGTCACGGCGTGGTGGCGGTGCGCGGGGCCGGCCTCTGGGCGGGTATCGACATCGACCCCGCGCTGGCCGGCGGCCGCGAGGTGTGCGAGGCGCTCGCCGCGCGGGGCGTGCTGGCGAAAGACACGCACGGCTCGACGATCCGCCTCGCCCCGCCGATCGTCGTCGAGCGCGAGGAGCTCGACTGGGCGGTCGAGCAGCTGGTCGCCGTTCTGGCGGAGCTCGGCGCCTAGGAGAGGCTCCGCACGAAGCGCGCCACCTCCTCGGCCATCGGGAGAGGATCCCAGCTGTGGTCGGCACCCGGGAGGATGACGGACTCCGCCCCCGGGATCGCGGCGACCAGGGCGGCGGCAGCCGCGGTCATGATGGGGAGGGTGTCCCGCCCCACGGCGACCTCCACCGGAATCGCGATGTCGCGCAGCAGCTCGGCGAGCGGGGCCGATTCCGCCCACGCGATCGATTCGGCGTCGGCGCGGAGGCTCCCGGCTTGTCCGTAGATCGCGGGCCACGCGGGGGACCGCCGTGCCCCGTCGAGCCACTCGGGGGGCATGTCCTTCATGTAGAGCATCTGGGCCTGCTCCAGTTCGCCCGCGGAGACGAGACGGCCGAACTCGACGCTCCAGTTCTTCGCGTCGGAGACGCCGCCGAGGGGCGCCTCCCAGAGCAGGAGGCCGGTGACCGGAAGTCCGCGGACGGCGGCGGCGAGGGCGATCGTGCATCCCGAGGAGTGGCCGCAGAGGGCGGCCGAGCCGCCGGCGAGCTCGAGCAGCGCCTCCAGGGCGCTCAACTCGCGATCGAGGGTGAGGTCGCCCTGCGCCGGACTCTCCCCGCGGCCGAGGCGGTCGTAGACGATGGTCGTGATCCCGTGCCGGCCGGCGGCCGCGGCCGTCTGCGAGGTGCCCGGATCGCTTGCTCTGGAGGGCCCGGCCCCGGCGATGAAGACGATCGCCGGGCCGGATCCGTAGCGGTCGTACGCGACCCGGTCGCCGGCTGAGGACGTGGTGTATTCGGTCATCGCCCCACGATAGACCCAGATGTAGACAGTGTCTACAAGTGGTGAGGTGGTACCGTCGGCGCCGTGAGCGGTCCTCCTGCCCCGAGCTTCGAGTTCGTCGAGCCGCTGCGCACCGAGCGGCTCGTGCTGCGCCCCATGACGCTCGACGACGTGGACGAGGTCTACGCCTACCAGCGTCGCGACGACGTCTGTCGGTATCTGCTGCACGAGGCCCGCAGCCGGGACGAGGTCGTGGAGTGGGTCGGCAAGTACGCGGCGGCGACGCGGCTGGCCGAGGAGCACGACTGGATCGAGCCCGCCATCGTGGTCGACGGCCGCGTGATCGGGCACATGTATCTGACGATCGCCAGCCTCGAGAACCGCGGTGCCGAGATCGGCTGGACGCTGCATCCCGACTTCCAGGGCAAGGGGTATGCGCACGAGGCAGCCGTAGCGATGCTCGACCTCGCCTTCGGCGAGCTGGGGATGCACCGGGTGCGCGCGGAACTCGACCCGCGCAACGACGCCTCGATCGCGCTCTGCCGTCGGCTCGGGATGCGCGAGGAGGCGTACTTCGTGAAGGACCTGATGTTCCGCGGCGACTGGGCCGACACGGGCGTCTACGCGATCCTCGACGAGGAGTGGGCCGCGCGGGGTGCCGCCGCGGACGCGGAATAGGCTCGGCGCATGAGCCGCACGTCTGCCGGGTCCACGGCGGTACCCGATGCCGCCGAGCTGGATGCCGCCGACCCGCTCGCGCGGTTCCGCGATCGCTTTCTGCCCGCGCCCGACGTGGTCGCCTATCTGGACGGCAACTCGCTCGGGAGGCCGCTCGCGGCATCCGTCGCCCGGGTGGAGGAGGTCGCGCGCCGGCAGTGGGGCGAGCGACTCATCCGCGGCTGGGACGAGGGCTGGATGCAGCTGCCGGTGCGGCTGGGTGACGAGCTCGGGCGGGTGACGCTGGGGGCGGCATCCGGCCAGACCGTGATCGGCGACTCGACGAGCGTGCTGCTGTACAAGCTGATCCGCGCGGCCCTCGAGCTGCGGCCCGGGCGCGAGGAGATCGTCATCGATCGCGACGACTTTCCGACCGACCGCTATCTGGTCGAGGCGATCGCCGCCGAGCGCGGATTGACCGTGCGCTGGATCGACGAGGGCGACGTGACGCCGGAGCGCGTCGCCGAGGTGATCGGCGCGCGCACCGCTCTTGTGGTGCTCTCGTCGATCGCCTACCGCTCGGGGTTCCTCGCGGACGTGCCCGCGATCACCGAGCTCGTGCACTCGTCCGGTGCGCTCGTGCTCTGGGATCTGTGCCACTCGGTCGGCGTGCTGCCGACCACGCTCGACGACTGGGGAGTCGACCTCGCGGTCGGCTGCACCTACAAGTACCTGGGCGGCGGACCCGGATCGCCGGCCTTCGCCTACGTGCGCCGTGAGCTGCTCGAGGACTTCCGCCAGCCGATCGCGGGCTGGTTGGGCTCGGCACGCCCCTTCGAGATGGGGCAGGGCTACGAGCCGGGACCGGGGATGCGCCGCGTTCTCAGCGGGACGCCGCCGGTGCTCGGCATGGTCGGCCTCGAAGACGCGATCGCCGTGGTCGCCGAGGCCGGCGTCGAGACGATCCGAGCCAAGTCGATCGCCCTCACCGAGTTCGGGATCGCCCTCGCCGACGAGCTGCTGCCGGATGCCGTGCTCGCCACCCCGCGCGACCCGGCCCGCCGCGGCTCCCACCTCACGCTCGACCACCCCGGGTTCGAGGCGATCATGCCGCGCCTGTGGGCGCGCGGCGTGATCCCGGACTTCCGGCGGCCCACCGGCATCCGGCTCGGCCTGTCGCCCCTGACGATCTCGTTCGCCGAGGTCGAGCTCGGGATGCGTGCGATCGCCGACGAGCTGTCGCGCGGAGCGATCGCGTGACGCCGGCCCAATAGGCTCACGTCATGCCCGCGAGCTTCCACGTGCGCATGCAGGGCCGCTCGATCGACGAGTCGCACCGCGCATCCACCCCGTTCGAGCTGCTCTTCGATCTCGTGTTCGTCGTGGCCGTGGCCAGCGTCGTCACCCAGCTCGCGCACGCGATCATCGCCGGGCGGCTGGGCGAGGGCATCGGACCGTTCCTCATGGTGTTCTTCGCCATCTGGTGGGCGTGGATGAACTTCACCTGGTTCTCGTCGGGCTACGACACCGACGACGTCCTCTACCGGCTGCTCGGGTTCGTGCAGATGGCCGGTGTCGTGGTGATCGCGGCGAGCGTTCCCGCGGCGTTCGAGGGCGCCGACTACCGCCCGATCGCGGTCGGCTACCTGATCATGCGGCTCGGACTCGTGGCGCTGTGGGTGCGGGCGGCCATCGAGCACCCGCAGACCCGGGCGGTCTCGAGCAGATACGCGATCGGGATCGTGGTGGCGCAGGGACTCTGGCTGCTGCGCCTGCTGCTGCCCGTCGAGTGGCTGACCGTCTCGTTCGTGGTCTTCGCGCTGGTGGAGCTGAGCGTTCCGGTCTGGGCCAACCGGGCCGGACGCGACCCGTGGCATCCGGGGCACATCGCCGAACGCTACGGCCTGTTCGTCATCATCCTGCTGGGTGAGGGGGTGCTCGCCGCGACCAGCGGCGTGCAGTCGGCGCTCGCCGCCTCGGGGGTCAGCCCGGCGCTCATCGCCGTCGGCATCGCCGGGTTGGCGATGCTGTTCGGGCTGTGGTGGGTCTACTTCCTGCAGCCCTCGGCCGAGGGGTTGCGCCGTCGCCGTGGCCTGTCGTTCTACTGGGGCTACGGGCACTACCTGCTGTTCGCGGCGATCGCGGCGGTGGGCGCCGGGCTCGAGGTCGCAGTACAGGCGGCGGGGCATCCCGGCAAGGTCCCGGATGCGGTGGCCGGCTGGGCGGTCGCGGTGCCGCTCGCGGTGGTGCTGGTGCTGATCTGGGTGCTGCACCGCCCGCTCGTGGAGCGCTCCGAGGTCCCGGCCGTCGTCGTGCTGCCGGCCGCGGCACTCATGCTCTGCGCTCCGCTGGCGGCCCCCCTGCTCGGGCTCGTCGGGGTCGCCGTACTGCTGATCGTGCTTCTCGCGGTGGTCATCGCGGTCACCATGCTGATGGGCCCGGACACGCGCCGCGGCGCGGACGAGGCGTCGCGGCTAGCCTGAAACCGTGTCCGCACTGAGCCCCGAACTCCTCGACCGCATCCGTTCCCGCGCCGCGGGCTATGACCGCGACAACGCCTTCTTCGCCGAGGACCTCGACGAACTGCGGGCCGCGGGCTACCTCGCGCCGCGCAGCCTGCTCGAGACCGCCCGCGACCAGCGGCGGCTCGCGGCCTACGCCCCGGCCACAGCGCTCGGCATCAACATGCACCTCGTCTGGGTCGGGGTGGCCCGGGTGCTGCACGACCGGGGCGACACGAGCCTCGACTGGGTGCTGGCGGATGCCGCGGCCGGCGAGCTCTTCGCGTTCGGCAACAGCGAGGCGGGCAACGACCTCGTGCTGTGGGACTCGCTCACGAGCGCGGAGCGGGTCGACGGCGGGTTCGCCTTCACCGGGACCAAGATCTTCACCTCGCTCGCGCCCGCCTGGACGCGACTCGGGATCTTCGGCAAGCAGACCGCGGGCGAGGGTGCCGAGTCCGGCCCGCGCCTCGTCCACGGCTTCCTCCGCCGCGCGACCCCGGTAACCCCCATCGATGGTGTCGAGACCCTCGACGACTGGGACACGCTGGGGATGCGCGCGACGCAGAGCAACACCACGAAGCTCGACGGCGCGGTCGTCGCCGACGCCGACGTCTCGCGGTTCCTGCCGGTCGGGCCGAACGCGGACCCCTTCGTCTTCGGGATCTTCTCGAACTTCCTGCTGCTGATCGGCTCGGTCTACGCCGGGATCGCCGACCGTGCGCTCGAGCTCGCGGTCGAGGCCGCCCGCCGACGCACGAGCCTCAAGAACGGCGGGGCGGCGTACTCACAGGACCCGGACATCCGCTGGCGCCTCGCGGATGCCGCCCTCGCCCTCGACGGTCTGCGCCCCGAACTCGAGGGGCTGGCCTCCGATGTCGACACCCTCACCGACCACGGCGCGGACTGGTTCCGCCACCTGACGGGGGCGAAGCACCGTGCGACCGAGGCCGCGCGCACCGTCGTCGATCAGGCGATGCGGGTCGCCGGGGGCGGGGGCTACCGCTCGTCGAGCGAGCTCGCCCGGCTGCAACGCGACGTGCTCGCGGGCATCTACCACCCGTCCGACACCGAATCCGTGCACAGCACCGTGGCGGGAGCCCTGCTCGGTCCGCTCTGAGCGGCGTCGGGCACCGCTCGCCCCGCGCGGCTCATGCGGGGATGCGCGCCGCGGCGAGCGCCTCGACGAACGCCCCCATCCAGGTCCCGTTGTCGGGCCAGGCCCGTGCGCTGACCAGGTTGCCGTCGACGACGGCTCCCCCCGAGACGAAGGTCGCCCCGGCGAGCTCGACGTCGATGGCCAGTTCCGGGTACGCCGAGGTGGTGCGGCCGGCGAGCACTCCGGCAGCGGCCAGCAGCAGCGGTCCGTGGCAGGTCGCGGCGACCGGCGCGTTGCGATCGAAGAACGCCTTCACGATGCGCTTCGCGTCGACGTTGTTGCGGATGTACTCGGGTGCGCGACCCCCGGGGACGACGACGGCCACGTAGTCGGCCGGGTCGACGTCCGCGAAGGCGATGTCGGCGTTCCAACTGTGGCCCGGCTTCTCGGTGTAGGTGTCGAATCCGTCAACGAAATCGTGCACGACGAACTGCAGCTTCTTCTTCTCGGGAGCTGCGATGTGCACCTCGTACCCGGCCTCCTGGAGGCGGTGGTACGGGTAGAAGACCTCGAGCGTTTCGGCTGCGTCTCCGGTGAGGATGATGATCCGTTCCATGATGACCTCCGCGTCATCGACCGGTCCGTCCGGTCACGCGCTGCAGCCTGGTCGCTGCGGGCTCCCGGCGGCAAGCCCTGTTCCCACCATGTGGGGACGGCGCCCGAATCGACCCTGCCGTGCCGAGCCGGGCGCGCCTACCATGACAGCATGAGCGCTGCGATGGAGCAGGACGGATCGAGCGGGACTCAGGCGGTCGAGCGCCTTCTGCACGTGCTGGAGGTCGTGGCCGGCTCCGAGAGCGGAGCCGATGCCGGGACGATCGCGTCGGAGCTGGGGCTGAGTCCGTCGACGGTGTACCGGCTGCTCGGCGTGCTGCACCGCGAGGGCTACGTGATGCGCGACTCGCATCGCTACGTGCTGGGGCGCACCGTCGGCGCGCTCGGTCTTGCCCTGCACCGCCAGGTGGTCGCGACCCCTCGGGTGCGGCAGCTGCTCGAGAGAACCCGCGATCAGGTGCGGGCCCCGATCTATCTGACCGCGTTCCGCGCGGGCGAGATCATCCTGGCCCACATCGCCGAATCGAGGGCTCACCCTCGGATCGCCCAGCTGCATGTCGGCTTCGCGGATTCCAGCCACGCCACCGCGTTCGGAAAGCTGATGCTCGCCGCATCCACCGACGAAGCGGTCGCTCGGCAGCTCGACGAGCACAGTCCGCTGGCGCTCACGTCGCACAGCATCACCGGATCGGGCGCTCTTCGAGCGGAACTGGAGAAGGTGCGGCGGGATGGGATCGCGATCGAAGTCGAGGAGTACATGTCGCGACTCGCCTGCATCGCGGTGCCGATCCGATCCTCGGGAGGTCGGGTGATCGGCGCGGTCTCGGCGTCGACGACGGCCGACGACTTCCGTTCCCGCGCGGATCTGATCGAGTTGAGCCTGCGCAGAACGGCCTGGACGGTGTCGTCGGAGCTCAGTGCCGCGTCAGCTTGAAGATCGGCATCCGCCGACCCTCGGTGGTCTTCTCGTAGTCGAGAAAGCCGGGTGAGGTCGTCGTGATCAGTTCCCACGCCGCCGGATACTCGTCGTCCCCGAGTTCGCGCGCGGTGACCTGGGCGGTCTCGATGCCGTCGGGCGTCGCCGCCGCCTCGATCGCGAACTCCGGGTGCGCCAGCAGATTGAAGTACCAGCCGGGATGCTTCGTCGCGCCGGCGGCCGAGGCGATCACGATCCACCCGTCGTCCTGGCGGAAGCCGACAGCGGGCACGAGCCGTTCCTCGCCCGACTTCGCCCCGATCGTGTGCAGGATCACGAGTTCGCGTCCGAATTGTCCTGCCGTGCCGTTGTTCTCACGGAAGGCGGTGATCATGCTCTCGTTCCAGTCGCTCATGCGACCATCCTTGCGTACCCGCACGCGATCCCGCCACGTCGAGGGGAAGCGTTGGCCGGATCGCTCCTCCCCATCCGGTTCGGGCATCGTCTCTAGGCTGGACGCATGACCGAGACAATTGTGTTCATTGGCGACAGCATCACGGATGCCGGCCGCCGCGACGATCCGGATCGCCACCTCGGTCACGGCTACGTCCGGCTGGTCGCCGAGGAGCTCGCGAACCGCGGTGACGACCGCGTGATCGTCAACACCGGGATCAGCGGCGATCGGGCCGTCGATCTGCGCGCCCGGTGGGAACAGGATGCCCTCGCCCACCGCCCGGGGCTGCTCTCGATCTACGTCGGCATCAACGACACCTGGCGGCGCTACGACGACGGCGACCCGACCACCACCGACGCCTTCGCGACCACCTACCGCTCGCTGCTCGACCAGGCGCAGGCCCGGCTCGCCCCGCGCTTCATCCTCATGGAGCCGTTCGTCGTGCCCGTGACCTCGGAGCAGAAGCATTGGGGCCCCGACGATCTGGATGCCAAGCGCGCCGTCGTCGCCGCCCTCGCCGAGGAGTACGGAGCCGCATTCGTGCCGCTGCAGTCGATCCTCGACGACGCCGCGGAGCAGAACGGCGGCAACGCGGCGATCGCCCTGGACGGGGTGCACCCGACGCCCCTCGGCAACTCGCTCATCGCGGGGGCATGGCTCGCCGCCGAGGCCACGATCTAGGGGCGCGGAGTCAGCCTCTGCAGCTGGGTGACGTGCCCGGGGGTGAGCTCGGCGAGTGAGGCCACCCCGAGCAGCTTCATGGTGCGCACGATCTGCTCGCCGAGGATGGCGATGGTGCGGTCCACTCCGCGGCGTCCGCCGGCCATCAGGCCGTAGAGGTAGGCGCGGCCGATCAGGGTGAAGTCCGCTCCGAGCGCGATCGACGCCACGATGTCGGCGCCCGACATGATGCCGGTGTCGACGCCGATCTCGAGTTCGCTCCCGACCTCGCGCACCACCTCGGGCAGCAGGTGGAACGGGATGGGTGCGCGATCCAGCTGGCGGCCGCCGTGATTGGAGAGCACGATGCCGTCGACACCGAGACCGGCGAGGGTCGCGGCATCCTGCACGTTCTGCACGCCCTTGATGACGAGCTTGCCGGGCCAGATGCCGCGGATGACCTCGAGGTCGGCGAACGAGATGGTCGGGTCCATGGCGGCGTCGAGCAGCTCGCCGACCGTGCCCCCGGTCGAGGACAGCGAGGCGAACTGCAGGGCCGGAGTCGTCAGGAAGTCCCACCACCACCAGGGCCGCGGGATCGCGTTGACGATCGTGCCGAGCGTCAACTGCGGCGGGATGGAGAAGCCGTTGCGCTTGTCGCGCAGCCGGGCACCGGCGACCGGGGTGTCGACCGTGAAGTGCAGGGTGTCGAAGCCGGCGGCGGCGGCCCGCCGGGTGAGTTCGTAGGAGATCTCGCGGTCGCGCATCACGTAGAGCTGGAACCAGTTGCGGCCGTCGGGGTTGGCGGCTTTGACGTCTTCGATCGAGGTCGTGCCGAGGGTCGACAGGGTGAAGGGGATCCCCGCGGCGCGGGCGGCGCTCGCGCCCGCGATCTCGCCCTCCGTCTGCATCAGGCGGGTGAAGCCCGTCGGCGCGATCGCGAAGGGGAGCGCCATCGGTCCGCCGAGCACGGTCGACGAGGTGTCGACGTCGGCCGTGCCGCGCAGGATCGAGGGGCTGAACTCGATGTCCTCGAAGGCCTGCCGCGCGCGAGCCAGCGAGATCTCCTGCTCGGCCGAGCCGTCGGTGTAGTCGAAGGCGGCCTTGGGCGTGCGACGCTTCGCGATCGTGCGCAGGTCGGCGATCGTCAACGCGGAGGCGAGCCGCCGGTCCGTGGCGTTCCACACGGGCTTCTTGAACTTCATCAGGTCGAAGAGATCCTTCGGCCGGGGGAACTGCCTGGTGACCATCAGTCGTCTCCGTGGGTTGTCGCGAAGTGGCCGAGCAGGACATCGCGCGCCCCCTCGATGTGCTGGCGGGTGAATCGGGCGGCGTCGACGGGATCGCCGCGGGTGATGGCGTCCATGATCTGCTGGTGCTGCGCGGCCACCTCGCTCGCATCGAGCAGGTGGTTGGCCTGTACCTGGCCGATGCAGAGCTCGACCTCGCCCATCACGAGCTCGTGCATGCGCGCGAGACGCGGGCTCGGCTGCCCGGCGACCAGGGCTCGGTGGAAGGCGATGTCGTCCTTGGCGAAGCTGGCCGGATGCGCACGGAGCTCGCGCTGCGCGGCGACGGCCGCCGGCGGCACGGCTCCACTGCGAGCGAGTGTCGACACGGCGGCACCCTCGACCATGGCCCGGGTGTCGAACAGGTCACGGATGTCGTCGGGCGTCAGTTCGGGGACGCGGGCCGCCTGGTACGGCTCGCGGCGCAGCAGCCCGTCCGACACCAGGCGCTCGAGCGCGAGCTTGGCCGTGGGGCGGGTCACGCCGAATCGCAGCGCCACAGCCGATTCGGTGAGAGTGGAGCCCGGTGCCTCGCTCCCGTCGAGGATCGCGTCGCGCAGGGCGCTCTGAATGGCATCGGGCCGGGGCGACGGCGATGCGGCTGCGCTCATGTTGCTAAACAATAGCCAAGATTGTTTAGCAATTCCAGTTCGGTGCGGGTAATCGACGTTGAATCGTATAGCATCTATGATCACGAAGATGCCCGGCTCAGAATCGATGGTGAACTCTGATGGATGACGCACTCCCGCGCGTGGAGATCGAGCAGGAGCTGGCCGCTCCGCGGTGGGCGCTGTTGCAGAGGCAACTGATGGACACCCTGAACGCGGCGGCGCCGGAGTTCGTCGCGCGCTACACGCGGGACGACGGCACGCTGATCTGGCGGGACGAATGGCCGGGAATGGACGGCTCGGACGACCCGTACGAGGCCTTCATGTACCTCGCCTTGTTCTACGCGATCGGCGGGGACGAGTCGGTCTACCAGCTGGCGCGCAGGATGTGGGACGCCATCACCTGGCAGTGGACGCAGTACGGCCAGATCGAGCGGGAGTTCGACGGCTACTACGACTGGATGCACCACGGAGAGGCGAATCTCTTCCACTACTTCTTCGGTCTCACCAAGCCGGAGTCGCTGATCGACCGGCAGCGCGCGGACCGCTTCGCCCGCATGTACACGGGCGAAGACCCGCTCGCGCCCAACTACGACCCCGAGCTCGGAATCATCCGCGCGCCGCAGACGGGCAGCAGGGGGCCCCGCTTGGTCGTCACCGCCGAAGATCTGGGCACCCACCGCGGCGTGCTCGACGGATATCACCCGCCCTTCGAAGACCTCAGCACGGTCCCGTTCCCCGCGTCGACGACGCCGTGGAACGACGACGCCGTCTTCGCCGAGATCATCGAGAAGATGAATCGGCGCACCACCCGCGGGGATGTGCCGCTGAACCTGAACGCGACCGGGCAGATGGCGCACGCCTTCATGTACTCCGGCGACGAGTCGTTACGCACCTGGGTCGTCGAGTACCTCGCCCGCTGGAAGGCCCGAGCGGATGCCAACGACGGCATCCTCCCCGACAACGTCGGGCTGTCGGGCGAGGTGGGCGAGTACCTCGACGGCAAGTGGTGGGGTGGCCACTACGGCTGGCGCTGGCCCCACGGGTTCTTCACCATCATCGAGCCGTCCCTCAACGCCGGCGTGAACGCCCTGCTGCTGACCGGCGATCCCTCGCACCTCGCGCTTGCCCGTCAGCAGCTCGACGTGAACTTCGCCCTCGGTCGCGAGGAGGACGGCCGCTGGGTCGTTCCGAACAAGCACTTCGACAGCGGATGGACCGACTACCGGGCGCCGAACCCTTTGCACGCGATCCACCTCTGGTCGAGGAGCCTGGCCGAGGAGGACCGTGAGCGCGTCGAACGCGTGCGCGCGGGAGCGGACTGGTCTGAAGCGCGCTATCCGGTGGTTCCACTCTCGGCCAAGCACTTCAACGTCAACACGCCAGGCTGGTACGCGTACATCACCGGTGGCAATCCGGGATATCCCGAGCGCGCGCTGGAGGCGAACGCCGCACTGATCGAGCAGCAGCTGAGGCGGATGCGGTCGAGTGACGGCGATCCGGCCGGCTTCGGCGACATCCACCACATCGACGGCCACACCGAGGCGCTCGATCTGCAGATCGACGGGTACGCGATCCACATCTGGCAGGAGTTCAATCCGGTGTATTTCGAGTCCCTGGTGCAGACCATGTGGGGTGCCCCGATGCACATCTCGCATGGGGGATTGCAGCACGCCACGGTGCGGTACTACGACGCGGTCGGGCAGCGGCCCGGCCTTCCGGCCGACGTCGGCGCGCTGGTGAGGGCGATCGGGCCGGACTTCGTCGAACTCGAGCTCGTCAACCTCGACCTGACGGCCGGCCGGTCGCTCGTGGTGCAGGCCGGCTCGTTCGGCGAGCACCGCTTCGGTGAGGTGTCGGTGGCGGGTGCGACCGCGACGGCGGTCGACGGCAAGTGGGTCCAGGTGGATCTCGGGCCCGGCGCCGGGGCGAGCGTCCGGCTCTCGATGGATCGCTACGTCAACCGGCCCAGCTACGAGACCCCCTGGTCGCGCGCAGCGGAGTGGGCTCCCCTCATCCGGCCGCGCCAGCTCGACTGAGCCGCGGCGCTCGCCGGAGCGGCAGAGCTCACGCCTTGGCGTTGAGGGCTTCGACCGCGGGGATGAAGCGCTGGCGGGATGACTCGATGTGGTGAAGCATCATCTCGTGGGCGCTGTCGGCGGCGCCGCCGGCGATCGCCGAGACGATCTCTTCGTGCTCCGAGAGCGCCAGCGGTCGCTTGCCGCTCTCGTAGTACTCGGCGAACATGTTGCGCACGAACTCGCCCTCGGCACCCTCGTCGTTGAGCGACGCCTTGTAGAGCCGGAACAGGTGCATGTGGCAGTGCGTCCTGATGAAGGACTCCTCCACCCAGGTGTTGCCGGATGCATGAGCCACCAGGGCGTGAAACCGGGTGTCGTGTTCGACGAATGCGGGATAGGTCGAGTCGCTGGTCGAGCGTTCGATGTGCTCGGCGCGCTCGAGCTCGGCCTGCAGGGCCTCGAGATCGCGGCGGGTGCTGCGGCGCGAAGCGGCGGAGGCCGCCCACGGCTCGATGAGCGAACGGAACTGGAAGAGCTCGTCGAACTGCTGCACCGAGAGCAAATCGGTGGCCTCGTACCCTCGCAGGGGGATCTTGGTCACGAGACCGTCCGACTCCAGCCGGGCAAGCGCCTCGCGCACGGGCGTCTGCGAGACGGAGAGATCACGGGCGAGTTCGTCGATCCCGACGTGCTCGCCGGGGGAGATCTCGTGGTCGAGGATCATCGCCTTGATGGCGTCGTAGGTTCCGTCCGCGAGGACGAGGCGGCGGGGTGCCGCCGCTGAACGGTGGGTCGAATCTCGTGCCATCGACTCGTTCTCCTCACATGTCCGGGTGGAAACACACGGCACGGACGCCGTCATCGTATATCCGAGAGCCCAAAGGGCGCGCGCCGCAGGCTACCGCGCCGGGACCCGCAGCCCGGACATGCCGCCGTCGACCGCCAGGATGGTCCCCGTCGTCGCCCGCTGCTCGGGGCTGGCGAGGAATCGGATCGCGCTGGCGACCTCGTCGGCCGTCACCAGGCGACCGCTCGGCTGGCGCCGCTCGAGCGCGGTGCGCTCCGCGGTCGGGTCCGAGGCGAGATCGAGAAGGCGTGTCACCCAGGGAGTGTCGGCTGTGCCGGGGTTCACGCAGTTGACGCGGATCCCTTCGTGGATGAGGTCCGCGGCCATCGCGAGGGTGAGCGATTGCACGGCACCCTTGCTGGCGGAGTAGATGGCCCGCTGGGGAAGGCCGACGGTCGCAGCGATCGAGCAGGTGTTGACGATCGCGGCCGAGGCGCTGGCACGCAGGAGGGGCAGCGCGGCCTTGGTGATACGGGCGATCCCGACGACGTTGACGTTCAGCACGTTCTGCCACTCGTCGTCCGTGCCGTTCTCGATGGTGCCGACCGCCCCGATGCCGGCGTTGTTGACGAGGATGTCAAGCGAGGTCACCTGGCCGCCGAGGATGGCGAACGCGTCGGAGACCGAGGCGCTGGAACCCACGTCGCAGGGGATCCACTCGGCGATCCCCTCCATCGCCCCGGCATCGAGGTCGAGGCCGAAGACGCGGGCGCCACCGGCGGCGAAGTTCTGAGCAGTGGCGAGACCGATGCCGGAACCGGCTCCGGTGACCACTGCCGTGAGGCCGGTTAGTTCGGACATCAGTGCCCCGTGCTCTCTTCGTCGAGGTTCGGACGCGGTCATCGCACAATCACGCGTCGAAACGATTTTGAAATACTATATAGGATTCGTGGAAATCATGTAGCATGACTTCACTTGGAGCGAAGACGCTTTCTTTCGTTCCTTCCACGGCATGAAAGGAAGCATCAATGAAACGACGACTAGCAGTGGCGCTGGTTGCGGCAATCTCGGTCGGAGTGGCTCTCGCCGGGTGTTCGTCCGGATCCCCGGCCTCCAGTGGCAAGCCCTCCATCCTGATCTGGGCCGACACGCCCCGGATCCCCCAGGCGACGGAGTACCAGAAGGAGATGAAGGGCAAGGTCGACGTCAAGATCGAGACCATCGCCCAGGCCGACGCGCAGACCAAGATCGCGCTGGCCAACCGCGCGAAGAAGGGCTGGCCGGACATCATCTTCGGCACGGCGGCCGACACCGCCGTCTTCCGCGATCCGTCCAACGGATACGCCGCCGATCTGACCAAGCTGGTCTCCAAGAAGATCTTCGACGGGTTCGGGCAGGGCAACAGCGACTGCCTGTTCGACGGCAAGTACTACTGCCTCAAGAACGACCTCGCCAACACGGTGCTCTGGTATAACACCAAGATCTTCAAGCAGCTGAACCTCACCGTCCCGACGACCATGCAGGAGTTCGCGGACACGGCGTTGAAGCTCAAGGGCACCGGCTACTCGGCCGGGGCATACGGCGACCAGCTGTACTACGCCGCGTTCTTGCAGTCGAGTGAGTGCCCGCTTGCGGAGCTCACGGCCGAGAACACGGTGCGCATCGCTCCGAACGACCCCAAGTGCACCCGCGTCGCCGAGATGATCCAGCCGCTGCTGGACGCCGGCGTCATCGACAAGCGCTCGCCGTTCGATGCCGGCTTCATCAAGGACGTCGCCGCTCAAGACAAGGTCGCGATGACCATCGGCCCGTCATGGTGGGGTGACTTCGTGATCAAGCCCGCCGCGTCGTGGAACGTGCCGGCCGGGGAGATCGCCGCAGCCAACATGCCCACCTGGGGCACCGGCAAGGACACCAAGTCGGGTGCGTACGGCGGTGGCGTCTTCACCGTCTCGTCCCACTCGAAGTTCCCGCAGGCGGCTGCCGATGCTGCCGTCTGGATGACGACCTCGGACTGGATGGCGACCGCGTCGACCACGCCCACCTTCCCGGCGTACGGCCCGGCGAACAAGCTGTGGGAGGCGCGGATCTCGAAGGATTCGTACTACGCGAACAACGTCTACACCGCGATGGCGGCCGGCGCGAACAACATCTCGCAGGTCGACCGCCCGGTGCGCTTCCCCTTCGTGGCCCAGTTCGGCCCGACGCTGGTGGCGGACATCAACAACGGGAAGTCTCTGAGTACGGCTCTCGACGACTATGCCAAGTCGATCCAGGGCCTGGCACCGCAGTCCGGGTACAAGGTAGTTACCAAGTAGCGCAGTTCGGAGGTGCCGGGGGACCCGAGGGGTCTCCCGGCACCTCCGATGTACCGAGCGAGAGGAACGCGATGGCGCGCTCACGAACCAGAAGACGAAGCCTGATTGCGGGCAGCATCATGTTCGCCCCCTATCTGATCCTGTTGGCGTTGTTCGGCGTGTGGCCGATCATCCAGGCGGCCATGGTGTCTTTCGAGCCGACCGTCACCAACTCCGCAGGTGGTATTCAGAACTTCGCCGACGTGGTGGCGGATGTCCGCTTCCTCCCCGCTGCCCTGAACGTCGGGGTCTTCCTGCTGATGTACGTGCCGGCCATGCTCATCGTGGTGTCGCTCATGTCGCTCCTGCTGGACACCGTGCAGGGAAGGTGGAACCTCCCGCTGCGCCTCAGCTACATCGTGCCCGCCTCGATGACCGGGGCCACGGCCGTGCTCATCTGGTACTTCATGCTCGAGCCATCGCTGAGCCCGTACCAGGACGCCTTGCACGCTCTGGGGATCACCCAGGGCAATCAGATCTGGCGCCAGGGTGGGCTGGCCTGGATCTTCGTCGCGATGGCGTTCTTCGTCGGGGCTGGCAACTGGATCGTCGTGCAGTACGGCTCGTTGCAGTCCATTTCCGACGACGTCCTGGAGGCGGCCCGGATCGACGGGGCGAACGCCTGGCAGATCGGCTGGCGGATCAAGCTCCCCCTGATCCGCAAGTACCTGGTGTACATGGGCATCCTGGTGTTCGCCGCCGGGCTGCAGGTCTTCGTCGAGCCGCAGCTGATCTCGGGCTCGGTCTACACGGGGATCGCCAAGGACTGGTCGCTCAACCAGCTGAGCTACGACCTCGCCTTCCAGAGCAACAACCTGGCGGACTCGGCGGCGCTGTCGTTGATGCTGCTGGTGGTCTGCATCGTCGCGGCGATCGTTGTGATCTTCCGAACTGACTTCTTCGAGGGCACAGGAGTGGGCAAGAAATGACGACCGAGACTGTGGTGACCGAGACGATCGGGCACTCCCGCGGAATCGTGAGGACGCGCGGATTCGGCGCCATCACCGGACGGGCGGTGGTCTGGATCGTGCTCGTGCTCTTCGGCATCGTCAGCGTGGTCCCGATGATCTGGCTGGTCCTGGCGCCGTCGAAGACGGCCAAGCAGCTGAACGACGACGCGCCGTTCTCTTTCGGGAGCTTCGCCCAATACGGCGTGGCCTGGCACAACCTGCTGAGCCAGAACAACGGCATCATCGTCAACTGGATGGCGAACTCGGTCGTGTACACGGCGTCGATCGTCGTCATCTCCTGCGTGACCGCGGTGCTGGCCGGGTACGCGCTGGCGGCCACCACCCTGCCGTTCAAGCGGATGCTGCTGATCATCACCTTGATCGCGATGATCGTCCCGCCCGTCGCTCTCGTCGTGCCCCTGTTCGTCGAGGTCTCGGCGATCGGGCTGTACGACAATCCGCTGTCGGTGATCCTGACGAGCTCGTTCTATCCGTTCGGGGTCTTCCTGGCCTACATCTACTTCTCCACGTCGATCCCGACCGAGCTCTACGAAGCCGCCAAGGTCGACGGGGCCGGCGAGTTCACCACCTTCTTCCGGATCGCGCTGCCGCTGTCCCGGGGGCTGTTCGGCATGCTGGCGTTCTTCAGCTTCAGCGCCGCCTGGGTGAATTACTTCCTGCCGTACGTGCTGTTGCAGTCGCAGGAGAACTTCAACCTGTCGGTCGGTCTCGGCTTCCTGTTCACCTCCAGCCCCGCGTTGAACCCGTTGAACGGCGCGCAGCAGAGTCTCATCGGCCGCCCGGAGATCGCCTTGGCGAGCCTGTTCCTCGCCATCCCGATCCTGATCGTCTTCATCGCGGCGTCTCGCCTGCTGGTGCGAGGCGTCCTGGCCGGCGCCGTGAAGAGCTGAGAAGAGCCATGAAGAGCCAAGCAAAGGAGTCTCGCAACACGTGAGTACCGTCACCAGCATTCGTACCCTCGACATCCGTTTTCCGACCTCGATCTTCCTCGACGGCTCGGACGCCATGAACCCCGACCCGGATTACTCCGCCGCCTATCTGCAGATCGGCACCGACAGTGACGACGGGCTGACGGGCACCGGATTCGTGTTCACGATCGGACGCGGCAACGACATCGAGGCGAACGCCATCGAGGTGCTCGCCTCGCGCTTCGTCGGTCGCGATGTCGAGGAGCTGCTCGCCGACATGGGCGCCACCTGGCGCGAGATGATGGACGACTCGCAGCTGCGGTGGCTCGGCCCGGAGAAGGGCGTCATGCACATGGCGATCGGCGCGGTGATCAACGCCTTCTGGGACCTGCGGGCCAAGCGTGCGGGCCAGCCGCTCTGGCAGCACCTCGCCTCGCTCTCGCCCGAGGAACTCGTCGACCTGATCGATCTGCGGTACCTTAGCGATGCGCTGACCCGCGACGAGGCGCTCGACATCCTGCGCCGGGGACGGGACGGTTCCGAGGAGCGCGCCGCTGAACTGCTCGCCGACGGCTACCCGGCGTACACGACCGGCCCGGGCTGGCTCGGGTACAGCGATGAGAAACTCGAGCGCCTCGCGCGCGAGGCGGTGGCCGACGGGTTCACGCAGATCAAGCTGAAGGTGGGGGCCGACCTCGAGGACGACAAGCGGCGCCTCGCGATCGCTCGGCGCACGGTCGGCCCCGACATCCGGATCGCGACGGACGCGAACCAGCGGTGGGACATCGACCAGGCCGTGGAGTGGATGCAGCAGCTCGCGGAGTTCGACCTCGCCTGGATCGAGGAGCCGACGAGCCCCGACGATGTGCTCGGCCATGCCGAGATCGCGCGGCGTCTCGCGCCGATGCCGGTCGCCACGGGTGAGCACGTGCAGAATCGGGTCATCTTCAAGCAGATGCTGCAGGCGAAGTCCCTCGCGGTGCTGCAGATGGATGCGTGCCGCGTCGGCGGCGTGAACGAGAACATCTCGATCCTGCTCCTGGCCGCCAAGTTCGGCGTCCCGGTCTGCCCGCACGCCGGCGGCGTCGGGCTGTGCGAGACGGTGCAGCACCTGTCGTACTTCGACTACGTCTGCGTGTCGGGGTCGCAGGACGGCCGGATGATCGAGTTCGCCGACCACCTGCACGAGCACTTCGTGACTCCCGCATCCGTGGTCGGCGGTCGTTATCGCGTGCCGACGGCTCCGGGCGCGGGGTCCGAGATGCGTGCCGCGTCGATCGAGGAATGGGTATTCCCCGGTGGGCACGGGTGGACGAAGATCAACGGCTGAGGCGGGAACCATGCTCAAGTTCATCCGATTGGGTCCCATGGGAGCCGAACGCCCCGCGGTCATCGACGAGCAGGGCGTCGTTCACGACCTCTCCGGTCTGACCTCGGACATCGACGGCTCCTTTCTCGCCGGAGGCGGGCTGGATGCTGCCGCTCGGGCCCTGGCCGACGGCGCCCTGCCCGTGCTCGACGATCCGGGCGACGGATCGGCGCTCCGCCTCGGTGCCCCGATCGCGCGGCCGACCGCGGTGATCTGCATCGGGATGAACTACGCGGCGCACGCGGCCGAGTCGGGCGCGGAGCCGCCGACGCGCACCGTCATCTTCTTCAAGCATCCGAACACCGTCGTCGGCCCGTACGACGAGGTGCTGCTGCCTCCCGGCTCGATGAAGACCGACTGGGAGGTGGAACTCGCCGTCGTGATCGGCACTCGGACCCGCTATCTGGCCTCGCCCGCCGATGCCCTCTCCCATGTGGCCGGCTTCGCGGTGTCGAACGACGTGTCCGAGCGCGAGTATCAGCTGGAGATCTCGGGAGGCCAATGGAGCAAGGGCAAGAGCAGCGAGACGTTCAATCCCCTCGGTCCCTGGCTCGTGCCGGCGGCCCAGGTCGGTGACGGGTCGGGACTCCATCTGCGGTCGTTCGTCAACGGCGAGCCGCGGCAGGACTCGACGACCTCCGACCTGATCTTCGACGTCGCGCGGCTGGTCTACGACCTCAGTCAGTACGTGGTGCTCGAGCCTGGCGATGTCATCAACACCGGGACCCCGCAGGGCGTCGCGTTGAGCGGCCGGTTCCCCTACCTCCGCGTCGGAGACGTGATGGAGCTCGAGATCGACGGCCTCGGGCGTCAGCGGCAGACCATCGCGCAGGGGCGTCCGTGACGACGCCGGGGTGGGGTACGCGCCGGTTGGGTCGCGGCGGCCTGGAGGTCGGGCCGAACGGGTTCGGCGTCGCGCCGATCGCGAACCTGGGTCGCGAGATCTCGCCCGAAGCCGCGTGGGGTGCTCTGGAGGCCGCATGGTCGGCGGGTGTGCGCTACTACGACACGGCGCCGCACTACGGCCTGGGCCTGGCCGAGCAGCGCCTCGGCGAGTTCCTGCGCACCAAGCCGCGCGACGAGTTCATCCTCTCCACGAAGGTGGGGCGGCTGCTGGTCGAGAACCCATCGGGTCCCCAGCCCGACGATGAGGGCTTCGCGGTCACATCCCCCCTCATCCGTCGCCGGGACTACAGCGGTGACGGCATCCGCCGATCGCTTGACGAGAGCCTCGAGCGCCTGGGACTCGACCACGTCGATGTCGTGTTCGTCCACGACCCCGATGACTACTACCGCGAGGCCATGGAGGGATCCTTTCCCGCACTCGACGAGCTGCGCCGGACGGGAGTGATCACCTCCTACGGGGCGGGGATGAACCAGACGGCGATGCTGGCGGACTTCGTGCGCAACACCGAGCTGGATGTCGTCATGTGCGCCGGCCGATACACGCTCCTGGAGCAGGGCGGCCTCGATGACCTGATGCCCGCCGCGGCCGCGCGCGACGTGTCGATCGTCGCCGCTGCTGTCTTCAACTCCGGGCTGCTCGCTCGCGATCGGCCGTCTGCGGATGTGACCTACAACTACGTGCAGGCTCCTCCTGCGGTGCTCCAGCGGGTGAATGCCATCGCCGACGTGTGCGAGGCGCACGGCGTCGCCCTGCCCGCGGCGGCGCTGCAGTTCCCGCTCGGCCAGCCGACCGTGGCCACCGTCTGCACGGGAGCGCGCTCGGCCGAGCAGGTGCAGCGCAATGCCGAGCTCTTCGAGGTGCCGATCCCTGATGCGCTCTGGGACGATCTCGTCGCCGCCGCGTTGATCGACCCGGCCGCGGCGCCGCCGCGGAGGGCCGAGCGATGATCATCACTGCGGTGGAGGTCGTGCGCGTCACCGTTCCCGCGTACGACCCGCCGTTCGTGTGGCGCACGGGCCTTCCCGGTTCCGAACCGGAGTCGGACGGAGCGTGGCTGGTCATCCGCACCGACGCGGGCGTGACGGGCATCGCGTTCGCCTTGCGCGGCGCGATGCTGCAGGACGTCGTGGACCGCCGCATCCGCGCCGACTTCGTGGGACGCGACCCGCTGGCCCGCGAGCTCCTCTGGGACCGCATCTGGGAGCTCGACCGGATCGACCGCTTCCCGATCTTCGTGCAGGGGGTCATCGATGTCGCCCTCTGGGACCTGGCAGGCAAGGCGGCGAAGATGCCGGTCTACCAGTTGCTCGGCTCGTATCGCGAATCGCTGCCCGCGTACGCCTCGACGGTCACCTTCGGATCGATCGAGGAGTACCTCGACGTCGCCGACCAGTGCCTCGAGCTCGGCTACTCGGCGATCAAGCTGCACGCCTGGGGCGACGCGCGCCGGGACGCCCGGCTCTGCGAAGCGCTGCGAGAGCACGTCGGCCCGGACGTACCGCTCATGTACGACGGGTCGGCGGGCTTCGACCTGCTCGACGCGAGCTACCTCGGCACGGCATTGAGCGCGGCGGATTACCTCTGGTACGAGGAGCCGATGCGCGAGTTCAGCGTGACGGCGTACTCGTGGCTGGCCGAACGCGTCGACGTGCCGCTCCTCGTGGCGGAGGTGGCCGAGGGCGCGCACATGAAGACGGCGGACTTCATCGCGGCCGGGTGCGCGGCGGCCGTCCGCACCAGCACCGGGCTGCGGGGCGGCTTCACGGGAGCGATGCGCACCGCCCACCTCGCCGATGCCTTCCTGCTGCGCGCCGAGGTGCACGGGCCGGGCGTGGCCAACCGGCACCTGTGCATGGCGATCAGCAACACCACCTACTACGAGTCGCTGATCGACTCGAACCCGGTCCGGCGCCCGTCCGACGTCGACGCGGCCGGGAACACCCACGCCCCGACGCTCCCGGGCGTCGGATTCGAGGAGGCGTGGGCCGACGGAGCGCCCACCGAACTGGCCGCGGCACTGGAGGATTGACCATGAGGATCACGGAGGTCGAGATCCGGGCGTGCAGTCCGGGCCTCGTGTCGGGTGCGGAAATCGACGCGGTCGACGGGGCGAATCTGCGCGGCGGATCCGCACCGGACGTGGTGGTCGTCTCCGTGAAGACCGACGAAGGCATCACGGGAGTCTCATTCGGTTCCGGCGGGCTGGACGCGCGCATCACCGCCCGCGCGTTCGCGCAGGTGCGCCCCTTCTTCCTCGGTCGCAATCCGATGGCCCGCGAGCAGAACGCGGAGGAGTTCCGCTGGTTCGACCGCCGCTGGAATCATTCGCCGATCTATGCGTACGGCCCGTTCGACATCGCCTGCTGGGACATCGTCGGCCTCCGCGCCGGCCTTCCGATCCACGAGTTGATCGGGACCGCCGCCGAGCGGCGCGCGGTCTACGTGAGTTCGATGTTCCTCAGCACACCGGAGGAGTACGCGGCTCAGGCGCTCGAGGTCAAGGCGCGCGGGATCCGCGGGTACAAAGTGCACCCGCCGTCACCCGCCGCCCTCGACGTCGAGGTGTACACCGCGGTACGTGAGGCGGTAGGTCCGGAGTTCCCCCTGATGGCGGACCCGGTGGCGACCCACTCCTACGAAGAGGCCCTTCGAGTCGGCCGGGTCCTCGAGTCCCTCGACTACGGCTGGTTCGAGGAGCCGTTCTACGACTACGACCTTCAGTCGTACATCAAGTTGCGTCAGAAGCTCGACATCCCGATCGCGGGAACCGAGACGATCGCCGGCGGTGCCCAGCTCACGGCGCAGTTCATCGCCAGCGGCGCGGTCGACATCGTGCGTACCGATCCGTCGTGGCGCGGAGGCATCACCTCAGCGCTGAAGGTCGCCCGCCTCGCCGAGGCATTCGGCATGACCTGTGAGCTGCACACCGCGCTCTACCACCCTCTCGAGCTGGCGAATCTGCACACCGCCTTGGCGATGAGCAATACCAACTGGTTCGAGCTGCTCTATCCGATCGAGGACTTCGCCTTCGGGCTGGCCGAACCGCTCGACATCCGCGACGGCTACGCCTACGCGCCGACGGCGCCAGGGCTCGGCGCCGTCTACGACTGGGACGCGATCGAGAACGCCACCGTGGAGATCGTGTGAGCCGCGCAATGGGCAAACGAGGAGGGATCGCATGAAACGTGTCGCATCGGTGATCGGCCTGCCCCCGGAGAGCGTCGAACGTTACGAGGAGCTGCACGCGGCCGTCTGGCCGGGCGTGCTCGCGAGGATCGCGGCGAGCCATATCGTGAACTACTCGATCTATCGATACGGCGAACTCCTGTTCTCGTATTTCGAGTACGACGGCTCCGACTACGACGCGGACATGGCCGCGATGGCGGCGGATCCCATCACGCGGGACTGGTGGGCGGTCTGCATGCCGTTGCAGCGTCCCGTCGAGGACCGGGCGGAGGGAGAGTGGTGGAAAGAGATCCCCGAAATCTTCCACACCGACTGATGTCCGTCTTCGAGCAGCAGGCGGGTGACGAGCGGCTCACCTCGGCCATGTTGAGCGACGCGCTGGACGAGTGCGGACTTCGCGGGCAGGTGCTCGATGCGCGGCTCGCTCCGGTCGTCCCCGGCTCGCGATCGTTCGGGCGCGCCGCGACCGCGCACTTCGCCGCGAGCGAGGCCGACGAGCCGGATGATCCCTATGCAGCGGCCATCGACTTCATCAGCGGAGTGCAGCGCGGAGAGTTGGTCGTGATCGCGACGGCGCAGAGCAACGCCTCGGCCTTCTGGGGCGAGCTGTTCAGCGCGGCGGCGATCGGCGCCGGCGCGGTCGGAGTGGTCACCGACGGCAACCTGCGCGATACTCCCAAGATCGCCGGGCTCGGCTTTCCCGCCTTTTCCCGGTCGCGCCGTCCCATCGACTACCGGCGCCGGATGGCGATCACCGAGGTTCGCGGAGCGGTCACCATCGGTGGGGTCCGGATCGCAAACGGCGATCTCGTGCTGGCGGACGACGATGGCGTGGTCGTGGTGCCGCGCGCGCGGGAGGCGGAGGTGCTCGCCGCGGCGCGGCGGCGGGCGGCCGAGGAGTCCGTGGTGCTCGCCGAACTGCTCGCGGGTGAGACCCTGCGGGCCGTCTGGGACCGGCACCGGATCCTCTGACGGCACTTGACCTGGTAAATCGATTTTCCATATGCTGGAGGCATGACAGTGGAGTCGTCGACGACCGTCGCATTGCGGGGGATGACCTGGGACCATCCGCGGGGGGTCGACGGGCTCCGCGCCTGCGACGCGCTGCTGATGCAGCGGCACGGCGTCACGGTGGAGTGGGAGGCTCGCTCTCTCCTCGCCTTCGGCGACCAGCACGTGGCCGACTTCGCGTCCGACTTCGACCTGATGGTCATCGATCACCCGCACGTGCCGGACGCCGCCGCCGCCGGTGCGCTGCTGCCGCTCGACTCCCTGCCGCAACTCGCCGACCTCGAGCGCGAGAGCGTCGGGCGTTCGCACGAGTCCTACCGCTATCGCGGCACGCAATGGGCTCTCGGCGTGGATGCTGCGGCGCAAGTCAGTGCGTTCCGGCCCGATCGGATCGACGGGGCACCGGTGTTCTGGAGCGACGCTCTCGAGCTGGCGCGTACCGGAGTCGTGCTCTGGCCGTACAAGCCGGTCGACGCGTTCAGCACCTTCGCCACGCTGATGGCGCAGCGTGGCGCGCCGCTCGCCGAGCCTGACCGCTTCGTCGATCGTGCCGCCGCCGCCGACGTGCTCGACGCCATGATCGAGCTGGCGGACGCCGTTCCGGACTGGTGCGCCGACGCGAACCCCATCGATGTCGCCGAAGCGCTCGTCGGCGGGGGAGGCCACGGCGACGGGTACCACGTCGGTGTGGCCCTCTTCGGGTACACGAACTACTCCCGGCCCGGATTCCGGGAGCACGTGCTCGCCTACGACGACCTACCCTCACTCGACGGGCGGGCGGGCGGGTCCACCCTCGGCGGAGCCGGGATCGCCGTGTCGGCGACGACGCGGCATCCGGAGTTGGCGGCCGCTGTGGCGGCGACGCTCGCCGGCGCCGAGGCGCAGCTCGGGCCGTACACGGCCGGCGGCGGCCAGCCGGGCAATCTGCGTGCCTGGCGCAGCGACACCGACAACGAGGCGACCAGGGGATTCTTCCGCAACACCCTTCGGACGCTCGAGCGCGCCTGGGTGCGCCCGAGAGCGATCGGGTGGCCCGAGCTCCAATTCGCGCTCTCGCACCTGGTGCGCGACGCAATCCTGGATCGGCGCGTCGACCACGCCGTCCTGGACGCGATCGAGCGGTTGCCCGGCCTTCACCTCCGCGAGCCGATCGGAACGGGGGCCTCGGCGTGACGTTCTTCGAGGAGTACGAACTGGGTTCGACGCGCAAGAGCCACGGTCGCACCGTCACCGAGGCCGACATCGTGCTGCACGCCGGCCAGACCGGCGACTTCTTTCCACACCACATGGATGCCGAGTTCGCCAGGTCGCTGCCCGGTGGTGAGCGGATGGCTCACGGCACGCTCATCCTCTCGATGTCGGTCGGGATGCTCGCCGGTGACATCAACGAGCAGGCCATGAGCTACGGGTACGACCGCGTCCGGTTCATCCGGCCGGTGCACATCGGCGACACGATCACCTCCCGCAGCGAGATCGTCGGGCTGCGGGAGCACCCGAAGCAACCCGAGCTCTACGGCTTCGCCGATGAGCAGGTCGAAGTCGTCAACCAACGCGGCGAGGTCGTCGCCGCGTTCATGCATCTCTACCTCGTCAACCGCCGACCCGGGAGCGCCCGATGACCGAGCTCTACCAGCCCAGCCAGATGATCGACACGCACCAGCACCTCTGGAAGCCGTCGGAGCGGCGCTACGAGTGGCTCGACGCGGCCGGATTGCCCCTCAACGCCGACTTCGGGCCCGAGGACGTCGCGGAGGACGTCGCGGCGGCCGGCATCACCTCCACCGTGCTGGTGCAGGCCGCGGACAGCTATGAGGACTCCTTCTACATGCTCTCGGTCGCCGCGCGAGTGCCCGTCGTCCGCGCGGTGGTGGCGTGGGCTCCCCTGGATCGCGCGGCCGAGGCAGAGGCGGCGCTCGACCTGTATGCGGCCTCGGCGGTGGTGCGCGGCATCCGGGTGCTCAACCACAACTACGACGACCCGAACTGGCTGTTGCGGCCCGAGGTGGATGCCGGGCTCCGGCTGCTCGCCCCGCGCGGTCTCGCGCTCGACGTGGTCAGCGTGCTGCCCGAGCACCTCGTCATGCTGACCGAGCTCGCGGGGCGGCATCCCGAGCTCACGATCGTGCTCGATCACCTGGGCAAGCCCGACATCGGCGGCAAGGGCTGGGAACCGTGGGCCTCGCTCATCGCCGACGCCGCGGCCCGCCCGAACGTCAGTGTGAAGGTCTCGGGGCTGAACACCGCCTCGGCGCCCGACTGGACCTGGAACGACTGGGTCCCGTACATCGACCACGCGGTCACCCACTTCGGCTCCGAGCGGATGATGCTCGGCAGCGACTGGCCGGTGTCGACGCTGGCGGGCGACTTCGCCGGGGTCTGGAAGGCCCAGCGCCAGGCGATCGGGCACCTGAGCCAGGCGCAGCAGGACGACATCCTCTTCCGCACCGCGATCCGCGCCTATTCCTTGGACGCCTCGTGACGGCGCAGCCCCTCCCGCTCGAGGGGATGCTGGTGCTGGACTTCAGCCAGTTCCTGGCCGGTCCGATGGCCGCGATGCGGCTCGCCGACCTGGGGGCCCGGGTCATCAAGATCGAACGACCTCAGGGCGGCGACATCGGACGGCGGCTGGCGTTCGCGGGGGTGGTGGAGGACGGCGACACCCTGTCGTTCCACATCACCAACCGCAACAAGGAGAGCTACGCCGCCGACCTGAAGAACGAGGACGACCTGGCCGGAGTCCGCGCGCTGGTCGCGCGGGCCGACGTGATCATCCAGAACTTCCGGCCGGGCATCATGGAGCGGCTCGGCCTCGGCTACGACGCGGTCGCCGAGCTCAACCCGGGCATCGTGTACGCCAGCGTCAGCGGGTATGGCACCGAGGGACCCTGGAAGGATCGCCCGGGACAGGACCTGCTGGCTCAGTCGCTGTCGGGACTTCCCTGGTTGAACGGCAGTGCGGACGACCCTCCGGTGCCGGTCGGCATCGCGCTCGCGGACATCATCTCGTCGATCCACCTGGCGAGCGGGGTCACGGCGGCGCTGCTGCGCCGCGAACGTACCGGCCTCGGGGGCCGGGTCGACACCAGCCTCCTGGAGTCCATGCTCGACCTCCAGTTCGAGCTGCTGAGCGCGCACCTCGCCGACCCCTCGATCCTGGTGAGGCGCGGCACCCGCAACACCGCCCACGCCTTCCTCCCCGCCCCGTACGGCATCTACCCCACCGCCGACGGCTACCTGGCGATCGCCATGACGCCGGTGCCGGAGCTCGGCACCCTGATCGGCCTGCCGGCCCTCGAGCAGTACATCGACCCCGACAGCTGGTGGAGCGAGCAGACCCCGATCACCCGCGCGCTCGCCGACCACCTCGCCACGCGATCGACCGAGCACTGGCTCGAGATCCTGGATGCCGCGGACATCTGGTGCGCCCCGGTGCTCACCCTGCCCGAACTGGTCGCTCACGACGGCTTTCGCGCGCTCGACATGGCGCAACTGGTCTCGAGGCCGGGCCTGGACGGCGGACCCAGGGTCGATATCCAGACGGTGCGCGCTCCCGTGCGCTACGACGGGCACGCGCTGAAGAACGGCAGGGCCGCGCCGCGGCTCGGCGAGCACACCGAGGCGATCCGAGCGGAGTTCGCCACCCCAATGAAGGCGGAGGCCTCCGAGTGATCAATCCCAACGCCGATCCCGTGGCGCGCAACAAGGTGCCGGTCTGGAACCAGGATGTGAAGCTCTACGAGGACTACGAAGTCGGCGAGGTGGACCGCTCGATCCGCCGGACCATCTCGGAGGGCGAGGTGATGCTGTTCAGCAGCCTGCTCGTCGATCTCCACCCCTACGTCGCCGATGACATCTTCGCGCGCGACGAGGGGCTCTTCGGCCGGCGGATCGTGCCCGGCGCCCTGGTCTTCGGCTACGGGATGGGGCTGATGGCGCACAACAACGTCAACACCTTCAGCTACGGATACGACCGGCTGCGCTTCATCAAACCGGTCTTCATCGGAGACACGATCTACACGATGCGTACTTTGCTGCGCAAGGAACCCAAGTACGACGAGATGGGCCTGTTCACCGTCTCGTACGAGGTGTTCCGGGCCGATGACGAGCAGATCGTCCTGTACTGCGAGCACCTCCAGACCGTGAAGTACCGGGATGCCGCGACGGCGAAGGGGGCATCATGATCGAGCTCTTCCGAGACGTCTCCGACTACTGCCGGCTCGTGATCCCCGAGGCGCAGAAGCGACCGATCGCGATCGTCGGTGCCGGGGGCATCGTCGACGGCCAGCACCTGGTGGCGTACCGCAAGGCCGGCCTCGAGGTCGCCGGGATCACGGATGTCGATCCCGAACGCGCCCGCGAGGTGGCTGTGCGCCACGGCATTCCCCGCGTCTATGCCGATCTGGACGAACTGCTCGCCGACGACCGGGTCAGGGTCGTCGACATCGCGGTGCCCGTTGCGCAGCAGCCGGCGATCTTCCGGGCCGTCGTGGCGGCGGGCAAGAACGTGCTCGCTCAGAAGCCGTTCACCGACAACCCGGAGACGGCGCGCGAGCTTGCGGCGCTCGCCGCCGACGCGGGAGTGGTCGCGGCTGTCAACCAGCAGCTGCGCTTCGACGAGGGGATCGCCGCCGCTCATCGCATGATGGAACTCGGATGGATCGGCGAACCCACCTCGTTCACGCTGTCGGTCAACGCGTACACCGATTGGTCCCAGTGGGTGTGGGCTCGGGGGATGCCGCGCCTGGAGATCATGGTCCACTCGATCCACTACCACGACGTCGTGCGCTGGTTCATGGGGGAACCGGCATCGGTCTACGCGATCGGCGGGCGCGTGCCCGGCCAGTACCCGGCCGGCGAGACCCGCACGCAGACCAGCTATCGCTTCGCGAGCGGGAGCTCGGCCTCGGTGTACTCCAATCACATGAACCCGGCGGGCGACAACACCGCCGAGTTCCGCGTCGAGGGTACGGCGGGCGCCATCCGCGGCACGCTCGGCCTGATGTACGACTACCCGGTCGGTCGCCCCGACACCCTCGAGGTGTTCAGCTCGGTTGCTCCGACTGACGGGTGGGTGCCGTACCCCGTGACGCAGCGCTGGTTCCCCGACGCCTTCATCGGCACGATGGGCTCCGTGCTCGACGCGATGGCCACCGGGTCGACCCCCCGCAGCTCGGTCGCCGACAACGTCAAGACCATCGAGCTGGTCGCGGCGCTCTACCGGTCCATGGAGTCCGGCGAAGCGGTACGAGTCGGGGCCTGATCCACCGCGTTCGCGATTTCGTAGTAGACAGGCAAAGCCATGGTCAAGCTCACGGATGTCGCCGCGCTCGCCGGTGTGTCACCGTCCGCCGCCTCGCGGGTGCTCTCGGGCGACCTCACGGTCAGGGTGTCCGAGGCGACTCGTGGGCGCGTCCTCGACGCGGCGCGCGAGTTGGACTACGTGCCCAACCACGCGGGGCGGTCGCTGCGGACCTCGCGCACCAGCACGATCGCTCTCGTCGTCCCCGATGTGACGAGCGCCGTATTCGCGGAACTCGCGAACGGCGCGGAACAGGAGGCGGCCGCCCGGGGCCTGGCGATCGTCCTCGGGCGGGCCGAGCGGGTGCAGGAGAACGGCGATTGGCTGCGTCGGATGCTGGGCGAGTCGAGGATCGACGGGGTGATCCTGCAGCTGCCAGACGGCACGGAGCCCGCGGATCTCGAGGCGACGGTCGGTCGCGAGACGCCGATCGTCATCATCAACTCCGCGGACGACGGGCCGCTCAGCACCATCGTGCTCGACGATGCCGCAGGGATCCGCACGGCGGTCGAGCACCTGCGCTCCCTCGGGCACGAGCGGCTCGGGTTCGTCGGGGGCGTGCCGAGCAGCGCGACGGCCCGTCGGCGCGAGGCGGGTTTCCGTTCGGCGCTGGAGGCGGGCGGGCTCCCGGTCCGCGAGGAGTGGATCACGCGGCTCGGCTACACGGGTGCTGACGGCCGCGCGGCGATCGAGACGCTCGAGAGCCGCGGGCCGCTGCCGACCGGGCTCGTGGTCGCCAACCTGAACGCGGCTCTCGGTGTGCTCGCCGCCATCCATGCCCGCGAGCTCCGCGTTCCGAGCGACGTCTCGATCGTCGCCCTGCACGACGTCTGGTATGCCGATGCCACCTGGCCGCCGATCACGACGGTGCGGATGCCGTTGCACGAGCTGGGAACGGCGGCGGTCACGCGCGTGGTCGACGGCGGTCGGCAGGTGACGCACGACACGATCCGATCGCCCGCCCCCGTGCTCCTGGTGCGGCAGTCGACGGCCGCACCGCGCTGAGCTCGGACCCTATGCCGATGCCGTGCTGCGCACACGCGGCTCGTACCGCACGACCGGGAACGCCGCGACGACCAGCGCGCGGAGCGCCTCGAGATCGCCACTGAT
Organism: Lysinimonas soli; assembly: GCF_042655435.1. Taxonomy (NCBI): domain Bacteria; kingdom Bacillati; phylum Actinomycetota; class Actinomycetes; order Micrococcales; family Microbacteriaceae; genus Lysinimonas; species Lysinimonas soli. Next base: position 322,019 of record NZ_JBHSMG010000002.1, read on the forward strand.
CAGTCCCTGCGCCCGCGCCTGCACCAGCACGTTGCCGATCGCGGTCGCCTCGACGGGGCCGGCGAGCACGGGCAGTCCCGTCGCATCGGCGGTGAGCTGGCAGAGCAGGGTGTTCTGGCTACCCCCTCCCACCAGGTGCACGTGCGAGACGGTCGCGCCGCTCAGCTCGCGCGCCGCCGCGATCGAGCGGGCGTAGGCCTCGGCCAGACTCAGCAGGATCGAGCGCACCAGCTCGGGTCGCGACGCGGGAGCGGCGAGGCCGCGTGCGGCGAACCAGCCCTCGATGCGCTCGACCATGCCGCCCGGCGCGAGGAAGATCTCGTCGTCGGCGTCGAAGACCGGTACCGCCGTCGCGACCGCGCCGGCCTGCGCGATCAGCTCGGCGAGCGAGATGCTCTCGCCGCTGCGCTCCCAGTCGCGCACGCACTCGCTCAGAAGCCACAGGCCCATCACGTTGTGCAGGTAGCGCACCCGGCCGTCCACGCCGCCCTCGTTGGTGAAGCCGGCGAGGCGGCTCGCCTCGCTCAGCACGGGCCGCTCCAGCTCCACACCCACGAGCGACCAGGTGCCGCTGGAGATGTAGGCGAAGTCGGGAGCGGATGCCGGAATCGCGACGACCGCCGACGCCGTGTCGTGCGATCCCACGGTCGTGACCACTGCGCGCGTCGGCCCCACCCCCCGCACGGCGGAAGCGGCGAGCCCCCCGAGCTCGGTCCCGGCGTCGACGAGCGAGCGGAAGATGCCGCGCGGGATGTCGAGCCGTTCCGCCAACGCGAAGTCCCAGTCGCCCGACTCCACCCCGAGCAGCCCGGTCGTCGAGGCGTTGGTGCGCTCGGCGACGCTGCGGCCGGTGAGCCAGTAGCCGAGCAGATCGGGCAGCAGCAGGAAGGAGTCGGCGAGCTCGAGCATGCCGGCGGTGCGATCGGCCTCGAGCTGGAAGAGCGTGTTGAACGGCAGGTGCTGCAGCCCGTTCATGGCGTACAGCTCCTCGGCCGGCACCCGGGCGTGCACCGCCTCGACGGCCGGCACGGTGCGCTCGTCGCGATAGGCGTACGGGGTGCCGAGCATCCGGCCGTCGCGCATCAGCGCGTAGTCGACCGCCCAGGAGTCGATGCCGATGCTGGTCAGCTGGGGCTCCTGCCGCACGGCCGCGGCGAGCCCCTCGACGACGTCGCGGTACAGCTCGAGCACGCTCCAGTGCAGCCCGTCGAGGGTGCGCACGGGCGCATTCGCGAAGCGCGCGACATCCGTCAGGTGCAGTTCGCCGTGGCCGACGTAGCCCAGCACGACCCGCCCGCTCGTGGCCCCCAGGTCGACCGCCGCGACCGCGCCGCCGCTCAGCTTCGCCATGCCGCGTGCCTACCTGAGGAAGGCCGCGGCGACGCCCGCGTCCACCGGGATGTGCAGCCCGGTCGTGTGCGACAGGTCCGGCCCGGTGAGCACCGAGACGGCGTTCGCGACGTTCTCGGGCAGCACCTCCCGCTTGAGGATGGTGCGCTGGGCGTAGAACTTGCCGAGATCCTCCTCGGGGATGCCGTAGGTCTTCGCCCGGTTCGCCCCCCAGCCGGCCGCGAAGATGCCCGAGCCCTTGACGACCCCATCCGGATTGATCCCGTTGACCTTGATGCCGTGCTCGCCCAACTCGACCGCGAGCAGTCGCACCTGGTGGGCCTGGTCGGCCTTGGTCGCCGAGTACGCGATGTTGTTCGGGCCGGCGAAGACGCTGTTCTTCGAGGCGATGTAGATCACGTCGCCGCCCATCCCCTGCTCGATGAGCACGGGGGCGCAGGCCTTCGACACCAGGAACGAGCCCTTGGCCATGATGTCGTGCTGGAAGTCCCAGTCCTTCTCGGTGGTCTCGAGCAGGGGCTTACTGAGCGAGACGCCCGCGTTGTTGACGACGATGTCGATGCCGCCGAAGGCGAGCACCGCCTCCTGCACTCCCTTGGCGATCGCCTCGGCGTCGGTGACGTTCACGGCCACGCCGATCGCGACATCCGTGCCACCGATCTCGGCGGCGGCCTCCTGCGCCTTGGCGAGATCGAGGTCGGCGATCACGACGCAGGCGCCGTCCGCCGCGAGCCGCGTGGCGATCGCCTTGCCGATTCCGGACGCGGCGCCCGTCACGAGCGCGACGCGCGTCGCGTGGGACTTCGGTTGCGGCATCCGCTGCAGCTTCGCCTCTTCGAGCGCCCAGTACTCGATGCGGAACTTCTCGCGCTCGTCGATCGGGGCGTAGCTCGAGATCGACTCGGCGCCGCGCATGACGTTGATCGCGTTGACATAGAACTCGCCGGCGACGCGGGCGGTCTGCTTGTTCGCGCCGAAGCTGAACATGCCGACCCCCGGCACCAGCACGATCAGCGGGTCCGCGCCGCGGATCGCCGGGCTGTCGGCGGTCGCGTGACGCTCGTAGTACGCCGTGTAGTCGGCGCGGTACTGCTCGTGCAGCTCCTTCAGCCGCGCGATCGAGGCATCGACGGATGCACCGGCCGGCAGGTCGAGCAGCATCGGCGTGACCTTCGTGCGCAGGAAGTGGTCGGGGCAGCTGGTGCCGAGGGCCGCGAGCTTCGGGGCGTTCGCCGAGGCCAGGAAGTCGAGCACGACATCCGAGTCGGTGAAGTGACCCACCATGGGCTTGTCGTGGCTGGCGAGCCCGCGGATCGTCGGCGCGAGGGCGGCCGCCTTGGCGCGGCGCTCGGCCTCGGGCAGAGCACGATTCTTCGCGACCTCGCGCCCGAACGGCGCCTTCTTGCCGTTCTCGACGAGGTACTGCTCGGCCGTACGGATGATCCACAGGCTGTTCGCCTCGGCCTCCGTGCTGGTGTCGCCCCACGCCGTGATGCCGTGCCCCCCGAGGATGCAGCCGATCGCATTCGGGTGGGCCCGCTTGATCGCCGCGATGTCGAGCCCGAGCTGGAAGCCAGGACGCCGCCACGGCACCCAGACGACCTTCTCGCCGAAGGCCTTCTTCGTGAGCTTCTCGCCGTCCTTCGCCGTGGCGAAGGCGATGCCCGAGTCCGGATGCAGGTGGTCGACGTGGGCCGCATCGACGAGCGCGTGCATGGCGGTGTCGATCGACGGGGCCGCGCCGCCCTTGCCGTGCAGGCAGTAGTCGAAGGCCGCGACCATCTCGTCCTCGCGATCGACGCCCGGGTAGACGTCGACGAGGGCACGGACGCGATCCAGCCGCAGCACCGCGAGCCCGGCCTCGGTCAGGGTGCCGAGGTCGCCGCCGGATCCCTTGACCCAGAGCAGCTCGACCGGCTCACCGGTGACCGGGTCGGTCTCGGTGCCCTTGGCGGAGGTGTTGCCGCCGGCGTAGTTCGTGTTCTTCGGATCGGCGCCGAGCCGGTGGCTGCGCGAGACGAGATCGGATGCGGTGCTCATGGTTCCTTCAGCTGGGGTGGTGGTCTGCGGTGCCGGGCGGCATCAGGGGTTGCGGGCGCGTTCAGTCCGGGAGCGCCGCGAGCTGGTCCTCGAGGTGGAACACCTCGCGCAGCTGCGGAGCACCCTGGTCCGGGCGGTCGCCGTCGAGCGAGACGAAGAAGCGCGCGGCCTCAGCCTCCCATTCGGCCGTGTCGGGGTCGAGGGCGAGGGCCCGAGCCGACGCCGTATCGTCGTCCACCTCGTAGTAGCCGATCAGCATGCCGTCCTCGCGCAGGAAGAGCGAGTAGTTGCGGCGCCCCGAGCGTTCGATGGCGCGCAGCATCCTTGGCCAGACCGCGGCGTGCCGTTCGACGTACTCATCGATCAGCTCGGGCCGCAGCTGCAGCTCGAAGCAGACGCGCTGCGTCGAGGGGGTGCCCGTCATCACGCCCCCCAGCCCGCCTGGGTGCCGCCGACGCGGTCGGCCGCGATCTTCGCCTGGTATCCGGATGCCGCGTACGCCGCGAAGGGGTCGCCGTCGAGTCCGCGCGACTCGCGCCACTCGGCCAACGCGGGGCGCACATCCGTGTAGAAGGCGTCCATCAGGATGCCGTTGGCCCCGAGCACATCACCCGCGTCTTGCGCGGCGGTCAGAGCCTCGCCGTCGACGAGCAGCGCCCGCGCCGTCATCTCCTGCACGTTCAGCACCGAGCGGATCTGGCCCGGGATCTTGTCCTCGACGTTGTGGCACTGGTCGAGCATGAAGGCCACACCGGAGTCCGCGCCGTAGCCGCCGCCGCGGATGACCTCGTAGAGGATGCGGAACAGCTGGAAGGGGTCCGCCGCCCCGACGATGAGATCGTCGTCGGCGTAGAAGCGGGAGTTGAAGTCGAAGCTGCCGAGCTTTCCGAGCCGAAGCAGCTGGGCGACGATGAACTCGATGTTCGTGCCGGGGGCGTGGTGACCGGTGTCGAGACAGACCATGGCCTTGTCTCCGAGTGCGAGCACCTGCACGTACGACGTTCCCCAGTCGGGAACGTCGGTGTGATAGAACGCCGGCTCGAAGAACTTGTACTCGAGCACGAGACGCTGCTCGTCTCCGATGCGCGCGTAGATCTTCTGCAGCGAATCGGCGAGACGGTCCTGGCGGCCGCGGATGTCGCCCTGGCCCGGATAGTTGGTGCCGTCGGCGAGCCAGATCTTCAGGTCCCGCGACCCGGTCTGGTTCATGATGTCGATGCACTCGAAGTGGTGGTCGATGGCCTTCTGGCGGATCTTCGGGTCGACGTGCGTCAGCGAGCCGAACTTGTAGTCGTCGTCCTGGAAGGTGTTCGAGTTGATCGTGCCGAGGTCGACGCCGAGCGACTGCGCGTAGTCGCGCAGCGCCGCGTAGTCGTCCACCTTGTCCCACGGGATGTGCAGGGCGACCGTCGGGGAGAGCGCGGTGAACTTGTTGACCTGCGCCGCGTCCGCGATCTTCTCCTGCGGGGTGCGCGGGGTGCCCGGGGTGCCGAACACCTTGAAGCGGGTGCCGGAGTTGCCGAAGGCCCAGGAGGGCAGTTCGATCGCCTGTTCGGCGAGACGCGGGGTGATGGACGCGAAGTCAGTCATGACGGTGGGTTCCTGTTCGGACGGCGATGGCCGATGAATCGTTTCATTGTCGAGGTCGGGATGACACTATGCGCGACGGGGGCGCAGCGTCAAGTCGGACCGCCCGGGGCGGCGATTCGTCGAGGGCAGGAGCGCGGAAAAGGGGGAGGGGGTCCGTCCGGTCAGCACGACCGGACGGACCCCCAGAACGACCTAGAAGTTGAACTGGTCGATGTTGCCGGCGTTGAACTGGAACGGGTCGCCCAGGAGCACGGTGCCGTCCTTGCCCACCTTGAAGGTGCCGAGGGTTCCGGCCTTGAAGCTGTCGCCCTCCTTGCCCGTGATGGTGCCGTCGATCAGGGCCTTCGCCGCGTACGCCGCGAGGTAGCCGAGGTCGCCCGGGTTCCACAGCGCGAACGCGGTGACGGTGCCGTCCTTCACATAGGCCTTCATCTGGTTCGGCGTGCCGAGTCCGGTCACGGCGACCTTGCCCTTGTAGGAGGAGGTCGAGATGTAGCGCGCCGCGGCCGCGATGCCGACCGTGGTGGGCGAGATGATGCCCTTCAGGTTCGGGTAGGTCTGCAGCAGCGCCGCGGTCTTGTCGAAGGAGGTCTGGTCGTCGTCGTTGCCGTACACCACGTCATCCAGCTTGATGTTGGGGTGGTTGGCGGCCAGATCCTTCTTCATCAGGTCGATCCACGCGTTCTGGTTGGTCGCGTTGGCGGCGGCCGACAGGATGGCGATCTCTCCGCTGTCGTTGATCTGCTTGGCGATCATGTCGACCTCGACCTTGGCGATGCCGTCGGCGGTCGCCTGGTTGATGAAGAGGTCGCGGCATCCCACGGCGGTGTCGGAGTCGAAGGTGACGACCTTGACGCCGGCCTTCTGAGCCTGGTTGATCGCCGAGCACGGCGCCTTCTGGTCGTCGGCCGAGAGCACGATGGCCCCGACCTGCTTCTGCGTCAGGGTGTTGATGTAGCTGACCTGGGCATCAGGTGCGGCGGTGGCGGGGCCGACCTCTGCATAGGTGCCCTTGAACTCGGCGATGGCCTTCTTGCCGCCGGCGTCCGAGGTGTCGAAGTAGGCGTTGCCGAGGTTCTTCGGCAGGAAGGTGATGGCGTAGTTCTTGCTGCCGCCGCCTCCGGAGCTGCTGCCGCCGCTGCTGGCGCAGCCGGCGAGGAGCAGTGCGGCCGCGGCCAGGGTCGCGACCCCGGCGAGGCGAACGCTGTGACGAGTCTGGAACATCGTTGTTTCCCTTTCTTGGTGGTGTGGTGCCGACGTGACTGCATCGGCGCGGGCGGGGCGGATCAGCTGGATGCCGGGCCGCCCGTATCGCGCCGCCTTCTCGCCGCGCTGAGCCGCGTGCGCTGCAGCCAGGCGAGGAAGCTGGTGAGGATCACCGAGAGCACGAGGAGCGTGCCGGTGATCACGTTGATGACGTCCGAGGTGATGCCGGCCAGGCGCAGCGCGCTGGCGAGGACGCCGATCAGCAGGGCGCCGGCGAGCACGCCGGGGAGGGCCCCGCGGCCGCCGAAGATTGAGACGCCGCCGAGCAGCACGGCGGCGACCACCGAGAGCTCGAGGCCGGTGGCGTTGTCGCCTCGGGCGCTGCCGAATCGCAGGGTGTAGAAGATCCCGGCGAGCGCCGAGACGAGCCCAGCGAGAACGAACAGGATGAACTTGGTGCGCTGGATCCTCACGCCCGAGAAGGCGGCGGCATCCGAGCTGAGCCCGATCGCGTAGATGCCGCGGCCGAACGGCGTGAAGTGCAGCAGCACGCCGAAGACGATGGCCAGCACGGCGATCAGGATCGTGACCACCGGGATCAGGGTGCCCGGGATCGTCGAGGTGGCCAGCTCGGTCCAGAAGGTGGGGAACGAGGTGACCGCCGTCGTGCCGAGCAGCCCCTGGGCCACGCCGCGGTAGAGGGCGAGCGTGCCGATGGTGACCGCGAGCGAGGGCAAGCCGACCCGGGTGACCAGGAGGCCGTTCACCGCACCGCCGCCGGCGCCGATCAGGAGGGCGACGAGGGCGGCGGCGGGGAACGGCCAGTGGGCCTGGGTCAGCAGCCCGATGATCGAGCTCGAGAGCCCCATCGCGCTGGCGACCGACAGGTCGATCTCGCCGGTGATGACCACGAGCGTCATCGGCAGCGCGATCAGCAGGATCGGGGCCGTGTCGAGCAGCAGGAAGTTGTAGGTGATCGGCGCGGCGAAATGCGGCACGGAGGCGGAGGCCACGATGATCACCAGCACGAGCAGCGCGATGATCGCGGCCTCGCGCCGCAACAGGAGGCGCTGCCAGAACGGGCGCCCGTAGCTGGGGTAGCTTCGGCTCGAACCGGGCATAGCGGTGGGGGCGGGGGTCGTGGTGGTCATGCCTGCGAGTCCTCCATCACGGTCAGCCGGCGGGCCTGCCGGAGGGCGAGCACCCGGTCCAGCACGATCGCGGCGATGATCAGGGCCCCGACGACCGCCTGCTGCCAGAAGTCCTGGATGCCGAGCACCGGCAGCGCGCGGTTGATAGTGAGCAGCAGCATCGCGCCGATGGCCGCCCCCCACACCGACCCGATCCCGCCGAAGATCGCCACGCCGCCGATGACCGCGGCGCCCACGGCCTGCAGCTCGAATCCGGTGCCGGCCTGCGAGTCCACGGTGCCGTAGCGGGCGACGTAGAGCACCCCGGCCAGTCCGGCGAGGGTTCCGCTGACGATGAAGGCGAGGAGCACCCGCCGGCCGACCTTGAGGCCGTAGAGGTTGGCGGCATCCGGATCGGAGCCGATCGCGTAGAACTCGCGCCCGCCGCGGGTGTTGCGCAGGTACCAGGCCGCGCCGATCAGCACGACGGCCGCGATGATCGTGATCACCGGGACGTCGAGCAGTTGCGCCGTGCCGATGCCCTGGAAGTCATTCGGGATGTCGCTGGAGTTGATGCGGTTGCTGCCCGTCCACACCACGTTGATGCCACGGAAGGCATACAAGGTGCCCAGCGTGATGACCAGCGACGGCACCTTCGCGATCGAGATGAGCAGGCCATTGATCGCGCCGAGGGCGGCGCCGCCCACGACCGCGATCAGCGCCACCAGCGGCCAGGGGATGTCGGTGTACTTGAACAGGGTTCCCGCCGCGTAGGCGGTCAGCCCGATCACCGAGCCGACGGAGAGGTCTACGTTGCGGGTGATGATGACCATGGCTTCGCCGACCGCGATGAGCAGCACGAGCATGGGCGTGACCAGCAGGTCGCGGAAGCCGTCCTGACTGAACACGAAGGCGGGGTTCTTGACCGTGGTCACGACCACGACGAGCAGGAAGGCGAGCAGGATGCCGGTCTCGCGCGCCCGGCTGAGGCGTTTCAGCGAGTTCATGCCGCCGCTCCCGCCGTGGCAGCGCGCATGACCGACTCGGGGGTCGCGTCCTGACGATCGATCGTCGCGGTGATCCGGCCCTCGCGCATGACCAGCACGCGGTCGGCCATGCCGAGCACCTCGGGCAGCTCCGAGGAGATCATCAAGATGCCCATCCCCTCACCCGCCAGCTGGGACAGCAGGCGGTGCACCTCGGCCTTGGTGCCGACGTCGATCCCGCGGGTGGGCTCGTCGACGATGAGCACCTTCGGCTCGGTCGCCAGCCACTTGGCGAGCACGACCTTCTGCTGGTTGCCGCCCGAGAAGGTGCCCACCTCGGCGTCGAGCGCCGAGCCCTTCACCTCGAGCCTGCTGGCCCAGACCCGGCTCGCCTCGTTCTCGCGGCGGCCGGTGATGAACAGTCCGGCCGCCGACAGGCGCTGACGGATGGCGATGGTCAGGTTCTCGGCGACCGAGGCGCCGATCACCAGGCCCTCCTTGCGGCGGTCCTCCGGGACGAGCGCGAGCCCGGCGCGCATGGCGGCGACGGGGTCGTGTCCGCGGACGCGGCTGCCGTTCAGCGTGACCGTCCCGCTGTCGTAGCCGTCGACGCCGAACACCGCGCGGGCGACCTCGCTGCGGCCCGCCCCGACCAGGCCGGCGAGGCCGACGATCTCCCCCGAGCGCACCTGGAAGCTGATGTCGTCGAAGACCCCCGCGGAGCTGAGCCCCTGCACCACGAGCAGGACCTCGCCGATGACGGCCTCCTGCTTGGGGAAGAGGTCCGCGACGTCACGGCCGACCATCTGCCGCACGATGGTGTCGACATCGGTGTCGACGATCTTCTCGGTCGAGATGTACGAGCCGTCGCGCATCACCGTGACGGTGTCGCAGAGGGCGAACACCTCGTCGAAGCGGTGCGAGATGAACAGCAGGGCGCGTCCCTCGTCGCGCAGGCTGCGCGCGACCGCGAACAGGCGGTCGACCTCGACGCCGCTGAGCGCCGCGGTCGGCTCGTCCATGATGAGCACGCGGGCATCCAGGCTGATCGCCTTGGCGATCTCGATGATCTGCTGATCGGCGATCGAGAGGCCGCGCGCGGGGCGGTCGGGGTTGATCTTCACCCCGAGGCGCTGGAACAGCGCGAGAGCTTCGGCCCGCATCGCCTTGCGATCGATGCGGCCGAAGGAGCGCAGCGGCTGCCGCCCCATGAAGATGTTCTCGGTCACGGTGAGGTCGGGGAAGAGCGTCGGCTCCTGGTAGATGACGGCGATGCCGGCGTTCTTGGCGTCGGCCGTCGAGCGGAAGTCGACCGGCTCGCCGTTCAGTAGGAACTCCCCCGAGTCCGGCTGGTAGAGGCCGGCGATGATCTTCACGAGCGTGGACTTGCCGGCGCCGTTCTCGCCGACCAGGGCGTGGATCGAGCCGTTGTCGAGGGCGAGGGTGCCCGAACGCAGGGCAACGACGGCGCCGAAGGTCTTGACGACCTTGCGCAGCTCGAGCGCGTGAGCGGAGGAGTCCGCGGGGGCGGGGCTCATGGCCAGGCTCTCCTTTGAGTCCAAAAGTTGATGAAACGATTCAGGTGCTGTTCAGGCATACTACATCTAGCGATGCCCCCCGGGTCAAGCCGGAGGTCTGGTCAGAAATATGAGTCGTTTCAGTGACTGGTAGTGTCGCACCACCCCTGGCCCGGGGGATCACGCCGAAGGAGGCTCGATGGCCGCGACGAGCATCCGTGACGTCGCCAAGTTGGCGGGCGTCTCGGTGGGCACCGTCTCCAACGTGCTGAACCGGCCGGGCGAGGTGTCGGCCGACTCGGTCGCGCGGGTGCAGCGCGCGATCGAACAGCTGGGCTACCGCCGCAACGACGCGGCGCGGCAGCTGCGGGCGGGAACCAGCTCGACCGTCGGCTTCGTGGTGCTCGACGGGCAGAACCCCTTCTTCAGCGAGGTGGTGCGTGGAGCGGAGGATGAGGCATCCAAGAACGGCATCGCGATCCTGCTCGGCAACACCGATGAGGAGTCCGCGCGGGAGCGCATGTACCTCGATCTCTTCGAGGAGCAACGGGTGCGCGGGGTGCTCATCTCGCCCTATCGCGACATCAGCCCGCGCCTCGAGCAACTGCGCGCCCGCAACATCCCGGCGGTGCTGGTCGACCGCTTCAGCGGCGACGGGCGGTTCAGCTCCGTCTCGGTCGACAACGTGTCTGGCGGCCGGATGGCGGCTTCGCATCTGATCCAGAGCGGACGCAAGCGGCTCGCCTTCGTGGGCGGTCCCTTCGACCTGCGACAGGTGAGCGACCGGCTCGCCGGCGCTCGGGTGGCGGTCGACGAGAGTCCGCGGGAGATCGGGATCGAGGTGGTGGCCACGAGCGCGCTCACCGTCGAGGAGGGCATCGCTGCCGGCCTGCGCATCCTGGGCCGGATGGAACGGGACTGGCCGGATGCCGTCTTCGCGGCCAACGACCTGCTCGCTCTCGGGCTGCTCCAGGCCTTCGTCGGGGGCGGCCGGCTGCTCGTGCCGCAGCGGATCGCGCTGATCGGCTTCGACGACATCGCCTTCGCGCGCGCGGCCGCCGTGCCGCTGTCATCGATGCGGCAGCCGAGTCGCACCATCGGAGGAACCGCCCTGCGGGTGCTGATCGAAGAGGCCGACGACCCGACGCTGATCCCCCGCCAGACGGTCTTCCAACCCGAGCTGGTGGTGCGCGAGTCGACCCGATCGCTCTAGCCGGGCGCCGCCCGACTCGGCCCGGTCAGGCGCTGCGACGGTCGCGCGGCTCGCGGACCCCGCGCTCCTCGAGGTAGGCGTTCGAGAACATCCCGGTGGGGTCGAGGCGCTCGAAAAGCGCGCGCGCATCGCCGAGACGCGGGTGGACGCGGGCGAGTGTCGCGGCGCTCACTCGGTTGACCTTGCCCCAGTGCGGTCGAGCGGCGAACGGGGCCAGCGCGGCCTCGATGTCGGGCAGCAGGGCGTGCACCGCCTCAGGTTCGGGCTTCCAGGTGAAGTGAATGGCAAGGGTCTCACGCTCATACGATCCGCTGAGCCAGAGTTCATCGGCGGCGGTCGTGCGCAACTCCGTGATGAGCAGGTGCGGAGCGATGCGCGGCCCCAGTTCACGGACCGCGCGCAGGGCGGCCGGGCCGTCGGTGCGATCGACGAAGTACTCGGTTTGGATCTCGTCACCGACGCTCGGCGTCGCGTCGAGGCGGAAGTGCGGGAGTCGCTCGAGCCACGGCCCGGGGATTCCGCCGGAGAGCGTGTGGTTCTGGGCCTCCGCGCCGAACAGACCGGTCTCGGGCCCGCTCAGGCGGTGAGCGCCGCGCCACTCCTCGGGGACGCCGCCGTCGCTGTCGTCGCCGTCGAGCCGGGTCTTCCAGATCATGAGGCCGATCTCGTCGCCCAGCCAGTCGGTGAACAGGCTGACGCTGTAGGCCGCGCCGGTCACGGCGTCGAGGTCGTCGAGCGCGACCTCCCAGGGCAGCCCGGTGAAGGAGTCCTGTCGCACCCGGAAGCTCGGCTCGATCGCGAGCGTGCTGCGCACCACGATGCCCGCCGCGCCGAGTCCGACGACGAGGCCGTCGAAGTCCTGCTCGCCGGACCGCACCGTGCGCAGCGAGCCGTCCGCGGCCACCAGCTCGAGGGCACGCATCGACGTGGCGAGCACCCCGTTGCGGTTGCCCGAGCCGTGCGTCCCGGTCGAGGTCGCGCCGCCGACCGAGATGTGCGGAAGCGACCCCATGTTGTGCAGGGCCCAGCCGCGTGCCTCGAGCCACACGGCCAGCTCGCCGTAGCGGATGCCGCTGCCGACCGTGACCGTCCTCGCCGCCTCGTCGAGCACCGGGTCGGGGTCGATCCCGGTGACCGTCAGCAGGGTCCCCTCGGTGTCCGCCAGCCCGTTGAACGAGTGCCGAGTGCCGAGCGCGCGCACCCGCTCGCCGCTCGCCGCCGCCTCGGAGACGAGCTGTAGCACCTCCGCGATGGAGCTCGCGTGCCGCAGCCGGGGAGCGGTGAAGGTGTAGGTGCCGGCCCACGTCCGTTCGGTCTCCATGCGCTCAGCCTCTCACCCGCCGCTCGGAGCCGCCGCTAATCTGGCGGTCCATTCACTACTTCCTGGGGAGATCCTGTGTTTCAGCTCATCACCGACGTCGATTACTCGACGTCGTACTCCGTCGGGCCGACGGCCGGCACGATCGGCAGCCTCGTCGGCTACATCATCCTGGTCATCGCGCTCTGGCCGGTCTTCCGCAAGGCCGGCTTCCCCGGCTGGGGGGCCATCATCCCGATCTACAACACCTACGTGCTCGTGAAGATCGCCGGCTTCCACGGCGCGACCGTGCTGCTGTTCCTCATCCCGATCGTCAACCTCGTCTTCGGCATCATCGTCGCGATCCGCATCGGTGCGGCCTTCGGCAAGGGCGGGGCCTTCAGTTTCTTCCTGCTGTGGCTGCTGTCGATCATCGGCTACCTGATCATCGGCTACGGCTCGTCCACCTACATCGGTCCCGGCGGCAAGCCGGCCGCGGCGGTCTGAACCGTCTGCTCCGCGACGGTGGTCGCGCCTGGCGGGGCGGCCGCCGTTTGGCATTCCCGGGCTAGCGTGAGGGCATGGCACGCGACGACATCGACGTTCCCGATCTGAGCGGCAGGCTCGCGATCGTGACGGGGGCCAACTCCGGACTGGGGTTCGGCCTGAGCGGACGGCTCGCCGCGGCGGGTGCGGAGGTCGTGATGGCCGTACGCAACCTCGAGAAGGGGGACGTCGCCAGGAGCGAGCTGTTGCGGGCGCACCCGACGGCATCGCTCCGGCTCGAGCGGATCGATCTGGCCTCGCTCGACAGCGTGGCCGGCTTCGCAGCGGCGCGGCGTGCCGAGGGGCGGCCGATCGACATCCTGATCAACAACGCCGGGATCATGATGCCGCCCACCCGGGAAACCACCGACGACGGTTTCGAGCTGCAATTCGAGAGCAACTACCTCGGTCACTTCGCCCTCACGGCGCGCCTGCTGTCGCTGCTGCGCGCCGCGCCGGCGCCGCGGGTCACCTCGTTGAGCAGCTTCATGGCGTACTTCGGCCGGTACGACTGGAACGACCTGCAGAGCCGGCGCTACTCCCCGGTGCGGTCGTACGGTCTGTCGAAACTCGCCATGCTCTCGTTTGCGCGGGAGCTGCAGAAGCGCAGCGATGTGCACGGCTGGGGGCTGCTCAGCGATGCCGCGCATCCGGGGTTCACCCGCACGAATCTGCAGACCACGGGTCCGCGCCGGGGCAAGCCGCCGCGACCGCCGAAGAACTACCACCGGACGATCCTCTGGCAGCTGGTCGAGACCGGCATCCTGCCCGCGCTCTACGCGGCGACCAGCCCGGATGCCGCGCCCGGCGCCTACTACGGACCAAACGGCTTCCTCGGCCTCACCGGAGCTCCGCACCGGGCGCGGGAGCCACGCGCCGCGCGCAACGCCGCCGACGCCGCACGCCTGTTCGACGAGTCGGCACGGCTGGCCGGCGTGACGTGGCCGGCCTGAGCGTCGAGGGCTAGACGGATCCGTTCCGCAGCGGCAGCTGCTGCACGGCCCAATGGTTGCCGTCGGGGTCGTCGAACCAGACGAAGCGGCCCCAGGCGAGGTCCTGTACGGGACCGACCTCGATGCCGCGCGCGACGAGGTCGTCGTGGGCGGCGTCCGCGTCGGGCGTGACGAGTTGCAGGCCCAGCAGGGGCTTCGCCTCGGCCGGGAGCAGCCCCACCCCGAAGGCGATCGAGCAAGCGGACCCCGGCGGGGTGACCTGCACGAAGCGCAACTCGGGCGAGACGACCTGGTTGAAGTCCACCGGCCAACCGAGCGTTTCGCCGTAGAAGGCGACGGCTCGATCGACGTCGGTGACCGGGATGATGACGAGTTCGAGGCGGTAGTCGACCATGCGGTGAGGCTACGACCGGCTACCGACGAAGAGCTCAGTCGGTCGGAGACGCGGGCGGATCGCCCAGAGCGTCGAGTGCGGTCCAGAACCCCTCGGGCACCTCTGTGCTCATGAGGCCGGGCAATTCGTCGAGGCGCTGCTCCGAGTAGATGCCGACCACCGTCGAGTGGATGCGCGGCTCGCGCAACGAGAAGGCGAGCGCGGCGGCGGCCACGCTCACGCCCCACTCGCCGCAGAGCGTCCGGACCCGGTCGAGGTGCGCCCGGAACGCCTCCGAGGTGGGCTCATATCCGTAGGTCTGGCCGCGGAAGGCCGATCCCGCGAGGATGCCGCCCCCGAACGGCGCCGCATTGAACACCGTCATGTCGCGCTCGGTGGCGAGCTGCAGGATCGTCTCGGCGGTGCGGTCCACCAGGGTCCAGCGGTTGTGGCTCAGCACCACGTCGAAGGCGTCGGTGCGCACGTACTCCTCGACGAGGGCATGCCGTCCCGCGGCGATGCCGATCGCACCCACCCGGCCCTCGTCGCGCAGGCGCAGCAGGGCCTCGACCGGACCGCCGGGCGCCATCGCCTCGGAGACCGAGATCGTGTACGGGTCGTGCAGGTGGTAGAGCGGCAAGGTGTCGAGTCCCAGCCGCGCGGTCGTCTCATCGAAGGAGCGCCGCACGCGATCCCCGTCGAACACGCCGGTCGCGGGGTCCTGATCGGCCTTCGAGAACACCACCTTGCCGGCCGGGAGGCCGCCGGCCGCGGCGATCGCCTCGCCGAGCAGCTGTTCGGAGCGGCCGAGTGCGTAGTTGTTGCCGGTGTCCAGCTGCCGGAACGGGCTCGCGATCAGCGCGGCGGCGAGCTCCTCGTCGGCGCCGGGCCGCTTGCCGAGCCCGGAGGTGCCGATGGTGACGGGTTCGAGGAGGGCGCGATCGAGCATCCCCCCAGTAGAGCACTAACGGTTCCCGTGCCGTGCCACGATGGAGCGATTCAGGGAGGTGGAAGGCATGGCGACCGTCAGCATCCGCGATGTGGCCGAGCGGGCCGGCGTCTCGGTGGGCACGGTCTCGAACGTGCTCAACAGCCCGGCGAGGGTCTCCCCGAGATCCGTGGAGCGGGTGCACGCCGCGATCGAGGAACTCGGCTACGTGCGCAACGACGCCGCGAGGCAGCTGCGGGCCGGTCGCAGCACGACGATCGGTCTCGTGGTGCTCGACGTGCGCAACCCCTTCTTCACCGATGTCGCCCGGGGCGTCGAGGACGAGGCGGCGATGCATTCGCTCTCGGTCATCCTCGGCAACAGCGACGAGAGCGTCGAGCGCGAGGCGGCATACCTGGACCTGTTCGAGGAGCAGCGCGTGCACGGGGTGCTCATCTCTCCCTACGGCGATGTCGGGCCGCGCCTGGCCCGCCTGCGCAGCCGCGGCACCCCCGCCGTGCTCGTCGACCGGATGAGCCCGGACGGCGGCTTCAGCTCGGTCTCGGTGGATGACGTGGCCGGCGGCCGGCTCGCCGCGCGGCACCTGCTCGACATCGGCCGCCGCCGGATCGCCTTCGTCGGCGGCCCCCTCGACATCCGCCAGGTGGCCGATCGCCTGGTCGGCGCGCGCGCGGCCGTCGAGGCGCAACCGGATGCCCGCCTCGAGGTCGTCGAGCTGAGCGCCTTGAGCGTGCTCGAGGGCCGGCGGGCGGGGGAGGCCCTGCTCGCGAGACCCGCTGCGGAGCGCCCGGATGCCGTCTTCGCCGCCAACGACCTCGTGGCCACCGGCCTGCTCCAGGCTCTCGTGATGCAGGGGTCGGTGCGCGTGCCCGACGACATCGCCCTGATCGGCTTCGACGACATCGACTTCGCGAGCGCCGCCGTGGTTCCGCTGTCGTCGATCCGGCAGCCGAGCCAGCTGATCGGGCGCACGGCGGTGCAGCTTCTGATCGAGGAGGCTCGTGATCCGGGGCTTGCCCCACGTCAGGTGGTCTTTCAGCCCGAACTGGTGGTGCGTGCATCGACGGCGGCCGGAGGCTCGCGAAACGAGACAGCAACATCCGCTCACTAGGCTCGCTTCATGGGCGACCTTTTCGACGGTTACGGCTCCGTCGCGACGACGCGACGTGGGGCCCCGGCCTGGGATGAGATGTTCGCGGACCCGATGGCGGCCGACGCGCGCAGCGCCCGGGGTGCCTACAAGGAGATCCACACCGCCCTCGCGCGGATGACGCAGGAGGAGCTCCGCGGGCGCACCGAAGCGCTCGCCAGCTCGTACCTGGCCCAAGGCGTGACCTTCGACTTCGCCGGGGAGGAGCGGCCGTTCCCGCTCGACGCCGTGCCCCGCGTGATCGACCAGTCCGAGTGGGCGGTCGTCGAGGCCGGCGTGAAGCAGCGGGTGCGGGCGCTCGAGGCGTTCCTGGCCGACGTGTACGGTCCGCAGCGGGCCGTGACCGACGGGGTCATCCCGGCGCGGCTGATCAGCTCGTCGAGCCATTTCCACCGCGAGGCCGCGGGGATCGTCAGCGCGAACGGCGTGCGCATCCACGTCTCGGGCATCGACCTGATCCGCGATGAGAAGGGCACCTGGCGGGTGCTCGAAGACAACGTGCGGGTGCCGAGCGGCGTGAGCTACGTCATCTCGAACCGCCGGGTCATGGCGCAGACGCTGCCCGAGTTGTTCATGTCGATGCGTGTGCGCCCGGTGGGCGACTACCCGCAGCGCCTGCTGCAGTCCCTACGGGCATCCGCCCCCGACGGCGTCGACGACCCGACGATCGTCGTGCTCACCCCCGGGGTGTACAACTCCGCGTACTTCGAGCACACCCTGCTCGCCCGGCTGATGGGGGTCGAACTCGTCGAGGGCCGGGACCTGTTCTGCTCGGGCGGCAAGGTGTGGATGCGCACGACCGCGGGTCCGACGCGGGTCGACGTGATCTACCGCCGGGTCGACGACGAGTTCCTCGATCCGCTGCAGTTCCGGGCCGACTCCATGCTCGGCTCGCCCGGGCTCATGCTGGCCTCCCGGCTCGGCAACGTGACGATCGCCAATGCAGTGGGCAACGGGGTCGCCGACGACAAGCTCGTCTACACCTACATGCCCGATCTGATCCGGTACTTCCTCTCGGAGGACCCGATCATCGCCAACGTCGACACCTGGCGCCTCGAGGAGCCCGGCGCGCTCGAGGAGGTGCTCGACCGTCTCGACGAGCTCGTGGTCAAGCCCGTCGACGGGTCGGGCGGCAAGGGCCTCGTCGTGGGCCCGGATGCGAGCCCGCAGCAGCTCGACGACCTCGCCGCGCAGCTGCGGCGCGATCCCCGCGGCTGGATCGCGCAACCGGTCGTGCAGCTGTCGACCATCCCGACCCTCGTCGACGAGGGGATGCGCCCGCGGCATGCCGACCTGCGTCCCTTCGCCGTCAACGACGGAACGGATGTCTGGGTGCTGCCGGGCGGCCTGACGCGCGTCGCGCTGCCCGAAGGGCAGCTCGTCGTCAACAGCTCGCAGGGCGGCGGTTCGAAGGACACCTGGATCGTGGGGCACGAGCCGCTGCACACGAGCGACCACAACATCCAGGGCCTCGTCGCCGACCAGGCGGCCGTGACGACCTCGATCCCGATCATCGTCGACGGCCATCACGTCGACCAGAGCCCGCAGGACTCCCCGCGCCAGGACCAGCAGCAGCAACAACAGCAGAGCGGAGCGTCGTGATGCTCTCGCGGATCGCCGAGAGCCTGTTCTGGATCGGGCGCTACATCGAGCGCAGCGACGGCACGGCGCGCATCCTCGACGTGCACCTGCAGCTGCTGCTCGAAGACCCGTGGATCGAAGAGAACCTCGCCTGCCGCTCGCTGCTGAGCGTCATGGGAACGGAGGTCGACGACGACACCGACGTCACGCGGGCCGACGTGCTCGCCCTGCTCGCCGTCGACCGCAATCAGCCGGCGTCGATCGCCTACTCCCTCGTGGCCGCGCGCGAGAACGCGCGGCGCGCGCGCGAGGTCGTCAGCACCGAGCTGTGGGAGGTGCTCAACACCACGAGGGCCCGCATGCCGCGCAAGGTCGCGACCGACAAGGTGCACGAGTTCTTCGGCTGGGTCCGCGAGCGGGCCGCGCTCGCCGTGGGCATCATCGAGTCGGCGACCAGCCGCGACGAGGCGTGGAGCTTCTTCACCCTCGGCCGCTCGATCGAACGCGCCGACATGACCGCGCGGCTGCTCGCGACGCGATCGCTCACCGAGGCATCCGGTCCGTCGTGGACGACGATCCTGCGCTCGGTCGGGGCGTACGAGGCCTATCTGCGCACCTACCGCGGGGTGCCCAGCGCGCGCAACGCCGCCGAGTTCCTGCTGCTCGACCGGCTGTTCCCGCGCAGCATCCTGTTCTCGGTGAGCCGCGCCGAGCAGTGCCTGCGCGAGCTCGGGCCGCGCAGCGATCGGGTCGGGGTGACCGATCAGGCGCAGCGACTGCTCGGGCAGATCCGCAGCGAGCTCGAGTACCGTCCGATCGCCGACATCATCGAGGACCTCCCGACCCACATGGACAACGTGCAATCCGCGACGAGCGCCGCGAGCGAGGCGATCCGTCAGCGCTACTTCCCGACCAACGCCGCCCCGAGCTGGATGGGCGAGAACACGTGAACCGGCTGCGCATCCGGCATGTGACCGGCTTCCACTACGACGGCGAGGTGACGGCCTCGTACAACGAGGCGCGGATGCTGCCGATGAGCGCCGACAGCCAGCTGGTGCTGTACTCCAACCTCGAGATCCTGCCGATCTCGGGCCACCACTCCTACACCGACTACTGGGGCACGCGGGTCTCGTCGTTCGAGATCCTGACCCCGCATCGCGAACTGTCGCTGACCGCGACGAGCCTCGTCGAGGTGCGGCCGCGCGAGCATCCGGAGCACCGGGTCGGCTGGGAGGCCCTGGCCGACACGATCGAGCGCGCCACAGAGTACGTCGAGCAGCTCGCGCAGACCCGCCTGACCGCTCCGCCGGAGGAGGTCGTCGAGATCGCCCGCACCGCGCTGGCGGAGTCGGAGTCGCCCTGCGCGACCGCGCTCGCCGTCTGCGAGCAGATCGGCCGCCGCATCCAGTACATGCCGGGCTCGACGAGCGTCTACACGACCGCGCGCGAGGCATGGGACAAGGGCAAGGGCGTCTGCCAGGACATCACCCATCTGGCGATCGGGGCGCTGCGCTCGATCGGCATCCCGGCCCGTTACGTCAGCGGCTACCTGCATCCGAAACCGGATGCCGCGATCGGCGAGACGGTCGCCGGCGAGTCGCACGCCTGGGTCGAGTGGTTCTGCGGCGACTGGCGCGGCTTCGACCCGACCAACCTGATGGAGATCGGCGACCGCCACGTCTCGGTCGGCCGCGGCCGCGACTACAACGACGTCGCGCCGCTGCGCGGCGTGTACGCCGGTCCCTACGCGAGCAAGCTGTTCGTCACGGTGGAGATCACCCGCGAGTCCTGAGACTCAGCCCTTCTGCGCCTCGGTCTCGATGACGGCGATCTCGGTTGTGGCGAGGTCGCGGTCGTCGGTGACCTCGAGGCCGAACGGCATCCATCCCTCGTGGGGGTAGCGGATGCGCACCTTGTGCGAGCGGGTCCACCAGACGAGGGCGACGAGCGCGGCGAGCAGCCCGCCGAAGGCGCCCACGATGAGACCCCAGCGCGGCCCGTAGACGTTCGCGACCCAGCCGATCAAGGGCGCGCCGATCGGGGTGCCGCCCATGAAGATCGCCATGTAGAGCGACATGACGCGACCGCGCAGCTCGGGCGGCGTCGTGGTCTGCACGTAGGCGTTCGCATTGTTGAGCATCGTGATCGAGGTGATCCCGACCAGGGGGAGCACGAGCCCGAAGCTCAGGTAGCTCGGCATCAGGGCGGCCGCGATGAGGGCGAATCCGAAGCCGGCGCCCGAGAGCCCGACCGTGCGGAACCGCGGCTTCTCGCGCCGCGCCGCCAGCAGCGCCCCCACGACCGAGCCGACCGCGAACGCCGACGACAGGATGCCGAACTCGCCCGCGCCCTGATGGAAGGTCGTGCTCGCCATCGTCGACGCGAAGATCGGGAAGTTGAGGCCCAGCGTGCCCATCAGGAACACCATGAGGAAGAGCACCATGAGGTCGGGCCGCCCGCGCACGTAGGCGAGTCCGGCCCGGATCTGCCCTCGCCGTTTCGCGATCCCGGTGCGCGGCGCCAGCTCCGAGGTGCGCAGTCCGGCCAGCGCGAGCATCGTGGCACCGAAGGTGAGGGCGTTGGTCAGGAAGACCCAGCCCGATCCGACCCCGGCGATCAGCAGCCCGGCGACGGCCGGGCCGATCAGGCGCGCGGTGTTGAACGAGGTCGCGTTGAGGCCGACCGCGTTGGAGAGGAAGCCCTGCGGCACCAGCGAGCCGACGAAGGTCTGCCGCACCGGGGCGTCGAAGGCCGCCGCGACGCCGAGAGCGAGCGCGAACAGGAACATCATCCAGAGCTGGAGCACCCCGGTCAGGGTCAGGATGCCGAGCCCGAGCCCCATCGCGCCCATCGCGCCCTGGGTGATCATCAGCAGCCTGCGCGGATCCATGCGGTCGGCGACGAGGCCCGTGATCGGCACCAGCACGAGCTGCGGTCCGAACTGGAGCGCCATCGTGACACCGACCGCACCGGCGTCGTTGTGGGTGAGTTCGGTCAGCACGACCCAGTCCTGGGCGGTGCGCTGCATCCAGGTGCCGACGTTCGACACCGTCACGCCGGCGAACCAGAGGCGGTAGTTGAAGATCCCGAGGGAGCGGAAGGCCGAGCTCACGACAGCGCCGGCCTCACGACTCCGCGATGCGTCGCAGCACCGGGATCACCGCCTCGAGTGCGGTGCGTTCCGCGGCGCTGAGCTCGGCCAGCTGCCGGGTGAACCAGGCGGTGCGCAGGCGCCGCGTCTCGGCGATGAGCCCGGTTCCCGCCGGCGTGATCGTCACGAGCACTTTGCGGGCGTCGTCGGGCGAGACCGACCGCGCGACGAGTCCGGCGTTCTCGAGGGTGTTGAGGGTGCGGTTCATCGAGGGCGGGCTGACCCGCTCGTGCTCGGCGAGCCGGCTCGGGGTCGACGACGCCTTCTCCAGTTGGAAGAGCACGCCGAGCTGGCTGTCGCTCATCGCGCCGTCGGCTCGGTTGTTGCGGATGCGGCGGGCGACCCGCTGCAGCAGGATCCGCAGCTGCTCGTCGTTCGCCTCATCCACGATCGTTAGCCTAACTCATTAGCATGGCTAATTCAACGGTCCTCGACCCGGACCAGCCTGCCTCCCGACCCTAGAATGAGCCGAGCAAGGAGGCTCGATGCCGACGTTCCCGGTCGCCCGCAGCGACGAAAGCTATGTGGATGCCGAGGGCATCGCGATCCACTACTACGTCTGGCGGGCGGCGGCGCCGAAGGCCGTCATCCATCTCGTGCACGGGCTCGGCGAGTACGCCACCCGCTACGAGCGGCTCGCCCACGAACTCGTCGCGGCCGGGTACACGATCTACGCCGGCGACCTGCGCGGCCACGGCGAGACGGGGGTGCAGCAGTACGGCGGCGATCTCGGCCGGCTCGGCCGCCTCGGCCCGGGCGGCGTGCGGGCGACGGTCGAGGGGGTTCGGCGGCTGTCCGCGATCGCCCGAAGCGAGAATCCGCAGCTGCCGCTCGTGCTGCTCGGGCACAGCCTCGGCTCGATCTTCGCGCAGATGATCCTCAACGCCCATGCCGACGACTACGACGCCGCGGTGCTGAGCGGCACGCCGTACCGCACCCTGCTGCACATGAACTCCGGCGCCCTGAACAAGCGGTTCCGTGATCTCGGCTCGACCGGCGCCGAGTGGCTGAGCCGCGACCCTGCGGTCGCGATCGCCTTCACCCGCGATCCGCTGACCTTCGACGCCCAGGCGGCCAAGCTCTTCGGGCTCGCCGACGGCATGCGGCTGCTCGGCCGGCCCACCAGGCTCGCCCGCGATCTGCCGCTGCTGATCCAGATCGGCAGCGAGGATCCGCTCGGCGGACCGCGCAGCGTCGAGCTGCTGGCCGAGGCGTACCGCCGCCGCGGCGGCCTGAGCGACGTCACGGTCGAGATCTACCCGGGCGCGCGGCACGAGGTGTACAACGAGACCAATCGCGACGAGGTCGTGGCCGACCTGGTCCGCTGGCTCGACCAGCACGTCGGAGGCGGCGCCAAATAGGCTCGACCCATGCACGGTGAGTTCAAGGTTCCCGGCGGCAAGCTGGTCGTGGTCGATCTGGACGTGGTCGACGGGCGGATCGCCGACTTCCGGCTCGCCGGTGACTTCTTCCTCGAGCCCGACGAGGCTCTCGATGCGATCAACGCCGGAGTCAACGGACTCGCCGTCGACTCCGATGCCAAGACGTTCTCCCGCGCCGTCGAGGCCGCGTTGCCCCCCGACGCCACGCTGCTGGGGTTCTCGCCCGACTCGGTCGCGACCGCGATCCGGCGGGCGCTGCAGAAGGCCACGAGCTGGAGCGACTACGAATGGCAGCTCGTGCATCCGGGTCCCCTCAGCCCGCGGATGCACCTCGCCCTCGACCAGGTGCTGGCCGAGGAGGTCGGCGACGGCCGCCGCAAGCCGACCCTGCGCATCTGGGAGTGGAACGAGCCGGCGGTCGTGATCGGCAGCTTCCAGTCGGTCAAGAACGAGGTGGACCCCGAGAATGCGGCCAAGTACGGCTTCGACGTCGTGCGTCGCATCAGCGGTGGCGGGGCGATGTTCATGGATGCCGGGGCCGTCGTCACCTACTCGCTGTACGCACCGGTCGAGCTCGTGCAGGGCATGAGCTTCGCCGACAGCTACGCCTTCTTCGACGAGTGGGTCATCATCGCCCTCAGGAGCCTCGGCATCGAGGCGAGCTATCAGCCGCTGAACGACATCGCGAGCCCGAGCGGCAAGATCGGCGGCGCCGCCCAGAAGCGGCTCGGCAACGGCGGCGTGCTGCACCACGTCACGATGAGCTACGACATGGATGCCGACAAGATGGTGCAGGTGCTGCGGATCGGCCGCGAGAAGATGAGCGACAAGGGCACCAAGAGCGCCAACAAGCGGGTCGACCCGCTGCGCAGCCAGACCGGATTGCCGCGCGCCGAGATCATCGACCGCATGGTCGAGACCTTCCGCATGCTGCACGGTCTGCAGGACGATGAGATCACCCCCGCCGAGTATGCGGCGGCCGAGCGGCTCGTCACCGACAAGTTCGGCACCGAGGAGTGGCTGTACCGCGTGCCGTGACGGTGGTGCCGCGACCGGGCGCCGCGACCGAGCGCGGGGATCGGGCGGCGCGGATGCAGGGGGGCGACGGCGACCGGAGGCCGGCTCCGGACGCGGTTCCGCACGTGACGGAATCTCATCCCTGAGGATGACGTCGGTCGCGAGCAGAGCGACGTAGGGTGGCTCACGTGGATTGGCTGATCTTCGCGGGCATCCTGGTGGTGCTCATCGGACTGGGCGTGCTGGCCCAGTTCCTGGGTTGGATCGACCTGTCGAACAAGAGCACCACGAGCGGCGGAAGCGGTTCGGGCCTCGCGGGAATCGGCGACGAGGTGTTCCACCCGACCCGCTACGAGACCCAGCTCGAGCAGGATCGCCAGACCATGCTGCCGGCCCCCGCCCCGGTCGCGGGTGACGGCGACAAGGACATCTACAAGGGCTCGGTGCGCATCGACGTGAGCGGGCGCACCCGGTAGTCGCCGAGAGATCGGCGCGGGCGCGCGGTCAGCGGCGCGTCAGGTCGGCGTAGTCGGGATGCCTCTGGATGAACGCCCGGATGAACGGGCACAGCGCCACGACCCGGTCGTTCGAGGTGGCGCGGACGTCGTCGAGTGCGCCCGCCGCGAGCCGGGACCCGAGGCCGTGCTCCTGCTGTGACGGGTTGATCCCGGTGTGCAGGAACTCGATGACCCCCGGCTTCGGCCGGGCGTAGACGGTCTCGCCCAGTTCGGTGCCGTGGCGCATCAGCACATAGCGGCTGTTCGCCTCGTCGTGCACGATCGTGAGCTCGTCGGGGGACTCGGGGGACGCGGAGTCGGCGGTCATGCTTCGACGCTACCGACTCGGGTCGCTTCGCGCAGGGAGCCGCCGCTCAGGCCGAGTCGCGCTCGATGATCTCGATCGGCATCATCGTGATCGCCGGCACGTCCTCCCCGGCGATCGCCCGCAGCAGTACGGCCGCCATCCGTTTGCCGACCTCGACCGTGGGCTGGGCGACCGTCGTGAGCGGAGGCTGCGCGCTCTGCGCGAAGTAGTCGTCGTCGAAGGTCACGACGCCGAGATCGCGCGGCACCTCGAGACCGTGCTCGCGCAGCACGCCCATGGCGCCGGATGCCATCTGCGCGCTGGCCGCGAAAAGCCCATCGATCGGTTCCCCCCGCTCGAGCAGGCGTCGCATCGCCTCGGCCCCGCTGGCCGGACTGAAGTCGCCGAACTCGATCAGCTCGGAGCCGAGACCGGCGTCGGCCAGAGCCAGACGCCAGCCGACCAGCCGGTCGATTCCCGCCGACATGTTGCGGGGACCGGCGATCGTGGCCAGGTGCCGACGCCCGTGCGCGATCAGGTGGGCCGCCATCGCTCGGGCCGCCTCGACGTTGTCGACGTCGACGTAGGAGGCGCCCGGTCCGTCCTGGTTCATCGGGCGGCCGCCGAACACCACGGGGATCGACTGCGACAGCAGCACGTAGGCATGGTCGTCGCTGTGATGGGAGAGGATGATCGCCCCGTCGACGTTGCCCGCCGTGAGATAGCGGCGGGTCTTCTCGGCATCCTTCTCGGGCGCGATCAGCAGGCTCAGGGTGTACTCGGTGCTCGACAGGTGCATCGCGACGCCCTGGATGACGGCGGCGAAGTAGGGGTCGGCGAAGAACTTGGCGGTGTTCTCGGGGATCACGAGCGCCACCGAGAAGGTGCGGCGGCTCGCCAGGATCCGCGCCGCCCGATTGGGCACGTAGCCGAGCTTCTCGATGGCGGCCTTGACGGCGGCGACGGCCTCCGGGGTCACCTTCGGCGAGTCGTTGACGACGCGTGAGACCGTCGACCGCGAGACGCCCGCGGCGGCGGCCACCATCTCGAGGGTCGGTTGCGGGCGGTTGGTCCGCTGGCCGGCGCTCACGACATCCGCGTTCATGTCGTGCCATCCTTCCGCCGCCGGAGCATCATCATCTCAGAGTGCGCGGTCGATGATGATCCCGCGGTAGGCCAGGGCGCTGTCCTTCAGGGAGCGGCGCTGGGTGTCGTAGTCGACGCGCACCAGGCCGAAGCGCTTGTCGTAGCCCCACGCCCACTCGAAGTTGTCCATGAGCGACCAGTAGAAGTAGCCGCCGATCGCGACCCCGCCGTCGATGGCATCGAGGATGGCGTCGAGGTGTTCGCGCAGGAACGCCACCCGCCCGGTGTCGTGCACGCTGCCGTCGGGGGCGACGACATCCGCGAAGGCGGCCCCGTTCTCGGTGACGTAGAGCCGCACCTCGCCGCGGGTGTACTCGTCGTGCACGCGCCGCAGCAGCCGGGTGAGCCCCTCGGGCTGGATCGCCCACCCCATCGCCGTCTCGGGCAGACCCTGCGGATGCCAGAACACCCCCTCGGCCGCCGGGAACGGCGAGCGCTTGGGCCGGGCGCTCGGGGCGGCCGTCGTGACCGCCGAGGCGGGGGGATGCCCGCTGACGTAGTCGCCGTGGTAGTAGTTCACCCCCAGGCTGTCGATCGGGCTCGAGATCGTGGCGAGGTCGCCGGCGCGGATGTGCGCCTCGAGTCCGTACCGCTCGACGTCGCCGAGCACGTCGGCGGGGTACTCGCCGCGGAAGATCGGATCGAGGAACACCCGGTTGAACTGACCGTCGATGCGCCGGGCGGCGTCGACATCGGCGGGGTCGGTGGCATCCACGGGATCGACGACCGAGAGGTTGAGCGTGATCCCGAGCTGCAGCGACGAGTCTCGCGCCCGCAGCTCCTCGACGACAAGACCGTGCCCGAGCAGGAGGTGATGGGCCGCGGCCAGCCCTGCGGCCGGCTCCTGCCGCCCCGGCGCGTGCTCGCCGCCCGTGTAGCCGAGGAACGACGAGCACCACGGCTCGTTGAGCGTCGTCCACGCGCTGACCCGATCGCCGAGGCGGTCGTGCACGTCGAGCGCGTACTCGGCGAACCGCAGCGCGGTGTCGCGGTTCGTCCACCCGCCGTCGAGCTCGAGCGCCTGGGGCAGGTCCCAGTGGTAGAGGGTCAGCCAGGGCTTGATGCCGTGATCGAGCAGCTCATCGACGAGACGGGAGTAGAAGTCGAGGCCGAGCGGATTCGTCGCGCCGCCGTCGGGGCGCACCCGCGCCCAGGAGGTCGAGAAGCGGTAGGTCTGCAGACCGAGGTCTGCCATCAGGGCGACGTCGTCGCGGAACCGGTGGTAGTGGTCGCAGGCCACCTCGCCGTCGTCGCCGTCGACCACGGCGCCGGGGATGCGGCTGAACACGTCCCAGATCGAGTCGGTGCGGCCGTCCTCGTGAGCGGCTCCCTCGATCTGGTACGCCGCGGTCGCGACGCCGAACAGGAAGTCCTGCGGGAACGAGCGCCGGCCGCCGAGCCCGCCGGGATCCGGTGCTCCCCGCTCGATGGTCGCGTCGGTCATCCCTTGACCGCTCCCTGCATGATCCCGGCGACCAGCTGGCGTCCCGCGACGATGAACAGCACGAGCAGCGGCAGGGTGGCCAGCAGCACCCCGGCCAGCACGATCGAGTAGTCGACGAAGTAGTTGGCCTGCAGCTGCGACAGCGCCACCGGGAGGGTCGGATTGCTCGGGTCGAGCACGATGAAGGGCCAGAAGAAGTTGGTCCAGGTCGCGATGAAGGTGAACAGCCCCAGCATCGCCGCCGCCGGCCGCGCGGAGGGGAAGCCGATGTACCAGAAGGTCTTGATCATGCTCGCGCCGTCGATGCGGCCGGCCTCGATGAGCTCGTCGGGAAGCGCCGTGCTCAGGTACTGGGTCATCCAGAACACCCCGAACGCGGTGACGAGCCCGGGCACGATGACCGCACCGAGCGTGCCGGTCCAGCCCAGCTGCGACATCACGATGAACAGCGGGACGACGCCCAGCTGGGTGGGCACGGCCGTCGTGGCGATCACGAACACGAACAGCCCGCGCCGCCCCCGGAAGCGCAGCTTGGCGAAGGCGTAGCCGGCGAGGGTCGAGAAGAAGACGACGGATGCCGCGACCACCGTCGAGACGATGAGGCTGTTGCCGACCGCCTTCCAGAACGACACGCGCTCGTTGGTGACGACCTTGATCGCATTGGCGAGGAAGTTGCCGCCCGGCCACCAGGGCAGGTTCACGTTGTTGAGGCTGGAGGAGTCGCCGCTCGCGATCAGGAAGGCCCAGTACAGCGGCAGGATCGCGCCCAGCAGCGTCGCGATGAGCAGGCCGTAGCCCAGGAATCCCGGCCTCGACGCGGCGTCGGCGCTGCCCCGGCCCCGGCGGCGCGCGGCCGGGCGGCCGGAGGCGGCTGTGGTCGTGGTGGTCGTGGTCATGAGAGCCTCTTGCTGTCGTTGCCGGCGATCCGGCGGGTGATCGCCAGGTTGATGAGTCCGATCAGCACGATCAGCAGGAACAGCAGCCAGGCCACGGCGGCGGCACGGCCGAACGAGCCGTCCTGGAACCAGCCGACGTTGTGCAGGTACACGGTCATCGTGAGCCATTGCTGGTTCGCGCCACCCGGCACGACCGTGCTGACGTCGTACAGCTGCGGCTCGTCGAAGATCTGCAGGCCGCCGATCGTCGCGGTGATGATCACGAAGATCAGCGTCGGGCGCAGTTGCGGGATCGTGATCGAGAAGAAGCGGCGGAACCGTCCGGCTCCGTCGATGCTGGCCTGCTCGTAGAGGTCGCGCGGGATCGCCTGCATCCCGGCCAGGAGGATCAGCGCGTTGTACCCGGTCCAGCGGAAGTTGACCATCGTCGCGATGGCGATCTGCGCGGGCAGCGTATCGGTGTGCCAGTGCACGGCCGGGATGCCGACGAGCGACAACAGGTGGTTGACGAGCCCGTAGTTGTCGCTGAAGAGCTTGCTGAAGATCAGCGCGACCGCGACCGGCATCACGATGTAGGGCAGCAGCACGCCCATCCGCCAGAAGGTCTTGGCCTTGATGTTGGAGTCGAGCACCGCGGCGAGGGCCAGCGCGATGACGATCTGGGGCACCGCCGAGAGCAGGAAGATCGTGAGCGTGTTGCGCAACGCGATCCAGAACTGGCGCTGCTGGAAGACCCAGACGAAGTTGTCGAAGCCGACGAAGGTGCCGGTGTGCAGGATCGGGTCGAACTTCAGCAGTGCGATGTAACCGGTGTAGACGAGCGGGAACAGGCCGACGACCGCGAACAGGATGAAGAAGGGCGAGATGTAGAGGTAGGGCGAGACCTTGATGTCCCATCGGGCCAGGCGATGGCCGAGCGCGATGCGCCGCGGGCTCCTGGCGGGACTCGGCGCGTCCCGCAGGCTGGATGTTGTCATGGCTTCAGGATCCCTGGTGTCTCGGGCGGGTGGGCCTTGACGCACGGGGCCGGGCCGCCTGGCGTGGCGACCCGGCCCGTGTGCATCTGCTTAGCTCAGAGCCTTGATGTCCGAGACCACCTGGGCCCAGGAGGCGTCGACCGACTGCTGACCCTGCTCGACCCGGGTCAGGCCGTTCTGCACGGCGCCCATGATGGCTCCGTACTTGACGCCCTTGAACGGGATCACGCCCGCCTTGGCGAAGGCGTCCGCGCGGTCGGCGAACAGGGTGCCGATCGGTGCGTTGTTGAAGAAGGCGTTGGTCGCCGTCTTCAGCGCGGGGTCGGAGTAGGCGGCCGTCTGGCTCGGGAAGTTGCCGGCCGTCTTGAACGCCGAGATCTGCTGGGCGGGTGCGGTCAGCCAGTCGGTGAAGGCCTTGGCCTCGGCCGTGTGCTTGCCCTGAGTCGGGACGAGGAGGTAGGAACCACCCCAGTTGCCGCCGCCGTTCGGGAAGACATTGGCGATGTTCCAGTCGGTGACCTTGGGGCTGTCGCCCTGGATCACGCCCATCATCCACGGCGGGCAGAGCATGGTCGCGAACTTGCCGTTCGCCATGCCGCCGGCCCAGTCATCCGTCCACTCCTGCAGGTGGGCCGATTCGGTCGCGCTCGCGGCGAGCACCGACTGGAAGGCGGCCTTCACGTCGGGGTTGGTCGTCGCGATGACGGTTCCGTCGTTCTTCTCGAAGAAGTTGGCGTACTGGTTGGCGAGCCCCTGGAAGGTCGCGCCCGCGGAGTCGAACCAGGCGGCGCCGGTCTTGGCGGCCGTGAACTTCTGACCGACCGAGTAGTAGGTGTCCCAGCCGCCGGTCAGCAGCTTGGCGACCGCGGCGGGATCGGTCGGCAGACCCGCAGCCTTGAACAGGTCGGCGCGGTAGCAGATCGCCTCGGGCCCGATGTCGGTGCCGAGGCCGATGAGCTTCTTGCCGGCCGTGCCGCCCGCGGTCTTCCAGGCCGCGTAGCGGCCCTTGTTGTCGGAGGAGGCCAGGTCGACGAAGAGCTGGGGATACTGCTTGACCTTCGGCATCCAGTCGCCGTCGACGGCCTCGATGTCGGAGAGACCGCTGCCGGCGGCGAGCTTGGTGAAGAGGTTGGTCTGCGCGTCGTCGGAGGTCTTGGCGACCTTCTGGACGATCGTCACGTTGGGGTGCAGCTTGTGGTAGCTGGCGAGGAGGGCGTCGCTGTAGCCGAAGTTGTTGAAGGTGGCCAGGGTCAGGGTGACCTTCTGGTCGCCGGCGCCTCCGCCGGTGGAACAGCCGGTGGCGAGAAGGGCGAGGGCGGAGGCCGCCGCGATGACGGCTCCGACCCGGGTACGTCGTGAGAGTTTCACTGTCACTCCTTTGTGCGTGGATGGGGACGACCCGTGGGAGCGCTCCCAAACTCGTGACGTGGGAGCGCTCTCACGGAACCGGGCACCACGATAGGCACCCGGATGCCGTCGTGTCAACACCAGAAAGGGCGCCTCACCGAATGTCCTGGTGAGGCGCCCTTTTCGCGGGTGGTCGACGCGCGGATCAGTTGCGCGCGGTGCTCCCCGACCCAGCGGGTTCGACGACCTCGATGTTGCCGGTCGTCACGTCCGGTGCGATCGAGGTGCCGAACTCGGCGGCCGCCTGCTGCGCGAGGATCGCCTCATCGGCATCCGCGACCTCTTCGAGGGCGGACTTCTGCCGCAGCGGTGTCGCCTTGAGGAACCAGCTCAGCACGAAGGCCACCGCGATGACCACGAGGCTGACCCAGAATCCGCTCACCATCGCCTCCGAGAAGCCGGTCAGGAACGGCGCCGACAGCGCGTGGCTGGCCCCGTTGAGGAACTGCGTGTTGCTGTCGAGGCTCGATCCCGCCTTGCTGCCGGACTCGAGGGCCTTCTGCACCTGAGGGAGGATCTTGTCGACGACGGATGCGCGCTGCGCCGTGTTCGACAGGTCGACCTGGGCTGGCAGCTGGGCGATGACCGGCTTCACGATCGCGTCGTAGATCTTCGACATGATGGCCTTGTTCGCGGGAGCGTTCGCGATCGCCGGATTGAGTGCGGCGTCGAGGGCCGCCTTCAGGGTCGCGGTCTTCGAGAACGCCGCCTGGATCGAGCTGCCGACGACGCTGAAGACGACCGAGAAGATCACCGCGACGCCGAGCGTGCCGCCGACCTGGCGGAAGAACGTCGACGACGAGGTGGCGACCCCGATGTCTCGCGGCCCCACCGCGTTCTGGCTCGCGATCGTCAGGGTCTGCATCAGCTGGCCGAGTCCGAGTCCCACCAGAAGCATCGCGCCGGCGAGGACCCAATAGTCGGTGTCGGCCTTGATCGTCGTGAAGACCAGGAAGCCGAGCCCCATGAACGCCGTCCCCATGATCGGGAAGATGCGGTACCGCCCCGTGCGCGAGATGACCTGGCCGCTGACGATCGACGAGATCATCAGTCCGAGGATCATCGGCAGCAGCTGGAAGCCGCTCTCGGTCGGCGTCGCGCCCTTCACCAGCTGCAGGTAGAGCGGCACGGTCGAGATCGCACCGAACATGCCGAAGCCGACCAGCACGCCGAGGATCGTCGCCATCGAGAAGGTCGGGCTCTTGAACAGCTTGAGCGGGATCAGCGCGTCGTCGCCCATGAGGCGCTCGGAGATGATGAACGCGACGATGCCGAGGCCGCCGATGATGTAGCAGGCGAGCGCGCCGGCCGAACCCCATCCCCAATCGCGGCCCTGCTCGGCGATCAGCAGCAGGGGGGCCACGGCCACGATCACGGTCGAAGCGCCCCACCAGTCGATGCGCACGCCGCGGTTGACGCTGCGCGGAGGCAGGTGCAGGAAGCGCAGCACGATCGCGAGCGCGATGATGCCGATGGGGATGTTGATCAGGAAGACCCAGCGCCATCCGGTGATGAACAGGATCTCGGGCGCCCCCGCGAACAGGCCGCCGATGAGGGGGCCGACGACGCTCGAGATGCCGAACACCGCGAGGAAGTAGCCCTGGTACTTCGCCCGCTCCCGCGGAGCGAGCATGTCGCCCATGATCGCGAGGGGGAGGGCCATGAGTCCGCCCGCGCCAAGGCCCTGGATCGCCCGGAATCCGGCGAGCTCGAGAATCGAGGAGGCGAATCCGGAGGCGATCGAGCCGACCAGGAAGACCGAGATCGCGATGATGAACAGGGGGCGGCGACCGAAGATGTCGCTGAGCTTGCCGTAGATCGGGGTCGCGATCGTCGAGACGATCAGGTACGCCGTGGTGACCCAGGCCTGCTGGCTCAGCCCGTCGAGGTCGTCGGCGATCGTGCGGATCGAGGTGCCGACGACGTTCTGGTCGAGGGCCGAGAGGAACATCCCGGCCATCAGGCCGAAGATGACGAACAGGATCTGGCGGTGGGTCATCACCGCACCGATCGCAGCAGCCTTCTCCTTGAGGGGAGCGGTGGCGTCAGACATGGTGCCTCGTTCTGTGAAGGTGATTGACATACGAACGGCCACTGCGGCGTCGGGCGGGTCGCGACGCGGTCGACAGTGGCCAGGGAAGTTTGCGTAGACTGCAAACTTACATCTTCGGCAGGCATTTTCGCAAGTTCCGTCATCTTATGCTGGGGGAGTGACACCCGCAGCCCGAACCGCAGTGATCCTCGCGGCGGCCGCGGCCGTCGTCGCGGGGGCGGTCACCTCTTTCATCGTCCTGACGCCGAGCGACCGTTCGACCGCGACCCCGAGGTCGACGTTGAGCCTGCCCCCGACTCCGAGCGCCACGCCGACCCCGACCCCGACTCCGACTCCCACGTTCGACAAGTCCCAGCTGTCGCACGACGACGCGTCGAGCCTCTGGGTGGTCGTCAACAAGCTGCGCCCCCTGAATCCGGTCAACTACGCGCCCGCATTGGCGAACCTCACCTTCCCCGGAGGGAAAGGCCAGCTGCGCCCGGAGGCCGCCGCCGCCCTGCAGCAACTCTTCGCCGACTACCATGCGCAGACCGGCGACCAGTACACGGTCGTGAGTCCGTATCGCAGCTACGGCACGCAGGTCTCGGTCTACAACGGCTGGGTCTCGCGGCTCGGTCAGGCCCAGGCCGACCGGCAGAGCGCGCGCCCGGGGTACAGCGAGCACCAGACCGGGCTGGCCGTCGACATCGACACCGCCGTGAGCCAGAGCTTCGGCGCGACCGCCGCGGGGCAGTGGCTCGCGGCCAACTCCTACAAGTACGGATTCATCCTGCGCTACCCCGACGGCCTCGAGTCGGTGACCGGGTACGAGTACGAGCCCTGGCACTTCCGCTACGTCGGCGTGGCGCTCGCGACCGAGATGCACGTCACCGGCGTGCAGACGCTCGAGCAGTTCTTCGGGCTGCCGTCGGCGCCGAACTACGCGTCCGACGACGACCACTGACGCTTTCCCTGATACCCCGCATGTGAAAACACACAGGTACAAGGACACGGGCTACAGCTGCGCGGAGGCGGACGTAGGCTGACGCCATGTCGAGATATCGCCGGGTTGCTGTGGTCGCATTGTCGGCACTCATCCTCGCGACCGTCGCCACCACGGTCGTCCTGGTGCTCGCGCCGTCTCCGGCGTCGACCCTGAGCGGTGCCGTGCGGGCGGCGGAACCCAAGCCCTCCACGACGCCGACGCCGGTGGCCGCCCCCACGCCGTCAGCCCCGCCGGTTCCCGCCGTCTGCGCCGCGACGGCGCCGGGTGTCAAAGAGATCTACGTCAGCATCAGCCAGCAGCACCTGTGGGCATGCACGGGCAACGCGCTGTTCGTGGAGGGCGCGGTGACGACCGGAGCGTCGGCGCTCACGAACGTGCACGACGCGACGCCGGTCGGCCTCGCTCACATCAGGGCCAAGATCCGCAACACGGTGCTGAGCGGACACGACGTCAATGGCCGGTGGAACGATCCGGTCACGTACTGGATGCCGTTCAACGGCGGCGACGGCTTCCACGACGCGCCCTGGCAGAAGTTCCCTCTCGGCAGCCCGCTCTACACGACCCAGGGTTCGCATGGCTGCGTGCACGTAGCGCTCGACGTGCTCGCCGAGCTGTACGCCTGGGCCGAGGTCGGCACGCTGGTCGACGTTCAGGCCTAGCGCCGGGTCGGCGGCGACCTTCTCGGCCGCCGGGACGGAATGCGAGCTCAGTCGCCGAGGGCGGCATCCACGATGGTCTTCGCCTCGGCCTGCACCTCGGCGAGGTGCTCGGGGCCGACGAACGACTCGGCGTAGATCTTGTAGACGTCCTCGGTGCCGCTCGGGCGGGCCGCGAACCAGGCGTGCTCCGACTCGACCTTGACGCCGCCGAGCGCCGCGCCGTTGCCGGGTGCGGCGCTGAGCTTGCCGATGATCGGCTCGCCCGCGAGGGTCGTCGCGGTGATGTCGTCGCCGCTCAACCGGCCGAGGCGGGCCTTCTGCTCCTTGCTCGCGGCGGCATCCACGCGCGCGTAAGAGGGCGCGCCGAACTCGGCGGTGAGCTCGGAGTAGAGCTGCGACGGCGACTTGCCGGTCACGGCCAGGATCTCGCTGGCCAGCAGGGCGAGCAGGATGCCGTCCTTGTCGGTGGTCCACACCTGGCCGTCGAGCTGGAGGAAGCTCGCCCCCGCGCTCTCCTCGCCGCCGAAGCCGACCGATCCGTCGATCAGGCCGGGCACGAACCACTTGAAGCCGACCGGCACCTCCCAGAGCCGGCGGCCGAGCGAGCCGGCCACGCGATCGATCATCGAACTCGAGACCATGGTCTTGCCGATCGCCGCGTCGTCCCTCCAGCCGTCGCGGTGTGTGTACAGGTACTGGATCGCGACCGCGAGGTAGTGGTTCGGGTTCATCAGGCCGCCGTCGGGCGTGACGATGCCGTGACGGTCGGCGTCGGCGTCGTTGCCGGTGATGAGCCGGAAGTCGTCGAGCTTCGCGACCGTCGATGCCATGACCGAGGGCGACGAGGGGTCCATTCGGATCTTCTCGTCCCAGTCCAGCGTCATGAACGGCCAGCGCGGGTCGACGAGCGGATTGACGACGGTCAGGTCGAGGCCGTACCGCTCGGCGATGAGCTGCCAGTAGTGCACACTCGCCCCGCCGAGGGGGTCGGCGGCGAGGTGCAGGCCGGCGCTCTTGACGGCATCCAGATTCAGGATGCTCGCCAGGTCGCCCACGTACTGCCCGCGGAAGTCGTAGCTGTCGACCGCGCTCGGCTCGCTGCGCCGCACGCCGCGGTTGCCATCGGCGATGAGCTCGTTGGCGCGGTCGGCGATCCAGCTGGTAGCGGCGGAGTCGGCGGGTCCCCCGTGCGGCGGGTTGTACTTGAAGCCGCCGTCGCGGGGCGGATTGTGGCTCGGCGTGATGACGATGCCGTCGGCCTGGCGACCTCCCGGTTTCAGGGCGCGGTTGTGGCTGATGATGGCTCGGCTGAGCGCCGGGGTCGGCACGTAGTCGTCGTACTGGTCGGTCACGGCGTGGACGCCGTTGGCCTCGAGCACCTCGAGGGCGGTGGTCTCGGCGGGGCGGGAGAGCCCGTGCGTGTCGCGCCCGACGAAGAGCGGACCGCCGATCCCCTGATCGGCGCGGTACTCGACGATGGCCTGGGTGATCGCGGCGATGTGGGTCTCGTTGAAGGCGGCGTCGAAGCTCGAACCGCGGTGACCGCTCGTGCCGAAGACGACCTTCTGGGCCGGATCGTTCACATCCGGGACCTTCTGGTAGTAGGCCTCGACGAGTGCGTGCACATCGATGAGGTCGGATTCCTGGGCGGGCGTTCCAGCGCGGTCCGTCATGCGCCCAGTCTTCCACCGTGCGCTCCCTTTGCTCCCCCCGCCCCTGCCAGATCGAGGAGATTCCGGATGCCCCGACCCTGCCAAATGAAGGAGATTCCGGATGCCGTTGCCGACTTCTCGGGGATGTCGCCCAGCATCCGCCGGATCTCCTTCATTTGGCGCCGGACACGGGGCGGCCGCGGGCATGCGGAGGGGGCGGGACGGAGCCGCGGGGGCGGCATCGGTAGGCTCGCAGCATGTCCGGGTCCTCCGCCTCTGCGCCCCACGCCGTGACGTACAGCTACCTCGGCCCGGTCGGCACCTTCACCTGGGCGGCCCTGCGGCAGGTGCCCGAGGCGGCCGGGCAGGTCTGGCGTAGCGTGAACAACGTGGGCGAGGCGCTCGACGACGTCGTCACGGGCCGCAGCATCGGGGCCGTGATCGCGATCGAGAACAGCGTCGAGGGGGGCGTGAGCGCGACGCAGGATGCCTTGGCCAACATCCCGGGTCTGCGCATCACGGGCGAGTACCTGGTTCCGGTCGACTTCGTGCTCGTGGCGCGCCCCGGCACGACTCTCGCCGACGTGCGGGTCATCGCCGCGCATCCGGTCGCCTACGCACAATGCCATCTGTGGCTCGACGCCCGCCTGCCCGAGCACGAGCACCTGCCGGCGACGTCGAACGTGTCGGCCGCGGCGCAACTGCTCGCCGACAACCCGATCGCGGATGCGGCGGTCGCCCCGCCCGGGATCGAGAAGGAGCACGCCGTCGCGGTGCTCGCCGAGCACATCGGCGACAACCCGAACGCGGTCACGCGCTTCGTGCTCGTCACGAGTTCGACGACGATCCCGCCGCGCACCGGAGCAGACAAGACCAGTGTGATCGTCGAGCTGCCGACCGACCAGCCCGGGGCACTCGTCGAGATGCTCGAGCAGTTCGCGACCCGCGGCGTCAACCTGAGCCTGCTCGAGTCCCGGCCGATCGGCGACGAACTCGGCCGCTACCGCTTCGTCATCGACCTCGACGGGCACGTGCTCGACGAGCGCGTCGCCGACGCGCTGCTCGGCCTCAAACGCTTCAGCCCGAAGGTGCTGTTCCTCGGCTCGTATCCGCGTGCCGACAAGGTCGCCGTGACGGTCACCTCGCGCTACGACGACGAGGTCTTCATCGACGCCCGCGACTGGTTGCGCGGTCTGATCTCGGGGGAGCCGGACGAGCCGTGAGCGATTCCCTCGGCGACCAGAGCTTCGACCCGCGGTTCGATCCGCGGTTCCAGCGCGGGTATGCCGGGGGCGAGTCGGACGCGGCGGCGCGGCGGCGACCGAAGGACGAGGTCCGGTCGTCGGGACCCTCGCCCGCGTCGCCGCCGCACCACATCTCCGACCCGGAAGCGCAGACCCGCCCGGTCGAGCCGGATCAGCCGCCGGCTCCCCGGGAGTTCGCCGACGAGCCGTCCGACGACGTCGCCGAACCGCAGGGAGAGGTGGTCGGCAATCGCGCTCGAACGGTGCTGTTGGTCGCGAGCCTCAGCATGCTCGCGGCCGCGGGCGTGATGGTCTGGTCGCTTGCACAGCGACTCGCCGGCGACGGAGGCAGCTTCGACGGGGCGCAGCAGGCCATCGCGATCGCTCAGTACGCGGTTCCGCCCGCCCTGATCATCGCCGGGTTCTGTGGATTGATTCTCTGGATGGTGGTCGGCGTCGTGCGCGCCGCCCAGGCCGGTCGGCGCTGACGTGCGACGACGCCTGGTCGGCCTGGCGCTCCTCGCATTGCTCCTGGGCGTTGCGACCGTGAGCTGCCTCATTGTCGCGGGTCAGCTCTTGAACGAAGGTCAACGCACCGTAACGGACGATCGATCCGGACAGCAGCAAGCCGAGTCGACCCGCTTGTTTCAGGCCTCGTATTCGCTGCAGGTCCTCGTCACGCCCCTGGCCACGTCGTCGCTACTCGCCGCCCTTGCCATCCCGGCCTCGATCGCCCTCAGCGCGCCGATCGCTAACTCGCGGGCACCCGAACGATGAGCGCGGCCGGGTCGACCCACGCGTCGAACCCGGTCACGAGGCCGAACTCGTCGCCGTCGAGTTCGAAGTCCTCGGGGCGGTCGAGCGCCACGGTGATGCGCCGCCCGCGCAGGTAACGCAGCGTGCGCACGTCCCGCGCGAGCCCCGCGACCTTGCGGCCCACGCTGCTGCGCCGCAGCACGCCGTTCTCCCAGACGATCTTGAGCCAGATCTGCGCCCAGCCCCCGAAGCCCTCGGGGCGCAGCGTCACGACGTCGAACAGGCCGTCGTCGACCTCGGCCTCGGGCAGCAGCAGCACGTTGCCGGGCAGGAGGCCGCAGTTGCCGACGAGGATCGTGTGCACGCTCATGGTGCGCTCCTCTCCGCCGTCGACGCGGTACCGCATCCGGATCTTCTCGCTGTCGCGCATCGACCGGGCGATCGCATCGACGTAGGCGAGCCAGCCGACGCGCTTCTTGAGTTCGGGCCGGGTGTTGGCGACCATCTTGGCGTCGAGGCCGAGCCCGGCCAGCACGACGAAGGTGTGCTCCTCGTGCGAGCCGTCGACGCGGGCGAGGTCGATCACGCCGACGTCGATCGCGCGGTCGACGCCCGTGAACGCGGTCTGAACGGATGCCGAGAGCTGGGTGACCGCGATGTCGAGGTTGCGTGCGAGCACGTTGCCGGTGCCCGAGGGAAGCAGCGCGAGCGCGACCGCGGACCCCCGCAACCCCTCCGCGACGGCGCGCACGGTGCCGTCGCCACCCGCGACGAGCACGACGTCGACGCCCTCGGCGACTGCGGCCTGGGCCTGGCCTCGACCGAAGTCGTCCTCGGTCGTCGACAGCCACAGGCCGTCGCTCCAGCCGGCTGCCTTCTGGGCAGCCGCCACGGCTCGCCGGACCTTCTTCACGTCGACCTTGGTGGGGTTGAAGATCACGGCCGCTCGCTTCGAGCGAATGTCAGAGTCGGCCATGCCCTCAGGCTAGTGCGGGCCGGCGGGGGCCTCGTCGTCCCGCGGGATGAGATCGGCCTAACCCTGCGCTCCCTAGAATGAGCGGGTGATCGACCCGCAATTGCTCCGCGAACAGCCTGATGTCGTCAGGGAGTCGCAACGGCTGCGGGGCTCCTCGGTCGAACTGGTCGACGAGGCCATCGCCGCCGATCTTGCTCGCCGCGCGGCGATCGCCGCCTTCGAGGCCGACCGCGCCGAGCAGAACGCGTTCGGCAAGGTCGTCGCTTCGGCGCCGAAGGAGAAGAAGGCCGAGCTCGTGGCCGAGGCGCAGA
The DNA here is from genome assembly GCF_042655435.1 of Lysinimonas soli. Taxonomy (NCBI): domain Bacteria; kingdom Bacillati; phylum Actinomycetota; class Actinomycetes; order Micrococcales; family Microbacteriaceae; genus Lysinimonas; species Lysinimonas soli. The sequence continues at coordinate 360,760 of NZ_JBHSMG010000002.1, forward strand.
GCCTCGCCGCCCGGGTGAAGGCGAGGCAGCAGGCGGTGACGGATGCCGAGGCCGACTTCACGCGGATCGTCGGCGCCCTCCAGAACATCGTCATCGACGGCGTGCCGGCGGGCGGCGAAGACGACTTCGTCACGCTGCGGGCCGTGGGCGAGGCGCGGAGCTTCGATCCGGCCGAGTTCCCCTCGGGCCCGCGCGACCATCTCGAGCTGGGTGAGTTGCTCGACGCGATCGACATGCAGCGCGGCGCGAAGGTCAGCGGTGCCCGCTTCTCGTTCCTGAAGGGGGTGGGCGCGCGTCTCGAGCTCGCCCTCATCCAGCTCGGCCTGCAGCGCGCGCTCGACGCCGGCTTCACCCCGCTCATCACGCCGACCCTCGTGCGGCCCGAGATCATGGCCGGCACCGGGTTCCTCGGCGCCCACTCCGACGAGATCTACTACCTCCCGGCGGACGACCTCTATCTGACGGGCACGAGCGAGGTCGCCCTCGCCGGTTACCACCAGGGCGAGATCGTCGACGTGTCCGGCGGCCCGCTGCGCTACGCCGGGATCTCGACCTGCTACCGGCGCGAGGCCGGCTCGGCGGGCAAGGACACCCGGGGCATCATCCGGGTGCACCAGTTCCAGAAGCTCGAGATGTTCAGCTACATCGATCCGGCGGATGCCGAAACCGAGCACGAGCGCCTGCTCGCTCTGCAGGAGGGCATGCTCCAATCGCTCGGGCTCAGCTACCGCGTCATCGACACCGCCGCCGGGGATCTCGGATCGAGCGCCGCGCGCAAGTACGACGTGGAGGCCTGGGTCCCCACCCAGAACGCCTACCGCGAGCTGACCAGCACCAGCAACTGCACCACCTACCAGGCGCGCCGACTCGACATCCGCTACCGCACCGATTCGGGAAAGACCGCCCCGGTCGCGACCCTGAACGGCACCCTCGCCACGACGAGGTGGATCGTGGCGATCCTCGAGACCCATCAGCAGCCCGACGGCTCGGTCGTCGTGCCCGAGGTGCTGCGCCCGATCATCGGGTTGGACGTATTGGAGCCGCGCGGTGGAGTGGGGAGCGATGGCCAGCGCTGATCGCCGTCCTGGTGATCAGTCGTCACCGGAGCGCTGGCTCATCGCCCTCGACATCGACGGCACCGTGCTGCGGGAGGACGGTTCGCTGGGCGACGACACCCTCCGCGAGGTGCGGCGGGCCGTGTCGCTCGGCCACGAGGTGATGCTCGCGACGGGCCGGTCGGTGTCGATGACCCTGCCCGTTCTTCAGCGGCTCGGCCTGAGCTCGCACTTCGTCGTCTGCGCCAACGGGGCGATCGTGCTCGGTCGTGAACCGACTGCGGCCCTCGGATACGTTCCCGCCTTCGTCGAGACCTTCGACCCCACGGAGGTGCTCACGACCGTGCGCGGTCACCTCGAAGAGGCGAGCTTCGCGGTCGAGGATGCCGACGGCGTGTTCCGCTTCACCGGCAGCTTTCCCGAGGGGGCGCTCGCGGTCTCGCGCGAGCGGGTGCCGTTCGAACAGCTGCTGCACGTGCAGGCCACCCGCGTCGTGGTGATCTCGCCGGATCACGCGATCGACGACTTCCTGTCGGTGGTCGAGCGGATGGGCCTTCACAAGGTGAGCTACAACGTCGGATGGACCGCCTGGCTCGACATCGCCCCCGAGGGCGTCAACAAGTCCACGGGTCTCGAGCACGTGCGGGAGGTGCTCGGCATCCCCCGCTCGCGAGTGCTCGTCATGGGCGACGGCCGCAACGACATCGACATGCTCGAGTGGGCGGTCGCCGGCGGCGGCGTCGGGATCGCGATGGGACAGGCGCCCGAGGAGGTGCTCGCCGCCGCGAACACGCGGACCGCGACGGATCTGGAGGACGGGGTGGCCCTGGCCCTCGCACGCCACTTCCAGGCTTGACAGGGCGGCATCCGTTACACTCGTGCTTCGGTCATCCTGGAGGGCTGTCCGAGAGGCCGATGGAGCCAGTCTTGAAAACTGGTGGGCAGCGATGTCCCGTGGGTTCGAATCCCACGCCCTCCGCTCCGCCCGACGAGACGACGAGATGAGGTGTCGCCATGAGCGAACTCCGCGACCGCTCCAACCGCGCGCCCAAGGTCAGCAGTGTCGCCCGTCACGGGCGCCTGAAGAGGTCGGCCGCGTGGAAGACCGTGCTCGGTCTCGTCGGCGGCGCGCTCGCCGTCGCTCTTGTCGCGGGGGTCTCGGTGGCGGGGATCGCCGCCTGGCAGCTGCAGTCGAACATCAAGAAGGTGACGATCGCCGCCGACACCCAGGGGCCGCCGCCGAACATCGCCGCCATGACGGGCGGATTCAACATCCTGCTGGTCGGCAGCGACACCCGTGCCGGACAGGGTGACATCGGGGGCGGGATCAAGGCCGACCAGGGCGCGCTCAACGACGTGACGATGCTCATGCACGTCGCCCAGGACCAGAAGAGCGCCACCGTCGTGAGCTTCCCGCGCGACATGGTCGTGCCGTACCCGAAGTGCCCGAACGGCAACGCGGCAGCCGGGCTCCCGATCAACAACTCGCTGGCCTACGGCGGTCTGGCCTGCACCGTGCTGGTCGTGCAGAACCTCACCGGCCTCACCATCCAGTTCGCCGGTCTGATCACCTTCACCGGGGTCATCGCGATGTCGGATGCCGTCGGCGGCGTCGACGTCTGCGTCACGGGACCGGTCAAAGACCCCTACAGCGGGCTCAACCTCCCCGCTGCCGGCAACTACACTCTGTCGGGTGCAGACGCCTTGGCGTTCCTGCGCAGTCGCCACGGGGTGGGTGACGGAAGCGACCTGGGCCGCATCGGCTCGCAGCAGGTGTTCCTGTCGGCCCTCGTCCGCAAGATCAAGAGCGACAACACCCTGAACAACCTCGGCAAGCTCTACGCGATCGCGCAGGCCGCCACCCAGAACATCACGCTGAGCCAGAACTTCACGCACCTCGACACCCTGGTCTCGATCGCCCTGGTGCTCAAGAACATCCCTCTGCAGAACATCGTCTTCGTGCAGTACCCGGGAAAGACAGGGGGCACAGGTCTCTACGCCGGGAAGGTGCAGCCTCTCACCTCGGTGGCGAACGCCCTGTTCGCGGCGATCAAGGCCGACCAGCCGATCGGCCTCGATTCGCAGGCACTCACGGGCGCTCACGGTGGCTCGACCACGAATCCCAACGCGCCGGCAGCCACCGCGCCGCCGTCGCCGAGCGGCAGTGCGTCGCCGACCCTGCCGGGCGACACCTCCTCGGCTCCCGCATCGACCGTGATTCCGGGCCTGAAGGGGCAGACAGCGGCGACCTACACCTGTTCGGTGCCCTACAAGGGCTGAGGCGCGAAGTAGCGGGTGGCATCCGGCTATGATTGCCAAGGCAATACCGGGAGACGTCGCATAGTCCGGTCGAGTGCACCACCCTGCTAAGGTGGAGAACCCGCAAGGGTTCCGAGGGTTCAAATCCCTCCGTCTCCGCAGAGTTCAGGCCCTGAGATCCCAGTGATTTCGGGGCCTTCTCGTCGGTTCGCGAGCGACGCGGCCGTGTGGCGCACGTCGCGACACCCCGGAGTCAGGGCACCGGCTGCCTGCCGAGGCCGACAGGGTAAGAGCGCCCGTGTGATGTCGATCCGTCGTACGAATGAGTCGAAGCCGTCGTGACGGTTGACCCCGTCGTCGAGGGAATCGACGAGAGCCTGTTGCGCATCGACCGGTGTCGCGCTACCTTCATCGAAGCGGTTCGACAGTGGCCCCGGCAGGACCCGCAACGACAAGGATGACGATGGCGACGATCGGTGATGTGGCCCGCGAGGCGGGAGTCTCGCGCAGCACCGTCTCGTATGCGCTGTCGGGCAAGCGGTCCATCTCGCGCGAGACCCGCGACCGCATCGACGAGGCCATCCAGCGGCTCGGATTCACCGTGAATGCGGGCGCACGAGCGCTCGCCACCTCCGAGACCATGGTCCTCGGGCTGTTCCTCCAGTTCCACGACGACGAGTTCCCGCCGGCGATGCTGCAGTACATCCTCGCGGTGTCGACGGCCGCCCGCGAGAAGGGCTACGACATCCTGATGGTCACGGATGCCGACGGTCCGGGCGCCGTCAAGCGCATCACGTCGTCGAACATGGTCGACGGGGTCGTGCTGCTGGACGTGACGCACGACGACCCGCGCCTCGACGCGCTGCGGGCCGCCCGTCAGCCGGGCGCCCTCGTGGGCCTGCCCCGCGACACGCAGGACGTCGATGTCTTCGACCTCGACTTCGGCGAGGCGGCGCGGATGCTGGTCGACCACCTCTACGGGCTCGGCCACCGCAAGATCATCCTGATCTCGCCGCCTCGGCACGTCTTCGACCGCGGCGGGGCGTACGGCTGGCGGTTCCGGGATGCCGCCGTCGAGCGCGCGGCGCGCTACGGCATCCAGATCTACCCGTACTACGGGGAGTCGCAGCAGCCGGGGATCTCTCGGAGTCTCAACGCGATCCTCGACGCGCGCCCCGATGCCACGGGTCTGATCGTGCACAACGACGCGTCGATCGCCGTCCTCCCCGCCCTGCTGCACGAGCGCGGGGTGCAGGTTCCTCGCGACCTCTCGGTCGTCAGCCTCTATTCACGAGACTTCGGACGGAGCTTCCTTCTGCCGTACACGGCAGTCGAGACTTCGCCGGACAAATTGGGCCGCGAAGCGGTCCAGCACCTGGTCCGACGGATCAACGACCCCGACTACTCGCCGACGGTCGCGAAGTTCATCGAACCGGAACTCACAATCCGGGGAAGCACGGCCTGAGCGCCGCGCTCTCCTGGAGCGCAGACGCTGGCCGCAGTTCGAACCGGTTCGACCCCGCATCACCCGAACACATTGCGAATGATTCAGAGAGGAAACATCGTGAACAGCACAGCAAGAAGGGCGCGCGTCGTGGGCGCCCTCGTCGTGAGCGCCGCCCTCGTCGGCAGCCTCGCCGCCTGCACGACCAGCCCCACGAGCTCCGGCACCAAGGGCGGGACCTACACCCTGTGGGATCCGTACCCCGACCGCGACGCCAGCTCCACCTGGGCGAAGGCCGTCGACGCCTGCGCCACCGAGGTCGGCGTCACGATCAAGCGCACGGCATCCAACACCGGTGACACGGTCAAAGACCTCACGACGGCGGCCGGCAACCTGCCCGACGTCGCCCTGGTCGACAACCCGAAGGTGTCGACCCTCGCCGACGCCGGACTGCTGACCACCACGAAGCAGAACGGCTTCGACGTGTCATCGATCTCGAAGAACATCCTCAGCGCCGGTGAGATCGACGGCAAATACTACGGCGTGCCCACCGGAGCCAACACCCTCGGGCTGTACTACAACCCGACCGTGCTGTCGGCCGCAGGCGTCGACATCGCCTCGGTGACCGACTGGGCCTCGCTGACCGCGGCCCTGCAGAAGGTCGTCGCCTCGGGCAAGAAGGGCATCACCTTCTCGGCCGTCGGAACCGAGGAGGGCAGCTTCCAGTTCCTCCCCTGGTTCTGGGGTGCCAAGGCCGACCTCACGAAGCTCGACTCCAGCTCGGCCGACGCGGCCCTCTCGCTGTGGACCGACTGGCTGAAGAAGGGCCTCGCCCCCAACTCGGTCATCCAGAACACGCAGGGCACCAGCTGGGACGAGTTCAAGACCGGCGCGTACGGTTTCGCCGAGAACGGCTCGTGGTTCAAGGGCGACGCAGACAAGGCCGGATACAAGTCGATCCAGATCCCGGCCGAGAACGGCGGAGCCGCGCCCGCTCCCACCGGGGGTGAGTTCATGACGATCCCGGTGCAGAAGGACACCTCGCGCTACGCGACCTCGGCCAAGATCGTCGGATGCCTCAGCAAGGGCGACACGGCGGCCACGGCCCTCGGCTACGTCGCCCCGACCAAGGCGGGCGCCGACGCGCAGCTCGCGGCGGACCCGACCCTCAAGTTCTGGATCACCGCCGTCGGCGACGCCAAGCCGCGCACCGCCGACAACCTCGGGATCAAGTACGGGGTCATCTCGGAGCAGATGTACACGGCGATCCAGGCGGCTCTCTCGGGAACGGCGACTCCGTCCGCCGCGCTGAGCACGGCCCAGACCGCCGCCGCCGCGAAGCTCAAGTAGCCTTCGCCCCACGAGAGAGAGTCCACCCATGTCAGCGTTGCAGCCCGCCCTCGGGTCGACTGTACGCGGCGAACGAGGAGGGGCGGCGTCCGGTTCGGACGGCGCCCCTCCGGTGCGCGCCCGCGCGAGACGTCGCTGGCCCGCCCAATTGACCGCGTGGGCGTTCATCGCGCCCGTGGTGATCTATCTCGCCGTCTTCTACGCGTACCCGCTCTATCGCAACCTCGACCTGAGCTTCCGCCAGTACACGCTGCGCTCGTTCATCGACGGGACCGCTCCGTTCGTCTGGTTCGACAATTACGTCGCCGTCGTGCAGAGCTCGACCTTCCTGCCCGCGCTCATCAACACCGGCGTCTTCACCGGGGTCTCGATCCTGTTCCAGTTCTCGATCGGCCTCGCGCTCGCGGTCTTCTTCTTCACCAACTTCCGGCTCGCGGCCACCCTGCGGGCCCTGTTCCTGGTGCCGTGGCTGCTGCCGCTGCTGGTCTCGGCATCCATCTGGGCCTGGATGCTCAACAGCGAGTCGGGCGTCGTCAACGCGCTGATCGAGGGCATCGGGCTGCACCAGATCAACTGGCTCACCTCGCCGCAGTGGGCCATGGTCTCGGTGCTGATCGCGAACATCTGGATCGGCATCCCGTTCAACCTCGTGATCCTCTACAGCGGCCTGCAGGGCATCTCGTCGGACGTCTACGAGGCGGCCTCGCTCGACGGCGCCAACGCCTGGCAGACCTTCTGGCGGATCACCTTCCCCCTGCTGCGGCCGGTGTCGGCGATCACGATCCTGCTCGGCCTCGTCTACACGCTCAAGGTCTTCGACATCATCTGGATCATGACCCAGGGCGGCCCGGTCAACGCCTCGACCACCTTCGCGATCTGGTCCTACCGGCTCGGCTTCGGCGGCGAGTCGCCGGACCTCAGCCCGGCGGCGGCCGTCGGCAACCTGCTGATCGTGCTGGCCTTCGTGTTCGGCCTGATCTACATCCGGGTGCAGCGACGGATGGCCACGGCATGAGGCGATCGCGCGCGTGGTGGCGCACGGCGATCGGCGTCCTGCTCACCGCCCTCATGCTCTTCCCGCTCTACTGGATGATCAACGTCTCGCTCACGCAGCCGACGCAGTTGCGCAAGGATCCGCCGGACTTCTTCCCCCTCGATCCGACCTTCGACGGCTACTCCAAGGTCATCGGTGAGCAGCTTCCCTACCTCGGTACGAGCCTGATCGTCGGGCTCGCGACCGTGGCGCTGACGCTCACGCTGTCGGCTCCCGCGGCGTTCGCCCTGGCCAAGCTGCGTCCGCGCGGCGGGACGGCGCTGAACTTCCTGTTGCTGATCGCGCAGATGATCCCGAGCATCATCATGGCGATGGGGTTCTACCTCATCTTCAACAACTGGGGTGTACTGAACACGATCCCGGGCCTGGTGCTCGCCGACTCGACGCTCGCCGTGCCGTTCGGGGTACTGATCTTCACGGCCTTCATGTCGGGCATCCCCGACGAGTTGATGTCGGCCGCCAAGATCGACGGCGCGAACGCCTGGCGCACCTTCCGCTCGATCGTGCTGCCGGTCAGCCGCAACTCCGTGGTGACGGTGTCGCTGTTCACCTTCCTGTGGGCGTGGTCGGACTTCATCTTCGCGTCGACCCTCAACCGCGGCGGCGAGCTGCAGCCGATCACGATCGGCATCTACCGCTACATCGGCAACAACACGCAGGACTGGAACGCGATCATGGCGACCGCCGTCGTCGCCTCCGTTCCTGCCGCGGTGCTGCTGGTCGTCGCCCAGCGCTACGTCGCGGCGGGCGTCACGGCGGGTGCCGTGAAGGACTAGCCAGCCGGCCGCCCGCCCCACCATTCCGCTTCCCGATCACAGAAGGTGCCCCATGCCCGTTCCGGCGAATCCGTCGTTCGATGTCCGCCAGATCCCGTTCAGCATCCGCGGCTCGTGGCTCGACATCTCGCCCGTCGTCGCACTGCACACCACGCGAGAGGACCTGCACCTCGTCACCCATCAGACCGGGATGCACGCGGTGGTGCGGCTGATCCCGCAGCGCGCGGGCGAGCGGGTGGCGCTCGAGAACCGCGCGAGCCCCTCGCGACTGGAATGGCTGGATGCCGGTCGCCCCGTCATCGAGGCCGCATTCGAGGGCGTCGACATCGTCCGCCTGCGCGGGACCGGCATCGAGCTGCGGATCGTGGATGCCGCCGAGGAGCTCACCCCCTTCACCGGCACCTACCTGTTCCGCGACCCCGTCGACGGGGCGGCCGTGTTCACCTCGTACGAGACCGGCCGGCGCTATCGGGTGACCGCGATCCGCGGGGAGCTGGTGATCGAGGGCTCCGAGGCGCTGGGCCAGGGCGAGCGTTCGGTGCTGGCGCGCGGCAGCGAGACCGACGGGGGCGGCTGGGAGCTCGCCATCGAGGAGTTCGAGGCGGCGCGGCATCCGTATCGGAGCGAGGCCGACTTCGACCAGGTGGTCGCGGCGTCGGCGCTCGCCTTCGCCGCCTTCGCCGATGAGATCGCAGGCTGGCGGGGCGAGCGTTTTCCGGCCGCCGAGCTGGCCGCCTACGTGCTCTGGTCGGCGACGGTCGCTCCCAAGGGGTTCCTGCGGCGCGAGTCGGTGCTGATGTCGAAGCACTGGATGGACAAGGTCTGGAGCTGGGATCACTGCTTCAACGCCCTCGCCCTCGTGGAGGGCGACGCCGGGCTGGCGCTGGACCAGTTCCTGACCCCGTTCGACCACCAGGACGCCTCGGGCGGCCTTCCCGACTCGGTCACCCATTCCGAGGTGCTCTACAACTTCGTGAAGCCGCCGATCCACGGCTGGACGCTCGCCCAGTTGCGCGCGCAGTCGCCGCTCGACGCGACGGTTCTCGCCGACGTCTACGCGAAGCTCTCCCGCTCGACCCGCTTCTGGCTCGACTTCCGCCGCGTGCCGGGTCACGTACTGCCGCACTACCAGCACGGCAACGACAGCGGCTGGGACAACTCGACGACCTTCGACCGCGATCGGGTCATCGAGGCTCCCGACCTGGCCGCGTTCCTGCTCGTGCAGCTCGAGGAGCTGGCCACGATCGCCGACCAGCTCGTCCTCGGCGACGCGACCGAGTGGCGAGGCGAGGCGGCGGCGATCTCGACCGCGCTGCTCGCCGAGCTCTGGGACGGCGAGTCCTTCGTCGCGCACGGCGCGGCCGGCGGACGGGTCAGCAAGACGGGGAGCCTGCTGAATCTGCTGCCGATCGTGGCGGCCGAGCTGCTGCCGCGCGAGGTCACCGACCGGCTCGCCGACGACATCGCCCGGCACCTCACCGAGTTCGGGCCGGCGACCCAGCTGCTCGACTCGGAGGAGTACGACGACGACGGCTACTGGCGCGGCCCGATCTGGGCTCCCTCGACGGTGCTGATCGAAGACGGCCTGCGCCGCGCGGGTCGCACCGAGCTCGCCGACGAGATCAGCGCGCGCTTCCTGGCGCTGTGCGAGCGATCCGGCTTCGCCGAGAACTTCGACGCGCGCACGGGCGTGGGCCTGCGCGACCGGGCCTACACCTGGACCGCCAGCGCCTACCTGGTGCTCGCCCGGCAGGCGGCAGAACGAGGTCGCTGACCCGCCCGACGCGGCGAGCCGGTGGATCAGCGAAGGAGCGCTGCCGCCAACAGCACCTCGGTGCCCGCGAGCCCTGCCGAACAGTAGAGCGTGACGTCGGAGTCAGCGGCTCGGCCGGGGATGTGGCCCGCGATCACGCCTCCCAAGTGCTCCACTCGCCGTGCCGAGAACCACCCTTCCGGTGAGGCGGCTGCTTGCTGCGGAGAGTCGCTGACCAGGACATCCGCGAGTTCGGCGAGGTCGGATCCGAGTTCTGATGCGGTGGCGGACTTCGGACCTGTCGAGTTGATGTGGGTGCCGGGTGCGATCCAACTGGCGTCCAACACAGGGCTCGGACTGACTGTGGAGACGATCACAACGTCGTGCTCGCCAACCGCTTGCTGCGCCGTGGAAGCGGCAACAGCGTCGACTCCGAAGGTGCGGCGGATGCGGCGAGCGAAAGCGTGCCGATGCTCCGGATTTGGGCTGAACACATCGACGTGCGTGAACTGCCGCGCAGCGAAGGCGGCCCACACCTGGCTCCACGCGATGCGGCCGGTGCCGATCACTCCGAGCGTTGTGGAGTCCGCCTGCGCGAGCACGTCGATGGCCGCACCTCCCAATGCTCCGGTGCGAAGAGTTCCGAGTTCGCTGCCCGTGATGATTCCGATGAGCCGTCCTTCGCGGTTCCAGACGGGGGTGAGCTGGTCGCCGGCAGGTCCCCAACTGCCGTAGACGCGAAAGCCCGTGACCCCACCCCGCATCCCGCCCACGGTCAGAGTGAGCGTCGCCGGGCCCGCATCAACAGACAGGCGGGCCGGCGATACCAGCTGGCCTGCGAATGAATCGCGCAGGGCCTCACGCATGAGCGCGACGGCCTCGGAGGCGACGACGCGGTCACGCACCTCGGCGTCGCCCAGCAGTCGGATCGCCTGCGCACTCACTGTGTCCGTCGCAGTGTCGCCAGCGTCGTTGTTCGACACGGTGGGGAAGCTCATCGCGCGGCTGCCACGACCAGGTCCGAGATCCTCTGGAACCGCTCGATGTTGCGGGCCTGGTCGAGTAGACCCGCGGTGAGCACGACAAGAGTCACATCAAGGGCGGGGTCGACCCAGAAGACGACGCTTCCCGCGCCGTAATTCCCGAAGGTCTCGGGAGACGTGAGGGTGCCGAGTTGATGGTTGACGATCGCGGTCCCGCGCACGTTGAATCCGAGACCGAGATACGCGGGCGGGGGGGCGTATCCGTTCCGCAGCGCCACCGTTCGGTAGAGCTCATTGGGCAGCTCACCCGTCCAGTTCTTTCGCGCCATCTCGACCGTCCGTGGTGAGAGGATGCGCGCCGTTCCCAGGCTGCCGCCATTGCGGAGCATCTGCAGGAACCGCGTGAGGTCGGAGGTGGTCGACGACGCGCCGACCCAGGTGGCTTCGTTGCGGGTCGCGGTGAACAGGCCGAAGTCGTCATCGTTCTCGCTCGACGTGACCTTGATGGGGATGATGCCCCGAGTATCGGGAACGACGTGACGAGGTCGCACTCGGTCGCTGATGCCGAATGCGGTATCAACCATGCCCAGCGGGTCGAAGAGGTCTTCGTTGAGGATCGTGAGGATGTCGCGGCCGGCCGGGTCCGTGCGTCGAAGCGCCTCGGCGAGGAGCGTGTGGTTCGCCATCGGTGAGTAGTCGCATCGCGTGCCGGGCTCGACCACGCCCAGGACGTACTCGCAGACCGCGGCGACCGAGGATGCCAAGGTGTCGTAATCCGGGCCGGCCTTGGGTTCCCAGACTCCGGGCATTCCGGTCGTGTGGGTGAGGAAGTTGAAGACGGTCGAGCGATCCCGGGGCGCCCCGGCGAACTCGGGAATGATGTCGACCATCTTGGTGGTCAGAGCGAACTGTCCCCGCTCGATGGCCCTGAGCACGAGCACGTTGATGAACGCTTTGGTGCCCGAGAAGATGCTGAAGACGGAGTCGGTCGTGAGCGGCCGAGTTCGCGCCTTGTCGGCGAAGCCGACGGCCTCGTCAAAACCGAGTTCACCATTCCGAGTGATCTTGATCGAGGCTCCGTGATACAGGCCTGTCTCGACGTCGGCTTCGATCACCTCATGAAGCCGGGCAAGACGCTCCGGCACGAAACGTTGTTCGGTCATTGCCCGTATGTGCTCCCTTGCATCATTAGGGTTCGTAAGGTAGCAGTAGTCTAGCTGTCAGACAACGAGCGTAAGAGCCCGCGGCTCGAGGAACCGCTGTGGATCCGTCTGATGGTCAATGAACGCCTCACCGTAGAATCCCGCGAGGAGCAGACCCAGTGGACGCTGATCGTTACGAGATCATCGTGGTGAAATACGGCACGCGCCGGACAATGCGCAGTGAGGTCTTTCTCAACCACTTCATCTATGGCGAACCGGACGCGCCGATCGAAATGGACTACTACTTCTGGGTCGTCCGCAATGACCACCGCAGCATCCTGATCGATACCGGTTTCTCCCAAGTCGGCGCTCAACGACGCAGTCGAAGCTTCCTGGTCGATCCGTTCGAGGCGTTCGATGCACTTGGCGTGTCCCCGCTCAGTGCGCCGACCGTGGTCGTCACCCATGCTCACTACGACCACATCGGCAATCTCGCCGCCTTCAGGGATTCCCGAATCCATCTCTCCGCAGCGGAGTTCGACTTCTGGGCCGGCTCCGGTCGTGAGCGCCGTCAATATGGATATTCGGCGGAGGCCGACGAGTTGGATGCCCTGGTGGACGCCCATGCGAACGGGCGGGTGGCCCTCTTCCAGGGCTCCAGCACGCTGGCTCCCGGCGTTGAACTCATCGAGGTCGGAGGCCACACGCCCGGGCAAGTCATCGTCAAGGTCGCAACGCACGACGGCGAGGTCCTCCTGGCGAGCGACGCCCTCCACTACTACGAAGAACTCGAACGCGATATGCCATTCGTCTTCATCGACGACCTGCGGGCGACGTATCGGGCCTTCGATCTCATCACGAATATCGCTGAGAGCGGCGTGGGGGAGCGGGTGGTTGCCGGACACGATCCCGATGTGCTGCGTCGCTTCGCCGGCAGATCACATCCGGCTCTTCCTGCCCTCTCGGTGGTCATCGGCGGCCGCGAATGACCACTGCATCATCCGGAGGCGCGGGCCGTCATCGCTTGCGCCATCGCCTGAGCGGCGCGCCGGACATGCGCCGTCGCCACCTTCTGTGCGGCTCCCCGCCGACGCGCGGACAGTTCACGGGCAAGACTCTGGAATTCTTCGAGGGAATCGCGCGGACGCCCCGGAACCTCCAGAGTCATCGCGCGGAGTTGAGCGATGCGAACCTGCAGGCCCTGTACCAGTTGGTCGAGGAGGGGGTTGCCGGCCCCCTCGAAGAGCGCCTGGTAGAAGCTGCGTTGTGCGGCGAGGATGCTGGCCGCGTCGAGATCGCCGTCGTTGGCACGCTCCATCATCTGCACTGCATCGGCGATGCGGGCCTGCAGCGTCTCGTCGGCGCGCTCGCAGAAGAGGCGCGCCGCGAACCCCTCGAGTTCGGCACGTACCTCGTAGATGTTCGCGGCCTCCTCCGCACTCAGGGTGCGGACGATCGTTCCGCGCCCGTTCTGCGACTCGACGAGTCCCTCGGCTTCCAATTGTCGCAGCGCCTCACGCACGGACGGGCGCGAAGCCCCCGTCATCTCGCAGAGCTCGCGCTCGATCAGCAACTGACCCGGTCGCAGGTCCAGGTTGACGATGGCATTGCGAATGACCACCGCGATCTGGTCGCGAATCGGCGGATGCCGGGTTACGGCCATGTCGAGCATCAGCCGACTCCCTCCCGCACGCCGTCGATGCCGCGTGAGGGCGGGGAAGCGCGTGCCTTTGTACAGTACGCGCTGTCAAATACCTCCGCCAGCAGCGAACCCACCCGAAAGAGGGATACGTCATGACGAGTATCGGCGGGCGCGTGGCTGTCGTCACGGGCGGTGCGTCCGGGATCGGACGCGGTATCGCGCAAGCTCTGATCCAACGCGGGGCACAAGTGGTGATCGCAGACATCGACTCGGCTGCCCTGGGCCGGGCGGCTGAGGAGGTCGGAGCCATCGGCATCCGCTGTGACGTCGCGGATGAGGCCGACGTGCGGGCACTCGCCGAAAGGGTTCTTGCGGAGTTGGGCGGGGTCGGCATCCTGGTCAACAACGCGGGGGTCGGGCCCGCCGCTCCGATCGCCGAGATGTCGATCAGGGACTGGGAATGGATTCTCGGGATCAATCTGTGGGGGGTCATCAACGGAATCAGTGCCTTCCTCCCCCTGCTGCGGGCCAACCCGGATGGAGGGCACATCGTCAACACTGCGTCGATGGCGGCCCTTGCTCCGACCCGCGGCCTCGGAGCATATGCCGTGGGCAAAGCCGGCGTCATGGCGCTCAGCGAGGTGTTGGCCGATGAACTGGCAGACGAGGGATCCGGAGTCGCCGTCTCGGTGCTCGTACCCGGACCCGTGCGGACCGCGATTCGAGAGAGCCAGCGCTCCCGACCGGACCGAGGACGGCTGGTCGACCTCGACCTCGACCGTGCCGGCTTCGACTGGGTCAGGTGGGAGACACCTGAAGCGGTCGGCGCCCTGGTCGCCGACGCTGTCGAACGCAATGAGCGCTACATCATCACGCATCCGGAGCTGTGGCATCGAGTCGAAGCGCGAAACCTGGCGATACGGGCCGCATTCGGCGTCAACCCCTGACAGCCAGTCAGCTAGATGTCAGCTACATTGTGGTTCAGCGGCCCCTTCCGTCAGCTGCCACTGGAAGAAAGGGACAAGATGCCTGCAATGCCTGAGATGCGAGTCAAGCGTCACGCGCCGATCCGTGAACAGGTGGCCTCGATCCTGCGTGATGCGATCGTCGACATGCGGCTGGCGCCGGGCCAGCTGGTGGTCGAGCGGCAGCTCTGCGAAATGACGATGGCGAGCCGGCCCTCGGTTCGCGAAGCACTTCGCCAGCTCGAGGCCGAGGGACTCGTCGAATCGCAGAACGGTCGCGGGACTTTCGTGACGGTGGTCAGCGCAGACATCGCCCGCGACGTGTACCAGGTACGTGCCGAACTCGAAGGGCTCGCGGTTCAGCTCTTCACGGAGCGGGCCGATGACTCCCTCCGCGCCGAGGTCCGGGGGGCGGTTGCCCGGATCGCAGATGCCGTCACGGGCTCCGGTGAGACGATCGCGATCCTCACCGCGAAGAACGAACTCTATGACCTGCTCTTCAGGGGTGCATCGAATCCGGTGCTCCACCAGACGGTGAAGGCATTGCAGCGACGGGTCAACCAGCTCCGGGAACTCACCCTGCGCCAGCCGGGAAGGCCGGCGCAGAGCCTGGACGAGATCCAGCGGATGGCGGCAGCGATCGAGGCGCGGGATCCGCTGGTCGCGCGAGCCGCCGCCGTTCACCACGTCGAACAAGCGGGGCGTACTGTGCACCGAGCCCTCGATCAGGAGCGGGCCACCGCATCCGAGGATTAGTTCATTTTCATCATTGCTGTCAGCATTAGTATTGTCAGATAGCAGATTGCTGAATCGGCAACAGGCTTCGATGATGAAGGGGAGAGCGGATGCTCGACGACGAGTCCTTCACGACCCGCGATCGGCGACTGCCGGTTCACGGAGTCGTCGATGAGCGATTCCGGGGTGTCCTCGATGCATATCTCGAGAACTTCGATCGCGACTCGGAGCTGGGCTCTGCGGTCTCGGTCGTCGTCGAGGGCGAGACGGTGGTCGACATCTGGGGCGGCTGGATCGACGAAGAGCGGTCCCGCGAGTGGGAGCGGGACACTCTCGTCTGCATGATGTCGGTGGCCAAGGGCATCACCGCGATCGCTTTCCAGATGCTCGTCGACCGAGGGCTCATCGACCTCGACGCTCCGGTCGCCGACTATTGGCCCGAGTTCGCCCAGAACGGCAAGGAAGGCGTGCTCGTACGGTGGGTGCTGGACCACCGCGCAGGTCTTCCCGTGCTGACCACGGACAAGCTCTGGCCAGGGGCGATGTTCGATCGCGAGGCGATGGTGGATGCACTCGCCCGACAAGCACCGCTCTGGGAGCCGGGTACCGTCGCGGCCTACCACGTGCACACTCAGGGATACCTGCTGGGAGAGATCATGCGCCGGGTGACCGGCTCGACGGTCGGGCCGTTCGTGCGCGAGGAGATCGCGAGCCCGTTGGCGGCCGACTACTGGATCGGGCTGCCTGAAACGGAACTCGCGCGTTGCGCTGAGTTGCGGCCGAACATGGACACGGGCCTGTTCGCGGCCGCAACGACCGAGCCTCCGGACGCGCTCCGGTCCCTGGCGTTCGCGCAGAATCCGCCATGGCCGATGCGAACGACGCTGAACTCCCGCGAGTGGCGCGAGTCTGAGATCGCCAGCGCAAGCGGACACGGCAACGCGCGATCGGTCGCGCGGATCTACGCCGCCCTGTCCCGAGGAGGCGAACTCGACGGAGTGAGACTGATGAGCTCCGACTCGGTGCGGCGGATGGCCACGGTGCAGCATGAGATGAGGGAACTCCTTCAGGAGCGTGACTATCGGCAGGGGCTCGGTGTACTGCTGAACTCGCCGGACGCGGTCTACATGGGGCCGAATCCCGCTGCCTTCGGTCATCACGGCATCGGCGGTTCCATCGGCTTCGCGGATCCCGATGCGCAGCTTGCGTTCTCGTACTCGATGAATCGGATGCACGCGGTCGGCACGAACGGACCGCGCGCGCGTCGACTGATCGACGCGGTGTACGCCGCTCTCTGACCAGCCCAGCCATGCGATCAGCCGGATCGCCGTATCACGACGAAGGAGTCGCTCATGCCCCCGATATCGACAGAGGCCCCGGCCGCCAAGGTGGCCATCGTCACCGGAGCCGGCCGCGGAATCGGCAGAGCGATCGCCGAAAGACTCGCTCGCGACGGATATCGGGTCGTCGCGGTGGATCTGCTGGCGTCGAACCTGGATGAAACCGTCGCGGCGATCGCGGCGGATGCGGGCTCCGTGGAGGCGCTTGCCCTCGACGTGACAGATCGGGCTGCCGTCCACGCCGCGTTCGAGCAGATCTCCGCGCGGTTGGAGCGGATCGACGTCGTCGTCAACAACGCGATGTGGATCCGTTACCAGCCGCTCGTCGACGTCGAGGAGGCGACGATCGATGCGATGGTCGCGGTCGGGCTGAAGGCCGTCATCTGGACGATGCAGGCCGCGTACCCCACCATGATCGCCCAGGGCGGAGGTGTGATCGTGAATGTCTCGTCTCCTGCGGCAGTCCGCGGGGTTGCCGGCAGCGCGATCTATTCGGCGGTCAAGGGCGCTGTGTCGAGTCTTACTTGGCAAGCGTCGAACGAGTTCGGCCGGCAGGGGATCCGAGTCAACGCGGTCGTCCCGGGGGCCGTACCGACTGAGGGCGCCCGTGCGCTTGTCGACGACGAGGGCTATGAGCTGCGCGCGCGATTGACCCCTCTCGGCCGACTCGGAACCCCCGAGGACATCGCCAACGCGGTTGCGTTCCTCGTCTCAGACCAGGCGAGCTACATCAACGGTCATCTTCTTGCCGTTGAGGGGGGCCTGCTCGCCTCCTAGGAGGGACGCGACGAGCGGCTCCGGACCTCGAGTCCGGCCCGGCGTTCAAGCGGCTTGATGATCTCGGTGTGGTCAGCTGACGCGGGCAGTTCGGCATTGAGTTCGCTCCAGCGCCGGGCGACGGCGTCCCCGATCACGGTCTCGATGCCCAGGTCGGCGGCCAGTGCGGCGGCGATCTTCACGTCCTTCTCGAGAAGGGTCGCCGAGAATCCCGAGTTGAAGTCGCCCGTGAGAACATAGCGCGGAAGTTTGACCTCGCTTGATCCGCTACGTCCGCTTGAGGTGTTGACGACGGAAAGGAGCACGTGCGGGTCGATTCCGAACCGGCTGGCGACGATGGCGGCCTCGTTGGTCGCCAGCAGGTGCGTGGCGGAGAGGAGGTTGTTGAGGGCCTTGGTCGCGTGGCCGGCGCCGACCGCGCCGACGTGCACGATTCTGCTGCCGAGAACCGAGAGCAGCGGCACGATCCGCTCGTACTGTTCCTCGGTGCCGCCGACCATGATCGTGAGATTGCCGGCAATTGCGCCCGGCACCCCGCCCGACACCGGAGCGTCGATGAGCTCGACACCGTCCTTGCTCAATCGCTCCGAGAGCTGTTGAGTGCGGCGGGGCTCCGATGAACTCATGTCGATGACGAATCGGCAACGCCGCGATGCTCGATCTCCTGCCGTGAGGTAGCCGGCGATCGAGTCCACGATGTCGCTGTTGGGCAGCATGAGGATGATGGTCTCGACCGTCTTCGCGAGATCGGTCGCGGAGGCGACCACGGTCACGCCGGACGCGGCAGCAGACTCGCGGACGCTGGCGTTGGTGTCAACGCCGTACACCTGTCGACCGGATGCGAGCAGGCGCGCCGCCATCGGCGCGCCCATGTGCCCGAGCCCGATGATTCCGACGGCGTCGTTGGGCACGTTATTCAACGCCCAACTCATCCAGGGTCGCTTGCGCGTAGCGGGTCGCTTCGAGGGCGGCCGGAACGCCGCAGTAGATGGCGGTCTGCAGGAGGACTTCCTGGATCTCGCTCTTGGTGACGCCGTTACGGATCGCCCCGCGCACGTGGAGCTGGAGCTCCTCATGCTTGCCGAGCGCAGTCAGCATGGCGAGATTGATGAGGCTGCGCGTCTTCAGTTCGAGACCCGGGCGGGTCCACACCGCCCCCCAGCAGTACTCGGTCACCAGCTCCTGAAGCGGTCGGGTGAAGTCCGTGGCATTGCTGCGCGAGCGGTCGACGTGCGCGTCACCGAGCACTCGACGCCTCATGGCGTCGCCCTGGTCCAGGGTGGACGGGTCGGAATTGGTGTGCGACGACTGTGACATGACGATCGGTTCCTCGGATGCTAGGCGACTTTGGCTAGACCAGCCGAGCCTAAAGTATCAGATTGTCAGGTAGCTGCAATCAGCTATTGTGCCAACGCACACCCTCCCCTTACGCTGCCAGAAGCAGCCAGCACTGACGCTGGCGGCAGCGGCCGGTGTCTTCATGGGAGATGCCTACAGCGACCCTGCTTCTGTGAAAGGAATCCCAAAGATGTCGATGCCTTCCCCCCTCGACGCGCGACCGAACGGCCGGCGATCCGCCGCCCGGATCGCGACCGCGATCACCTTCACCAGTGCATTCGCACTTCTTCTGAGCGCTTGCTCCGGTGGGATCGCGAATCAGACCACGCCGTCCAGCGCCGGCACGGGCAACGCCACGTGCGGGACGACGATCACGATCGGCGCCCCGAATCCACTGTCCGGTCCCCTGACTGACTTCGGAACGAACGCCATCCAAGGCACTCAGATTGCCGCTGCCGAGATCAACGCTGCGGGCGGCATCAAGGCCCTGGGCGGCGCCAAGATCAAGATCGAGACCGGTGACACCGGGTCGTCCGATCCGAGTCAGGCCACCAGCGCCACGACGAAGCTCATCGAGGATGGCTCCGTCGCGCTCGTCGGCGCCTGGCTGAGCGGACTGACGACGACGGTCTCGACTGTGGCCGAGCAGGCCTCCGTGCCGATTCTGAGCCAGTCGTGGGCCGACACCCTCTCGCAGCGTTCCTACCAGTTCTACTTCCAGCCCCCGCCGAAGTCCTCGCAGATCGGTGGGGCGGCGACGTCATACGTCGTGGCGGCGGCCAAGTCGGTCGGTGTGACCTTCACGAAGGTCGCGGGTGTGGGACCGAATGATGTCGCGAACACCGCGCAGATCACCGCAGCGGTCAACGCCTTCAAGGCGGCGGGCGCTTCAGCCGACGCCCCGACCTTCTTCCAGGCGGGGATCACTGACGCCACGCCCATCATCACGCGGCTGGCAGCGCAGAACGCCGACCTTCTCCTGGTGAGCGGAACACCGGCGGACGTGTCGCTCATCGTCAAGGGCCTCCGCGCGCGCAACATCACCACGCCGATCCTCGGCTTCGGTGGAGCCTTCGTGGTACCGAGCTTCGCCAAGGTCATGGGTGACCAGGTCAACGGCCTGATCGCGGTGGGCGCCTGGAACTGGGACCTCCCCCTGCCCGGCGTGAAGGCGGCCGCTGCCGCCTACAAGAAGAAGTACGGCGAGTTCATGCCCATGGAGGCGGGCGAATCCTGGGTGGACGTGCACCTCATCGCGGATGCGATGGAGAAGGCCAAGTCCTGCAAGCCCACCGAAATCGCGGCCGCACTGCACTCGATCGATGTGACCTCGGGACCGGGGTCGGCGATGCCGGGTGGTGAGGTGTCCTTCAATGCGGACGGAACCAACCCGCACGCGGTCCCGGTTCTGACGCAGTGGAAGAACAACCAGCCGGCAACCGTCTGGCCGCAGAAGTACGCGACGACGAAGATCGACTTCGGCAAGTAGAAGCGGATCTGTCCATCGGTGCTCGCCGCCGCGCCCCTCGCGGCGGCGAGCACCTCGCTCAACGAAGAGACCCGAGAGTCATGACAACCCTGGTCCAAGTCCTCGTCTCCGGCGTCCTCGTCGGGGGCCTCTACGGCATCATCAGCAGCGGGCTCTCGCTGAGCTTCGGCATCTCGAAGATCGCCAACTTCGCGCACGCCGACTTCGTGACGATCGGCATGTACTCCGTGGTGGTGCTCGTGGGCGCCTTCGGTTCCTTGGGCCTGCTGTTCCTCCCCCTCGTGGTGCTCGCCGTGGGTGGGCTGGGGGTGCTGATGTACCTGCTGCTGCTGCGGCGCTCCCACGTGACGGCGATGAACGAGGATGAGGCTCATCTGCCTCAGATCGTCGTCACCGCGGGAGTGGGGATCTTCATCCAGTCACTGCTGCTGTCGTTGTTCTCCTCGAACGACCGCAGTATCAGCACGATCCTCGACGGCAGCTGGAACCTTGCGGGCGTGAGCGTGTCGAAGGCTCAGGCCGTCGCCTTCGTCGTCTCGCTCGCTGCCTTCGCCGTCATCGCGATTGTCGTCAACCGAACGGAGTTCGGCCGTGCTCTCCGCTCGATCGTCGACGACGGCGAGGCCGCCGCAGCGGTCGGGGTGAATCGCGCGAAGATGGTCGCGATCAGCATCGGCATCGGGATCGGTCTGGCCGGCCTCGCGGGCGGCCTTCTCGCCACGTACCAGACCGTCAACCCGACCAGCGGATTCAACTACCTCGCCATGGCGTTCGTCGTGATCATCCTGGGCGGGCTCGGAAGCATCCGCGGGGCATTCATCGCCGGGATCGTCGTCGGTGTCGTGCAACAGGCCACGGGAACCTACGTCGCCCTGGATCTGCAGAACGTAGCGATCTGGGTGCTGTTCCTCGTGGTGCTCCTGGTGCGGCCCAACGGCCTCTTCGGCAAGCGGGTCGCGCTGTGAATCGGCTCGTCGGAGTCGGACGCACGGTGCTCCCCGGCCTCGGCGTCGGGGTGGTCGCGGCGTCGCTGCCGTACTGGCTCATCACGCAGCAATACGTCCTGTCGGTCGTCATGGTCGCGATGATCTACGCGATCGCTGCGCAAGGGTGGAACATCATCGGCGGCTACGGCGGGCTGCTGTCGTTCGGCCACTCCGTCTTCTTCGGCATCGGGGCGTACACAACCGCGTTGTTGACGGTGCGTCTGGGAATCACCCCCTGGATCGGCATGTTCATCGGGGCGGCAGTGGCTGCTGTCGTCGGCGCGATCCTCACCTTTCCGGCTCTTCGCCTGCGCGGCGTCTATTTCACGCTGGCGACCTTCGTGCTCTCGTTGCTCGTGACCGATCTGGCGGTGCACTTCCGAGAGTTCACCGGCGGCGATCAGGGGCTGTCCCTCCCCTTCACCCGCAACAACCCGCTGATGTTCCAGTTCGACTCCTCGCTGACGCTCTACTTCGTGCTGGTCGCGTTCCTTGCCGGGGCGACCCTCGTCGTGGCCTTCGTCGCCCGCAGCCGACTAGGCCTGTTCCTCAGGGCGACGCGGGACGACCCGGATGCCGCACTGGCCTCGGGCGTCAACGTCACCAGGACGCGGCTGTTCGGCCTTATGATCAGTGCCGCCATCACCAGCATCGCCGGGAGCCTGATGCTGGAGTACCTGCGCTTCATCGACCCTGCGACCGGTCTGGGGGCGAACACTGCGTTCATCATCGGCCTCGTCGCCCTGGTCGGCGGCCGGGGGACCGTGCTCGGCCCGGTCATCGGCGCAGCCGTGCTGATCCCCGCCCAGCAGATCCTCTCGTCGACCTTCGCCGCGGCGCCCGCGGGCCTGTCTGGCATGGCATACGCTGCCATCGTCGTCGCGATCATGATCGTCGACTGGCGCGGTCTTCACCACCTGATCTCCCGGCTCATCGGATCTGTCCGGCGGAGCCTCCGCCACCGACCGACGGGGGACCTGTCATGAGCGCCGTGTCCAGCCCGCTGTTGCAGGTGCGTGGAGCCACCGTCGCGTTCGGCGGTGTGCTCGCGGTCAACGACGTGTCGCTCGACGTGATGCGCGGCGAGATCCTGGGGATCGTCGGTCCCAACGGAGCAGGCAAGAGCACTCTCTTCGGCGCGATCGCGGGCGGCGTTCCGCTGAAGAGCGGGACCATCGAGTTGAACGGCGAGGACGTCAGCGGTCGCAGGGCCTCGTACATGTCGCATCGGGGGGTCGCCCGCACCTTTCAGAAGGTCCGGCTGTTCGCCTCGATGACGGCGGAAGAGAACGTGCTGGTCGCCGCCCGGGCGCACGAGCGCTCGTCGGCCGGTGCCAACGAACGTGCCGCAGAGGCCCTCGACCGGATCGGCTTCCTCGCCAACCGGCGTGTTCCGGTGTCGGGTTTGTCGCTGGCGGACCGCAAGCGCATCGAGATCGCCAGGGGACTGGCAGCCAAGCCGACGCTCCTGCTCCTCGACGAGATGATGAACGGGCTGACGGTCGAGGAGACTGATGCGCTCATCGAGGCGATCAGGTCACTCCCCTCCGAGGGGCTGACCATCATGCTGGTCGAGCACGTGCTGCAGGTGGTTCGCAGCCTCTGCGATCGGCTTGCGGTCCTGCACCACGGGCAGTTGCTGGTCGAGGGCGACCCGGCGCATGTTCTGTCACGGCCGGATGTCGCCGAGGCGTGGTTGGGTCGCGCGACAGGGCAGGAGGGGCACGAGTGATGCTGTCGATCCAGGAGCTGAGCGCCCGGTACGGCGACAGCGTCGTCGTGCACGACGTGAGCTTCGAAATCGAGGAGGGCGATCTGTTCGGAATCCTCGGCTCGAACGGGGCGGGCAAGACGACGATCCTCCGCGCCATCGCCGGCCTGCATCCGCCCGCCGTGACCGGCCGGATCCTCTTCGGGGGTCAGGACATCCTCGGCCTCCCGGCTCACAAGCGCGCGGGAATGGGCATCGGCTTGGTGCCGGAGGGTCGGAGGATGTTCGCGAGCCTGAGCGTTCGCGACAACCTTCTCATGGGGGCCTACGGTCGGGGCAAGGAGTGGCAGAGCCGCAACCTGGCCCGGGTGCTTGAGGTCTTCCCCGAGCTGGCGGAGCGCACGGCCCAGCTCGCGGGGAGCCTGAGCGGGGGACAGCAGCAGATGGTCGCTTTCGGGCGGGCCTTGATGTGCGAACCACGCCTGTTGCTGCTCGACGAGCCATCGCTCGGACTGGCGCCCGTGGTCGTGCAGCGCATCTTCGACCTCATCGCCGAACTGCACCGTGCGGGCGACCTGACCGTCGTGCTCGTGGAGCAGAACGCCGCGGAGGCCTTCCCCCTGCTCACGCGAGGCACCCTGATCGAGCGCGGCAGGGCCGTCTTCACGGGGACGCGTCACGAACTCGAGACGTCGCCGCTCGTGGGTCGCGCCTACTTCGGGACCGTCTGAGTGATGAACGGGCACCAGCTCGCCGGCCGCGTCGCCGTCGTCACGGGGGGCGGCCGCGGTATCGGCGCTGCGATCTGCGCGCACCTCGCCGCCGCGGGTGCGTCGGTGGCGGTCGTGGATCGAGATGGTCAACTGGCGCAGGCGCGCGCGGCCGAACTCGCGGCCGATGGATATCGCGCGGTCGCCGTCGAGCTCGATGTCTCTGCGGTCGGCGATCACGATGCAGCTCTCGACGAGGTCGAGTGCGAACTCGGCCCTGTGCGGATCCTGGTCAACAACGCCGGCGTGGGAGTGCACGCGGCCTTTCTCGAGGTAACCCCTGAGGACTGGGATCGAGTTCACGCGCTCAATGCACGAGGCACCTTCTTCTTCGCCCAGAATGCCGCACGGCGGATGGTGGCGCACGGCGCGGGCGGGTCCATCATCAATGTGACTTCGGTCGTGGCGGAACGGGTGTGGATGCCCAACACCGCCTACGCGGCCAGCAAGGCGGCGGTGCGGACCGTCACCGAGTACGGTGCAGCGGAGCTGGGCCGGTTCGGCATCCGCGTCAACAACCTGTGCCCCGGTCCCACCGACACTCCGCTGTCTGCTCCCCGCTACCTCGACCCCGAGTTCCGGAAGAGCATGCTCGAGGTTCTGCCTCTCGGCCGCATCGGGAGTCCCGATGACCTGGGCAGGGCTGCCGTGTTTCTCGCGGGCGACGACTCGTCATTCACGACCGGGAGCACCTTGTTCGTCGAGGGCGGTCGTCGGGTCGGCTGACGCGGGCTCCTCGGCCCGCTCGATCTCCGGCCCGTCGAGTTCATCGATGAGGTGCAGCTGACCCGCGATCGGATCCCGGCCGAACAGGCCTCCCCGATAATGGACTGAGCGGGGCCGGCGGACGAGGAGGGCTTTCCTTGGCGGAGACGACGACAGGTGTCACCCTGCTGTACTTGATCAAACAGGTGGAGCTGGCCGTGCGGTCGAGCCTCGAGGAGGTCACAGCGGCCCGAGGGCTGACCTCGCTGCAGTA
Source organism: Lysinimonas soli (assembly GCF_042655435.1). NCBI lineage: Bacteria > Bacillati > Actinomycetota > Actinomycetes > Micrococcales > Microbacteriaceae > Lysinimonas > Lysinimonas soli. The sequence continues at coordinate 385,308 of NZ_JBHSMG010000002.1, forward strand.
CACGGCTCTCACCGTGTTGGAACGCCACCCGGGCCTCACCTCCGCGGCACTCGCCCGGAATTCCTTCGTGCGTGCCCAGACGATGGCTCAGATGATCACGGTGCTCGAGGGGCGCGGTCTCATCGAACGCACCCAGGATCCGGTCAGCCGCCGGCAGTACCTGCTGTCGTTGAGTGCGCACGGCGAAGAGCTGCTCGACTCCTTGCGCGTCGAAGTCGCCGCCGTCGAGACCCGCATGGTCTCGGGCCTCGCCGAGCACGAGATCGCGGCGCTGCGCCATGCGCTCCGCTCCTGCCGTCGGGCGCTGGGCGGCGGGGAGCCGCACTAGCGGATTCCGCGCAGCTAGGCCTCGGATTCGGAGTCGTAGCGCTCTCGAAGAACGGCCTTCCGAACCTTCCCGCTCGCCGTGCGCGGCAGTTCGTCCACGATCTCGATGGTCTTCGGGACTTTGTAACGGGCCAACCGGGACGAGAGATGCGCGACCATCTCGCCCGGATCGAGACTCTGGCCCGGAGCAAGGGTGATGACGGCGTGGGGTACTTCCCCCCAGCGCTCGTGCGGCACGCCGATGACCGCGACCCCGGTCACCCCCGGGATGGCGGCGATCGCCTGCTCGACCTCTGCGGAGTAGACGTTCTCACCGCCCGAGATGATCATGTCCTTGCTGCGATCCACGATGTAGAGGAAGCCGTCGTCGTCGACGTAGCCGACGTCGCCGGTGCGCAACCACCGATCGTCGGTGAAGGCCTCTGCGGTGGCGGGAGCGTTCTCCCAGTATTCGAGGAACACATTGGCGCCCGCGGTTTCGATCTCGCCGCGTTCGTGCGGCCCGAGGACCCGGCCGTCGGCCCCGCGGATGCGGAACTCGGTGAAGAAGTGGGCGAGCCCGGCCGATGCGCCACGCTGCTGGGAGTACTTCGGGGGCAGCATCGTGACGCCCGGCGACGCCTCGGTCATGCCGTATCCCCCCGAGAAGGACAGCCCGCGCGCCTCGTACGCGGCGCGCACGCGGTCGGGGACGGGCGAACCTCCGCAGGTGAGCAGGCGCAGCGACGAGATATCCGTCGACGTCCATGCCGGATCGTCCATGATCAGCTGAAAGGTCGTCGGAACCCCGCTGACCGTCGTCGCGCGCAGGCGCTCGATCGACCGCAGCGCGTCACCGGAGACGAACCGCTCCTCCAGAAGGAGCGTCGCGCCTTTCAGGATCACGGGGAGGCAGCCCATCCCGAGGGCGGCGACATGGAAGAGAGGGGAGATCATCAGCGAGCGATCCGCGCTCGTGAGGTCGTAGTCCACCAGCACGTTGATCGCGTTCCAGGTCAGGTTGCCGTGGGTGAGCACGGCGCCCTTCGGCCGTCCGGTCGTGCCGGAGGTGTAGATGATGAGCGCGCGATCCTCAAGGGTCACGGTCGCGGGTCGGGGAGCGGCCGGTGCATCCCGGATGAGCTGCTCGTAGTCCTCGGTGTCGTCGGCGATGCTGACCGGGTCCTCGGGGTCCGGGTCATCGATCACGATGCGCCGGATGCCGGAGCCCGCCGCGGCCGACGCCGTCGGCTCGAGCTCCGATCCGCTCACGAGCAGCATCGCTTCCGAGTCCTGGAGCATGTACTCGAGTTCGGGGATCGACAGGCGCGTGTTGAGCGGCACGAAGACGGCACCGAGCAGGGTGGAGGCGAAGAGCGTCTCGACGAAGGAGGGGTGGTTGTTGCCCAGGTAGGCGACCCGGTCTCCGAAACCGACCCCGCGAGCCTGCAGGGCCGCCGCGAGCCGATCGACCCGCGCCGCCAGCTCCGCGTAGCTCGTCGCATGGTCGCGGAACAGGATCGCAGGGTGGTCGGCGGACTTGACCGCGCGCCTGCGCGGCCAGGTGCCGAGGCTGTCGGAGGTCACCGTTGACTCCCTTCCCGGCTGCGGTCAGACGTAGAAGCGGGCCAGGAAGTCGACGACCACCGCCGGTCGCTCCTGGCCCTCGATCCCGATGATGCCCGAGGTGGTCAGCTGAACGCCACCGGTGACCTCCTCGACCTTGGCGAGCGTCGCCGTGAGGCGCACGCGCGAGCCGACGGTGACCGGTGAGGTGAACCGCACCCGGTCGAGCCCGTAGTTCACCTTCGTCGTGACGCCCTCGACGTCGAAGATGCTTCCCCAGAGCGGGATGAGCAGCGACAGGGTGAGGAAGCCGTGCGCGATGGGCGCACCGAACGGCCCGTCCTTGGCGCGAACCGGGTCGACGTGGATCCACTGGTGGTCGTCGGTCGCGTCGGCGAAGGTGTTGATGCGCTCCTGCGTGATGGTCAGCCAGTCGGACGGCCCGATCTCGGTGCCGACCAGGGCGGGCAGCTCGGCGATCGTGGCGATCTTCTTCTCGGTCATGCGGTCTTCTCCTTGTCGGCGGTGGATGCCAGGCCGAGCACGCGCACCGCGTTGTCTTTGAGGATCTTGGTGCGAACGGGCTCGGAGAGGTCGAGCTCTGCGAAGTCGCGGAGCCAGCGGTCGGGGGTGAGCAGGGGGAAGTCGGAGCCGAAGAGCACCTTGTCCTGCAGGTACGAGCCAGCGGCGCGCACGAGCTGGCTCGGCAGATAGCGCGGGCGCCAGCCCGAGAGGTCGATCGACACGTTCGGCTTGTGGGTCGCGATCGAGATCGCCGCGTCCTGCCAGGGCACCGAGGGGTGCGCGAAGATCAGGGAGAGCTCGGGAAACTCGGCGGCCACGTCATCCAGCAGCATCGGGTCGGAGTACCGCAGCCGGAGCCCGGCCCCACCGGGCAGGCCGGCCCCGATCCCGGTCTGCCCGGTGTGCACGATCGCGGGCACGCCGAGCTCGCTGATCGCCGCCCAGAGCGGCCGGAACTCGGGGGCGCTCGGGTCGAAGCCCTGCACCGTTGGGTGGAACTTGAAGCCCCGCGCGCCGTGATCGAGCACGAGGCGCTGCGCCAGCTCGACGGCCTCGGCGCCCCGCCGGGGGTCGACCGAGCCGAACGGGATGAGCACGTCGGCGTGGTCGGCCGCCTGCTCGATGATCGACTCGCTCGAGATCGGGGGGTGGTCGAGCTGGGTGCGCGCGTCGACCGTGAAGACCACGGCGGCCATCCGTCGCTCGCGGTAGTGCGCGGCGATGCTGCCGAGGTCGGGTCGCACCTCGTCGGCCTTGAAGTAGCGGCTCAACGCCTCGGTGAGCGGCGCCGGCAGTGAGGGATGCCCGTCCGCACCGACCTCGATGTGCACGTGCACGTCGATCGCGTCGAGGCGATCCACGTCGATCGCGAGGCGGTACATGCTCAGGCCTGAACGGGTGTGCGCACGTGCTCGGCGGGCAGCGGCGGGAAGTCCTCGCCGACGCTCTGGAGCTCGGCGCGCACCGCGGGAGCGAAGTCGTCGGCGATCGCCTCGGCCGACCACCCTCCCGTGTGCAGCGCGGTGAGCACCGGCTCCGGATGCGACCAGAGCTGCAGGCGGTCGCCCCCGGCCCCGATGACCTGGCCGTTGATGCCGGCGGCCTCGTCCGAGGCGAGGAAGACGATGAGCCCGCTTACGTCGGCGGCGGTGCCGAAGCCGAGATCCTTGCGGTAGAAGTCGGGCATCGCTGCGCCGAGGTCGTCGGCCTCGATGGCCGCGGCGAAGTACGGCACCGTGCGGGTCATCGCGGTCGCGGCGACCGGGATGACGGCGTTGACGAGCACCCCGCTGCGCGCCATCTCGAGCGCCCAGGTGCGCACCATGCCGACGATGCCGGCCTTCGCCGCCGCGTAGTTGGTCTGGCCGAAGGTGCCGCGCTGGCCGGTGGGCGAGCCGATGGCGATGATCCGCCCCGCGACGCCGCGCTCCTTGAACGAGGCGTACGCCGCCCGCGCGCAGGTGAAGGTGCCGCGCAGGTGCACGGCGATCACCTGATCGAAGTCGTCGTCGGTCATCTTGAGCAGCGACTTGTCGCGCAGAATGCCGGCGTTGGTCACCAGGATGTCGAGGCCGCCGAACTCCGCGACCGCGGTGTCGACGAGCTGCTGGGCGGTCTCGGACGAGCCCACCGGAGCGACGACGGCCGTCGCGCGGCCTCCTGCGGCCCGGATCGCGTCGACGGTGGCGGAGGCCGCCTCGGTCGAGACGTCATTGACGACGACGGCCGCTCCCGCCGCGGCGAGGGCGAGGGCGTAGGCGGCGCCGAGTCCGCTCCCGCTTCCGGTGACGATCGCGGTCTTGCCCTGCAACGACACGGCCATGTGCACTCCTTTGCGCTGTCCTACGCTCCGACGATCGTCTCAGATTATCAGGTTTCCTGTCAATTGAGCGGAGGGGATGCGGGGTCTCACGGGCGAGGCGCGGCACCTCCGTGCAACGAGGGACGCGCATGGGCGAGCGCCGTGCCGAGCTCGGCGGCGGCTCGCAGCAGCGCGGGGCGGTAGACGTCGTGCATCTGCTCCAGCGTCGCGCCGGTCGTCGAGGTCGCGACGTTGATCGCCGCGACCACCGTGCCGTCGTCGCCGCGAACGGGAGCCGCGATCGAGCGCAGCCCGTCCTCCAGCTCCTGATCGACGAGTGCCCAGCCCTGGCGGTGCACCTCGCCGAGGATCTCGCGCAGCCGATCGGGGTTCGTCTCGGTGCGCGCGGTCGGGGCGGCCTGCCCGAGCCGCGCCAGGACGCCGCTCAACTCGGCGGGCGGCAGCTCGGCGAGCAGCACCCGGCCCATCGAGGTCGCGAACGCCGGGAAGCGGGTGCCGATCGTGATCGTCACGTTCATGATCCGGCGCGTGGGAACCCGCGCGACGTAGACGATGTCGTCGCCGTCGAGCACCGAGGCCGAGGTCGACTCGCCGAGCTCGTGCGACAGGGCCTCGAGGATCGGCCGGGCCAGCTCGGCCAGCGGGAGCCCCGAGAGGTAGCTGAATCCGAGTTCGAGCACCCGCGGCGTCAGCGAGAACTGGCGGCCATCGGTGCGGGCGTAGCCGAGGTCGACGAGGGTCAAGAGGAAGCGCCGGGTGGTCGCGCGGGCCAGCCCGGTGGCGCGGGCCAGCTCGGCCAGGGTCATCTCGGGCCGGCTCGCGTCGAAGGCGCGGATCACCGCGAGCCCGCGCGCGAGCGACTCGACGAAGTGCGGTGCCGCGTCGTCGGTCATGGCGTCGCCCCGTGGGCCGGTCACGCCTCGAGCACGACGGCGAGCCCCTGCCCGACGCCGATGCAGATGGCCGCGACGCCGATCCCGCCGCCGCGCCGGGCGAGGGCGTGCGCGAGGTGACCGATGATCCGGCCGCCGGATGCGCCGAGCGGGTGCCCGATCGCGATGGCTCCGCCGTCGACGTTGACCTTGTCGGGGTCGAGCTCGGGCCAGAGCTTGAGGCAGGCGAGCGACTGCGCCGCGAAGGCCTCGTTCAGTTCGACGAGGTCGACATCGGCCCAGGTCTTGCCCGCGCGGGCGAGCGCGCGGTTCGCCGCCTCGACGGGGGCGATGCCGAACACGTCCGGATCGTTGCCGGCCACGCCGCGCCCGATGATGCGCGCCAGCGGCGGCCCGTCGACGGGCGCGTTCTCGCCGGCGATGATCAGCAGCGAGGCGCCGTCGTTGAGCGGCGAGGAGTTGCCCGCCGTGACCGTTCCGTCGGGGCGGAAGGCCGGCTTGAGCGGCGCGAGCGACTCCGGCGTCGAATCGGGGCGGATCCCCTCGTCGCGCGCGAGCTCGGTTCCGGGCACGACGACGATCTCGTCGTCGTAGCGGCCGGCATCCCAGGCGGCGGCCGCGGTGCGGTGGCTGCGCACGGCGAAGGCGTCCTGTTCCTCCCGCGAGATGCCGTAGCGGTCGGCGAGGATCTCGGCGGTCTCGCCGAGCGGCACGGTCCACTGCGCCGACATTCGCGGGTTGACCATCCGCCAGCCGAGGGTCGTGGAGTGCATCGTCTCGGAGCCGGCCGGGTAGGGCGCCGACGGCTTGAGCACGACCCAGGGAGCGCGGCTCATCGACTCGACGCCGCCCGCCAGCATGAGCTCGGCATCGCCGGCCTCGATCGCGCGGCTGGCCTGGATGACGCTCTCGACGCTCGAGCCGCACAGCCGGTTGACCGTGGCTCCGGGCACCGAGGTCGGCAGGCCGGCCAGCAGGGCCGCCATGCGCGCGACGTTCCGGTTGTCCTCCCCGGCCTGGTTGGCATCCCCGAGGATGACGTCGTCGATGCGCGCCGGGTCGAGCTCCGGATGCCGCTCGAGCATCGATCGCACGACATGCGCTCCAAGGTCGTCGGGTCGTACGCCCGCCAGCCCCTTGCCGAAGCGGCCGAAGGGGGTGCGGATCGCGTCGTAGACGTAGCTCGCGGTCATGATGGCCTTCCGATCAGGATGTCGCGTGCAGGGGCACGCGCAGCAACTCGTCGAGCTGCTCGAGGGTGGTGTCGCCGAGCAACTCGCGCACGGTCAGCCCCTGCGGGCCGATGTCGAACACGGCCCGGTCGGTGTAGATGCGGGTGACGCAGCCGACCCCGGTCAGCGGGTAGCTGCACCGTTCGACGATCTTGGGATCGCCGTCACGGGTCAGCAGATCGGTCATCACCCAGACCTGCTTGGCGCCGATGGCCAGGTCCATGGCGCCGCCGACCGCGGGGATCGCGCCGGGCGCCCCCGTGCTCCAGTTGGCCAGGTCGCCCGTGACCGAGACCTGGAACGCGCCGAGCACGCAGATGTCGAGGTGCCCGCCGCGCATCATCGCGAACGAGTCGGCGTGGTGGAAGTAGGCGGCTCCCGGCAGCTCGGTGACGGGCACCTTGCCCGCGTTGATGAGGTCGGGGTCGACCTCATCGGGGGCGGGGGAGGGGCCCATGCCGAGCATGCCGTTCTCGGTGTGCAGCACGATCTCCTGATCGGCCGGCAGGTAGTCGGCGACGAGGGTCGGGGCGCCGATGCCGAGGTTGACGATCGAGCCCTCGGTGATGTCGGCCGCGATCCGGGCCGCGAGGGCGTCGCGGTCGATGCCGGTCATGAGGCGGCCCCCGCGATGAGCTCGCCGTCGTGCAGCCAGGGGCGCTCGCCGACCTCGACCACCCGGTCGACGTAGATGCCGGGCGTCACGACGGCCTCGGGGTCGAGCCCGCCGAGCGGGACGACCGAGTCGACCTGGGCGATCGTGGTGGTCGCGGCGGCCGCCATGACGGGGCCGAAGTTGCGCGAGGTCTTGCGGTAGACCAGGTTGCCCCAGCGGTCGGCGTGCAGCGCGCTGATGAGGGCGAAGTCGCCGCGGATCGGGTACTCGAGCACGTAGTCGCGCCCGTCGATGCGACGCGCCTCCTTGCCCTCGGCCAGCTCGGTGCCGAAGCCCGTCGGGGTGAAGAAGGCACCGATGCCGGCGCCGGCCGCCCGCAACCGCTCGGCCAGGTTGCCCTGCGGCACGAGCTCGAGCTCGATCTCGCCGGCCCGGTACAGGGCGTCGAACACCTGCGAGTCGCTCTGCCGCGGGAACGAGCAGATGATGCGTCGCACGCGCTTCGCCGCGAGCAGGGCCGCGAGGCCGGTCTCGCCGTTGCCGGCGTTGTTGTTGACGATCGTGAGCTCGGAGGCGCCGTGCACGATGAGGGCGTCGATCAGCTCGACCGGCTGGCCGGCCCGGCCGAAACCGCCGCAGAGGATCGTCGCGCCGTCGGGGATGTCGGCCACCGCCTCCGCGGCGCTCGCCGAGATCTTCGAGATCATGACGCCCTCCTCGGCGGATGCGACGGCATCCGCTATGTGTTCGCTGTGCGAACCAATGTTCGTAAGGTGAATGCTATCAAGCTTGCGGCCAACCGGCCAGGGGCCAGCCGGTGTAGGCCTCGGCCAGGTAGGTGCTACCGGCCCGCGAGCGCACGACCGACTCGAGCTCGCCGAGGCGCCGCCGCCGGTCGAACTCGGTCGCGTCGGGCGCGGCGTGCAGCATCGAGGTCATCCACCACGAGAAGTGCTGGGCCCGCCAGATCCGGTCGCTCGCGGTCGAGGCGTAGGAGTCGATCAGCGTGCGCGAACCGGATGCCGCGTGCTCCCGCAGCGCGGCGTGAAGCAGCACGACATCCGCGACCGCCAGGTTCATGCCCTTGGCGCCGGTCGGCGGAACCGTATGGGCGGCGTCGCCCATGAGGAACACGTTGCCGCGGTGCAGCTCGTGGGCGACGAAGCTGCGGAAGCGCAGCACGTCGCGCTGGAAGATCGGGCCCTCGATCAGCTCGGTGCCGCGTACCCGGCGCTGCAGCTGGTCCCAGATCTCGGCGTCGCTCATCGAGGCGGGGTCGAGCTCGGGATCGCACTGCAGGTACATGCGCTGCACCGTCGCGCTGCGCTGGCTGATGAGCGCGAAGCCCTCGTCGGAGGCGCTGTAGATGAGCTCGGGGGCGCTCGGCGGGGCCTCGCAGAGAATGCCGAACCACGCGAAGGGGTACTCGCGGAAGTAGCCGCCGGTCATCGATCCGGTGACCGCCGTGCGCGTGACGCTGCGCGAGCCGTCGGCGCCCACGACGAAATCGGCGACGATCTCGAACGGCTCGCCCGCGGCATCCGTTCCCACGACCCGAGGGCTGTCGCTCTCGGCATCGAGCACCTCGGTCGCGGTCCAGCCGAATCGGAGGTCCCCCCGGTCGCCGAGGCGGCGGGCGACGAGGTCTTTGAGCACCTCGTGCTGCGGGTAGAGCCACACGGCGCGGCCGACCAGCTCGGCGAAGTCGATGCGGTGCCCCTCCCCCTCGAAGCGCAGTTCGATGCCGTCGTGCCGGTGGCCGTCGACGAGCACGCGGTCGGATGCCCCCGACTCGGTCAACAGCTCGACGGTGCCCTGCTCGAGGATTCCCGCCCGGATCGTCGACTCGATCTCGTCGCGACTGCGCGAGTCGATGACGATCGAGTCGATGCCGTCCCGGTGGAGCAGGTGCGAGAGCAGCAGTCCGGCGGGGCCGGCCCCGACGATCGCGACGCGGGTGCGCAGGGGTGCTGTCATGGGTGTCTCCTTCGACATCGGGCTCGCCACATTGTCGAGGGGTGGACCACCCCAGGACCCGACCTATTCCATTGAACGGGAAGCGAATGGCGAGCGCGACAGGGATTCGCCGATGCCGGCCGCGGCTCGCTTGAGCACCTCGACGGTCGCCGCCTCGTTGACGGCCCCGCGGGGGACCACGACCGAGAGCGCCGCGACGACGCCGGATCGGTCGGCGACGGGCACGGCGATGCCGGTCGAGACCGACTCGACGTAGCCGGGGGCGAAGGCGTAGCCGCGCGTGCGGATCGCGGCGAGCTCGCGGCGTAGCGCGGCGGGATCGGTGATGGTCTCGGCCGAGACGGGGGCGAGCGGGGCGGTCAGCATCCGCTGCTGCAGGGCGGCGTCTCCGAATGCCAGCAGCACGAGCCCCGACGACGAGGCGTGCAGCGGCAGCCGCCCCGCGATCCGGGTGATGTTGGCTCCCGATCCGGGTGCCGACAGGCGCTCGATGAAGAGCACCTCGTCGTGCTCGAGCACCCCGAGCTGGGTGTGCTCGTGCACCCGCTGCTGCACCTGCTCCATGAACGGCATCGCGATCTGGCGCAGGCGAAGGGCATGCGAGCCGCGGGTCGTCAGCTCCCAGAGCCGGATGCCGATGCGCACGTCGCCATCCCCGTCGCGTTCCAGCATGCCCTCCTCGACCAGCTGGGCGACCAGCCGGTGCGTGGTCGAGATCGGCAGCCCGGCCCGGCGCGCGATCGCCGAGGGCGACTGGGCGACGCGCGTGCTGTCGAAGGTCTCGAGCAGGCGCGTGATGCGTCCGACGATCGAGTCGCCCGAGGGGGAGTTGGCCATGGTCGCCGGCGCCGCTACTCGGCGAGCACGTCCTTGGCGATCGCGAAGGCGTGGTTCGCGGCCGGAACGCCGGCGTAGACCGCCGACTGCAGGATCACCTCGACGATCTCGTCGCGGCTCAGCCCATTGCGCCCGGCGGCCCGCAGGTGCATCGGCAGCTCGTCCCACGCGCCCAGCGCGATCAGGCTGCTGAGCACTGCGATGCTGCGGTCGCGGCGGGCGAGGCCGGGCCGGCTCCAGATGTCGCCCCAGGCGTAGCGCGTGATGAAGTCCTGGAAGTCGGCGGTGTCGGCGGTGATCGCGGCATTGGCGCGGTCGACGTGGGCGTCGCCCAGCACCGCGCGGCGTACCGTCATCCCGGCTTCGTAGCGCTCCTCGTCGTTCATCGGCTCTCCTCGAAATGGGCGATCAGCAGTTCGGCGATGCGCTCGGGCTGTTCGGCGGGGGCGAGGTGCCCGGCGTCGCGCACCTCGGCGACCCGGCCGCGGGCGACGCCCGAGGCGATCTGCGCGGCGGAGGCCTCGGGGGTCACCTCGTCGTACTCGCCCCAGACGGCGAGCACGGGCGCGGTGATCCGGCCCAGCTGCGAACGGACGTCGTAGCCGGCCAGTGCTTCGCAGCATCGCGCGTAGCCCTCGTCGTCGGCGTCGCGCAGCGAGTGCAGCAGCCGGCCCGTGATCTCGGGAGACCGCGCCATCGAATCGGGGGCGAACCAGCGCTGGGCGCTGGGGACCACGAGCGAGGCCGTGCCCGTGGAGCGCGCGACCGCGGCGCGTTCGGTCCATCCCGCGGGGGTGCCGATGACCGCACCGGAGCAGATGATGGCTGCCGCGTCGATGCGGTCCGGATGCCCGAGCAGCAGCTCGAGACCGACCGCCCCGCCCATCGACACGCCCGCAAAGAGGGCGTGCGATTCGCCGAGCTCGTCGAGCACCCGAGCGACCGCGTCGGCGAGCTCCGCCATGCTGAACGGCTCGCTCGGGGCGGGCGAGCGGCCGTGACCCGGCAGGTCCCACGAGACGGTGCGGTAGCGGCTCTGCAGGAGCGCGGCGGCCGCATCCCAGAGGATCGTCGAGGTGCCCAGCGACGGGCCGAGCAGCAGCAGCGGCGCGCCCTCCGGCCCGGCCGGGGCCGTGGCGGCGATCAGCGGGACGGTCATCGCAGCGTCCCGTCGCTCGTGGCTGCGAGGGCCGCGTCGATCACGGCGTCACCGGCTCCCGTGTATGCGGCCGGGTCGAGCAGCGCCGCGAGCTCTCGGGCGTCCAGGCCGAGCTCGGGTTCGGCCGCGAGGAGCGCGCCGAGGTCGTCGCCGTGTGCGGCGCGGTCGACGAGCTGCTGCACCCGGGCGGTGCCGAGGCGCGGCCCCAGCACGAGGGCGAGGCGCTCGGAGACGATCAGCGGGCCGGTCAGGGCGAGGTTCGTGCGCATCCGCTCGGCGTCGACCTGCAGTCCCGCGAGCAGCTCGGCGGCGTGGGCCGAGGCGCCGAGCGTCAGTCGGAGCAGTTCGCGCAGCACCGGCCACTCGGCGTGCCAGGCGCCGTCGGCGCGCTGGTCGACGGTCAGGGCCGCGCTGCGGTGCAGTTCGGCGGCGAGACCCGGGGCGCGCTGCGCCGCCGAGCGGATGAGCACGCTCAGCACGGGGTTGCGCTTCTGTGGCATGGCCGACGAGCCGCCGCGACCCGCTTCGGCCGGCTCGGCGAGTTCGCCGATCTCGGTGCGGCTGAGCGTCGCGACCGAGCTCGCGATCGCCCCGAGCGCGTCCACGACGGTCACCAGGGCGTCGCCGAGGGCGGTCACGGGGCGGCGGCGGGTGTGCCACGGGGCGAGCGGGCGGTCGAGGTGCAGCTCGTCGGCGAAGCGGGCGGGCAGCGCGCTCGCGGCGTCGCCCCCCAGCTCGACGAAGGAGGCGAGGGTGCCGGATGCCCCGCCGAGCTGCGCGGGAAGCCTCACGGCGAGCACGCTGCGGGCCTCGGCGACGGCGAGGAGCCAGCCGGAGGCGACGAGTCCGAACGTCGTCGGGGTGCTGTGCTGGGTGAGTGTGCGGGCGGCCATCAGCGTGCCGCGGTGCTCGTCGGCGAGCCGACGCAGAGCGGCGACGGCGTCGCCGAGGGCGGCATCGACGATCGCGATCGAGCGGGTCGCGACCAGCATGAGGGCCGTGTCGATGATGTCCTGGCTGGTGGCGCCGCGATGCAGCCAGGCGGCGGCATCCTGATCCACGCCGGTGACGCGTCGACCCAGCTCGGCCACCAGCGGGATCACCGGGTTCCCACCCGCGACGGCGGCGCGGGCCAGCGCGGCGGGGTCCGGCCGGTACCCGGTCAGCGCCTCACCGATCGCGGTCGCCGCGGCCTCGGGAACGATCCCCAGCGCCGCCGACGCGCGCGCGAGGGCAAGCTCCGCCTCGACCATCGCCGCCGCGACCTCCGCGTCGGCGACGCTCGCGTCGTGCCCCACCGTCACCGGTGAGAGCAGCCCGACGTCGAACGGCCCGTCACTCGAAGGCAAGGAACACCGTCTCCCGCTCCCCCTGCAGGCGGATGTCGTGGCGCAGCCAGCCTTCGGGCGTGTGTTCCGCGATCAGCGTCGCCTGTTCCTCCGGCGAGAGGCTGCTCAGCAGCGGGTCGGCGGCCAGCGCCGCCGCGTCGTCGGGCAGGTAGATGCGGCTGAACAGGCGGTCCTGCAGGCCGCGCGCGAAGACGACGACCGAGATGAACGCCGCCCCTCCGCCGATCGCGCCGGGGTTGATCGTCCAGAACTGGTAGACGCCGTCGTCGTTGGCCGCGGCCCGACCGAAACCGGTGAAGGTCACGCCATCGCGGTGCAGCGATCCGCGCGCCTCGGAGACGACGCCGGCGGTATCCGGCTGCCAGATCTCGACCTGCGAGTCGGGCACGGGCTCGCCGGCACCGTCGAGCACCCGTCCGGTGAGGATGATCGCGCCGGGGCTGAACGGCGTGACCAGTTCCGAGCTGCGCGGGTAGGGCATCCCGAAGCCGAAGAAGGGGCCGACCGTCTGGCCGGGCGTCGGGGCGAGCCGCTCGCTCATGCCACGCCGCCTTCCGGCTCGAACCAGGTCGCCTGAGGTCCGGTCAGGACGATGTCCCAACGGTACCCCAGCGCCCACTCGGGCGAGGTGAGGTCGTGGTCGTACCGCGAGACGAGCCGGTCGCGCGCGGCCTGGTCGGGGATCGACTGGTAGATCGGATCGAGCGCGAACAGCGGGTCGCCGGGGAAGTACATCTGCGTCACGATGCGCTGCGTGAAGGCGTTGCCGAACAGCGAGAAGTGGATGTGCGCGGGACGCCAGGCGTTGAGGTGGTTTCGCCAAGGGTACGGCCCCGGCTTGATGGTCGTGAAGCGGTAGCGCCCGTCGTCGTCGGTGATGCACCGCCCGGCCCCCGTGAAGTTCGGGTCGAGCGGTGCGGGGTGCTGGTCGCGCTGGTGGATGTACCGGCCGCCCGCGTTGGCCTGCCAGATCTCGACGAGCTGGTTGCGTACGGGCCGGCCCCAGCCGTCGAGCACCCGGCCCTCGACGATCGTGCGCTCGCCGAGCGGTTCGCCGCGGTGCTGAAGGGTCAGGTCGGATTCGACCGGGGCGACGTCGCGATGCCCGAAGGCGGGCGAGACGAGTTCGATCGTCTCGGGGTCGACGAGGCGGGGGTTCTTGGTCGGATGCCGCAGGATGCTCGAGCGGTAGGGGTCGAAGTCGAGGTACGGGCCGGTGCGGGCCGGTGCGCCGGCCGCGAGTTCGGCCTGGTAGGCGGCGTGCCGCGCCGCGATCTCGGCGGACAACTGTGTCTGGGTGTCGGTCACCGCACCAGGGTGACAGCCGGCGGAGGGTCGAACCAGGGATCCATCCCACTCAGTGGGATGCGACCGCGGATCCGATGGTCGCGGCCGTGCGCATCACGAGCGGGGCGATCCGCCCCTCGTCGACCCGGGTGAGGTGGGTCACGACACCCACGGCGGCGCGCGGCAGTCCGGCCACGGGCGGCAGCGCCGCCGCGATCGACACGTTGCCGAGCGTCATCTCCTGTCGCGTCGTCGCGTAGCCGAGTTCGCGAGCGCGGTCCAGCTCGGTGCGCAGGCGCGACACATCCGTGATCGAATACGCCGTCTCGCGCTCGAGCGGCGCCCGCAAGTAGTCGGCGAGCCAGGCCTCGTCCTGCACGGCCAGCAGCGCCTTGCCGACGCCCGTGGTGTGCAGGGGCAGCCGACCGCCCATCCGGGTCATCGTCGGGATGGATGTCGTTCCGGTCACGCGGGCGACGTAGAGCGCGTCGGTGCCCGAGAGCACCGCGAGGTGCACGTTCTCGCCGGTCGCCTCGTAGAGCGTCTGCAGATGCGGCAGCGCGCGTTCCCGCAGGCGCAGGCTGAGCGGCGCGAGCTCGCCGAGCTCCCAGAGGCCGGCCCCGAGCGCGACCGCGCCGCCGGGCATCCGATCGAGCAGGCCGAGGCCGAGCAACTGGCCGACGAGACGATGCACCGTCGAGCGCGCGAGCCCCGTGCGCCGGCCCAGCTCCGTGAGGCTCAGCCCCTCGTCGTCCTCGGTGAACGCGCGCAGCACGTCGACCGCGCGGTCGAGCAGCGACGCACCGGGAACTGCGGTTCGACCCGCCACGCTCCGATTGTAGGAGCGGCCGCGGTCGTGCCGCGGCGGGCCCACGCCCGTGCCGCGCGCCGAACGGCTCGACCCGTTTGGCGGACGACGGCCACGCGCGGCGCTGATATAGTCGTCAGGTTGGCCTTCGGGTCGGCACGCGCCCGTAGCTCAACGGATAGAGCATCTGACTACGGATCAGAAGGTTGGGGGTTCGAATCCCTTCGGGCGCACCGAAACACAGGGCGGAACGGGTCGCCGATGGTGGTCCGCTTCGGCTTATCGGCATCCTCGCGATGCTCCGATTTCCGTTCACAGGTACTCGGTGATGAGGAACCGCGTGATCTGCTCCGCTCGAACGGACAGCGCCTCGAGCTTTTCGGCGGGCATCGCAGCGAAGTTGGTGCCGTACGCGGAAATCGTGTCACGCGGAACGAGATCGGGATGACGGGCAAGCGATCATCGCATGAGCGATCCGGCGACCGCGCGACTGGTAGATCTGCGCGCGGCCGCCGTCTTTAACACGCTGCGGATTCCTCCGTGTTGGAACTTGGCGCCGTCGCGCGGGGCCTGCGCTCCGACAGGGGGAGGGCCCCACCGCGCTGATGTGACGGCAAGACTCGCTTCGTCGCCGTGTCGTCCTCGGGTCTGCCACCGTGACGAGATCGGAAGACCTCGGCGAGCAGTTCTCAGTGAACTTCCGAAAACGGCCAACGAGTAACGTCGGCCCAAGTTGGCGACACGCGAGCCGGCGCGTTCCGCACGGGCTCCGTACGCGTCATCGGCCTGCGGCGTGTCCTGGCGTGCGTTGACCGAGCAAGCCCTGGACGAGTTCCGCGGGATCGCGCGGGCCGGCATCGCCACTCCAGGCAATGAACATGTCGGGACGCACGAGGATGAGCTTGCGATCGAGAACGCCCGCATCCGCGGTGAGGACGGGGACGACGGTGAGTTCCATGTGGTTCGACTTGGCGGCCTCAGCGATCTCGGCGACATCGGCTGTTGATGCCCCGATGGTGAGCAGAGACCACTCCATTCCGAGACGGTCGAACAGCGAGACGTGGTCCGGCAGCCAGACGTGAGGCAAACGTCCGCCGGCCACCGTTGACGGGACGTACTCGTCGATCGTGGCGATCGCGGAGTCACTGGGGGGTTCGCTGCCGACGATTCCCGGCGAGGTGGAGTATCGCGAGCCGAATTGGACGCCCTGGCTGTACCACTGCTTGCGGTCGATCGTCGCGATCGCGTCGCCGGCCTCGGCACGCAGCGCCTCGCCCGCAGGGGAGGCCTCGTGCAGCATCGGGTCACGCCCGATCTGCTTCATGTCGCGGTCGATGCGCAGCGCGGCGTGCGAGGTCGCCTCGCCGACGGAACGACGTTCGATTTCGTAGTCCTGCAGCAGTTGCGGGTCACCGACTCCCGTGACAAGGGCGGCGATCCTCCAGCCGAGCCCCACGGCGTCGGCGATCCCGGTGTTCATGCCGAAGCCGCCAAGCGGCAGCCACAGGTGCGCGGCATCGCCGGCGAGCGCGACGCGCCCTTCGACGAACTTGTTGGAGACGAGCCGGCGCGGGGTCCAGCGGATGACCTGGATCTTCTCGTGCTCGACCGTCCGGCCGATCGCAGCGAGCATGACCTCGTCCGGATCGAGGTCGTCAGGGTCCATCCCCTCGGGAACCCGCCCATGCAGCAGGAACAAGTCCCTGCCGTCGAGCTGCAGGAACGATCCGCGGTGGACGGATCCGTACCACCAGTACATCCAGCCGGCGTCTGGGCCGAGAATGCTGCGCAGCTCCGGCGAACGAAAGTAGACCGACAGACGCTCCTCGGCGGCGGTGGAGTCGCCCTCAAGACGAGCGCCGATCGACTTGCGGACAACGCTCGACCCGCCGTCGCAGCCGAGCACGAACAGGGCCCGCACGACCTCCTCCTCGCCCGTGTCGACGTTGCGGAGGGTGACGCTCGCGGAGTCAGCGGCCTGGGTCAACCCGGTCGCTTCCCACCCGCGGCGCAGCTCGACGGTTGGGAAGTCGCGCAGGCGCTCCTCGATGATCGGCTCGAGGAAGATCTGCGAGACGCGGTGCTGTGGTTCCGGCGTGGGCCACTCCTGGAACTCGAAGGCGGTGCCGTCGAGGATCTCTTGCGCCGAGGAGAAGGGAAAGCGCAGGAGTTCATGGCCAGTCAGATTCGTCACGTAGATCACATCCGTCTGGTGGTCGAGGGGCAGACCCGCCCGCCGGATCGCGTCGGCGATGCCAATGCGGCGAAAGTACTCCATCGACCGCGCGTTGGTCGTGTTGCACCGCGGATTCGTCGTCGTCGCGGGCGACGGATCGACGATGAGCACGTCGATTCCCCGCCGTCCCAACTCGATGGCGAGCGTCATCCCAACCGGGCCGGCTCCGGCCACGACGACCTGGCGGGGGCTTAGAAAAAACGACATTGGCTTGACTCTCGCTTCATGCGGGTGCGTTGAGCTACGTCCCCGCGGATCGCCCCCCACGCTATGAGTCGGTCAGCGATAGCACTATGACGAAACTTTGCGTAGATTCTTAGCCAAACAGTGAATGGTTTGCCGGGGTGCCATGATGCGGGAATGTCGTTCATTCAGTACATCGCCCGGATCCAATTCGGCCTCGAGAGTCGCTTGACCATCCCGCATGAACTTGAACTTGCCGGGATCCGGCGCCCACTGATCGTGGCGGATCGCGGGCTCGAGGCCACCGGGGTCTTGGCTCGCGCCGTCGAGGCTATCGAGGGCTCGCACTATCCGCGCTTCCTCGACGTGCCGACCCCGCCCACCGAGGAGGCAGTTCTCGCCGGCCTTGCTCGGTATCGGGCCGAGGGCTGCGATGGGGTCCTGGCGATCGGCGGGGGGTCGGCGATGGATGCCGGCAAGGCGATCGCTCTCCTCGCCACTCACCAGGGTCCCCTCGTTCGCTTCCTCGCCCGAACCGGCGGGAGCGCGAGCATCGGCCGGCTCGCTCCGATCGTCGCCGTGCCGACCACCGCCGGGACCGGAAGCGAGATCGGCCGCGGTGCCTCAGTCACGCTCGACGACGGGGAAAAGGGCGTCTTCCTCAGTCCACAGCTCGTTCCGGTGGCGGCGGTGTGCGATCCCGAGCTCACGATCGGCCTGCCCCCACGGCTGACCGCGGCGACCGGGATCGACGCCTTCACCCACGCATTCGAGGCGTTCACCTCCGCCGCCTACAACCCGCCAGCCGATGCGATCGCGCTGGATGCGATCGCGCGCATACGGGCGATGCTGCCGCGGGCGGTCAGCCAGGGAGGCGACCTCGAGGTCCGCTCGGAGGTCATGATGGGTGCGACCGAGGCCGCCATGACGACCTGGAAGGGCCTCGGGGCAACGCACGCCCTCTCGATGCCCTTCGACGATCTGGGGCTGCACCACGGGACGGTGGTGGGAGTCGTGCTGCCGCACACGGTGCGGTCGCTGCGGCGGGCGGTCCCGGCTGAACGGTTCGAGCGGTTGTGCGCCGCGCTGGACTCGTCACCGGACGGGCTCGAGGACGATCTCCTCGCCTTCGCCCGCTCCCTCGGCTTGCCCGGCGGCTTAGCCGAGCTCGGCGTCGACCGGGGCTTCCTCCCGACGGCCGCCGCGATCGCCGAAACGACCCCGTTCAATCAGACCGTGCCGCGACGGTTGTCGACCGCCGAATACTTGCAGATTGCGGAAGCCGCGTGGTGACGCGCCCGATAGCGAATCGGCTATGGGAGTGACGCAAACTACGAAGAGTCCGAGTCGACAGCCGGACGTATGGTGGGCGCATGACCGATTTCGCACCGGCGCGTACCTCTTCGGAGTCGTTCTCCGGACCGCGTCTGCGCGCCCGCAACCCGAGGACGGGTGAACACGACTACGAGGTGACGACCCCGACTCCGGACGAGGTCGCCGCCATCGCGGCCGAGTTGCGGCGCGGGCAGGCGGCGTGGCAGAGCCTCGGGCTCCAAGGCCGCATCGAGGTGCTGCGTGAGTTCGCCGACGTGTTAGAGGATGCCGCGGGCCAGATCGGCGACGCCGAGCAGGTGGACACCGCCCGAGTCCGCGTCGCGCACGAGGTTCCGTACATGGTCGCGGCCATGATCCGGGACTGGTGCGACCGCGCGCCCGGAATCATGACGGCGGCCGTACTCGAGGGGCGCTCGAGCGTGTTCAGCGATGTGCACTACACGACCCGGCTCGACCCGTACCAGTTGGTCGGCATCATCAGTCCGTGGAATCATCCGTTCCTGCTGTCGGCCACCGACTCGATCCCCGCGCTGATCGCGGGCAGTGCGGTGCTCGTCAAGCCGAGCGAGGTCACTCCGCGATTCATCGAACCGCTCAACCGGGCGATCGAAGCGGTGCCCGCGCTCGCGGCCGTGTGGCGGTACATCCCGGGAGCAGCCGAGGTGGGCCAGGCGCTCATCCAGCAGGTCGACATCCTGTGCTTCACCGGCAGTGTGGCGACCGGCCGACTCATCGGCGAGACCTGTGCCCGGCGGTTTATCCCGGTCTTCCTCGAGCTGGGCGGCAAGGACGCGGCGATCGTCACCGCGAGCGCCGACATCCCGTCCGCGGCGGCCGCGGTGCTGAAGGGTGCCGTGCACAATACCGGTCAACTCTGCTTCTCGACCGAGCGTGTCTACGTCGACAAGGCGATCTACGACCCGTTCATAATCGAGCTCGTGCACCAGGCCGAGGCTCTCGAGCTCAGCTGGCCTGATCCGCGGCATGGGCATGTTGGGCCCTACATCTTCGAGAAGCAGCCCGCGATCGTCGATCGCCATCTGCAGGATGCGATCGACCGGGGGGCGAAGATCCTCACCGGCGGCTTCAGCGAAATGCACGACGGCGGTGTGTATCAGCGGCCGACCGTGGTCGTCGACGTTGATCACGGGATGGCGCTGATGTCGGAGGAGACGTTCGGGCCGGTCGTACCGGTGATGCCGTTCGACACCGTCGATGAGGCAGTCCAGCTGGCCAATGACAGCGAGTTCGGCCTCTCGGGCGCGGTGATCGCCGGCAGCGAGGCCGAGGCAATCGGCGTTGCGGAGCGTCTGGAGGCCGGTGCGATCAGCCTGCAGGACACCTCGCTGACGATCGGCATCATGCGCGACGTCGAGAAGGTGGCCTACCACGGCTCCGGTATGGGAGGGTCGCGAATGGGTCCAGCCGCGATTCTGCGCTTCCTGCGCAAAAAAGCGCTCATTGTGCGCGAGGGTCCCGTCACCACCATGGAGCAACTGGCGGAGCACACCGCGCGCTGACGACGCAGCATTGACCGACCGCCGAACTCGCCAGGTGTGAGCCCGGCGGTCTTCGGCGTGTGCGCGGATTACCGATAGTTGTTTCCCACACCATTGAGCGGAAACTTCGTCATAGACCCATGGATCATGGTCGCCATACCGTCTAACGAAACGTGTGATCGTGCTCGCGAGGGCGCGGCTCACCCCGCAGATCGTTACTCAGAGTGGAGTACCAAGCATGAAGCACAGCATTTCCTTGCGCTCGAAGCTGGCCGGGGCGGTCGCCCTGGCGACCACCACCGCCCTCCTCCTCGCCGGCTGCTCGTCGTCCGGTGGCGACGGCGGAAGCACCGCTTCCGCGGATCCGTACATCGTCGGCTTCGCCAATGCCGCCACGGGACCGACGGCGTCGGTCACCTTGGCCTATCAAGAAGCCGCACAACTGGCGATCGACACCATCAACGCCGCCGGTGGCATCAAAGGCACCAAGTTGAAGCTGGCTGCCGAAGACGACCTCGGCACCGCTGACGGTGCTGTCGCCGCGATCAACAAGCTCATCAACGTCGATAATGCGCCGTTCACGCTCATCAACGCCTCGGCACCGACGTCGGCTGCGCAGCCACTGGCTGCGCAGGCCGGTACGGTGCTGCTCTCGCTGGGCGCGACGAGCAACACCTTGCTCAACAAGGACAACCTGTGGATCAACGGCGTGAACATCGTGCGCCTTGTGCCGGCTCTTGCCGACAAGCTGTGGTCTCAGGGCCACCGGAAGATCGCATTCATCGGATCCGCCGATCCATTCGGGCAGGGTGCCCTCTCGGTGCTCAAGCCCTACTGGACCAAGCTCGGTGGCACCATCGTCGCCGAGCAGACGTTCAACTCGGCCACCGACACCGACTTCAGTTCGCAGCTTCTCCAGATCAAGGCGGCCAAGCCCGATTTGGTCTTCGCGGTTGGCATCGGCGACGTGCTGGGAAACGTCGTCAAGCAGGCTCGTGCCGCCGGCATCACCGTTCCGATGGCTGGCCCGCTGGCCACGGACGGTCTGCTGCACGTGGCCGGAGCCGATGCCGAGGGTTTCGAGGATGTCGGCCCCGCCGTCAACAACGACCTGAAGACCGCTTCCTTCACCACTCTGAAGACGGACTGGGCGAAGGCGAGCAAGCTCACGCTGGACTGGCAGCCCGTGACGGCGTATGAGGGCGTGTACCTCTACGCCGACCTCATCAAGCAGGCGCTCGCCGCCGGCAAGGACCCGCGCGACGGGACGGTGCTGAACTCGCTGATCAAGAAGGCGAGCTTCGAGGACCTTATGCAGGGCGGCACGGTCAAGTTCGCCGCTGACCACTCGGTCCTGCGCCAGATCGCGTTGCGCACGGTCACCGACGGCAAGTTCGTGATCAGCAGCACAGTCACGCCGAAGGAGTAGCCCCGAGGCCTCCGGGCCGGCGCCCGAAAAGGCGCCGGTCCGGAGCGGGCGCTTCTGCGCAAGATTGGACCGACTCTCAATGCACAAGGCGGAATCACGATGATCGTCCTCAACGCGGCGCTCCTGGGCCTGGCCCTCGGCGCGCTCTACGCCATGCTGGGGGTGAGCTTCTCGGTGATCTACACGCCGACCAAGATCTTCCACTTCGCACACGGTGCCGTCTTCGCGGCCTCGGGCTACGCCGGATACGCCTTCCTCGAGATCCTCCACTGGAACATCGTGATCGCGGTGCTCGGAGCGATGGGTGTCGGGGTGGTTCTGGCGCTGGCGGTCGAGTTCGGCATCTATCTGCCGTTGCGGCGACGGCACGCCTCGCACCTCATCGTGTTCATCGCGTCGGCGAGCGTGCTGTCTCTTGTCACCGCGATCATCGCGCTGGCCTTCGGTGTCTCCCAGGTCGCCCTCCCGACGCCCATCCGGCCCATCGCCGAGGGTGCTCCTCTCACGAACGAACAGCTGACCAGTCTCATCGTGGCGGTGGTGATCATCGTGCCGCTTGCGATCTTCTTGAAGCGCTCGCCCTGGGGCATCCGCTTCCGCGCGGTGGGCGACTCCCCCGCCGCTACCGTTCGCCGCGGAGTGAACGTTCCCAACGTCTACGTCGTCAGCTTCGTGCTGGGTTCGGTGCTCGTGGTGCCGGCGGCACTGCTGCAGGGCTGGGCGGCCGGGTTCCAGCCAGAGATGGGCTTCAACGCCGCGCTCATCGCGATCGCCACGACGCTTGTTGCACAAGGCAGTTCCATTCTCGCGGTCGCCGCTGTCGGGACCGGCATGGGCCTCCTCCAGGGGCTCTCCCTCCTGGTCGTACCCTCGGGCTGGCAACAGGGGATCACCTATGCGGTGCTCCTGGTCGTCGTCGTGCTCGCGACTCTGCTGCGGAAGGGTGCGGTGCTGCGATGATCATCAACTACTTCGCCCAGATCGCTGTCCTGGCGGTGGTCTTCGCCATGCTCGCCGCGAGCTACAGCGTCATTCTGGGCACCGCCGGCGTCTTCTCGGCGATGCACGCAGCTTTCTTCGGGGTGGGCGCATATACGGCGTCGCTGTTGGCCATCAACGGCATCCTCCCTTTCCCCGTCGACCTACTCGCGGCGATCGTCGCGGCCGGCGTCGTCGGCGTCCTGGTGTTCTTCCCGCTGCGGCGGCTTCCTGGTGAAGCTATCCTGATCGCCACGATCGCGCTCCAACTGGTCGTCTCGGCGATCATCACGAACACGGCGGCGCTGGGGGGTCAGGCTGGCCTCTACGGCATCCCCCGACCCAGTCTGCTGGGCGTCTCATTCCGGCAACCGGTGGCGTACTCCGTTCTCACCGTGGTCATCGCAGGCATTGTGCTGGCGCTGCTGCAGTGGTATCTTTCCCGGTCCTCCCGGCTGGCGACACGGGCCTGGCGCGACCAGCCGAGTCTCGCCCAATCCTTCGGAATCGCGGGGTCCTATCCCGAGATCGTCGCCTGGATCATCGGGGGAGGCGCCGCCGCGGTCGCGGGCGCGGTGTACGCCCACTTCGTCGGCTACATCAGTCCCGGATCGTTCGGGCTCAACGAGACCTTGACGATCCTGACGATGCTGATCGTGGGCGGCCTCGGGAACATCTGGGGGGCGGTGTTCGGCGCCATCGTCTTGACCGCCGTGTCGCAGGCGCTGACCCTGTTGCCGGCCTCGTCTAGCCAGGTCTCACAACTGCAGCCAATCCTTTACAGCGTCGTGTTGATCGTCATCGTGCTCGTGCGTCCGCAGGGCCTTTTCCCCGAGCGGAACGTGGGGTCGCGCCGTTACCTGCGGAGAGCCCCACTCGAACGGGCGGTCCAGGCGGCCCAGATCCAGGAGCGCTCGACGGGTCCGGTGGTGATCTCGGGGATCACCAAGAGCTACGGCGGGCTCCAGGTGCTGCGCGGAATCGACCTTGAGCTTCGTCCCAACGAGGTGACCGCCGTGCTGGGTCCGAACGGCGCCGGCAAGACGACTCTGTTCAACATCGTGGCGGGGGCAGAACGCCCCGACGGCGGCACGGTCACCTGGGGAGCCCAGACGGTCTCCGGCATGCGTTCGCACCAGCTCGCCCGTAAGGGTCTCGCGCGCTCGTTCCAGGACGCCCGCACCTTTGGCACCTTCAGCGTCTTCGAGTACATGCTCGTGGCAGCGCACTCGCGGCGACGGGGGACCACCGGGCTCTTCCGTCGCGCCGTCCCCCTGGGTGCGACGGGCGAGATCGAGCGGGCGCTCAAACCCTACGGTCTCGACTCGGCTCTCGACGTGCGCCTGCAGGATCTCTCCTACGGCCAGGTCAAGATGCTGATGCTGGCGGCGCTCGTCTATTGGAACCCCACCGTCGTCCTCTTCGACGAGCTCGCCGCGGGGCTGGACGCCCGGAGCACCGCCAACGTGGCCGAGCACGTGCGCGCGCTGCGCAACGAGGAGCGCGTCATCTGCCTGGTCGAGCACAACCTCGAGTTCGTCTGGGCGGCGGCCGACCGAGTCGTGCTGCTCGGCGAGGGGCGGATCGTCGCCGATGGCACTCCCGCCGAGATCCGCCAGGATCCGGCCGCGTTCGTCACCTACTTCGGAAAGGCGGAAGTGCTGTGACGCTGATCGCACGCGATGTGACCGCAAGCTACCGCCGTGGTCAGCAGGTCGTGAAGGGCATCGACCTCACGGTCGAGCCCGGCGAGTTCTCTCTAATCCTCGGCCACAACGGCGCGGGCAAGACGACGTTGCTCAATACCCTCTACGGCACCCAGCACCTCGAGGCGGGGAGCGTGACGCTCAACGGGGTCGAACTCGCCCCGGGTACGCGCAGCCGCGTCGAGAACGGCGTGGCATTCGTGCCATCGGAGGATGCGGTGATCCCCAATCTCACCGTCCGCGAGAATCTCGTTGTCGCCGCGACCGCCGTTCCTCGCCGCGCGTCGCGCGATGGGCAGGCTGCGATCAAGGCGGCGCTCGAGTGGTTCCCCGACCTGGACGCGAAGCTCGGATCTCGGACCCGATCGCTCTCGGGTGGGCAACGTCGGATGGTCGCCATCGCCATGGCGCTCGCGCAACGGCCGTCCTATCTGCTCATGGACGAGCCGTCGCTCGGTCTGGCGCCATCGATCGTCGACGAGCTGTTCGAGAAGCTCGCGGAGTTGCGCTCCTCGCTCGGTCTGGCCACCCTGGTCGTCGAGCAGACGGCCCGGACGACCCTGCTCTCTGCTGATCACATCCACGTCATCCGCGGGGGTGAGCAGGCCTTCAGCGGCACACGCGAGGAGTTCGAGAAGCACGACCTCTGGGAACTGCTCTAGGTATCCACGAAAAAGGGGGCACCATCCGGCGCCCCCTTCTCGTCGTCGCGAGGTCAGCCCGTGATCAGGCGCCCACCCGTGTCGGACGGTGCAGGCCGGCGCCGCCGGTCGTCACCCTGCCGTTGCTACCCGGCTTCAGATCGATCGGATCGCCATACCAGGTCATGCCCTCGGGGAAGTCCACCGGCTCCCACTTGAGCGCCTCCCAGTCGGGGTCGAGCACGAGGTAGCCACCCGCGTACAACTCGACACGGTGCCCGGATCCCGGGTCGAACACGTAGAGGTACATCGCCTGGCCGATGCCGTGCTTGCCTGGCCCGACGCCGATCTTGACGTCGAGGTCCTGCAGCACGTCCGCCGCCGTGAGCGAGTCAGCGTAGTTCTCGAGATTGTAGGCGAGGTGATGCAGCCGGCCGTTGAGCTCGTCGCGGTTGGCGACGATCGCAAGGTCGTGCACTTGCGGAGTCACCGACATCCACGATGCCATCACCGTCGTGGGGTTCTCGGGCAGCATGGCGTATTCGCGGCGCTTGAAGCCGAGCGTCTCACGCACCCAGGACTCCGCCTCGTTGATGGTTCCGGGCTCGGTCTGAATATTGAAATGGTCGAGTCGTCGAACGCCGAGGCCGCGGCGCCTCGAGGAGTTGCTGGGCAACTTCGAACGAATCGCCTCGGGGGCGAGCGGCTTGTCGATGTCGTAGTACAGCTCGAAGGGGTGCATGCCGCCCGGCAGCAGGAACCGGACGGCGGTGCCGCGACCCTTCTCCGTCGCCGCCGGCACCTCGACGGTCTCGATCTCCTGCCGGGCGAGTTCCTCGGCGAAGAGTTCGACGTCCTGCGCACGCTTCACCCGGAAGCTGTAGGAGTTGACGACGTTCTCCTCCTGCGACGTCAGCACGAGCGAGTGATGCCCGAGTTCCTGATAGGCACGGAGGTACGCGACGTCGCCGTCGCGCTCCACCTCCTCCATGCCGAGGACGTCGCGGAAGAACCACAGCGACTTCTCGATATCCGTGGTGCCTAAGTTGATCCCGCCGCATTGCGCGATCTGGGGCCCGGGGTTGTACTGGTCTTGCAGTGACATCAGGTCTCCTTGGTTGTGTTGTCGGTGCCCGGCTATGTCGGGATCAGTCCGTGCCGAGCAGGAAGTCGAGGTGGATGCGGTTGAACGTCTCCGTCTGCTCGTACTGCGGCCAGTGGCCCGCGTTCTCGATGACCGCGAGTCGGCCACGGGGCAGTAGTTCGGCGATCCGCCGCCCCTCGTCGACCGGACCGGATGGATCCTTGGTGGTCCAGATCACGAGGGCTGGCGTATCGATCGAGCGCAGATCGTCGTCGGTCAGCATGTTGCGCCGTCGCGTCTCGGGATCCTGCAGGGCCATGTTCATCTCGCAGGCCATCAGCCAATCCGGCTGCTGGAAGATCGCCTGCCTCGTCCTGACGAGGTCATCGCTGACCATCGATGGGTCTGCCATGAGCCATTCCAGCCGTGCCTTCACGCGCTCCCACGACGGATCGCGAGCCGCGTCCATCGAGAGCGTGTACAGCCGCTCCATCACCGCGGGATTCGCCATCGTGCCGCCCATGGTGTTCAAAGCAATGCGCTCGACGCGGTCCGGATGCAGTTGAGCGAATCGCGCGCCGACCCAACCACCCAGGGATTCACCGGCGAGATAGGTCGTCTCTGCTCCCAGCTGGTCGAGTATGGCCGAGACCTGGTCGATGTAATGCGCGATCTCGAGCGGGTGATCGGGTTTGCTCGAGTAGCCATGGCCGATGAAGTCGATGGCCCAGACGTCGAAGTGCTCCCCGTGCGCGCGAAGATTGCGCACGTAGGCCTCCGCGTGTCCGGTGATGCCGTGCAGCATGAGGAGTTTCGGCTTCGATGTATCGCCGGCATGCAGATAGCGGGTGCGGTAGCCCCCGGCCTCGATGAACCCTTGGCTGAACTCGACCTGCGCCAGGTCGGACCAGACGCTGGTGTAGGGATGCCGGGAATCGGACATGTCTCGCAACCTCCACTGCGGCCGCCTCAACGCGCGCCGATCCCAGGGTATGTACCGTGTGTGATAGGTCAATGACGAAGTTCGCAAGGATTAGATACGCGATAAGCTAAGGATCGTTTCGAAGGAGAGGCATGAGCGACGACAATCGGATATCGCTACAGAAGCTTGAGGTCTTCAGCCGAGTTGCTCATCTGGGTGGTGTTCGCAAGGCCGCCGAAGAGTTGTATATCTCGCAACCCGTTGTCAGCGCTCACATCCGCTCCCTGCAGGAGCGCATCGGCGCCAAGCTCTTTCAGCGAGACGGCCGGGGCATTGCTCTGACCGAAGCTGGCGAACGGGTGCTGCTCTGGGCGAACGAGGTTCTCCGCGGTCGGGCCGAGCTCGACAAGGAAATCGAGAGCCTCGCCAAGGGCGCCGCCGGATCCGTCTCGATCGGGTGCACGATCAGCGTCGGCAACTCGGTCGTAGGACCGGCCGCAGTCGCTTACAAGCAGGTCCATCCAGTTGTGGACATCCGTGTCGAGATGACACCCGCAGAGAACGCGGTCGAAGGTGTGCGGACTGGTAGGCACGACTTCGCTGTCGTCGCTGGAGAGGGTGTGTTCGACAGCCGGACCTACCGTGCCGAGTTGATCGCGAGGCCGGAACTCGTTCTCATCGCCTCGCCGGAGCGGGCGGACCTACCGGCTCGGATCGACGTGAAGACCCTTAGCGCGCTGCCCTTCGTGGCGCCACCAGAGGGGCTCGCTATCCGCCGCAGTCAGGATGCCGCGCTTGCCGAGATCGGTGTGCAGGACCGTAGGGTCGAGATCGAACTCGGCAGCGCGGACGCAATGAAGCGGGGCGTACTGTCGAACCTGGGTGTCGCGCTACTGTCGCGCGCTGCTGTCGAAGCGGAGGTGCGCAGCGGGGCGCTGCGCGAGATCCAGATCGACGCGCCGCCCTTGCGTGATCTGCTGTTCCTCGTCAGCCGGGCGGGGCAGCGCTTCACGCCGTTGCAACGCAATCTGCGGGATGCCGTTCGCAGCGCGGTGGTCGAGCGCTACGGAGCGATCGAGAGCGCGACCGTGACCTCCGACTGATCGGGTTTCGCTGATCGTTCCGTCGCTGGAATGCACATAGTCCTATGTGTTGGTTCGTCCTAAGGTGGCGCCAGGACAAGGAGGTTTCACCCATGCCGGAACGACGCCACGTGACGAGGGTCTTCGATACGCATCACCACGTCGGTGAATTGGCGCTGGGGATCGAAGAGGTCACGGGTGAAGCGGCCGTCACCCGCAAGGCCGACGAGCACCGCGCCATGCTCGACGACTTCGGGATCACCGCGGTCGCGGTGATCCCCGGCTTCCAGTACGAGCGCACCCGGGGCATCGACGACACCCGGCGCATCAATACCGACATCGCCAGTTACCGCGATGCCGATCGCACGCGTTTTCCGGTGGCCCTGGGCATCCTCGAGCCGCTCTACGACCTGAAGGCCAACGAGGAAGAGCTGGAGCGCCTCGTCTCTGAACTGCAGATCGACGGCATCGCCTGGCACACGCGCTATCAGGCGGTCGCGGTGTCCGATCGCCGAATGCATCAGCTGGTAGAGCGCGTCGCCGACCGGGGACTTCCCTGCTATGTCCACATGTTCTATGAATCAGGCCTCGAGTCGCCCTGGATGCTGATCGACCTTGCGAGAGCACACCCGGAGGCCACAATCGTTGCCCTGGACGCCTTCTCCGGAGCCACGAACGTGCGCTGGATGGACGACATCGCCGAACGATGCCCGAACGTCCTCTTCGACACCGCGATCGCCTTTCCGCTTCTGCGGCCGATCGACAGCTTCGTGGAGAAGTTCGGCTCGGAGCGCCTCCTCTTTGGCACCGATTCGTATGCGAAGCCGTTGCTCTACAACTACCCGTCATCGCTCAACGAACTGCTCTACTCACCGATGCCCCAACAGGACCTCGAGGCGATCCTCGGCGGCAACTTCCTGAGACTGTTCCCCCAGGCGGTCGAGCGCATCGAGGCTGCGTCGACCGAGCGGGGAGATGCCGATGCTGTCACCCGCTGAGATCCGCTCCGCCGCCGATGCGCTGCAGGGCGCCTACGCCAGCGCGGTGCCCATCGCCCCGCTCAGCCGGTCGTTCCCGGGGCTCGATGTCGAGGACGCCTACGCGATCCAGTCGCTGCAGGTCGTGGATTGGGCCCGGGCCGGTCGTGCGGTGCGCGGGTACAAGGTGGGGCTGACCTCCGCGGCGATGCAGGCGCAGCTCGGTGTCGATCAGCCCGACTACGGCTTCCTGTTGGATGGCATGTACTTCCCAGTGGGATCCACGGTGGACGCCTCCCGATTCATCAGCCCGCGGATCGAGCCCGAGATCGCGGTGGTCCTCGCCTCGCCGCTTCGGGGACCCGGGCTGACCCTCACCGAAGTCGCGTCAGCGATCGGCACGGTCGTCGGTGCCCTTGAGATCATCGACTCCCGGATCGCGGACTGGGCAATCACCCTGCCGGACACGATTGCTGACAATGCGAGCTCCGCCGGCGTCGTCGTCGGCGAGACGCAGCTGCCCCTCGAGGCAGTCGACGTGGTGTCGCTCGGCGTGCAGTTCTCGATCAACGATCAAGCAGCAGGTCAGGGCACCGGTGCGGCCGTGCTCGGCTCCCCGCTCAACGCGGTTCTATGGCTGGCTAACCGCTTGGGCGAGCTCGGGGTCGAGCTGGCGGCCGGCGCCGTGGTGCTGCCGGGAAGCGTCTGCGCGGCGGCTCCGATCGCCGCCGGGGATCGGGTCGTCGCCGATTTCGGGCCGCTGGGAA
Organism: Lysinimonas soli; assembly: GCF_042655435.1. Taxonomy (NCBI): domain Bacteria; kingdom Bacillati; phylum Actinomycetota; class Actinomycetes; order Micrococcales; family Microbacteriaceae; genus Lysinimonas; species Lysinimonas soli. The sequence goes on from NZ_JBHSMG010000002.1 coordinate 414,524, forward strand.
CTGTCGGCATCACGGTGAAGGAGTAGGCGGATGGGCGCGAAAGCGAAGGCGGCGATCATCGGATCGGGCAATATCGGCACTGATCTGATGTTCAAGATCATCCGGCTGAGCGAGGTGCTCGAGATGGGAGTCATGGTCGGCATCGACCCTGACTCCGATGGGTTGGCGCGGGCCGCGAGGCTCGGCTTCGAGGCCACGGCCGAGGGTGTCGACGGTCTGATCGCGAGCCTGCAGTTCGATGAGATCGAGGTGGTGTTCGACGCAACGAGTGCCGGCGCGCACGCCGCGAACGCGGCCAAGCTCCTGCCGTTGGGTAAGAAGCTGGTCGATCTCACTCCCGCAGCAATCGGCCCGTACGTGGTGCCGGCCGTGAACCTCGGCGATCATCTGGATGCGCAGGACGTCAACATGGTCACTTGCGGCGGCCAGGCGACGATTCCGATCATCCACGCTATCTCGAGCGTCGTTCCGGTGCACTACGGCGAGATCGTCGCTTCCATCGCATCGAAGTCGGCGGGCCCGGGTACCCGAGCCAACATCGACGAGTTCACCGAGACGACCTCGCAGGCGATCGAGAAGGTCGGCGGCGCGGCCCGGGGCAAGGCGATCATCATCCTCAATCCCGCCGAGCCTCCGATGATCATGCGCGACACCGTGCAGGTGCTCACCAATCGGCTTTCCGACGCCCAGAAGGCGGCTATCTCGGCCGCCGTGGACGCTAGGGTCGCGGAGGTCGCGGAGTACGTTCCGGGCTATCGCCTCAAGCAACGGGTCATCTTCGCCGCCGAGGATAACGGCTTCGACGGGTTGGTGCCCGACGACCGGCGCCGGTCGGACGGCTACACGAGGATCAGCGTGTTCCTCGAGGTGGAGGGCGCGGCCATGTACCTACCGAGCTACGCGGGAAATCTCGACATCATGACCTCAGCCGCGCTGCGTGCCGCCGAACGGATGGTCGTCGCCGACCGGGAGCGGAGGGCGGTCGCGTGACGAAGATCTACCTGCAGGACGTGACGTTGCGCGACGGGATGCACGCCATCCGGCACCGGATCACTCCGGCGAAGGCCGCCGAGATCGCGCGAGCACTCGACGCGGCTGGGGTGGACGCGATCGAGATCGCACACGGCGACGGCCTGTCCGGCAGCTCGCTCACCTATGGCCCGGGGTCGAACACCAACTGGGAGTGGATCGAGGCGGTCGCCGGCGCGGTCGAGAACGCCGTGATCACGACGCTGCTCCTGCCGGGCATCGGCACGCTCGACGACCTCCGGCGCGCGCGCGATCTCGGGGTCACCTCGGTGCGTGTCGCGACGCACTCCACCGAGGCGGACGTGTCCAGGCAACACATCGAGGCCGCGCGTGCGTGGGGCATGGACGTGTCCGGCTTCCTCATGATGAGTCACCTCAACGATTCGGCATCGCTGGCGCAGCAGGCCAAGCTGATGGAGTCATATGGCGCCGTCTGCGTCTACGTCACCGACTCGGCGGGGCGGCTCACCATGGATGGCGTCCGTGAGCGCGTCCGCGCGTACCGCGAGGTGTTGAACCCGCAGACGCAGATCGGCATCCACGCACACCAAAACCTCTCGCTCGCCGTTGCGAATTCCGTCGTGGCCGTCGAGGAGGGCGCCTACCGGGTTGACGCATCGCTGGCCGGCCACGGCGCCGGCGCGGGAAACACACCGATCGAGCCGTTCGTCGCAGTCGCCAGGCTGCAGGGCTGGGACGTGGCGGCGGAGCTGTTTCCTCTGCAGGACGCCGCCGACGACCTCGTGCGTCCCCTCCACGACCGCCCGGTTCAGGTCGACCGCGAGACGCTCTCGCTCGGCTATGCCGGCACCTACTCGTCGTTCCTGCGGCACGCGGAGCGCGCGGCCGAGATCTACGGTCTCGATGCGCGCGACATCCTGGTCGAGGTCGGCAATCGCAAGCTCATCGGGGGCCAGGAGGACCTGATCACCGAGGTCGCGCTCGACCTCGAGGCCCGTCAGCAAGTCGTGGCCTGACGACCCCGGCTGCACGTCGACCGATGGAACACCCCATGACCCGCGCGAGCACCGTGCCCCGCAGCGACCGGTTCGCCCTGCCCGAGATCCGCGTTCGGCTGAGGAGCGACGGCGGGCTCGAGGTGAGCTCGATCACGCCACCCCAGCCGCATCCCTCGACGACGCTGCACTGGCTGGCGCGATGGGCGGAGCAGACGCCGGAGGCCGTCCTCCTCACCGAAGTGGTCGATCGCGACCGGCGCGAGTACAGCTACCGCGAGGCCTGGGAGCAGGTCGGGGCCGAGGCGAGGGCTCTCAGGGAGTACGGCCTCGACGCAGGCGAGCGGGTCGCGGTGATCGCCCCCAACAGCTTCATGCACTTCGTGCTCGGGCATGCCGCCATGCTCGTCGGGGCGATTTACGTTCCGATCGCGGCCCAATACGCCGCCGAAGGCGCGGACCCGCAACGCCTGGCCGGTGTGATCGAGCTCATCGAGCCTGCCCTCATCGTCGCCGCTCCCGATTCGGAACAGCGGTTCGCGCGCGCCCGAGGGAGCGTCGTGACCGGGCTCCGATCCCGTCCCGCCGACGACGGGAGCGGGGCGGCGTTCGCGCGAAGGTGGCTCGAGCGGATGGACCCCGATGTCCCAACGAAGCTGCTGCTCACCTCCGGCTCGACCGGAACGCCGAAGGCGGTGATCTACACGCCCCGCATGCTCGTCGCCAACGCGCAGGCCACGGCCCAGGTCTGGCCCTTCTCGACGGGGCACCCGCCGATTTTGGTTGATTGGCTCCCCTGGAACCACGCCTTCGGGGGAAACGCGAATCTCAGCATGGTGCTACTGGCCGGGGGCACGCTGCACATCGACCCCTCGCGCGGCCGTCCCGAGGCCTTCGCGGAGTCGATCGCGACAATCAAGCGGCTGCGTCCGAGCTACTACGCGGCCGTGCCCGCGGGCTTCCAGCAGCTGCTGCCGGTGCTCCGCGACGATCGCGAGCTGCGGAAGGCCCTGCTCGGAGGCTGCGAGGGGCTGTTCTCCGCGGGGGCGGCGATGCCCGCGCCGACCTTCGAGGCGCTGAGAGAACTCTCGCTGACGGTGCGCAATGACGGACCGATCCCCATCCTCAGCGGGTGGGGCTCGACCGAAGTCGGGCCTGGAGCGACCATCGTTCACACCGACGCGAGCCGGCCCGGTTGGATCGGGACGCCGCTTCCGGGTGTCACCGTCAAGCTCGTGCCGGTGGCGGAGAAGCTCGAGCTTCGCGTCAAGGGGCCCAGTGTCATGCCCGGCTATTGGGGCCAGCCGGAACTCACCGAGACGGTCTTCGACGACGAGGGCTTCTACTGCAGCGGCGACGCCGGCCTCCTCGTTGATCCGAGCCGGCCGGAGCTGGGCCTGCGCTTCGACGGCCGGATCGCGAACGATTTCAAGCTCGCCAACGGCAGCTGGGTGAACGTGGAGCGCATCCGCGAGAGCCTGCTCGCGCTGGCCGGCGACGACGTTCGCGATGTCGTGATCGTCGGTCCTGATCGCCCACATCTCGTCGCCGTGTTCTGGGTCGAACGCGGCGCGCGACTCGACCTCGCGGGGATCCTCGACGGCCACAATTCGGTCCATCACGGGCAGACAAACGCGGTTCGGGCGGCCCGGGCGATCGACGAGGAGCTTGCCGCGGAATTCCTAACCCCCAAGGGCACCATCAAAGCCGCACTGTTCCGGGCCCGTGAGGCGAGGCACTTCGACGATCTGTACTTCGAATGAAGGGACACCTGGATGATCTCTGTTGACTCGGCGGGAGAGCTCTCGGCTCACGTGGGCAGCCTCCTCGGGCGCAGCGACTGGTACGTGCTTAGCGGCGAGCGGATCGCGCAGTTCGGCGATCTCACAGGCGACCGGCACTGGATGCACACCGATCGCGACAGGGCTCGATCGGAGGGCCCGTTCGGGGATGTCATCGCGCACGGCTTCTTCCTACTCTCGCTCGTGACGGGACTCGGCAACGCGTGCTACGAGATCACGGCCGCCTCGCGCTGGATCAACTACGGCCTCGACCGCGTGCGATTCACCTCGCCCGTGGTCGCCGGTCAGGCCATCCGGCTCGCCCTCACACTGAACGCAGTGGAGGCGACACAGGGTGGTCATCGGTTGAATCTGGGTTGCGAACTGGAACTGCAAGGCTGCGCGCGGCCCGCCCTGGTCGCTGACTGGCTCGTGCAGGTGGAGGAGGTCGCAGCGTGAGCGAGTTCGAGCCGATCGGGCAGGAGGCAAGCTTCCTCGGCCATGTGGGCGGGATCGAGTCGCGGCGAATGGCAGACGGCGTCGAACTCCGGCTCAAGCTGGCCTCTCACCACCTCAACCCGAACGGGACCGTCCACGGCGGAGTCATCCTGACTCTGTTCGACATTACGCTCGGGCTAACCGTCGAGCAGAGCCTGCAGGGCGCGCTCGACGGCCATCCCATCACCGTCCAGCTCTCCACCAGCATGATCGGTGCCGCGTCCGCTGGTGAGACGCTCATCGCCTCGGCACAGGTCGACGCGAGCACCAGGACCACCTCGTTCGTGTCGGGGCGGATCCGCTGCGGCAGCAGGGTGATCGCGACGGCCAGCGCGGTGTTCCGCAATCCCAAGCCCGCCGGCTGAGAGGTCCTTAGGGCAACCCGCCGCACCTCGGGCGCCAGGCCTGAGGGCCATTGACATCGGCCAGCGGAACGATGCGGACCGGGGCGCCGCAAGTCCGGAAGCTGACGCCCTTGTGCTCAGCCGGGAGCTGGTCTCCGCGACCGTGCAGCTTCGGCGCAGTGATCCGGGGAAGTACGCCTCGGGATGGCGCCACGCTCGCACAGCCGGAAAGCCATGCTGACTTCCTTCCAGTCCGTTCCGGGTTCCCAGGTCCGCTCCGTTTTACACATCCGGAATACACCGCGATCAACGACAAACAACGCCAAGTAACCCATAGGACCGATCCAGTGCTGAGGTCAGATTCGAGTGAGTTCAGGCCATTCGGGGAGGATAGAGCCCTATTTGCCGAATAGTGCCCTCATCAGAAGGTTGGGGGTTCGAATCCCTTCGGGCGCACCGAAACACAGGGCGGAACGGGTCGCCGATGGTGGTCCGCTTCGGCTTATCGGCATCCTCGCGATGCTCCGATTTCCGTTCACAGGTACTCGGTGATGAGGAACCGCGTGATCTGCTCCGCTCGAACGGACAGCGCCTCGAGCTTTTCGGCGGGCATCGCAGCGAAGTTGGTGCCGTACGCGGAAATCGTGTCACGCGGAACGAGATCGGGATGACGGGCAAGCGATCATCGCGAGATCCAAGGTAGACATCAGCCATTCGGCGACCGCTCGACTGGTAGATCTGCGCGCGGCCGCGTCGAACACGGCCGTGCGAGATCTCGAACGTCTGCTCAGTCCGGTTGAACCACGCCCGGCCAGTCGGCGGTCGTAGTAACCACGGCCAGCGCCGTCGACGATCAGGACGTCGAGGTTGTGAACGTGGCCTGCCAGAGGACCTGGTTTCGCACGCACGTTGTCGTTCGCGGATAGGCATGCAACGGCTCTTGGCAATTTTGACTGACTACTCACTCTCTTATAGAGTCTTGCTATGTCGAGACCTCGTAGTGATCAACGACGCACCGGAATTTTGGATGCGGCGACGCGGGTCATCGCGTCGAGAGGTCTCGGAGCTGCAGCGACGGCCGCGATAGCGAAGGAGGCGGGCGTTTCGAACGGATCTTTGTTCCTGTATTTCGAATCCAAGTCGACGCTGCTGAACGAGTTGTACGTGCAGCTGAAAGCAGAGGTGGGCGACGCCGCAATGGCCGATATGCCCGACCAGGGTTCCACACGAGATCTGGTGCGCCACATGTGGAAGCGCTGGCTCCGGTGGGCGACGAGCAACCCGGAGAAGCGTCGCACCCTGGCGCAGTTAGAGGTCACGGACGAGATCAGCCTCGAGAGTCATGAACTGGTCCGGGACGGGCAACGGCTGATGTCTGAGCTCATTGAACGCAGCCGGGCCGGTGGCCCGATGAAGGATGAACCCGTCTCTTTCGTACTACTGGTCGTAGGCGCGATCGCTGACACGACCATGGATGTCATGATCCGCGACCCCGATGGTGCGGACGCCCGCAGTGACGCCGCGTTCGAAGCAATGTGGCGGGTCTTAGCCGGTTGAACTGCGCCGCGGGGAACTTCCCAACGTCACCGTCACACCCCCAATGAGAACTCAATCCCAACACCAGGAGACGATCATGCTCGAGAACAAGAAAGAACAAGAGAAGGCCTGGGTCATTACGGGCCCGACGTCCGGCATCGGCTACCGCACGGCGCTCGAGCTGGCCTCTCACGGCACGGTGGTTCTGGTCGGTCGCGACCAGGCCAAGCTCGCGGAAGTGAAGAGGGAGATCGAGACCGGCGGGGGCAAAGCCCACACGGTGGTCGCGGATATGTCCGATATCGTGAGCGTCCGCCGAGCCGCGGATGAGATCGCGAACCTCGGCCTCACGCTCGGCGGCGTGTTGAACAATGCCGGCATCATGCCGACAACACCGGCGAAGTCGAAGCAGGGCTGGGACTCGGCGTTCGCAACCAACCATCTCGGACCCCTCGCTTTCGCTGAGGCGCTCGTCCCCGTCCTGCCGGACGGTGCGAATGTGGTGTTCATTGCTTCGGCGGTCGAGGACCCGGAACGCAAGATCGCCGTGCAGGCCGGATTCCGCGGGAGCCGTTTCATCTCCGCGGAGGCAGCGGCCCGTGGCGAATACAGCCCTGGCGGTTCCACTCACGCGGGAGCGGACGCATACGCGACCTCCAAGCAGGGAGCCCTCGCCACGGTGTTCAGCCTCGCGCGCGAGATTCCGCGGCTGCACTTTCGCGCCGTTGAGCCAGGCGTGAACCCGGGATCGAACCTCGCTCGCGACATGGCGGCGCCGATCCGCGTGCTCAGCAAGGCTCTCGCGCCCCTGATGGTCCTCATGCCTTACTACTCGACCCCGAAACGCGCCGCGAAAGTCATCGCCACTGTTCTTACGGACCCGTCAACGGCCACCGGCGTCTACTACGACGAAAACGGCAAGCCCATGCAGGCCTCCAAGCAGGTCAGCGATCCTGCCTACGCCGACCGGTACCTGAAGGAGAGCCGCGAGCTGCTCGCCACCGTCCCCGAGGGGAAGTAGCAGCCGTGTCGAACAGCACCCTCACCGTCGGCTTCGTCGGTCTCGGCGACCAGGGCCTCCCCATGGCAGCCGCCATCGCTGGCGCCGGGTACCCCCTGCGCGTCTGGGCTCGCCATCGCGGTTCCCTCGAGCAGCTCGCCGACACCCCGCACACGCCGCACGACACCCTGAATGGCCTGGCCATGTCCAGCGATGTGGTGTGCCTCTGCGTCAACACCGACGAAGACGTGCATGCGCTGGTCACCGGCGGCCTCGCCGACAACATGCGACGCGGCACAGTGATCGTCAACCACGGTACCGGGACACCCGCCCAGGCGATCCGGATCGCGGCTGCCTGCCGGGCACGAGGGGTCGACTACCTCGACGCACCCGTCAGCGGCGGCCGCGCCGGCGCCGAAGCTCGCACCCTCGTCACCATGGTCGGTGGCCCCACCGAGGCCTTCACGCGGTGCAAACCTGCATTCCTGACCTTCTCCTCAAGCGTCATCCACCTCGGCGGCCACGGCGCAGGCGAACTCGCGAAACTGCTGAACAACACCCTCATGATGATGAATCAGGCGAACATTGCCGACGTCCTCGAACTTGCCGATCACTTCCAGCTCGACACTCGAGCCCTCATCGATGTCCTCCAGGCCGGCAGCGGCACGAGCGCCGCCCTCGGAATGATGGCCGCGGGCGCCACGACCACCCCGCCCGAGATGATCGCTCACCTGCATGAGGTGCTCCTGCTGGACATGAACCTCTTCGAGGCCGCCATGCGTGAGAGCGACGCCCCGGCCACCACTCTCATCGAGCGCGGCTATGCGGGTGCTCACCGTGTCCCCCAGATCGTGGAAACGCTCAGCCGATAACCATCGAGGCTTCCGGTGCCGCTGCCCGGAAGCGCAGCACCGCCGGTATCCTCATCCAACTCTCTCGAGGTCGTCAAGAACGGCCAGAGCCCCGACCGTGAACCGGCGACGCGACAGAAGCCTGGGTGATGGCTCGATGGGCCCCGCAGCGCACGCCGCAGGGCCCATCGCATTCACTCCTCTGACCTACTTCGGCGACATCTGGAACCAGCCGCCGTCGGTGACATGGTTCAGGCCGGACACGAAGGATGCCTCGTCGGAGAGCAGCCAGGCGATGGTGTTGGCGATCTCCTCCGGCCTGCCCATGCGACCGTTCGGCTGCCCCGCGGCGTACATCGCCCGGACGTCGTCGGGCAGGGCCTGCACTGCGGGCGTGTCGATCAGACCGGGAGAAACCGAGTTGACTCGCACGTTGTCCTTCGCGTACTCGAGCGCACCCTGACGAGTCATCTGGATCACTCCTGCCTTGGCGATCGCGTAGGCGGGCTGGCCGACGGTGGCACGCATACCGGCGCCCGAGGCGACGTTGACGATCGAGCCGCCTCCGCTCGCGAGGAAGTGATTGAGCTCGGCGACCATGCAGAACCACATGCCCTTGAGGTCGATGTTCATCGTGAGGTCCCACGTCTTCTCGTCCAGGTCATGCAGGCGCGACGGCACCTGGCCGATTCCCGCGACGTTGGCTGCGAAGTGCAGTCCACCCCAGGTGGAGACTGCTTCGGCAACCATCGCTTTCGAGTCGCTGGCCTTCGCGACATCCACGTGCAGGAATCGCGCCGAGCCCCCGGCGGCTTCGATCTCACTGACGACGCGAGCGCCACCGTCGTCGGTGACGTCGCCGATCAGCACGTGAGCGCCCTTCTTGGCGAGCAGCTTGGCGGTCGCCTCGCCGATGCCCGACGCCCCGCCGGTGACGACTGCGACTTTGCCTTCGAACGACATGACTCAATTCCTTTCCTTGGGAAAACGTTTCTTGAGGAAAGGATATGCCCGATACCTTTGGTTGGTGCGTATCGATCTCGAAGCCGCAGGGGATCTGGGGTACCGCAATCCGATGGCCCTGCACCTGGCCACGCTCGTCGAGCTGTGGAGGTCTCCCGAGTTCGCCGCGGGCCTCGTCGACGAGGTGGTCGAGGGGCTCGGCGCCACCGACGCGCGCGTGCTCTGGGAGCTGGGCTATCGGCGGGAATGTCGGCCCGGCGTGCTCGCATCGGTCATCGGGATCGGCGCTCCCAGCATCAGCAAATCAACCGCGCGGCTGCTGGGCCGAGGTCTCATTGCGGCCGCACCCGACCCGACGGATGCGCGCGCAACGGTGCTTCGGCTGACTGGCGAGGGGGAGGCGGTAACCCGGCGGCTCTATCAAGTCGGGGATTCCTTCATCGATCGCCTTACCGCCGATTGGACCGACGAAGACCGGCGTATCGCCACGTCTCTGCTCGCGCGCCTGGCTCGGCGGGCGCAGGACTTCTCCGGAGTCGGCGACAACTAGGCCCCCTCCGTCTCTGACGGATCGTTCGGCGTGAGCGGGTTCCGCCGAAAGTGCAGTCTCGTATAGACAATCTAGAATTGACGTTCTAGAGTGTGGATACGGCTCAGCGGTGAGTCGAGAGGAGAGAGCAATGACGCTTGCAGTTGCGGCGCTTTCGCACGCGCCATCCTTCGGGAATGTCGACCCCGGTGGATCGACGTTTGCTGAAATCCAGTCGGCGATCGGCGAGGTCCAGGCCTTCGTCGCCGACTATCGACCCGATGTCGTCGTCGTCTTCGGCCCCGACCACTTCAACGGCCAGCTCTACTCGCTCATCACGCCGTGGGCGGTCGGCGCGGTCGCCGAGGGCGTCGGCGACTACGGCACGACCGAGGGCCCGCTTCCCGTCGACTCCGAGACCGCCCGCGCCCTGCACGCCCTCGTGCTGGAGCAGGGCATCGACATCGGCCGTTCCGAGCGGATGCGCGTCGACCACGGTGTCGTGCAGCCGCTCGACTTCGTCTTCGGCCACAACTTCACGCAGCCGATCGTGCCGGTGTTCGTCAACTCGCTCGGTCTTCCGCTCACCCCGATGTACCGGGTGCGTGAGCTGGGCGAGGCCTTCGGTCGGGCGGCCCAACAGCTCGACAAGCGCGTGCTCTTCCTGGCATCCGGCGGCATCTCGCACAACCCGCCGATCCCGCGCTGGGACGGCGCCCCGGGCACCCTCCAGGAGCGGCTCATCCAGTACGCGCCGACCCGCGAAGAACGTCAGGAGCGCGAGCGCAAGATCATCACCGGCATCCAGGCGATCGCCGACGGCAAGGCTCCGACCGATCCGCTGAACGAGGAATGGGACGAGCTGCTGCTGGGCGTTTTCCGTTCCGGAGATCTCACCCAGGTCGATGCCTGGGCCAACGACTGGTTCATCGCCGAGGGCGGGTCGGCCGCCCACGAGATGCGCAGCTGGATCGCGGCCTACGCGGCGCTGTCGACGGCCGGTCCGTACCACTTCGCGGTCGACCACTACTGGGCGGTCAAGACCTGGGGTGCCGGGTTCGGCATCCAGGCGGCCATCACCGACCCGTCATGAGCGAGCTGGTCACGTTCTGGGAGGCCGTCGCCGACCTTCCTCATTCGCTGGAGTACGTGCAGGTCGGTGCCTGGCGCACCCGCGTGCTGCACATCGGCGAGGGGGAGCAGACGGTCGTCCTGATGAACGGGACCAGCGGCCACATCGAGGCGTTCACGCAGAACATCCGGGCCCTGGCCGAGCACTACCGGGTGGTCGCCTACGACTACCCGGGCCACGGCTTCACGACCCTGACGGACCACGATCTCGAGATCCCCGAGTACGAGGAGCATCTGCTGGGACTGCTCGACGCGCTCGAACTCGAGCGGGTGCATCTGTGCGGCGAGTCCCTCGGCGGATGGATCGCGATCAAGTTCGCGGCCCATCACCCCGACCGCGTCCGAACGCTGATCCTCAGCGCGCCCGGGGGTCGCGTGGTCGCGCAGCAGCAGGTGGATCGCGCCCAATCGGTCAGCACGCAGGCCGCCGCCGAGCCGACCTTCGACAACGTCAAGCGCCGGCTGGAGGTCGTCATCCACGACCCCGCGAAGATCACCGACGAGCTCGTCAGGATCCGTCAGGCGGTCTATTCGCGACCGGGCTTCGCCGAGTCCCTGCGCCACATCTCGGTGCTGCGGCAACCGGAGCCGCGCTTTCGCAACCGGGTGACCGATGAGGACTACGCCGCGATCCCGGTGCCGACCCTGCTGGTCTGGACCGGACACGAACCGACCGGCGGCCCGGAGGTGGGAGCGACGCTCGCCGCGGCCATCCCGGACGGCGAACTGCTGTTCGTCGAGGACGCGGCGCACTGGCCGCAGTGGGAGGCGGCGGCCGCCTTCGACGAACGGGCGCTCGACTTCTTGGGGAGGAAGGGATGACCGGCACCGCATCGCCGGCGACCATCGACGCCATCGCGGACGAGCTCTACCGCGCTCGCCGTGACATCCGCACCATCGACTACGTCAGTCCGCGGCTTCCCGAGCACGACCTCGAGGCGGCCTACGCCATCTCCGAGATGGTCGCCGCGCGCCGCGAGGCCGAATTGGGCGTGCACCGCGTCGGCCGCAAGGTCGGCCTCACGAATCCGTTGGTCCAGCAGCGCGTCGGCGTGTTCGAGCCGGACTACGGGATCATCCACGACGACATGGTCTTCCCCTCCGGCGTGGTGCTGCCCGCCTCGCGGTTCAACTTCCTGCGCATCGAGGCCGAGGTCGCGTTCGTGCTCAAGAAGCAGATCCTCGATCCCGCGCTCGACGTGATCGCGGCGGCGATCGACTACGTCACGCCGGCGTTCGAGATCGTCGACTTCCGCTTCGCCGGCAACATCGGCGCGATCGTCGACACGGTCGCCGACAATGCCGGCTGCTCGGGCCTGGTCGTAGGCGAGGAGCGGCACGCCTATGGCGAGGTCGACCTGACCACCGTCGAGATGGTCATCACGACCGCCGACGGCACGGAGATCACGCGCGGGGTGGGCAGCAACGTGCTCGGCGATCCGGTGAACGCCGTGCAATGGCTGGCCGAGACCGCCATCCGCCGGGGTCAGCCGCTGCAGGCGGGCGAGATCCTGCTCTCGGGTTCGATCGGCTACATCGAGCCGTGGCCGGCGGACGTCGCCTGCACCGCCACCATCACCGGTCTGGGACGCGTCGTCGCGACGCTCGATTCGAGGAGTTGAAGGATGACGGACAACACCGACTACGGCGTCGACCACGAGACGCGGGTCGCCATCGAGCAGCTCGTGGCCGAACTGCTCTGGCGGCTCGATCACGACCGGGCCGACACGAGCTGGGAGCTCTACACCGAGGATGCGGTCTCGGTCGGGCCGCTGGGCACCATGGTGGGCCGCGACGCGATCAAGGCCTGGGGGCAGAAGCGGGCGGCCCAGACCGGGATCGTCGGCCGGCATTTCATCGGCGGCATCCGCCTCGCCTGGATCGACGGCGTGCTCACCGGCACCGTCGCCTACTGCACCTTCCGCGATTCGAGCGCGGACCCGCTGGTGCCGGCGAGCGTCGGCGAGTTCCGCGAGCAGTACCGCCAGGTCGACGGACGCTGGCGGTTCGCCCGCCGCGAGATCGTCCCGGTCTTCGGCGGCGCGAACGCCGCGGCGCATGCCGCACGCCTTGCCGAGGGCGCGGCATCATGAAGTCCGGGAGGCAGGCCGGGCGGGCGCCCGCTCTGATCCACCAGGCGATCCCGTCGCAGGCGGTCGCCGAGTTCGTGATGAGCTCCGGATACGACGGGACCATCGTCGACCTGCAGCACGGCGAGGTGGGCCTCGATGCCGCCGTCGCCATGCTGCGGGCCATTCCGCGGGACCGGAACGAGTACGCCTACGCGCGGGTCGGGAGCCTCGATCCGGCGCCGATCCTGCGCCTGCTCGACAGCGGCGCCCGGGGCATCATCGCCCCGACGATCGAGACGGCGGATCAGGCGCGCGCCCTCGTCGAGGCGACCAAGTACCCGCCTCTCGGCGGTCGCAGCCTCGGACCGAGCCGGCCGTCGCTCTATGCCGGGGACGACTACGTGGCGGCGGGGAACAGCGCGGTCTCGGCGATCATCCAGATCGAGACCGCCCGCGGCCGGGAGAACGCGGAGGAGATCTTCGCGGTCGACGGGCTCGATTCCGTCTACCTCGGCCCGGCCGATCTCGCCGTGTCGTACGGGCTGCCCGGCCGCGGCGATTGGACGGAAGGCCCCGTCTACGACGCCGTGCTCGAGCTGTCATCGATGGCGCACGCCGCGGGACTCACCTTCGGCCTGTACTGCGCCTCGCCCGCCTACGCCCGGGATCTCATCGCGGCCGGGATCGCCGACTACGTGGGACTCGGCATCGACCTGGTGCTCCTGACCCGGACCGCCCGAGAAGCCATCGAATCACTGAGGAGCACGTCATGAGCCACGACCCCGACGTCATCATCATCGGGGCCGGTCCCGTCGGCCTCACCCTGGCCAACCTGCTCGGCCTGCGTCAGGTCGAGGTGACCCTGATCGAGGCGCGCACCGAACTCATCGACTACCCGCGCGCGGTCGGCATCGACGATGAGGCGATGCGGGTGATGCAGGCGATCGGACTCGTCGACCGGGTACTGCCCCACACGGTGCCGGATCAGAAGATCCGCCTCATCAACGGGGACGGCAAGGTCATCGGCGAGATCAACCCGACGATGCGCGAATTCGGCTGGCCGCGGCGCAACGGCTTCGTACAGCCGCTCGTCGACCGGGTGCTGCTCGAGGGACTGCAGCGGTTCGGGCACGTCGACGTGCGGTTCGGCGCCGAGGCCGTGGACATCACGCAGACCGCGGATCGCGCGACCGTGACGTATCAGACCGCCGACGGCTCGCGGCGAAGCATCTCGGCCAAGTACGTCGTCGCGGCCGAGGGCGGCAGCTCGTTCACCCGCAAGCAGCTCGACATCAGCTTCGACGGCGAGACGCGCAAGGCGCGTGGTCTCGTGATCGATGTCGCCAACGACCCGCTCGGCACCCCGCATGCGGTCTTCGGCGGCGACCCGACGCGCGCGTACGCCACCCTGAGCCTGCCGCACGGCATCCGGCGCTGGGAGTTCACGATGCATCCGGACGAGCCGGACGAGCTGGCGGACGATGACGCATTCGTCTTCGGGCTGCTGTCCGGTCACGTTCCGGCGCCCGAGTCGCTGCAGATCATCCGCCGCCGCATCTACGCCCACCATGCGCGCATCGCGGGACGGTTCCGGGTGGGGCGCATCCTGCTGGCCGGTGATGCCGCGCACGTCATGCCGGTCGTGGCCGGTCAGGGCTGGAACTCGGGAATCCGCGACGCGATGAACCTCGGCTGGAAGCTCGCGGCGATCGTGCAGGGTCGCGCGGACGACTCCCTCATCGAGACCTACGAGGAGGAGCGCCGCGGCCACGTCGCCGCGATGGTCGGCCTGTCGCTCAACATGGCCAAGCTGATGACGAACGACAGCCGGATCGCGTCGTCGCTGCGTGACGTCACCGCCGCGGTGATCGACAGGTTCCCCCGGCTCAAGGCGAAGGTCTCCGGCCAGGGCTTCAAGCCCATGCCGAGGTACGACACGGGGGTGGTGGTGCCGACCCCGATCCCGCAGTTCAAGTCGATCCCCGTCCGTGACGACGTGCCGCGCTCGACGGGCACGCTCTTCCCGCAGCCGCGGGTGGTCGGCATCGACGGTGCGCAGGGGCTGCTCGACGACATCGCGGGCAACGATTGGCGGGTCTTCGTCTGGAACAACGATCCGACGAAGTTCATCTCCGCGAGCACGGCGGAGCTCCTGCCCCGGCTGGGTGCGTCGCTCGTGCAGATCGTGCCCGCGGTCCAGTTGCCGTGGGCGGCGGCCGAGGCGGGTGACGGGGTCCAGGTGATCGGCGATCCGGCCGGCGTGTTCCAGGCCTGGTTCGACGCCCGGCCCTTCTCGGTCATCATCGTCCGCCCCGATCATGTGGTCGCCGCCGAGTGCCTCGCCCAGGACCTCGAGGCGACCCTGCAGAAGGTCTTCGTGGCCGCCCGGGTCGCGAGACTTCCCATCATGACTTCTTGATAGTGCATTTTCAGGTAAGGAATATATGATTAGAGATGCACGATCCAAAGGGCGCTCACCGTTGATCGCCCCCACCCGCCACCGCACCGCAATCACTCAAAGAAGAGGAAAACGATGAACACACGGATCAAGCGATCGCTGCTCGTCGCAGTCGTCGCGCTCAGCCTCACCCTGGCCGGTTGCGCCAGCGGCTCGATCAACGGCTCGTCCTCGAGCCCGTCGGCGAGCAGCGCATCCTCGGCAGGTACCACGACGGTCAGCCTCGGGGTCTTCCCGTCGTCGGGCGTCGCGGTCTTCCAGCTGGGCATCAACAAGGGCTTCTTCCTGAAGCACGGCATCGACCTGCAGCTCACGCAGGGCGCCAGCAGCGTCGCGCAGCTTCCTGCGCTGTCGACCGGCACTCTCGACTTCCTGCTGGCCAGCCCGACCACGCCCCTCACGGGCGCCGCGAAGGGCCTCGACGTCAAGATCGTCGCCGGCTTCGCCCAGAACGACCCGAGCCAGATCGATGACTCGACCGTCATCGTGGTCGGCAAGAACTCCACGATCACGCGCCCGAAGAGCCTCGAGGGCAAGACCGTCTCGGTCAACGCGCTCGGCGGGATCGGCCAGCTCGGCGTCGAGGAGATCGTCTCGAAGGACGGGGGCGACCCGAGCAAGGTCAAGTTCGTGCAGCTCGCGCTCAACGATGTCCCCGCCCAGATCGCGTCCGGTCAGATCGACGCCGGCATGACGGGTGCCCCGTTCTCCGACCAGGTCGTCGCGGCCGGCGGCAAGATCCTCAGCGACTACATCAACCAGATCGGCGTCGGAAAGGCCGAGCTCGTCATCGCGGGCAGCGGCAAGTTCATCTCGTCGAACCCCGCGGCGGTGAAGAACTTCGTGGCGGCGCTCAACGACACCTACGCCTACGCGACCGACCACCACTCCGAGGTGAGCGACCTGCTGCCGTCGATCCTGGGCATCCCGGCCGCGGCGGCGCAGCACACGGTGTACGAGTTCTGGAGCACCGACGTCAACCGGCCGGCCCTGGAGACCTTCGACAAGCTGCTGGTGAAGTACGGCGTCATCTCGAAGCCGGCCAACCTCGACAAGGTCATCTACCAGGCGAAGTGACCCGTGGGCGGGGGCCTCCGACGGCAGGCCCCCGCCCCTACCCTTTCCTTAGCCCCCGACGAAGAGGAGCACGCGATGGCCACCCAGCCGCCCACGCTGAGCACCGCCGCGATCAGGATGGTGCCGCGGCGAGCCGGAGCCGAGCGCCGCGCCCGACGGTGGAGTGCGGTCGGCCCGGTGGTGCTCGGCATCGGCGGTGTCGTCGCCCTTCTCGCCTTCTGGCAGCTGTACGCGATGTTCGGGCCGATGCAGCCCGGGTTCCTGCCGGCGCCGAGCGCGGTGCTGCCGCGGTTCGTCGCCGACTTCGGCTATGTGGCGTTCTGGACCGCGGTGGGCCAGACCATGTGGGCTTGGCTGCTGAGCCTGGCGATCTCGTCGGTCTCGGCTCTGGCGGTCGGCCTGGTGATCGGGTCGAGCCAGTTCCTGCGGCGCGCCACTCACAGCACCATCGAATTCCTGAGGCCGATCCCGTCCGTTGGCCTCATCCCGATCGCCGCCCTCGTCTTCGGACCGCGGATCGGATCGGAACTGCTGGTCGTGGTCTACGGCTGCTTCTGGATCGTCGTCATCCAGGTGCTCTACGGCGTCGCCGACGTCGACAAGGTCGCCAGCGACACCGTGCGCACCCTCGGCATGAACTACTTCCAGCGAGTCCGGCATCTGGTGCTTCCGACGATGCTGCCGTACTACTTCACCGGGCTGCGCCTCGCGGCGACCGTCGCACTGATCCTGACCGTCAGCACCGAGCTCATCATCGGGACCCCCGGTCTCGGCCGTTCGATCGCGCAGGCGCAGCTCAATGACTCGATGACCGACCTGCTCGCCCTCGTGATCATGGCGGGGGTGCTCGGCATCGTGATCAATCTCAGTGCGCGCTTCCTCGAGCGTCGCCTGCTGTTCTGGCACGGCTCGGTGCGATCGGAGCTCGGCTCGTGAGATTCCTGAAGAACGTCGGCTTCTGGCTCGGGCTGCCGATCATCCTCGTCGCCGTCTGGTGGGCGGCGACGCTGGGAGACGTCAACCCGTTCGTCCCGAAGCCCGGCGATCTCGTGGTGAAGCTGTTCCAGGTCTGGTTCGGCAGCGACTTCCTCGCGAATGTCGTGCCCAGCCTCTCGCGGTTGCTCGTCGGCCTCGCGGTCTCGATCGTGCTCGGCATCACCCTCGGCATCCTGATCGGTTCGTGGAGGTGGGTGCGGTGGCTGCTCGAGCCTGCCCTCGAGTTCCTCCGGGCGGTGCCGCCGACCGTGCTCATCCCGGTGCTCCTGCTCGTCATCGGCATCAACGACGGGATGAAGATCACCATCATCGTGCTCGGATGCCTGTGGCCGATCCTCCTCAACACGATCAGCGGCGTGCGATCGATCGACTCGGTGTTGGCGGACTCCGCGCGCGTGTATGGCATCGGCGGCTGGGCGCGCCTGCGCCACCTGGTGCTCCCCGGTGCGGCACCGCAGATCATGACCGGCGTGCGGCAGAGCCTCTCGGTCGGGCTGATCTTGATGATCGTCTCCGAGATGTTCGCGACCACGGACGGCATCGGATTCGCCATCATCGGTTTTCAGAACAGCGTCTCGATGCCCGAGATGTGGAGCGGCATCCTGCTGCTCGGGCTGATCGGCATCGCGCTGTCCGTGATCTTCTCGCAGGTCCAGAAACGGGTCCTGCGTTGGTACGAGGGACTGAAGGAGGCCTCGAATGAAGGCTGAGACGACCAAGGCGCCCCTCGAGGCGCCGCCGAGCGACGTTCGACTCTCGGTCCGCCAGTTGCGCAAGGTCTACGGGCTGGGAACGCCGAAGGAGTTCGAGGCGGTGAGATCGCTGAGCTTCGACCTGCACACCGGCGAGTTCGTCTGCCTCGTCGGCCCCTCGGGCAGCGGCAAGACCACCCTGCTGAAGTGCATCGCCGGACTTCTGGAACCCACCTCCGGAGAGGTTCGCCTCGACGGAAAACGGGTGGCGGGCCCGACGAAGGGCCTCGCCGTGGTCTTCCAGGAGTACGCCAGGAGCCTGTTCCCGTGGATGACCGTCGCCGCGAACGTCGAGCTCCCTCTGAAGACCTCAGGGGTTCCGAAGGCCGAGCGCCGGGAGCGCGTCGCGACGGCCCTGGCCGCGGTCAGCCTCGACGAGGCCGCCGCCAAGCGGTACCCGTGGCAGCTCTCGGGCGGCATGCAGCAGCGCGTTGCGATCGCCCGCGCGGTCGCCGCGCGTCCCAGCGTGCTCCTGATGGACGAGCCCTTCGCGGCGGTGGACGCGCAGACCCGCGGTGAGCTCGAGGACCTCGTGCGCACCGTCTGGAAGACCCTGGGGATGACGATCCTCTTCGTGACGCACGATATCGACGAATCCGTCTACCTGGGCGGCCGAGTCGTGGTCTTGTCGAGTTCGCCCACCGTCGTGCAGGAGGACCTGCCGATCGACCTGCCCATCGAGCGCGACCAGGTGGAGACCCGTTCGAGCCGGCGCTTCGCGGAGCTGCGCGCCCATGTCTACGAGGAGATCCAGTTCGCCAAGAACAACAAGGGCGGCACCAAGGATCGCGTCGCAGGCTGAGTCGGCGCCGAGCGCCGTTAGCCTGAGGCGGAGGGGAATGAGGATGGCGAGACGCAACACGCACCAGTCCACGCCGGGGAACGAGCGCGCCATCCTCGAGGCGGTGCTGTCCCTCGCGGTGAAGGCCGGTTACGAAGGAACGACGATGGCCGAGGTCGCGCGCGTCTCGGGATTGCCGGTCGGATCGGTCTATTGGCACTTCGAGAACAAAGAGGCGCTGTTCGCCGCGTTGATCGACTACTGCTTCGAGATCTGGAAGCAGCGGCACACGGGGCCGAGCAATCCCGCCATCCTGCACGAGGCCATCGCCGGATCGGCGGCGGCCTCGGCCGACCCGGAGAACACCGAAGAGGCGTTCTGGATCATCGGCCTCATCTTCGCGCTCGAGAAGCGGCTCGAGGGCAACGGCGCCCGTCAGAGGTATCTGGAGGTCCGCGCCGAGATGTTCGATCGGATCGTGGCCATCGTGCAGGACGACCTGCCCGCCGCGGCCCTTGCGGCTGAGCCAGACCTCGCCCGCAAGATCGTCATGCTCGGTCGCGCGCTGACCGATGGGTTCTACATCTCCGCCTCGGCCGGTGACGACATCGACTTCGCCGAGGCGGCGGGACTCGCCGCGGCGGCAATCGATGCGCTCGTCGCCCGGTATGCCGATGCGGCGAGCGAGAAGGGCCGACCGTGACCCCGGGAGCCCCCGCTGCGATCGTCGTCGGCGGCGGGAAGGGCATCGCGGGGGCGGCGACCCGCGAACTCGCTCGGAGCGGGTTCCGCGTCGCCGCCCTGTCGCCGAACGGCAGCGGGAGAGAGCTCGCCGAGAGCCTGGGCGGCGTCGGCCTCGCCGGCTCGAACCGCTCGGCGTCCGACCTGGCCGCGATCATCGATCTGGCCATGACGACCTTCGGCCGCATCGATGCGGTGGTGAACAGCTCCGGTCACGGCGCCGCCGGCCCGGTTCTCGAGCTGACCGATGACGACTGGCTCGACGGCCTCAACGGCTACTTGCTCAACGTGGTGCGCATGGCGCGGCTCGTGACGCCCCATCTGATCGCGGCGGGGGGCGGTGCCATCGTCAACGTCTCGACGAGCTCACCGTTCGAGCCGAACCCGGGCTATCCGGTGTCGGCGACCTTCCGGGCCGGGCTGGCGGCGTTCACCAAGCTGTACAGCGACGAATACGGCCCGGCCGGCATCCGCATGAACAATGTGCTGCCCGGGTGGACGAAAGAGGACCCATCGTCGATCGCTCCGGAGTGGACCGAGCGCATCCCGCTGCGACGGGCGGCGAGCGCGGCCGAGGTGGCGCGCACGATCCGCTTCCTGGCGACCGACGATTCGAGCTACATCACCGGGCAGAACATCCGTGTCGACGGTGGGGCGTCCCGATCCGTCTAGTACGGACGGGCAGTGAAGGAGTCTCCATGGCCAACGATCGCACGCGAATGTTGAGCGAGGTGCGTCGCGCCATCCTCGATGGCGACTGGCAGCCGGGGGATCGGCTGCAGCCCATGCAGCTGGCCGAGCGGTTCGCCACGAGCACGACCGTGGTGCGCGAGGCGCTCGCCCTGCTCGTCGGCGACGGGCTGGTGCTCGCCCGGCCGAACCGCGGGTTCTTCGTCCCCGAGTTGCGCCTGCGCGATCTGGAGGACATCACCGAGCTGCGCTGCGTCTCGGAGGCCCTCGCCGCGACCCTCGCGACGGAACGCGGGGATATCGCCTGGGAGTCGGACCTGACCGCAGCCCATCATCGCCTGTCGAAGACCCCGCGTCGCCTCAGCGACGACCCCGCTCGCATCAACCCCGAGTGGTCGAGCGCCCATCGCGAGTTCCACCGCGTGCTCATCAGCGCCTGCGGGAGCGACGCGATCCTTCGCCTCGCCGCGAACCTGGCCGATTCGACCGAGCTCTATCGCCGCTGGGCCGCGCCCTCGACGGCGGCCGTGAGTCGCGATGTCGAGGCGGAGCACGAGGCGCTGCTGCGGGCCGCCCTCGCGCGCGATGGCCAACTGCTCGGAGCGCTGCTGCGCTCGCACTACGAGTCGACGGTCCGGGTCGTGCTCGAGGCCGGGCTCGTCGACGGGGCGGGCGGCGCCGCCGGGCGGGTCGAATAACGCATTTCATGTGATAAAATGCATTATCACTGACCTGCGATGCAGCCTGACAGGAGATACGCAATGGCGCTGGGTGCTGTCACCGGCATGGGCTATCTGGCAATGCGGACCCGCGACTACGACGAGTCCCTGCAGCTGGCGACCGAGGTGCTCGGTCTGCGCATGACGCATGACGGCGGCGATCGTGCCTACCTGTCGGCCGCCGACCAGCACCATGAGCTCGTCTACATCAAGGCGGATGCCGACGGCATCGACCACATCGGCCTCCTGGTCGAGAGCCCGGAATCACTGGCCGTCGCGCGCGCGCGGATCGAGGCCGGTGGATTCCGGATCATCACGCGCACCCCGTTCGAGGCGGCGATCGGCGAGGGGTTCGCCTTCGTGGGGCCCGAGGACTACGTGTTCCACCTCTACACGGGCATGAGCGCCTTCCGGCACGGACCGGCCGCCTTCGGCCCCGATCGCTACGGTCACATCAACATCCATCCGCAGGATCCGACCCGGATGAAGGACTTCCTCGTCGAGTTCCTGGGCTTCCGCGTCTCGGACGTCATCGGCCAGGACTTCGCCTACTTCCTGCGCTGCAACGCCGACCACCACGGCATCGCCCTCATCAAGGGCAAGGGCAGCCTGCACCACCACGCCTGGCAGACCCAGAGCATCGCCGACCTCGGGCGCCTCGGCGACCGGCTGTTCGCGCTCGGGAAGCGCCTGATCTGGGGACCGGTCCGGCACGGTGCCGGCCACAACATCGCCGCGTACTACGTCGAGCCGAACGGCACGGTCGTCGAGCTCTACACCGACCTGGAGCAGATCCACGACGAGCTGCGCCCGCCGATCGAGTGGTCGGCCGACGATCGCACCTGGTTCAACCGCTGGGGCGTCTACAACGGCGACGACTTCCGCGCGCACGGCGCATTCCCGGTTCTGCCCGCCTGAACCGGATCGACCCGAGAGGACCTGACATGACGCGGTACGCGAGCTATCTCACGCCGGCCGGTGCACCCACCTGGGGCGCGGAGAAGGACGGCACGCTGTTCGATCTCGGCCCGAGCGGACTCGGCGTCGCCCCGACCCTCCGAGACGCGATCGTCTCGGACGCGCTGTCGAGCACGCCGAGCACGGCGAACGCCCCGGCCCAGGCGGTCGACGGCACCCGGTTCCTCCCCGTCGTCGGCGAGGCGGCCAAGGTGATCTGCATCGGGGTGAACTACAAGACCCATCAGGCCGAGACCGGCCGCGCGGACGCAGGGCACCCGACCGTCTTCACCCGCTTCACCGACACGCTGTGGCCGCACGGGGCGGACGTGCGCATCCCGCCGGAGTCGGCGATGTACGACTACGAGGGCGAACTCGCGCTGGTGATCGGGCGGCCCGCGCATCGGGTGCCGCGGGCGGCGGCCTGGGATCACGTCGCCGGCTACGCCGCGTTCAACGACTTCAGCGCGCGCGACTGGCAGCGGCACACCGGTCAGTGGACGCCGGGGAAGAACTTCCCGGAGTCGGGTACCTTCGGTCCCTACTACGTGACCGCGGCCGATCTGGGCGACGTCGACGAGCTCGTGCTCGAGACCCGCGTCAACGGCGAGGTGCGCCAGCACGCGGGCGTGGCCGACCTCATCTTCGACATCCCCGCGATCATCGAGTACGTCTCCACCTTCACCCCGCTCGCCCCCGGTGACGTCATCGTCACGGGGACGCCCGGCGGTGTCGGCCTCTTCCGCGAGCCGCCGGAGTTCCTCGCGCCCGGCGACATCGTCGAGGTCGAGATCACCGGACTGGGCGTGCTGCGCAACCGTCTCGTGGCCTGATGACCGACGTCCTGGTCGTCGGGGCCGGTCCGGTCGGCCTCACCGCGGCGCTCTGGCTCGCCGACGGCGGGGCATCCGTCGTCGTCGTCGAGACGGCCACGCGGCCGGGCGACCTGCCGCGTGCGATCAGCATCGCCGACGAGACCTTCCGCATCATGGAGCGTCTCGGCATCGCCGACGACCTCAAGGCGGAGTCCCTGCTCGACACCGGAAGCCGCTACTTCGGCCTGAACGACCGGCTGCTCGCCTCGTCGAAGCCGGTGCCGTCGCGGATCGGGCATCCGGCCAAGTCGCAGTTCGACCAGCCCGTGCTCGAGGCACTGCTCTGGGAGCGCGCGGTGCGGCACGACCGGATCGAGCTGCTGACCGGTGTCACCGCCGTGGCCATCGAGCAGGATGACGAGTCGGTCGCGGTCACCGTGCGCACCGAGGGCGGTGCGGCGCGCACGCGGGTCCTCCGGGCATCCTGGCTGGTCGGCGCGGACGGCGGCCGCAGCTTCACGCGTGACGCGCTGGGGGTGAGGCTCGTCGGTTCGACGCAGCAGGAGCGCTGGATCGTCATCGACCTGGTGAACGTGCCGGAGGTCCGCGCGCCCTACGCGGAGTTCCACGGCAACGGCCGGCGCCCCTACGTGCTGGTGCCGGGCATCAAGGGACGGCTGCGGGTCGAGTACATGCTCTTCGACGACGAGGATCCGGATGCGATGACCACGACCGAGGCCATCGTCGACCTCGCCCGCCCGCTGCATCCCGGCATCGTCCCGGAGGACATCCGTCGGGCGGTCGTCTACGTCGCCCATCAGAGGATCGCCGAGCACTACCGCGCCGGCCGGGCGTTCCTCGTCGGCGACGCCGCGCACCTGATGCCGCCGTTCTCGGGGCAGGGGCTCAACGCCGGTCTGCGCGACGCGGTCAACATCGCCTGGAAGCTGCTCGAGGTCATCCGGGGTGGCGGCACCGAGCGTCTGCTCGACAGCTACGAGACGGAGCGACGCGCCCACGGCGCCAAGATGGTGACGATCTCGCGGCGCACGGGAGCGGTCGTGATGGCGACCGGCCGGGTCCGCCCGCGCCTGCGCGACGCGGCGTTCCGCACCGTGAGCGTCATCCCCGCGATCCACCGCTACCTCTCGTCGATGCGCTTCATCACCCCGCCCGACTACTCCCGTGGCGTCGCCGTCCGCCCGCGCGGCGTCGACCATCGGCTGGCCGCCTGGGTCGGCCGTGCGGTGAGCCAGCCGCTGGTGAGCGACGCCGCCGGGAACCGGTCCGGCCTCGACGCCCGGCTCGGCTCCGGCTGGGCGGTGCTCGCGATCGGACCGGCACGCGGGGATGCCGTCGCTGCGCTCGACGGCTACTGGACCCGCCTGGGGGCGAAGCTGCTTCGCTTGGTCGACGACCCGGCTGCCGCGCCCACCGGAGCAGAACTGGTCGACCGGACCGGATCGCTGACCGGCGTGGCGGAGCTGGCCGAGACCCACTACGTCGTCGTCCGGCCGGACAAGTACGTCGCCGCGGTGTTCACCGCCGCCGGCGAGCACCGGGTGGTCGCCGCGCTGCAGCGGTTCGACGCGCCTAGGGTCTCGATGAGGAGAGCGGAATGACCACGCGGTACGAGCACGACGATCTGTACTGGCAGGACGAGTACGAGCCGATCACGGAGGACGACGCCTTCCTCCGCGAGATCGTCGCCGCGAGCGATCTCCCGTCGCTGCTGGCGGCGCTGGCCGCGGTGACCGGCGACACCTCGGCGCTCACCGACGACCTGCAGCCGCCCCTCACCCCCGTCGACACCATCGGCCATCCGCACGGCGGCATGACCGCCGAGCAGCAGGAGAAGGCGCGTGCGATCGCGCTCGCCGGACTGCGCCGGGTCCGCGACGAGCGGCTGACCTCGGTGGGCACCCTGAGCGAGGCGCAGCTCGGCGCGATCCTGGGATTCCTGGTCGCCGGGCACGAGGAGTGGATCCCGTCCCTTACGCACGAACTCGATCTCGCGCCCGACAAGGGGGCCGCGCCGGACTGGCACGTCGACGAGTTCGACACCGAGCGACCGTTCACGGTGCTCGTCATCGGCGCCGGCATGTCGGGGATCGCCGCCGGATTCCGCTTCTCGCAGGCCGGCATCCCGGTCACCATGATCGATGAGGCGCACACCCTCGGCGGCACCTGGTGGAAGAACCGCTATCCCGGCGTCCGGCTGGACACCCCCACCTTCGGCTACTCCTTCTCCTTCGCGCAACGCGCCGACTGGCCGCACCAGTTCGCCGAGGGGGCGGAGATCGAGGAGTACCTGCTCGACATCGCGCAGCGCACCGGCCTCGCCGACCGAGTCGAGTTCTCGACCCGGTTCGTGAGGGCCGCGTGGCTCGAGGAGGAGCAGCTCTGGGAGGTGACGACCTCGGGGCCGCAGGGGGAGCGGACGCGGCGCTTCTCGGCGATCATCACGGCCGTCGGTCAGCTCGATCGCCCCCACATCCCCGACTTCCCGGGTCGCGACTCCTTCCGCGGGGTCGTGATGCACTCCGCCGAATGGGATGACGCGGTGGCATGGCAGGGCAAGCGCGTGGCCGTCATCGGCACCGGCGCGAGCGCGTACCAGATCGTGCCGGCCATGTACCGGGACGTCGAGAGCCTGGTGGTGTTCCAGCGCAGCGCGCCGTGGATGCTGCCGGCTCCGAGCTACCACGCCGAGGTGACGGAGGCCTTCGCCTGGCTGGTGCGCAAGCTGCCGCACTTCGGCCAGTGGTACCGGCTCTGGGTCACGCTGCTCGGCATCCCGGGTCGGCTGCACACCGTGACGGCCGAGGAGGGCTGGCCGGGCGTGCCGGTGACGATCTCCGCGGTCAACCAGCGCGTGCGCGACGACCTGATCGCACGCATGACCGAGCAGTACGCGGACCGCCCCGAGCTGCTCTCGATCGCGATCCCGAGCTACCCACCGGGCGCCAAGCGCATGCTCCGGGACAACGGGGTCTGGGCGGCCGCCCTGAAGGCGCCGACCACGACCGTGGAGACGTCTCCCATCTCGCACCTCACCGAGCGCGGCATCGTCACGGAATCCGGCATCGAGCACGAGGTCGACATCATCGTCTACGCCACCGGGTTCAAGGCCTCCGACTACCTCGACGGCATGGAGTTCGTCGGTCGTGACGGCATCGAGATCCACGAGTACTGGCGGGGCGACGCCCGCGCGTACAACGGCATCACCGTCCCCGGGTTCCCCAATCTCTTCATGCTCTACGGGCCGAACATCGTCGGGGTCGTCTCGGGCAGCCTGCACTTCATGATCGAGCGCTCGGTGGAGTACGCGCTCAAGGCCGTGCGCGAGCTTCTGGCCAGCGGTGCGCACGCGCTCGAGGTCACGCAGGAGGCGCTGGAGCGGTACCTCGCCTGGGTCGATCCACAGAATCGCAGGATGTCGTGGGGCCAGCCCTTCGTCCACACCTGGTATCAGAACGCGATGGGACGGGTCTCGCAGATCTGGCCGTTCACCAACGCCGAATTCTGGGAAGTGACCGAGCGGGTCGACCTCGCCGACTACGAGGTGCTGCGCTCGGGGGCCCGAGCAGGCCAGACTGGGAGCATGGGAACAGACACGGGCGCCAACGCCAGCGGTAATCAGTCCGACTCCGCGCAGACCTGGGACGAGGTCGATTCGGGGCAGTCGGATGACATCGAGAACAGCCTGACCGCGCAGGGCACCTCCGATCGCGAGACGACTCGCGAGATCAGCCGCGACGAAGCGGTCGAGGCGGCCGAGCGGGCGCGGATCAAGCGCAGTGGGGGCACCGTCTGACCCTTCGGGCGGAACGCCCTTACGAATCCCGAACATCGCGCTGATCGCGCGCGCACACGGATTCGCCACCGTGGTGTCGGCACATTCCGTGCCTGGACACGACGGGAGACATTCATGTTCCGCATCATCACGGCGGCCGCCGCCGCGGGCGCGCTCACTCTGGGGGCGAGCCTCGGGGCGGCTCCGGCCTTCGCCGACGACGCGCCGAAGCCGACGGCGCACTCGAGCCTCGCGCAGATCCAGCAGGCCGGCGCCACCCAGACGGCCAAGCGCATCACCTCGCTGACCAGCGCGATCACACGGGTGAACTCGAACACGTCGCTGACGGCATCCGATCGCAGCACCGTCCTGGGCACCCTGAACGCGGATGTCGCGGGGATGACCTCGCTCCAGGCCAAGATCGCCGCCGACACCGCGGCGAGCACCGCCTGGACCGATTACCGCAGCATCTTCACCGAGTACCGCGTCTACGCCGTGGCGTTGCCGCAGTCGTACGAGGCCGCCGCGGCCGACCGGCTGACCGGCGCGGCGATCCCCAAGCTGCAGTCGGCGCACGACAGGCTCGCCTCGAACCTGGCCGCGAACCCGGGCAAGTGGACCTCGGCCATGCAGACCCAGTTGAGCGACATGCAGTCGAAGATCGACGACGCGAAGACCCGCTCGACCGGCCTCGCCGCGCGAGCGCTCGCGGTCACGCCGGCGGGTTACAACGCCGACCACACCCTGATCAGCAACATCCGCACGGATCTGCGCACCGCGCTCGCCGACTGCAAGGCCGCCGCGCAGGACGGCCGCGCGCTCGTGCAGGCCCTGAAGTGATCCGGATCGCGCGGGGATCGTCGCCTGCCGCCGTCACCTCGGTCTCGGTCGCGCTCGCGGCGGTCGGGATCGTGGTGGCGCTGAGCGGGTGCAGCCGCACCGGGTCGCACGCGGGCACGGCGCCGACGCCGGCGCCTGCGCTGTCCGGCTCGGCTGCTCCGGCAGCGGGTCCCGCGAGCGGCTCGCTCGACGGCATCACGGCGGATCTGAACTCGGCCGACGACGCGGCGACGCAGGCGGACGCGAACGCGCAGAGCGCCGACCAGTCCGCGGCATCCGGCGACGAGCCGTGATCGGCGGTTCGTGAGGTTGAATGGCCCCATGACCGGCGAGCGTGGGATGGTCGTCATCGTCGAAGACGAGCGGACGATCGCCGAACTGGAACGCCTGTACCTGACCCAGGCGGGGTTCGGCGTGCACGTGGCGACGAATGGCGCGGCGGGTCTCGCGGACATCCGCCGGCTCGCGCCGGTCGCGGTCATCGTCGACGTCGGGCTCCCGGGGCTCGACGGTACCGAGCTGGTGCGCCGGCTGCGGGCCGAGGGCGACTGGGTTCCCGTGGTGTTCGTCACCGCGCACGACAGCGAGATCGACCGCGTGGTCGGACTCGAGCTCGGCGCCGACGACTACCTCACGAAGCCATTCTCGCCGCGCGAGCTCGTCGCCCGGGTCAAGGGGCTCGTGCGCCGCGCGGCGGCTCCGGCGGCTCCGACGGTGCGACGTGCCGGTCGCCTCGAGCTCGACGAGCGGGCCCGCCGGGCGGCCGTCGGCGGCGCGGCGGTCGACCTCACCGCGACCGAGTTCGACCTGCTCGCCTACCTGCTCGCGCATCCGGGCCAGGTCTTCAGCCGCGAGCAGCTGCTCTCGGCGGTCTGGGGCGTCGCCGACTACAGCGGCAGCCGCACGGTCGACGTGCACATCGCGCAGCTGCGCGCCAAGCTCGGCGAGCCGGACCCGATCCGCACCGTGCGCGGGGTCGGCTACGCCCTCCAGGACGGGCCCGCGTGACGCGCGGGCGCGGGATCTCGCTGCGCACGCGGATCCTCGCCGCCACCGTCGCGGTCGCACTGATCGCGGTGCTCGTGACGGCGGTCGCCGCCCTGCAACTCGTGCGCTCGGTCGACACCAGCGCCGCACGCGACGCCCTCAGCGCACAGGTCGCGCGACTGGCGAACGCCAAACCGGCGGCGCGGGATGCCATCATCGGCGGGCTCTCGCAGCTCGACGACGCGGGAACACTGGTGTCGACGGTGTCGCGCGGGGGAGTCGTGAGCGGCTCGGCCCAGGTGCCGCGCCGGGTCGTCGTGCAGCTGCTGGCGGGGCACGTCGTCTCGACCACCGTGCGCGTCGGCGGATCGAGTTACCTGCTGGAGGGGCGACCGGATGCCCAGGGCGGCGGCGTCGTCGCCCTGCAGGACGTCGGCACGGTGCGGGCGATCACTCCGACCGTGCTCGGCCGTCTGCTGCTCGCTCTGGCCATCGGCTTCGTGGTCGCCGTGGTCGCGGCGTTCTTCGTCGCCCGGGTGCTGGCCGGGCCGCTCGTCGACCTGGCCGGCGCGGCCGGGCGCATGGCGAAGGGGGAGCGCAACGTCGCCCTTCGGCCGAGCCGGATCGCCGAGGTCACCGACCTCGAGACCGCCCTCGGCGCCCTCGACCAGGCCCTCGTGCACTCCGAGGGGCGCCAGCGCGAGTTCCTGCTGTCGATCTCGCACGAGTTGCGCACGCCCCTGACCGCGATCCGCGGCTACGCCGAGGCGCTCGGCGACGGCGTCGTGCCGCCCGAGCAGGTCGCCCAGGTGGGCAAGACGCTCGAGGCCGAATCGAATCGGCTGACGGCGTTCACGAACGACCTGCTCGCCCTTGCACGGCTGGAGGCCGACGACTTCCCGCTCGAGCCGAGCAGGGTCGACGTCGGCGGCGTGCTCGCGGCGGCGGCCGAGGCGTGGCGGGGGGCGGCGACGAGCGGGGGCGTCGCGGTGCAGTCGACCGCGGCATCCGGTTCTCTGCTGGTGACGACGGATGCCGCGCGTCTGCGCCAGGTCGTCGACGGGCTGATCGAGAACGCCCTGCGCGTGAGCCCGCCGGGGTCGAGCGTCATGCTCGCCGCACGCCGCGAGGGCTCGGAGGTCATCGTGGAGGTGGCGGACGGCGGCCCGGGCCTCAGCGCCGACGACGCGGCGCACGCCTTCGAGCGCGGGCTGCTGCGCGAGCGCTACCGCGACGTGCGTCCGGTCGGGACCGGGCTGGGGCTGTCGATCGCGGCGCGGCTCGTGGAGCGGATGGGTGGGCGCATCAGCGCGGGGTCGGATCGGGCCGGCGGCGGTGGTAGTGGTGCTGCGAGCGGCGCGGTGTTTCGGATCAGCATCCCCGGGTAGGGCAGTCTCAGGTTCCGCCGTATCCGCCTCGGACGTCCTCTCCGCACGTCGCCCTGTGGAGAGAAGTTTCTGACCGATCGCCTCCCACGACTAGAACATATGTTCGAATCTTGGGAAAATGAAGCCATGCCTCTTCTCCCGACCGACGCGTCAGTTGATGCTTTCGCGCGCGCGTGCGCCGGTCTGGCCGATGTCACCGTTTCGTTCGCGCCGCCCTCGGTTTCCGCCTTCGACGACGCCGAGTTACTAGCGGCGCAGCGCACCGTCGCCGAGATCCGACGACGGGCCGACGCGGCCGCGGCCGTGATCGCCGCCGAGGTCGCGCGCCGCTCCCGCCGCGAGCTCGGTGACGCAGGCCTCGCGCGTCGCCTCGGCGCCCGCACTCCCGAACTGCTCGTGGCGCGGGTCGCCGGCACGAGTGCTCGCGAGGCGCACTCTCTCGTGCGGGTGGGGTCCGTCATGGTCCCGACGTCGGTCGAGTCGACGGAGCCGATGCCGTGGCTGGCCGCGGTCGGTGCGGCAGTCCGCGCAGGCGAGTTGTCGGTCGAGGCGGCCGACTCGATCCGTGCTGGGCTCGGATCGCCCGACGAGTCCGTGTCGGCCCAGGCGCTCGCGGCTGCCACGACGGAGTTGCTGAGGGCCGCCGGGAGCCTGACACTCGAGCGGCTGGCCGCGCGGGCCCGAGAAGAGCGCGCCGTGCTCGACGCTGCCCACGTGCGTGACCGGGAGCAGGCATTGCGCGAACGGCGATACCTGCGGATCACGCCGCAGCCCGATGGGATGACGCGCGTATCGGCGCTCCTCGACCCTGAGTCCGCGGCCATCGTGATCGCGTCGTACGACGCGGCCACTTCACCGCGGCGCGGCGGACCGCGCTTCGTCGACGCCGACGAGATCGCTCGCGCCGAACGGCTGCAGCACGATGAGCGCACCCTGGATCAGCTCGGCGTGGATGCCATCGTCGACTTGATCCGTCTCGGAACGGCCGTCGACCCCGGCGCGATCGTCGGGGTGCGCAAGCCCGCGGTACGGGTGGTCGTCACCGAGGGCGAGTTGCGGCGCCGGCACGGGCACGGGCACTTCGAGGGCCACCCCGAGGCGATCAGCATCGAGACGGTCGAACGGCAGATCTGCGCGAGCGGCGTCGTGCCGATCCTCTTCGACGACGACGGGCACGCGCTCAATCTCGGGCGGGAACAGCGTCGGTTCAGCGCGCGGCAGCGCATCGTGCTGGCGGTCCGAGACGGTGGATGCCGGTTCCCCGGCTGCGATCGGCCTCCCTCCTGGTGCGAGGCGCATCACATCGACGAATGGGTACGAGATCACGGCCGCACCGACATCGCCGACGGGGTGCTGCTGTGCCGACATCATCATCTGCTCGTGCACAACAACGGGTGGCGCGTCACTCGGGAAGGGGCGGACTACGCCCTCATCCCGCCGCGGGATGTCGATCTCGGCCAGGCGCCGATCCCTGCGCCGCCGAGGGATGTCGTGACGGGACATCGCTCTACCCGACGCGAACCGGCTGCAGTCGGGGCCGGGCCGGGGTCGAGTTGAGCCTGGTCAGGCGGCTCGGGCTACGCCGAGACGAGCGCGCGCTCGTGGGCGCCGGGGCCGTCCGCGGGGATGCCGAAGCGGTCGAGCGAGGTCTCAACGATCGTGAGGCCCTCCATGCCGGGGAGCTTCGCGATGTGCGAGTCGACATCGCGGATCAGCTTGCGCCCCTCGCTGCCGCCGAACAGCGCGCCCATCACGTGGGCCACCTCCGACTCCGACGAGATGCCCGAGCCGACCGGAGCCCAGAACTTCTTGAGCGCGAAACGCGCGATCACGCGCGCCTTCTTGCTGGCGGCGAGGCGGTCGCGGGCCTGCGACGCGTAGAACGCGACGTGCTTGGTCTCCTGCTTGGCGATCCGCCGCAGCAGCTCCCCCAGTACCGGGTGCTTCTCCTGCTCGGCCATCCGCAGGTAGGCCGCGTTCGCCGACCACTCGTTCGCCGCACCCCACGCCATGTGCACGGCCACGAAGTCCATGCCGACCAGGCCGCCCGCGAGGGACTGCTTGATCGGGTCGAGCCGATCCTTCCAACCGAGCTTCACCCGGGTGGCCTTGAGCTCGTCGAAGTCGACCGTGATGCCGTGCCGGTTGAGCACGGCCGCGAGGGCCTCGCCGTGCCAGAACTCCTCGCGGTTCCACATCGTCATGAAGGCGCCGATCTCGGGCTCCTTGTGCGACGGGGTGGTCAGCAGATCGCGCAGGTAGCAGACGGTGTGATATTCCACGTCGCACATATAACGAAGGGTGCGCAGGGTGCTGGCGGGCAGCGGAGTGCGATCGAACTCGTCGAAATCGAGGTCGTTCCATGCGACATTGACCGAGTTGGCCGTGTACTTGTCGATGTCGAACGCCATCAGCCCTCCGCTTCCACCTGTTCCTGGGCGTCGGATCGCTCCGACTCCGCCTTCATCACATCACGCTTGGGTGAGCGATTGCTGCGTTTCCACGTATCGATTCGCCAATGCCGACGCTGCGCCTCGCGCCCGAGCTGGGTGTCGGGGTTCACCGCGTGCGGATGCCCCAGCAGTTCGAGCCAGCCGATGTCGGCATGACTGTCACCGTAACCGTACGACTGCGAGAGATCGAGATGATGGCGCTCGGCGTACTGCTGCAGCCAGGCGGCCCGCGACTCGGCGACGATCGGCGGATGCGCGAGGTACCCGGTGAGCACGCCGTCGCGCACGTGCATCTCGCCGGCGACCACCTCGTCGAACATGCCGGCGATCGGCTGAACGAGGGTTCCGATCGAGCCGGTCACGAGCACCGTGCGGTGCCCCGCGGCCTTGTGCTCGCGGATGCGCGCGATGGCGTCGGGGCTGGTGTGCCGCATCAGGGTGTCGCCGTAGCCGCCTCGCACGATCTTGTCGAGGCGGGCGACCGGCATCCCGGCGTAGCGGCGCAGGAAGGCCCGGATGAACTCGCCGCGGTCGCGACGCTCGGCGCGCAGGTAGCGGGGGAGCGATCCGAGGATGTTGACGACCTCGCCCGGCCAGGCCGCCTTGCGGAAGCCCGCCGAACGCACCCAGAGGTACTGCTGCACGATGTTCGAGTCGACGACCGTGCCCTCGAGGTCGAACACGGCCACGACATCGCCTCGCTGTTCCAGCTCGCGCGTCGGCCCGCCCTCGACGTTCTTGCTCTCGGCCTTGCGGGCCGAGAAGGCGCGGGTCAGCCCCGTGATCGCGGGGAAGTGCACGTTCTGCAGGTAGTCCTGCCAGTCGATGCCGGGCACGTCGAAACCGCGGTCGGCGCGCAGCTTCGCCGGGATCGCGGCGTTCAGGGCCAGCGTGTTGGTGTCGTCGAAGATGATCTCGGTCTGCACGTAGGCGCGGTAGAGCTGCGTGAAGTTCTTCAGCGTCTCGAGGTCGTGCAGGCCGCGCTGCACGGTCGTCAGGGCCGCGCGGGTGCGGGTCGTCGACGGCAGCTTGGTCAGCACCTTCTCGGCGCGGGCCGCCATGCGCTCCTTGCGCTCGAGGGCGCGTTCCACCTTGCGGCCGCCGGGGAACTTCCACGTCGGCACCTGGATGTGCTCGGTTCCGCCGGGCTTGGGCATCGGGTGCTCGAGGAAGAAGGTGTTCACCTGCTCGAACATCAGGTGGAACGGCAGGGGATTGCTCGCGCCGGAGCTGACGTGGAAGTACTCCGGCTGGGCCGGCTTCGACGGGTTCGCGGCGGCCGCGATGATGGCGTTCACCACGAAGTCGACCGGGATGAGGTCGAGGATGCTGTCGGGCAGTCCGGGGAACTCGGGAAGCAGTCCGCGACCGTAGGCGATGATCAGCGGGTCGGCGACCTTGAAGCCGTCGATCCATCCGGGGAACGGATGCCGCAGCGCGCTCTCGATGATGGCCGGCCGCACGATCGACAACCGGTGACCGGACTGCGCCCAGAGCTCCTCGGCCGCGCGCTCGGCGAAGGCCTTCGTGAGTGTGTAGACGTCGGTCCAGCCGAGGCTCTCGGCGCGGGTGCGTCCGGCATCCACGAGCTGCGCGTCGACCCAGGCGATGCGCGCGGCCTCGCTGGCCCGGGCGACCGACTGCGGGCCCTGCTTGCCGTGCAGCTCGCGGGCGGCGTCGATGAACTCCCGCAACTGGTCGGGCTGCCGCGAGAGCAGCTCGACGCGATCGCGCGCGCTCTTGGCGGCGGCATACTCCGCGCGCCAGTCGACGCTGTGGGTCAGGCTGGCCTCGGGCTGGACGCCCTTGCGCAGGCCCCCGACGTAACAGGTCGAGACGTGCACGACGTGCGGGTTGCTGCCGCTGGCGAGCAGCGCGGTGTAGAGGTTCTGCGCGCCGCCCACGTTGGTGTCGAACGCCTGGTCGATGGGCGGGTCGAACGAGACGGTCGAGGCGGAGTGGATGACCACGTCGATGTCGCCGGGCAACGGCGGCACCGATCCGAGGCCGCCCTCCACGATCCGGATGCGCTCCTTGGCCGCCTTCTCGACGGCGTCATCGCCGACCTTCTCGCGCCAGACCTTGAACACGGGCTTGCGCAGCAGGGTGCGCAGCCGGTCCTCGCTGCTGGCCGAGCCCTTGGTGCGCACCAGCAACGAGATCGTGGTGCCGGGATGGTCGGAGAGCAGTCGCTCGAGGATCGCCTGTCCGACGAAACCGGTGCCTCCCGTGAGGAAGACGTGTGCGGAGCCGAGGTCGGTCACCGCTCGCTTCGGGGTCACGGCACGAGCCTCGCGGCCACGGTCGGGGCCACCCGTGCCATTCCGGGCAGGGCGGCGAGGCGGGACGAGATGCGTGACGCCTCAACGGCACCCTCCGGCGAGCCGAACACGATGCTCTCGAAGAAGCTGCGCTCCTTGTCGGGCAGCTCGACGGCGCCGATCGGCCAGACCGCCTGTCGGATGGCACGGGCGGCGAGCTTGCGGGCGCGGGACGACGACGCCAGTCGGCGCTGCGCCTCCTCGGTGAAGAAGTGGATGTGACGGTCCTTGATATCGACGATCATCTCGACGATCGTGCCCAGGGCAGCGGTCATCTCGGCGAGCTTGCGGTAGGCGGCCTGGGCGATCCACTCGTCCACCAGCTGGGTGGTGACGTGGGCGGCGACGATCTGCGGGCCGGCGAAGTTCGCGACGATGGCGCGGCGCACGGGTCCGCGTCGCTCGGCGCGCTCGGCGAACGAGCTGCGCGTCGGGCCCTCGAACTCGGTCGAGGCCAGCGGCGCCCCGCTCGCGTCGAGCACCGCGTCGAGGGCGTCGGCGATCCAGAACTTCTCGAACGCCCAGGTGGTGAGAAAGGCGGTGACGCGCGCGTCCTTATGGGTGGCCGTGACCAGGAGGTTGCGCATGCGGTTCATGGTCGAGCGCTCGAGATCGCGCAGCGTGCGGATGAGCCGCACGGAGTCGGCGCCGAGCGGCGTGCCGGCGATCGTCTCGAGATCGAGTTCGGCGCGGTGGCTGCCGTGCGCGGTGCGGGCGAACTCGCGCACGTCGAACCAGCCGGCGCCGGGATCGATCGACTCGGAAGCGGGGCCGCGCGAGGTGTTCATGCCGTCTGACGCATACATCGCCGGCGACTTCGCTCGGGAAGCGCGTGAACTCTGCGGGGTCATCGGGGAAGGCCCTTTCTGGCCGGGGTGGAGCGTCCGGTGCCCAAAACGGTGCTCTCCTGCACCGTATCGTAAGGCACATGGGTATCGCTCTGGTCACTGGCGGAACATCCGGCATCGGTGCCGAGTTCGCGCGCGCACTCGCCGCTCGGGGCCACGACCTCGTGCTCGTCGCGCGCTCGACCGGGCCGCTCGACGCCATGGCGACCGAGCTGCGGGCGACGGGACGAGAGGTCGAGGTGATCGTCGCCGACCTCGCCGACCCGGGCGATACCGAACGGGTGGCGCAGCGGCTGCGGCAGACCGAGAAACCGGTCGACATCCTCGTCAACAACGCGGGGTTCGGCCTGCACTCCAAGCTCCGCGCCCCCGACGTCGCCGAACACGAACGCGCGATCGCGGTGATGATCCGCGCGGTGCTCGTGCTGTCGGCCGCCGCGCTCGAGCAGATGGAGCCGCGACGGTCGGGCACGATCATCAACGTCGGCAGCGTGGCCGGCGAGATCTCGCTCGGCGGATACTCGGCGATCAAGGGTTGGGTGCGTACCTATACCGAGAGCCTGTCGAACGAGCTGCGGGGCTCGGGGGTGACGGTCACCGACCTCATGCCCGGCTGGGTGCACACCGAGTTCCACCGCCGTGCCGACATCCGCACCTCGAGTATTCCCGAGGCACTATGGATCGACGCGGGCCACCTCGTCGAGGCCTGCCTGCGTGACGTCGATGCCAAGAAGGTGCTGTCGATCCCCACCGTCCGGTTCAAGGTGCTCGCCTGGTTCACCCGTCACCTGCCCCGGTCGACGATGCGGTCGGTGTCGCATCGGATTAGCCTGAGTCGCAGCAGTTCCGCAGCCGAGTGATTCCAGCCGACGGCGCGACTGCCGATCACCAGGGAGGTGCGCGGATGCCCGCAGACACGCGAGACCGCTACACCTCGCCAGGTCAGGCCGGCGCCCGCTTCGTCGCCCAGCGCTGGCTGCTCAAGCCCCTGGTCTGGTCGCTCGTGAGCGTCACGGTCGTGGGCCGCAAGGCTCTCAAGAGCCTCGACGGCGCGTTCGTCGTGGTCGCGAACCACTCGAGCCACCTCGACGCCCCGCTCATCTTCGGCGCCCTGCCGCGCCGGCTCTCGCGCTACCTCGCCGCGGGAGCCGCCGCCGACTACTTCTTCGACGTCTGGTGGCGCCGCGGCCTGACCGCCCTGTTCTTCAACGGGTTCCCGGTCGATCGCAGCGGGGTGAACCCCCGGAGCGTCAGCGCCAAGGAGCTGCTCAAGCGCGGCGTTCCCCTGCTGGTCTTCCCGGAGGGCACCCGCTCGAAAGACGGGACCTTCGGCAACTTCAAGCCCGGAGCCGCGGCCCTGGCCGCCTCGGTCGGCGTCCCGTGCCTGCCGGTCGCCCTGATCGGGGCGAACACGGCACACCCGCGCGGCTCGAACTGGCCGAAGCCCGGGCGGCTTCCTGTCGGCGTCGTCTTCGGCGCCCCCATGCTCGCGGAGGACGGCGAATCGGCTGCCGACTTCATGGGACGCGTGAGAGCCGAGATCGCTCGCCTTCGTGACGAGCATTCCGACCGTATTCTCAAGCAGACCCCCGAAGGAGACGCAGCATGACCGATGATGTACAGCACATGAAGTGGTGGGGATGGGGCGTCGACGGCGTCGGGTTCCACTGGCAGGACAAACCCGGATTCGCTCCGTTCGTCGAGCAGGCCGTCGGACTCGACCTGCACACCGCCCCGCCCGTCGACCCGCCGTCGTTCGACGACATCACCGTCGCGGCATCCCTCGCCTCGCCCGCCTTCGTCAGCTCATTGGCGAGCATCGTCGGCGCGGACCACGTGACGACCGACAAGCTGGATCGCGTCGTGCACACCTACGGCAAGAGCCTGCGCGACCTGGTGCGAGTCCGCGCCAATCTCATCGAACGTGCGCCCGACCTCGTGGTCTACCCGGGCGACGAGGACGAGGTGCAGCGCGTGGTGGATGCCGCGGTCGCGGCGGACGTCGTGATCATCCCCTTCGGCGGTGGCAGCAACATCGCGGGCAGCCTCGAGCCACGCGCCGACGAGACCCGGGTCGTGCTCTCGCTCGACATGGGGCGCATGCGCGAGCTGATCGACATCGACGAGGAGTCGGGGCTCGCGCGCATCCAGGCCGGAGCCCTCGGCCCCGATCTCGAGCAGCAGCTCGGCGCGCGCGGCTGGACGCTCGGGCACTTCCCCGACAGCTTCACCCACTCCAGCCTCGGCGGCTGGATCGCGACCCGCTCCTCAGGTATGCAGTCCGACAAGTACGGTGACATCGCCGACATCGTGCGCGGCCTGCACGTCGTGCGGCCGAGCTCCGCCGGAGTCAGCGGGCTGCTCGTGATCCGCCCGATCCCGAGCTCGTCGACCGGGCCGAGCGTGCGCGAGATGATCGTCGGCAGCGAGGGCCGGCTCGGCATCATCACCGAGGCGACGGTCGTCGTGCACCGCATCCCGGCCAAGCGCGACGTGTACGGCTACTTCTTCCCGAACTGGGAGGCGGGGATCGCCGCGATGGAGGAGATCGCCGAGAGCGACGCGACCCCCTCGATCACGCGCATCTCGGATGCCCGCGAGACCGGATTCTCGCTCGCCACCAGCAAGGAGCGACACGGCTTCGACAAGTTCGCCGCCGGCACCGTGCTTCCGACCCTGATGAAGAGCAAGGGGTGGAAGCTCGACGACATCTGCCTCTCGTTCATCGGTTACGAGGGCGGCGAGGCGCACGCCACGCGGCAGAAGAAGCTCGTGGACCGGATCGTCAAGAAGCACGGCGGCATGGGCGTGGGCAAGGGCCCGGGCGTGCTCTACGACCAGAAGAAGTTCGACACCCCGTATCTGCGTGACTTCCTACTCGACCGCGGGGCCGCCGGCGACGTGTCGGAGTCGGCGATGCCGTGGTCGAAGGTCAACCAGCTGCACGACAACGTCGTGGCGGCGGCCGAGAAGGCGTTCGACGAGATCGGCATCAAGGGCTGGATCATGTCGCACATGTCGCACTCGTACCACTCCGGCGCCTGCCTCTACTTCACCTTCGCCTTCGTCTTCGGCAAGGATCCGCTGGGCGAGTACGACGTGGTCAAGCGCGCCATCCAGCAGGCGTTCATCGACAACGGCGGCTCGCTCTCGCACCACCACGGAGTCGGACTCGAGCACGCCCCCTGGCTCGAGCAGGACATCTCGTCGCAGGGCGTCGCGGTCATGCGCGGCCTGTTCGAGGCGGTCGACCCGGGCGCGAACTTCAATCCGCGCAAGATCGTGGCCGACCTCAAGGAGCCGGCGGAGGTCAATTGACCGCGACGGTCCGTTGACCGCTGAGGCGGTGGCGGGAGGTATTACCGTAGGGGAATGTCTGCCGTCACCGTCTCTTCCGAGGTCGCCGACGCCCTGGGTGCGGGCCGCCCCGTCGTGGCGCTCGAGTCGACGATCATCTCCCATGGCCTCCCGCGCCCCCGCAATCTCGCGGCCGCACTCGAGTTCGAGGAGATGCTGCGCGAGCGCGGCGTGACGCCGGCGACGGTCGCGGTGCTCGATGGCGTCGCGCGGGTCGGCCTCGACGCGGACGGCGTGCGCCGGATCGCCGAGGACGAGCTGGCCAAGGCCAGCGTGCGCGACCTGCCCATCCTGGCCGCGCGCGCGGCATCCGGAGCCACCACCGTCGCCGCGACCGCGCACCTCGCGGCCATGGCCGGGGTGCGGGTCTTCGCGACCGGCGGACTCGGCGGCGTGCACCGCGGCGCCGCGCAGACCTTCGACGAGTCGGCCGACCTGTCGACGCTCGCCGTCACGCCCATCACGGTGGTGAGCGCCGGCGTCAAGAGCGTGCTCGACATCGCCGCGACGCTCGAGCGGCTCGAGACCCTGAGCGTGCCGGTCGTCGGCTACCGCACCCGGCGCTTTCCCGCGTTCTGGCTGCGCGATTCGGGGCACGAGCTCGACTGGTCGGTCGACTCCGCCGACGAGGTCGCCCGCATCATGGCGGCCCGGGACGAGCTGGGGTCGCGGGAGGGGATCGTGGTCGCCAACCCGATTCCGATCGAGCAGCAGTGGGACCCGGCCGAGCACGACCGGGTGCTGGCGACGGCATTCGCCGCCGCCGCGCAGGCCGGGGTGCACGGCAAGGCGGTCACCCCCTTCCTGCTCGGGTTCATCGTCGACGCCTCGGAGGGCCGCAGCCTCGAGGTGAACCTCGACCTGGCGCGCAACAATGTGCGGCTCGCCGCCGAGATCGCGACCGCCTGGTCGACGCTTCGGCGTTCGGCGTGAGCGCCGCGGGAACGGATGCCGACCTCCTGATCCGCAACCGGATCGTCGCGTTCGGCGACATCGTCAACGACATCGTGGCGGTGCCGCGGGGGCCGATCAGGTCGGACACCGACACCCCGTCGACGATCCGGCCGCGACCCGGCGGCTCGGCCGCGAACACGGCGGCATGGCTGGGCTCGCTCCGGGCGCCGGTGGACTTCGTGGGCTGCGTCGGCCTCGCCGACGCGGACTACCACGAGTCGCTGTTCCGGGAGCAGGGCGTCACGCCTCACCTGGCGATCGCGCCCGGGCTGCCCACCAGCATGATCGTCATCATCGTCGAGGGTGACCGGCGCACGATGCTCACGGAACGCGGCGCGAACGCGGCGCTCTCGGTCGACGATCTGTCGGACGAGGTGCTCGCGCGTGCCGCCGTTCTCCATCTGACCGGGTACAGCCTGCTCGACGGCCCGCGCTCGGTCGGCCTGCAGCAGCTCATCGCGCGCGCCCACGCGGCCGGGGCGACGGTGTCGCTGAACCCGGGGTCGGCGGGCTACATCGCCGACTTCGGTCCGGACGCCTTCGCGGCCGGGATCGAGGGCACCGACATCCTCTTCGCCAACGTGCACGAGGCGCGGTTGCTGTGCTCCGAGACCGCTCCGGTCAGGGTCGCCAAGGCCCTCGGTGAGCGGTACGGCATCGCCGTGATCACGCAGGGCGGGGACAGCGTCATCGTGGCGGAACGCGGTCAGAGGGCGGCGACCGTGTCCGTGCCCAACGTGCGCGTCGTCGACCCGACGGGCGCCGGTGACGCGATGGCCGCGGGATTCCTGCAGCACTGGCTGGTGAGCCGGGATGCGATCGCGGCTGCCGAAGCGGGTGTCGCGGTCGCGGCGCGCGCCGTCATGGTGATGGGTGGGCGTCCCGTCATCTGAGTGCGGTGGCTCGTCGGCTCCGTCGCCTCGTCGGCTCAGTCGCGTCCGGGTGACGACGGGGGAGCCCCGGCCCGCAGCTTGTCGGTGATCCGGGTGAGCTCGTGCAGCTCGTCGGCCGTCAGGGCGGCCATCTTGCGCGCGATGGAGTGGCTGTGCCGGGTGCCGACCCGGCGGAACTCGCGCAGCCCCGCCTCGGTGAGGCTCACGACCGTGCCGCGGGCGTCATCCGGATCGCCGCTCTTGGTCACGAGGCCCCGTGCGGCGAGGCGGTCGAGCAGCCTGCTGACGCTGGGCTGCGTGAGCAGCAGGTGCTTGTTGAGGTCGCGGATGCGTAGCGCGTGCCCGGGCTCGCGCGAGAGGTTGAACAGCACGTCGTACTCGGTGAGCGAGGTCTCGCCGTCGGGGAACTCGGCCCGCAGCTGCCGGAGCACGGCGACCTGTGCGCGGTAGAGCGCCTCCCAGGCCTCCACGGCGACGGAACGTTCGCTCACGAACCCACTCTAGGCTCGCGCGCCGGGGCCGAGGGACGGCCGTCGCGGCCTCGCGCGGCGATGCCGACGCCGGCCCACGTCGCGGGCGCCGGAGGCGCCGTTAACGTGATTGAGGGTCGGCCGCAGAGGCGAGCGGCCGACCCTCTCCCTTGCACCAAGAGTGTCCTGCAATCACATTCCGCGCTTCGTTGCCACAGCAAACAACTAACGCTCTTGAAATGTATAACGGTGAGGTAACGGTGTCTAGTTATCCGTTCGTTATTTTTCTGCGAGTTCCCTGAGGACGGTCACGGGCCCCGGACGTCCCGCGCGGAACGACCGGTCTACCGGCTCCCGATCAGGACCCGTCGAGCCCGCCCTCGTTCGGGTCGAGCGGCGCCGGCAGGCCCTCGCGTGCGGCCCGGAGCAGGCCGCGACTGAGCAGGATCAGCCAGATCGCCGTCGGAATGAGGGACAGCAGCGAGATGGCCGTGCCGATGACGCCGACGTTGGCGGGGACCAGCATGGTCGCGCCCGTGACGATCCCGACGATCCCCGGCGCGCGCCCGACGACGCGATGCCGGAGCATGACCGCCGAGAAGATCAGCGTGCTGATCCCCCCGAGCACGTAGCTGATGCCGAACGACCCGCCGTTGTAGAGCGTGAGCAGGGTCTGGCCGGCGCCGAGCAGCGCGGCCCTGTCGCCCTCGGCGGTCGCGGCGGCGTACTGACTGCTCAACTGCCACATCGAGAACGTGCCCTCGCGCGAGAACAGGTAGAGCACGAGACCGAACAGACCGGTCACGAGAGCCAGCAGGGCCCAGCCCTCCGCGGATCGCCGGAGGACCAGGAAGAGCGCCAGGTAGAACGGGATCATCGCGAGGTAGTCGAAGGTCAGCAGCAGGTCGAGATCGATCAGCCCGAGGAACGGGTTGCGCTCGAACAGTGCGAAGTACTCGGGAACCGTGTGCGGTGGCGGACTGATGATGAACACCAGCGCCTGGAGCGGGATGAGGACGACCACGACGATGGCCGCGACCGCCCCGACGCGGAGCAGCGGACGTGACGGAGCGTCGATCCGGCGCTGGTCGTCGATTGCGTTCATCAATGCCTCCTCGACGGTTCGCTGCGCCCAGTACACGCACACGCCCGGGCACGGGGTAGAGCCGAAGGTCCCTGAGTCGCGGGCGCGCATCCTGGCGCATGACCGTCCGGCGCGCACGGATTCTTACGCCCGGTTGCGCCGTGTGAAGCGGCGTTGCGTTCCGTGACTCGTGTGTGACGCACGGGTTCGCCTCCGCGCTCGCGGCCCGCCTAGCCTGGCCGCATTCGTGCTCGATCGATCCCTGGAGACCTCACGCCATGCGTTCCCCGCGTTCCCTGCTCGCCGCATCCGTACTCGCGCTCGCCGCGCTGACCCTCAGCGCCTGCTCCGCGCAGTCCTCCTCGGCGACCGGTCAGCGGGTCGAGGGCGGCACGATCGTCTACGCCCACCAGCAGGAGCCCGCATGCGTCTTCGGTGGATGGATCGAGCAGGCCTACCTGTCGTACCAGGTGCTCGACAACCTGGTCTCGCTCGACGCGAACCACAAGGTCGTGCCCTGGTTGGCCGAATCCTGGAAGGCCTCCAGCGACGGTCTCAGCTGGACCTTCACCCTGAAGAAGGGTGTGAAGTTCACCGACGGAACGCCGCTCACCG
The DNA here is from genome assembly GCF_042655435.1 of Lysinimonas soli. Lineage (NCBI taxonomy): Bacteria > Bacillati > Actinomycetota > Actinomycetes > Micrococcales > Microbacteriaceae > Lysinimonas > Lysinimonas soli. The sequence continues at coordinate 457,206 of NZ_JBHSMG010000002.1, forward strand.
CCGCCGCGGTGGCCTACAACTTCGACTACTGGCTCACGGGCGGCAACAGCACGGCGAAGGTCTGGCTCGCGGGGTACTACAAGTCCGCGACCGCCGTCGACGACACCACGTTGCAGATCAACCTCTCGAAGCCGTACCCGCGCCTGGCCGACAACCTCACGCAGGGCTACTTCGGCATCCAATCGCAGCACGCCCTCCAGACCCGCACCAAGGAGCAGAACTGCGAGGCGCCGATCGGCTCGGGCGCGTTCATCGTCAAGAAGTGGAACCGCGGGCAGGACATCGTGCTGGTGCGCAACAAGGACTACACCTCGCCGCCCGCGAACGCCCTGCACACCGGCCCGGCGCACGTCGACGAGATCGACTGGAAGTTCGTCGCCGACCCGACCACGCGGGTCGCAGCGCTGCAGAGCGGTCAGGTGAACGCCATCTACGACGTGCCCGCCGTGCAGTGGAAGACGCTCAAGAGCGGAGGCTTCCAGCTCGACCGCTACGTGACCGCCGGCCGGCCGCAGCAGATCTCGTTCAACACCCAGATCGGGCCGTTCACCGACGAGCGGGTGCGCCAGGCCTTCGCCGACAGCCTCGACCGCAAGCAGATCGTCGACACGATCGGGCAGGGCGTCATCCCCTACGAGGGCAACGGCTCGGTGAGCCAGGCCACCCCCGGGTACAGCACGAAGGCCGCCGGCTGGTACGGCTACGACGCGGCCAAGGCGAACGCGCTGCTGGATGCCGCGGGCTGGACCGGCCGCACGAGCGCCGGGGTCCGCACCAAGAACGGCACTCCGCTCACCGTCGTGTTCCCCTACGGCGCCGGGTCGATCATCAACTCGGATGGCGCGGCGATCCTGCAGGGCATCAAGCAGCAGGCGTCCAAGGTCGGCTTCGACGTCACGCTCGTGCCCGTTCCGCAGAGCGAGCTCTTCGCAGGCAAGTACTCGACACCGCAGGACCACGACCTGAGCGTCGGGTACTGGACGGCCGTGACTGCGGGCATCCTCTACGTCAACTGGCGTCCCAGCACGGCCGACGACCCGAACTACAGCAACAGCGCCTTCTACAACGACCCGACGCTCGAGGGCTACATCCTCGATGGCAACTCGGCGGCCGATCTGGCCACGCAGAACGCCGACTACCAGAAGGCGCAGGACTACATCGCCGAGCACGCCCTCTCGATCGGGGTCTACGACCGGCTGAGCACGCTCGCGGTCTCGCCGTCGCTGAAGGGCGTCTGGCAGGAGCACGCGCAGGGGGGTCCGACGTTCTATGACGCTTACTTCGTCAAGTAGCGGCGTCGTGACGGGGCCGGCGGTCGAGCCGGCCCCGCAGGCGGCGTCGGCGCTCCGCGCGGCCCGGCTGCGGGCGGTCGCGCTCACGATCGGGCGCAAGGTCGTGGCGGCGGTCGTCGTGCTGTGGGGGGCCGCCACCGTCGCGTTCTTCGCCCAGCTCGCGCTGCCGGGCGATCGCGCCACCGTGATCCTCAACATCCGCGCCGGACAGGCGCAGCAGCGCACCGCGGCGGAGCTCGCGCCGATCAACGCGGAGTACGGGCTGCAGCATCCGGTCATCCAGCAGTACTGGGACTACCTGCGCGGGCTCGTGCTGGGCGACTTCGGCACCTCGTACCAGCAGTTCCGCCCGGTCACCGCGATCATCGGCGAGCAGCTCGGGGCGACGGTCACCCTCTCGGTGACGGCGATCCTCTTCGCCTGGGTGCTCATGGTGGCCTGGGTGACACTGACCGCCGGTCGCGGTCCGCGGCTCGGGGCTCTCGGATCGCTCGTGGATGTCGTCGCGGCCGGTCTTCCGGCCTACTGGCTTGGCATCATCCTGCTGCTGGTCTTCGCGCTGGGGCTGCGCTGGTTCCCGGTGATCGGCGGAACCGGGGTGAACGGGTTGATCCTGCCGGCGCTCACCCTGGCGATCCCGCTGGCCGGGTTCATGAGCCAGAGCACCCGTGCCGAGTTCGAGCGGGCGCTCGAGGCGCCGTTCGTCATCTCGGCGCGGATGCGCGGGATGAGCGATTGGGGGGTCCGGCTGCGGCACGTGCTGCGGCACGCCAGCATCCCCGCCGTGACGCTGTCGGGCTGGGCGCTCGGCGCGACCCTGTCGGGCGCCGTCATCGTGGAGTCGATCTTCTCCCGCCCCGGCATCGGCTCGGTGCTCGTCGCGGCCGTGAACTCGCAGGACCTGCCCGTCGTCGTCGGCATCGTCACGCTCGTCGCGGTGTTCTACGTCGTCGCGAACCTCCTCGTCGACGTCGCCTACACGCTCATCGATCCCCGGCTGGGGGCGTCATGACCGCGGTCCGTGTCCCCGCGCTCCCGGCGATCTCGAGCCGACTCGGCCGGCTGCCGTGGGGCCTCTACCTCGCCGGGGCGCTCGTCGTCCTGCTGGCGATCGCGGTGATCGCCCCGCAGCTTCTCGCGACGCACGACCCCGTCGCGCTCGACTACCCGGCCGCGCTGCGGGGGCCGTCCTGGGCGCACTGGTTCGGCACCGACGAGTCGGGCCGCGACCTCTACAGCCGCGTCGTGTTCGGGGCCCGCGAGTCGCTCCTGATCGGACTCGGGGCGACCGCCGTCGGCATCGTGCTCGCACTCGTGCTCGGCTCGCTCGCGGCCCTCGCGATCCGGCCGGCGGCGGTCGTGGTCGATCGCTTCGTCGAGGTCATGTTCGCCTTCCCGGCGCTGCTGCTCGCGCTGCTGCTGATCGCGATCACGGGGCCGTCGGCGACGACCGAGATCTTCGCGGTCGGCCTCGGCACGGCGCCCGGCTACGCGCGCATGATCCGCGGTCAGATCCTCGCGGCGAAGAACTCGGGGTACGTCGAGGCCGCGACCGCGCTCGGGCACTCCCGCGCGCGGATCGTGCGGGCGCACATCCTGCCGAACGCGCTGCGTCCGCTCGTCGCCGTGTTCGCTCTCTCGGTCGGGCAGTCGATCGTCTGGGCGTCGAGCCTGTCATTCCTCGGCCTCGGCGTCGCGCCGCCGTCGTCGGAGTGGGGCGCGTTGCTCGACGCCGGTCGCAGTTACATCACACAGGCCGGCTGGCTCGTCGTGGTGCCGGGGCTGGTCATCGTCGCGGTCGCCCTGGCCGCCACGACGATCGGCCGCCACCTGCAGAGCCATCTCGAGAAGGGGGAGAGATGACCATCTCCGACACGGTCGACGACCCGGCTCGGCTGGGCCTGGACTGGCCCGCGACGCGGCTGCGGGTCGATGATCTTAGGGTCGCGTTCACGGTCGACGGGGTGCGGCGGGATGTCGTGTCCGGCGTCTCCTTCGAGCTCGCGCCGGGCGAGTGCGTCGCGATCGTCGGCGAGTCCGGTTCCGGCAAGAGCGTGACCGCGCGCTCGCTGGTGGGCCTGGCCGGGCGCAATGCGATCGTCGAGGCGGATGCCCTCGAACTTCACCATGAGGACGCCCGCGCCTTCACCCCGCGTCAGTGGCGCCGGGTGCGTGGCCGGGACGTCGGCTTCATCCTGCAGGACGCCCTGGTGTCGCTCGACCCGCTGCGTCCCGTGGGCGCCGAGATCGCCGAGGCGCTGCGGCTGCACGGCTGGGGCGACCGCTCCGCGCGGTCGCGTCGTGTCGTCGAGTTGCTCGCGCGGGTCGGCGTCCCCTTCCCCGGGATCCGGGCGCGTCAGCGTCCCGGTCAACTGTCGGGCGGTCTGCGGCAGCGCGCCCTGATCGCCTCGGCGATCGCCCTCGACCCCGACATCGTGATCGCCGACGAGCCGACGACGGCCCTCGACGTGACCGTGCAGGCTCAGGTGCTCGCCGAGCTCGAGAACATGAAGCAGCGCGGCGCCTCGATCATCCTGATCAGTCACGACCTGTCGGTCGTGGCCCAGCTCGCGGACCAGATCCTGGTCATGCGGGGCGGCGTCGTGCTCGAGCAGGGTACGGCCGCCGAGGTGCTCGGTGCGCCGGTCCACGACTACACCAGGGCCCTGATCGCGGCGGTTCCGAGCGAGCACACCCGCGGGCGGGCGCTGAGCCCGACGCCGGTGCCGCCCGCCGCGACGGTCGAGGCGGAGCATCCGGTTCACGACGGCCCCGTGCTCGAGGCGAACGGGCTCATCAAGCGCTTCGTGACCTCCGACGGGACCGTCACCCGGGCGGTCGACGGGGTCTCGTTCAGCGTCGGCCTCGGCGAGACCCTCGGCATCGTGGGGGAGTCGGGCTCGGGCAAGAGCACGACGGCCAAGCTCGCCCTGGGCCTGGAGAAGCTGGATGGCGGCACCGTCCGCCTGCTCGGCCAGGACTGGTCGGGGGTCAGCGAGCGTCGCCGGCGCCGGCTGCGCCCCCGCATCTCGGTCGTGTACCAGGACCCGCTCAGCTCCTTCGACCCGCGCTGGAACGTGGAGCGCATCCTGCTCGACGCGCTGCGCGGAACCCGCCTCTCGGCCGTCGCCCGGCGCGAGCGCGTGCTCGAACTGCTGCACCTGGTGGGCCTGCCGGTCGAGGTGCTCGGCCGCTTCCCCCTGCGCCTGTCGGGAGGCCAGCGCCAGCGGGTCGCCATCGCCCGTGCCCTCGCGCCGCGTCCCTCGCTGATCGTGCTCGACGAGGCCGTCTCGGCGCTCGACGTGACGATCCAGGCGCAGATCCTCGATCTGCTCGTCGCGTTGCAGCGCTCCTCCGGCGTGAGCTACCTCTTCATCTCGCACGATCTGGGCGTCATCAGCCACCTCAGCGATCGCGTGCTCGTCATGAAAGACGGACGCGTCGTCGAGGAGGGGACGCCGGACGAGATCTTCCAGCGGCCCCGGCATCCGTACACCCGCGAGTTGATCGCCTCCATCCCCGTCTTCGATCCGGCCGCCCTCGGCGCCTGATCCCACCGCCACCCCGAGAAGAGAGCCGCATCATGGCCGAGCCCAAGCAACTGTTCCTCAACCTCTTCGAGATGGCCTGCGTCAGCCATATCACCCACGGTCTCTGGCCGCTGCCGGGTAACAACCGGCACCGCTTCGCCGAGCTGGACTACTGGACCGAGCTGGCCGGCATCCTCGAGAACGGCGGATTCGACGGGGTGTTCCTCGCCGACGTGATCGGAGCGTACGACGTCTTCCGCGGCGGTCCGGAGACCGCGCTGAGGGAGGGGCTGCAGAGCCCCAACATCGACCCGCTGCTGGTGATCCCCGCGATGGCCGCGGTCACGAAGCGGCTCGGGTTCGGGGTGACGTTCTCGACCACCTACGAACCGCCCTTCGCCTTCGCCCGCCGGATGTCGACGCTCGACCACCTGACCAAGGGCCGCGTGGGCTGGAACGTCGTCACGTCCTACCTGCCCAACGCGGCGCACAACTTCGGTCTCGACGGCGAGGTGCCGCACGACCTGCGCTACGAGTACGCCGACGAGTACCTCGACGTGCTCTACAAGCTGTGGGAGGGCTCCTGGGACGACGACGCCGTGATCGCCGACCGTGAGCGCGGCATCTACACCGACCCCGCGAAGGTGCGGTACATCGACCACGTCGGCGAGCGCCACCGTGTCTCGGGTCCGCACATCGTGCACCCGTCGCCGCAGCGCACGCCTGTGATCTTCCAGGCCACCGGATCGCCGGCGGGCATCGAGTTCGCGGGCCGGCACGCCGAGGCCGTCTTCACCGGCGGCCGAACCTCCGAGGAGTTCCGCCGCAACGCCGACACGATGCGTGAGGCCGCCGTGCGGCACGGCCGACGGTCGGACGACATCAAGTTCATCGCCATGGCGGGGGTCGTCGTCGGTCGCACCGAGGAGGAGGCGGCCGACAAATGGCGTCTCTATCAGCAGCACTCCAGCCTCGACGGCATCCTCGCGCACAGCAGCCTGCCGGTCGACCTGACGGCCTTCCCCCGCGACATCACGGTCGCCGAGGCGCTCCGTCGCGCGGAGGTGGCCCCCGAGCGCGTCCCGTTCCTCCCCCTGGAGCGGACGGTCGGGCAGGCACTCGACTTCATCTCGGGCTCGCGCGACGACCGCTTCTTCGTCGCCGGCACGCCGACGGTGGTCGCCGACGAGATCGAGCGCTGGCTCGATGAGGACGGGCTCGACGGGATCAACCTGCGGCAGTACCACTCCTTCGACACCGCGCGCGACTTCGCCGAGTTGGTCGTGCCCGAGCTGCGCAAGCGCGGTCGTCTGCCCGAGGAGGGATCGCAGCCCGGCACCCTGCGCGAGCGCCTGTTCGGCGCCGGCAACAGTCGAGTACCCGACCGACACATCGCCTCGCGGTACCGCGGCGGGGCGAATCTCGCCAACCCCGTCGAACCCCTGCGCCTCGCGGGCGCCGGCAACGTGGCGTCGTTCTGATGGCGGCCATCTCGGTGGTCGGGGTCAGCGGCAGCCCGACCCGCCCCTCGCGGACCACAGCGCTCGTCGACGAGGTCACGCGGGCCGTCGCGGCGAGCGTCGGCGGCGAGTCGACGGTGATCGAACTCGCGCCCCTGCTCAGCGAGCTCGGCGCGGGCCCGTTCCGCGGCGACGTGGGGCCGAACGCCCGCGAGGCCCTCGAGCAGGTCGAGGCCGCCGACGTCATCGTGGTCGGCTCGCCGGCCTACCGGGCCACCTACACGGGGCTGTTCAAGCTGTTCTTCGACCACGTCGGTCAGTACGCCCTCGCCGACAAGCCGATCGTGCTGACGGCGACCGGGGGCAGCGACCGGCACGCCCTGCTCGTGGAGCATCAGATGCGACCGCTGTTCGGCTTCTTCCAGGCGTTGACGCTGCCGCTGGGCATCTTCGCGAACGAGGGGGACTTCGTCGACTACCGGGTGGAATCGACCGAGCTGCAAGCGCGGATCGCAACCGCGGTGCGCCGCACTCTGCCGCTGCTCGCCTCGAACCTCCAGCTGGAGGCGACGGGTGACGGGATCCGGCTGCCGGTTCCGGAGTTCGCACGGCCGGACGCGTTCTAGCCGCCCGCGGCCGAGGGGCTCGGCGTGGTGCGTTCCACCGTCAGGTGCCGGGTGAAGGCGCGCCCGTGCACGGAGTCGGGCGAGATCCGCACGTAGACGTAGGGGCGGTTCGGAATCCAGGGCGGAAGGGGAAGGCGGTCGTACGCCGAGATCCGGTCGGGGTCGCTGACGGGATCGGCATGACCGGTCAGCACGACGCTCGAGGCACCGGTCCCCTTCCGCTCGTCCATTTCGAGCGCCACCCAGCCGTTGGCGAGCAGATCGCTCAGCTTGGTGCTGCCCTCCGCCGTGCGGAAGACCACGCCGCCGTCGGCCACCCGGAAGTCGATCGGGAAGATCGCCGGGCGGTCGCCACGGCTCACCGCGAGCCGGCCGAAGCCGGCCTCGGCGAGCAGGCGCCAGCAGTGCTCGTCCGAGAGCTCGGTCACCGGGCCCTGAGGCGACCAGGATTCGAACTCCACCTCGGCGGGCATCGTCAGTACTCGAAGACCAGGCGGGCGAGCACCTTGCCCGACAGCACCTCGTCGATCGCCTCGTTCACCTGGTCGAGCGTGCGCCCCTCGGCGATGATCTTGGTCCGCCCCTCGGCATGCAGCTCGAAGACCTCGGCGAGGTCCTGGCGGGTGCCCACGATCGATCCGATGATCGAGATGCCCTTGAGCACGGTGTCGAAGATCGAGATGCTCATCGTCTGGTCGGCCGGCAGGGCGACGCAGATCAGGCGTCCACCGCGGTTGAGCGAGGCGAAGGCCTGCTCGAACACGCGCGGGGAGGCCGCGAGCACGATCGCGACATCCGCGCCGCCGAGAGCCTGGATGGCCGCGACGGGGTCGCCGGTCGCCGCGTTCACGACGTGGTCGGCGCCGAGCTCCAGGGCGAGGTCGAGCTTCGGCTGTTCGACGTCGACCGCGATGACCGTACCGCCCATGATGCGGCCGTACTGCACCGCGAGGTGGCCGAGTCCGCCGACGCCGAAGACGGCGACCCGCTCGGTCGGGGTGATCTTGGCGACCTTGAGGGCCTTGTAGGTGGTGACGCCCGCGCAGGTCAGCGGCGCGGCATCCATCGAGGTGACGCCGTCGGGAACCGGCACGACGTACTTGGCATCCGCGACGGCGTACTCGGCGAACGCCCCGTCGACCGAGTAGCCGCTGTTGTACTGCTTCGTGCAGAGGGTCTCGCGGCCGTCGATGCAGAAGCGGCACTCGCCGCAGGCGTAACCGAGCCACGGAATCGCCACCCGCTCGCCGAGCCGGCGGTTCGTCACCTCGTCGCCGAGCTCCTCGATGATCCCGACCCCCTCGTGCCCGGGGACGAACGGCGGGGTCGGCTTGACCGGCCAGTCGCCGTGAGCGGCGTGGATGTCGGTGTGACAGAGCCCGCTGGTCTCGAGACGGATGAGCACCTTGCCCGTCCCGGGCTGGGGGATGTCCCGATCGAGAATCTCGAGCGGCTTGTCGAACGCGGTGACAACGGCGGCCTTCATGGTGGCGTCCTTTCGGTGAGCGGGGGATGGATTTCGGCTCAGCGGCCTGCGCCCCGCAGCCCCCAAGGTTCCACGGGCCGACGGGAGCGGGCAGGGCCGAAGGTCCCGGCCGGCTGATCCTGGGCGGACTCGGTACGGAGGGTCCGAGTTCGCCGACTCGGCCCGACCGGGACCTTCGGCCCTATGCGCCCGCCCGCCGCCGAAGGAGGCTCGGCACATGTGCTCGCCGACCCTCGCCCCCGTTCTCGGACTCCTCGCATGAGCGACACCACGGTCGGTGTCGTCACCGAGACCGCGTCGGGGGAACGCCGAGTCGCCCTGGACCCGGACGCCGTCGCGCGTCTGATGCCGGGAGCCCGGGTGCTCGTCGAGGCGGGCGCGGGCGTCGCCGCCGGATTCCCCGACGAGGCGTACCGCGCGGCCGGCGCCACCGTGGCATCCCGCTCCGAGGTCGTCGCGGCCAGCACCGTGCTCGCCGTCGTGCGGTGCCCGGATGACGCCCTGATCGCGAGCCTGCGTGCGGGCCAGCTGCTGCTGGGCCTCATCGACCCCTTCGACAACCTGGACCGGATCGCGACCCTGGCGAAGGCCGGTATCACCGTCGCCGCGTTCGAGCTGCTGCCGCGCACGCTCAGCCGGGCGCAGTCGATGGATGCCTTGACCTCCCAGTCGAGCGCCGCCGGCTACCGGGCCGCGATCGTCGCGGCCGAGGCGTTCGGACGCTACTTCCCCATGATGATCACGGCCGCGGGAACCGCGCGTCCGGCGAGCGTCATCGTGATCGGCGCGGGGGTCGCCGGCCTACAGGCGATCGGCGTCGCGAAGCGACTGGGCGCCGTCGTGACCGGGTACGACGTGCGGCCCGCCTCGCGCTCCGAGGTCGAGTCGGTGGGAGCGGCCTTCCTCACCTCCTCGGTCGCGGAGGGTGCCGCCCAGGGAGGCTATGCGCGCGCGATGACCGCGGAGGAGCTGGCGGCGCAGCAGGCCGAGCTGGCCGAGCGTCTCGTCGGATTCGACGTGATCATCACGACGGCCAAGGTTCCCGGCCGTCCGTCTCCCCTGCTGGTCTCGAGCGAGACCCTCGCCGCGCTCAAGCCCGGGTCGGTGTGCGTGGATCTCGCGGCCGGGGCGCGCGGCGGGAACGTCGCGGGGTCGGTCGACGGATCCCGCATCGTGACCGGCAACGGCGTGACGGTGGTCGGAGCGGGCCAGCTGGCCGCCGAGCTGCCCACCTCGGCCTCCCAGATGTACGCGAGGAACGTGGTCGCCCTGCTCTCCTCGCTGCTGCACGACGGCGCGGTGGTCATCGACCCGAGCGACGAGGTGCACGCGAACGTCGTGCTGTGCCGCGACGGCGAGATCGTCAGCGCTCCGATCAGGAAGGCGCTCGGCCTCGATCCGCTGGCGCCGCCCTCCCCGGCACCCGAGACGAGCGACGAGGCGGTGAGCGTCTCATGACCCCGACCCTGTTCACCGACATCGCGATCTTCGTGCTCAGTCTGCTCGTCGGCTTCGAGGTGATCAGCAAGATCCCCTCGACCCTGCACACGCCGATGATGTCGGGGGCCAACGCCATTCACGGCGTCGTCGTGGCCGGGGCGATCGCGATCGCGGCCTTCGCCGACAGCCCGATCGGCTATCTGCTGACGGGCATCGCGGGGGCCCTGGCGGCGGCGAACGTCGTCGGCGGCTACGTCGTGACCGACCGGATGCTGCAGATGTTCCGCAAGCCGGTGTCGACCACCGCCCCCGCGCCATCCGACACCGAGCAGGGAGAAGGTCGATGAGCGCGCTCGCCTGGGTGATCGGCTTCGTCTATCTCGCGGCGGCGGTCGCCTTCGTGGTGGGCCTGCACCTCATGCGGACCCCGTCGTCGGCCCGGCGCGGGAACCTGATCTCGGCCGCGGGCATGGTCGTGGCGATCGTCGCGACCGTGGTCGTTGCCGTGCTCGAGGGAACGGGAACCTGGCTCGGCTGGGGCGCTCTCGGCCTCGGGCTCATCGCGGGCGGGGTCTTCGGCGCCGTCCGGGCGCGCACCGTGAAGATGACCGACGTCCCTCAGCTCGTGAGCCTGTTCAACGCGGTCGGCGGCGGCGCGGCGGCGGCCATCGCGATCGCCGATCTGCTGCGGCGCGGCGGCGGGACGGTCACCCCGACCTCGTCGGTTCCGATCGTGCTCGATGTGCTGATCGGATCGATCACCCTCTCCGGCTCGCTGATCGCCGCCGGCAAGCTGCAGGGGACGATCCCCGGCCGCCCGCTGCTGTTCCCGGGAGCCCGGTTCGTCAACGGGCTCGTCGTGCTCGTCGCGCTCGCGGCGTCGGTGCTCGTCGTGCTCTGGCCGAGCACGATCGCGTTCGTGATCGTGCTGCTGGTCGCGGCCCTCGCCTTCGGCGTGCTCATGGTGCTGCCGATCGGGGGCGCCGACGCCCCGGTCGTGGTGTCGCTGCTCAACGCCTTCACCGGCCTCGCCGTCGCGATGGCGGGCTTCGTGATCGGCAACCAGGCGATGATCATCGCCGGAGCGCTCGTGGGGGCGGCGGGCACGATCCTGACCCTGCAGATGGCGGCGGCGATGAATCGCTCCGTGCTCAGCATCCTGATCGGCGGGTTCGGCACCGGCGGCTCGACCGGCGAGGCCGGGCCGGGGGCGGAGGCCGCGAACGTTCGCGCGCTGAGCGCCGACGACATCGGCATCCAGCTGGCGTACGCCCAGCACGTCATGATCGTGCCCGGCTACGGACTCGCGGCCGGACAGGCCCAGCACGAGGTGGCCGACCTCGCCAAGCTGCTGACCGACCACGGGATCGACGTGAAGTACGCGATCCACCCGGTGGCGGGCCGGATGCCCGGGCACATGAACGTGCTCCTCGCCGAGGCCAACGTGCCCTACCCGCAGATGCTGCAGCTCGAGGACGCCAACGCGGCCTTCCCGACCTGCGACGTCGCCCTCGTCATCGGCGCCAACGACGTCACCAACCCCGCCGCCCGCCGACCCGGCAACGCCGTCTCGGGCATGCCCATCCTCGACGTCGACCATGCCAAGGCCGTCGTCGTGATCAAGCGTTCGATGAGCCCCGGCTACGCGGGGATCCCCAACGAGCTGTTCTCGGATCCGAAGACCGGCATGTTCTTCGCGGATGCCAAGAAGGGTCTCACCGACATCATCGCGGCCGTCAAGCAGTACGTCGCAGCCTGAATCCGACGGCACCAGCCGCCTGTCGAAAGACACACACAAAGGAGAACATCATGACGATCTCACCCGACACGAAAGCCGATTCGGCCGTCGCGCCGTCGCGCACCACCGCCTCCGGCAGCACGCTGTACACCCGGCCCGGCGAGCTCGGCAGCATCGTGCCCCTCAAGCCCCGCTACGACAACTTCATCGGCGGGGACTGGGTCAAGCCCGTCAAGGGGGCCTACGGCGAGGATCTCGCGCCGGCCACGGGGCTCGCGTTCACCGAGTACGCGAGGTCGACCCCTGAGGACATCGACCTCGCGGTCGCCGCGGCGAAGGCCGCCTTCCCGGTCTGGAGCCGCTCGTCGACCACCGAACGGGCCGCGGCACTCGACGCGATCGCCGATCGCCTGCAGCTGCATCTGGAGAGCATCGCCGTGCTCGAGTCGTGGGAGAACGGCAAGCCCGTGCGCGAGACGCTCGCCGCCGACATCCCCCTCGCGATCGACCACTTCCGCTACTTCGCGGCGGCGATCCGCACCCAGCAGGGCAACATCAAGAAGCTCGACAACAACCTGATCTCGTACCACTACTACGAGCCGATCGGCGTCGTCGCGCAGATCATCCCCTGGAACTTCCCGATCCTGATGGCGGCGTGGAAGCTCGCGCCGGCGCTCGCTGCCGGCAACACGGTCGTGCTGAAGCCGGCCAGCGCCACTCCGGTGTCGATCCTGTACGTCATGGAGCTGATCCAGGATCTGCTCCCGGCGGGCACGGTCAACATCGTCAACGGCGGCGGCGCCACCCTGGGCAAGTCCCTGGTCGAGCACGACGACATCGGCAAGGTGGCGTTCACGGGATCGACGGCGACCGGTCGCGAGATCATGCAGTACGCGATCAAGAACATCATCCCCTCGACCATGGAGCTGGGCGGCAAGTCGCCGAACATCTTCTTCGACGACGTGGCCCGCGAGAAGGACGACTTCTACCGCAAGGCGGTCGAGGGCTTCACGATGTTCGCCCTGAACAAGGGCGAGGTGTGCTCGTGCCCCTCGCGCGCGTTGCTGCAGAAGGGACTGATCGGCGCCGGGTTCCTCGACGACGCGCTCGATCGGGTCAAGCGCATCGTCGTCGGCGACCCGCTCGACACCGCGACCGAGATGGGGCCGCAGAACAGCCGGGAGCAGGTGGAGAAGATCTCCGGATACCTCGACCTCGGGCCGCAGGAGGGCTGCGAGGTGCTCGCGGGCGGTCGTCGTGCCGAGCTGGGCGGTGACCTGGCGGGCGGGTACTACATCGAGCCGACGGTGTTCCGGGGTCGCAACGACATGCGCGTCTTCCAGGAGGAGATCTTCGGCCCCGTCGTCACGGTCGCGACCTTCGACGACTACGACGACGCGATCGAGGTGGCCAACGACACCATCTACGGGCTGGGCTCCGCGGTCTGGAGCCGCGACACCGACGTGACCTTCGCGGCCAGTCAGGATGTCCGCGCGGGCCGGGTGTGGGTCAACACCTATCACCAGTACCCGGCCGGTGCCGGTTTCGGCGGCTACAAGCAGTCCGGGTACGGTCGCGAGACGGATCAGCAGACCCTGACCAACTACCAGGAGGTCAAGAACGTGCTCGAGAACCACGACCAGAAGCCCCTCGGCTTCTTCGCCTGACTCCGGCGGGGCCGTTCCGCTAGAAGACGTCGGGCGACGGCGTCGACGCCCAGCGGATGGTGACATCCGCGTGGCGGTCGAAGCGGTAGCCGGCGCCGCGCACGGTGCGGACGATGTCTTCGTAGGCGCCGAGCTTGGAGCGGAGCCGCCGCACGTGCACGTCGATCGTGCGCTCGTTCGGCGTCTCGTCGTCGCCCTCGGCCCAGAGGGTGGCGATGATCTCGGAGCGGTCGATCGTGCGTCCCTCGCGGAGCACGAGGAACTGCAGCAGCTCGAACTCCTTGTAGGTCAAGGGCGAGACGTCGCCGTCGAGCAGCACCCGCTTGCGCGAGATGTCGATCACGACGCCGCCCTTCGGCTCGGGCGCCGGTGCCGCCACCTCCTGACGGCGCTTGGCGAGGGCCGCCGGGTCCTGCAGGGCGAGGCGTACGACATCCACGTCCCGCCCGCCGGCGCCGACGGGGGCGAGGGCGACCGAGGCGTAGGTCTCGGCCCCGGGCACGAGCTGCGCCGCGAGCCGACGCAGGGCCTGCACGACCTCGCCGAGGTCGGTGCCGGCAGCCGTGGCCTTCGCCTCGTCGATGCCGACGTAGAGGGCGAAGCCGCGGGCCTCGGTGCCGTCGGGCACGGCGCGGATGCGCGTGGGCGCCGACGAGGCGGCTCCGGTCGCGGTCGGCTCGGCCGGGATGGTCGTGATGGATCCGGTCGCGACGCGGCCGGGGAGGGGACGGGAGGTGGGACGCAGGGCGTCGAGGGTGGCAAGGGACATGGTGTCGAATCCTTGGTCTGATGCGGGCGTCGCAGCCGGGTCGTCCTCAGTCGGGTCGTCCACAGCTGATCGCCTCACGGGTATGTCGTCGGAATGCAGAGGGGCAGACTCCTCGCCGGAATCGGCGGGGGTCCGGGAGTTCGTCATGAGAACTCGGCAGCGGAGTGGCCTCTAGGCACACATTCGACAACACGCGACCGCACGCACCGGCATCATCATGCCGGCGATCCCAGGAGCCTCAAGGGAGGTCAGGGTGCGCGAGAGGTCGGTCATGCCTGCAAGTTTCTTGCACGCACGCACGAAATGCAACTCTCAGACGGTGCCGTACAGCCGATCGCCCGCGTCGCCGAGCCCCGGCACGATGTAGCCGCGCTCGTTGAGGCGCTCGTCGAGCGCGCCGAGCACGATCGTCACCTCGCGTCCCTCGGTCGCCTTCTTGACGGCCTCGAGGCCCTCCGGCGCGGCGATGAGGCAGATCGCGGTGACGTCGACGGCGCCGCGGTCGAAGAGGAAGTCGATGGCCGCGATCAGCGAGCCGCCGGTGGCGAGCATCGGGTCGAGCACGAAGCACTGGCGGTTGGCCAGGTCGTCGGGCAGGCGCTCGGCGTAGATGTCGGGCTGCAGGGTCTGCTCGTTGCGCACCATGCCGAGAAAGCCCACCTCAGCGGTCGGGACCAGCTTGACCATGCCTCCCAGCATCCCGAGCCCGGCTCGCAGGATCGGGACGACGAGCGGTCGCGGGTCGCCGATCGCGAGTCCATGCGCCTCGGCGACGGGCGTGGTCACGGTGACGGGAGAGACCCGCACGTTGCGGGTCGCCTCGTAGGCCAGCAGCGTCACGAGCTCTTCGGCGAGGGCGCGGAAGGTCGGCGACGGCGTGGTCTCGTCGCGCAGGACCGTCAGCTTGTGGGTGACGAGGGGGTGGTCGGCTACGTGCACTCGCATAGGCTCGATGCTAGCGGCGCGCCGCGCCGCCGAAGGGGCCCGGATGCCGCAACCGTCGCTCGACGCAGAGACACTGCGCGACGCCATGCGCGCCGCTCTCGCCGAGGCGGAGCTGGCCGCCTCGACCGGCGACGTGCCGGTCGGCGCCGTGCTGCTCGATGCCGACGGCAGCGTGCTCGCCGTGGCGCGCAACGAGCGCGAGAAGACGCAGGACCCGACCGCCCATGCCGAGGTGCTCGCCATCCGGCGCGCGGCCGAGGTGCGCGGCGACTGGCATCTCACCGACACGACCCTGGTGGTCACCCTCGAGCCGTGCGTTCTGTGCGCGGGCGCGATCCTGTCGGCGCGGATTCCGCGCGTGGTCTTCGGCGCCTGGGACGAGAAGGCGGGCGCCGCCGGAAGCGTGCACGATCTGCTGCGCGACCGCCGGCTCAATCACCGGGTCGAGGTGATCGGCGGAGTGCTCGAGCAGGACTGCGCGGCCCTGCTGACCGGGTTCTTCCGCGGTGCGGCGGCGAGCGAACTCTGAAGCGCGCCCACCGCGGCCGGGTCAGTCCGTGCTCTTGATGACGATCGCGTCGGTGGGCGGGTTGCCGTCCCCGGGCGGGTGGTAGAGGTCCGGTTCGATGTAGATCACCCGAGCGGCCGGGATCTTGGCCCGGATGTCGGCCTCGAGCGCATCGATCGCCGCCGCGATCTCGACCAGCCGGGTCGCCTTCGGGAACGCGACCTTCGCTGCGACCAGCAGCTCGTCGGGCCCGAGGTAGAGCGTCTTCATGTGGATGAGGGACTCGACGGCCGGGTGCGCATTGAACGCGTCCCGGATCGTGGCGACGTTGTCGGGCGACGCACCCTCGCCGAGCAGCAGGCTCTTGGTCTCGATGCCGAGGATCACGGCCACGAGGATCAGCAGCCCGCCGATGAACAGGGTGCCGATCGCGTCGAACACCGGGTCGCCGGTCAGGATCGTCAGGCCGACCCCGAGCAACGCGAAGACCAGGCCGGTGAGGGCGGCGGTGTCTTCGAGCAGCACGACCGGCAGCTCCGGCGCCTTGGCCCGGCGGATGAACGAGATCCACGAGCCGCTGCCCTTGAGCGGCAGCGATTCGCGCCGGGCGGTGCGGAACGAGAACCCTTCGAGCACGAGCGAGATCACGATCACGACGATCGGCAGCCAGGCCACCGCGAGCGGCTCCGGGTTCTGCAGCTTGTGAATGCCCTCGTAGATCGAATACGCGCCGCCGACCGTGAACAGGATGATCGCGACGAGGAACGCGTAGAGGTAGCGGGCCCGGCCGTAGCCGAAGGGGTGCTCGTCATCGGCCGCCTTGCGGGAGCGCCGCCCGCCGACCAGCAGCAGCACCTGGTTGGCCGTGTCGGCGAAGGAGTGCACGGCCTCGGCGAGCATCGCGCCCGAGCCCGAGAACAGGGCGGCGATCAGCTTCGTGACGGCGATGCCCAGATTCGCGAGCATCGCCGCGATGATGGCCCGGTTCCCGCCGCTCGCGCTCACCCGCCCAACCTACACTTTGACGGTGACCGTACATCTTCCGCAGATCGCCATCCTCGGAGCCGGCTCGATGGGCGGGGCGATCCTCGCGGGCCTGCTGAGCCCCGAGGTCGAGGCCGAGGGGATCGTGGTCACGAATCGCACCGAGCTGAAAGCCGCCGCCCTGCGCCGCGACGGGGTCGTCTCGCTGGCCACGGAGTCCGATCCGGATGCGAACGCCACGGCTCTGCGCGGGGCGCGGCTGGTGATCGTGGCGGTCAAGCCGGCCATGGTGCCCGGGCTGCTCGGCGACATCCGGGATCGGCTCGAACCCGACGCGATCGTGGTGAGCGTCGCCGCGGGCGTCACGATCGCGACGATGGAGGGCCTCGTCGGAAACGTGGTCTTCCGGGCCATGCCCAACACGCCATCCATCGTGCGCCTGGGCGTGACCGGGGTCGCGGCGGGCAGCCGGGCCTCCGAGGCCGACGCCGCCCTGGTGCGGACCCTGTTCGAGACGGTCGGCGCCGTCATCGAGGTTCCCGAGTCGAAGATCGACGCCCTCAGCACGATCTCGGGTTCCGGACCCGCCTACGTCTTCTATCTGATCGAGCAGCTCACGGCGACGGCCCGTCACCTCGGCTTCGACGAGGCGCAGTCGCGCCTGATGGTCGAGCAGACCTTCCGTGGCGCTTCCGAGCTGCTCGCGGTGTCGGATGCCGATCCCGGCGAGCTGCGCCGTCGCGTCACGAGCCCGAACGGCACGACGCAGCGCGCCATCGGCGAGCTCGAGAAGGCCGAGCTGACCGCCCTCTTCGACCGGGCGACGGCGGCGGCCCTGGCCCGCGCCGCCGAGATGGCGCGCGGCGAGTAACCCCTCGAGCGCCGGGCGGCACCTGGCTACTCACGGTCCGGCTGACTACTCTTGCACGATGGCCGACATCTTCGACGTGCTCGCCGACGGGACGCGTCGCGAGCTGCTCATCCACCTGCTGCGACACTCCGAGAGCGGGGCGGCATCCGGTCCCACCGCGGGCGAGGTCGCGGTGAGCGAGCTCGTCTCGGAACTCGGGATCAGTCAGCCGACCGTGTCGAAGCACCTCAAGGTGCTGCGCGACCACGGTCTGGTCACCGTGCGCGAAGAGGGACAGCACCGCTACTACCGGCTCGACTCGCGCCCGCTCGACGAGCCCGCGGCGTGGCTCGCGCCGTTCGTCGACGACGGCACCGCCGAGTCCGGTCCGCCGGCGGAGGACGCCGCCTCGACGGTGTTCGTCGCCTGGGCGGGGGCGGAGGTCGGCGAGCGAGTCGGTCGCCGAGCGGCCGAGACGGCCCATTCCGCACGGGTCGCGCTCGAGGCGGCGCAGGAGAAACTGCAGGGCGCGCAGAAGCGCGTCGCGGCGCGACTGCCGCAGTTCCCGCGCGGCAGCTGAACTCGAGCCGATCCCGGCGGGACCCCTCGTTCGCGCCCCGAACGGGTGTGCCGCACTCGGGTGCTTTACAGGCATGCGCGCGGACCCCTACTGTTGCGACAGAACTCCTGTCACAGGGGTCACACTGCTGACAGGGGCAGGGTCGGGGCGATCAGGGGCGGACATGGCGAAGGATCTGTCGGACGTGCGGTTTTTGACGGTCGCCGAGGTGGCCGAGATGATGCGCGTCTCGAACATGACCGTGTACCGGCTGGTGCACGCGGGTGAGCTGCCCGCCGTGCGATTCGGTCGCTCGTACCGGATTCCCGAGTCGGCCGTCGAAGCCGTCATCGCCGTTCCGGACCGTCAGGTCGGCTGACCCGGTTTTCCGCCGCCCAGGCGGAGCAGGTACACTCGGCAGGTTGGATTTCCGCGGTTCAGATCAGGACCCGGTCCGTCTGTCCGTTCCACGAATGAGGTGAACATGGGTTCCGTCATCAAGAAGCGCCGCAAGCGCATGGCGAAGAAGAAGCACCGCAAGCTCCTTCGCAAGACGCGTCACCAGCGTCGCAACAAGAAGTAGTCGCTCGTCAGCAGACTTCGCACGCGCCAGGCCGTCAGGCCCGGCGCGTGTTCTTCTTGACGCCCTTCTTCACCGCGCGCGCGTCGCGCCGCACCCGTCGAGCAGCCTCGCGCATGCTGGCCGGGCTCATGCGCAGAACGGGCCAGCCGCACTCGCGGGCGTGATGGGCGAGCGCGGCATCCGGATTCACGACGACCGGGTGACCGACCATCTCGAGCAGCGGGATGTCGTTGCGGCTGTCGGAGTACGCCCAGCTGTCCGCGAGATCGGCCCCGGCGGCGACCGCGAGTTCTGCGACGGCGGTGGCCTTGCGCTCGGCGTGCAGCACGTGACCGATCAGCTCGCCGGTGTAGACGCCGTCGACCACCTCGATCCGGGTGCCCAGCGCTCCGGTCAGGTTGAGCCGGCGGGCGATGAGGTCGCCGATCTCCCACGGGGTGGCTGAGACCAGCCACACCTCGTGGCCCTTGGCGACGTGCTCCTGGGTCAGCTCGACGGTCTCCGGGTACAGCCGGGGGCGGATCCTGTCCTCCCAGATCGCCTCGGCCAGCTCGAGGATCTCGGCCTGGGTGTGGCCGCCGACCAGGCCGAGGGCCTTCTCGCGCGCGGTGCGCAGGTGGTCGTCGTTCTCGCCGACGGCGATGAAGCGGCGCTGATGCCAGGCGAACAGAGCCACGTCGCGGAAGCGGATGACGTGCTTGCGCCACGCCTCGCGGCCCAGCTGGAACAGGCTGGTACCGCGCATCAGCGTGTTGTCGACGTCGAAGAACGCGAGGATCGGGCGATCGCTGGCGCCCGGCGACCCGGACGTGCTCGGCGACTCGGACATCGCTTCATGGTATCGGGCACGGCACGCGGGCCCGACCGCGACGTAGCCTGGGGCGGTGACCCGTCTCACCCTGATCGGCAAGCCCGACTGCCACCTCTGCTCGGATGCCCGCCGGATCGTCGACGAGGTGCTCGCGGACTACCCGGAGGTCGCCTTCGACGAGCGCTCCATCCTCGACGAACCGCAGCTCATGGACGCGTACGTCGAAGAGATCCCGGTCGTGCTGATCGACGATCGGGTGCACACCATCTGGCGGGTGGATGCCGTGCGGCTGCGGACGGCCCTCGACGCGGCAGCGGCGACCTCCTAGGCTCTCGCCATGGAGCGCACCCCGGTTCTCGCCATCTGCGGCAGTCTGCGCGAACGCTCCCTGCACCGTGCCCTGCTCACGGCCGTCGAGCGCCGGTCACCCGAGCTGTTGTTCGTCGGCGCGGAGCTCATCCGCGACCTGCCGCTGCTCGACCCCGACCTCGACACCCCCGATCGGCTGCCGTCGGTCGTGCGGGAGTTCCGTCTGCTGGCCGAGTCGGCGCGCGGCGGGATCATCGCCTCGCCCGAGTACGTCCATGGCCCGTCGGGAGTCACCAAGAACGCGCTGGACTGGTTGGCCGGATCCACCGGGCTGCACGGCAAGCCGGTGCTGCTCATGAGCGCGTCGCCGGGTCAGACCGGCGGAATCCGCGGGCTGGCCGCGCTCGTGCCGACCCTGCTCGCACTCGACAGCGTGCTCGTCGACCCGATCACGGTGTCGCGGGCGGCGGCGCGGATCCTGCCCGACGGCGAGGTCGTCGAGGCCGGGCTCGAACTGCGACTCGACATCGCTCTCGAAGAGTTCTCTCATGCCATGGCCGTCGCCGGTCAGGTCGTACGCCCCTAGGCTGACGATCGGGACGGCGGAAGGTCGCCGACCCGTGCACTCGGAGAGGACGACGCCGTGAAGTTCCAGATCGTCAGGGGCAAGAGCCTGACGCAGCCGTACTTCTGGCGGATCGTGGCGTCGAACGGGCAGACCCTCGCGGTGAGCGAGAACTACGTGGCCAAGGCCTCGGCGACGAGCGCGATCGAGTCGGTGGTCAAGAACGCCGCCGGCGCGAAGGTCGAAGACCTCACGTAGCCCGCGGGCGCCTCGGCGGTCGGCCCCTACGGCTCCAGGCGGTTCGGTCCGCGGAACAGGTAGGTGACCTCGCGGATCGACGGCTGGTGCAACAGCAGCATGATCACGCGCGACAGACCCATGCCGAATCCGCCGTGCGGGGGCACGCCGTAGCGGAAGAAGTCCAGGTAGACGCCGATCTCGTCGGGGTTGAGCCCCTTGTCCTTCGCCTGCTCGACGAGCACGTCGATGCGGTGTTCGCGCTGCGCGCCGGTCGAGATCTCGACGCCGTTGAAGACGAGGTCGTAGCTGTTCGTCAGGCCCGGGTCGTCGCCGTGGCGCATGTGGTAGTAGGGCCGGATGCTCGTGGCGTAGTCGGTGAGGAACACGAACTCGTGCCCGTACTGCTCCTTCACGTACTCCGAGATGCGGCGCTCGCCCTCCGGGTCCATGTCGGCATCGGCCCGCGGGATCTCGTAGCCGCGCTCGGCGACGATGCTCTTCGCCTCGGCGAGCGGGATGCGCGGGAACGGCGTCGTGGGCACCGTCACCTCGAGCCCGAACAGCGCCTCGATCTCGTCGCCGTGCTTCTGCTTGATGGCGGTGAAGCCGGCGACGAGCAGCTGCTCGTGCATCGCCATGACGTCCTCGTGCGAGTCGACCCAGCTCATCTCGGCGTCGACCGAGACGAACTCGGTGGCGTGCCGGGAGGTGAAGCTCGGGTCGGCCCGGAACGCCGGCCCGACCTCGAAGACCCCGCCGAATCCGGCGGCCTGGGCCATCTGCTTGAAGTGCTGGGGGCTCTGGGCGAGGTAGGCGGTGGTCTCGAAGTAGGGCACCTGGAACAGCTCGGCGCGCGACTCCGACGGCGACGACATCAGCTTCGGGGTCTGGATCTCGATGAAGTCGTGCTCGACCCACCAGTTGCGCAGCGCGTGCAGGAACGTGGTCTGCACCCGGAACAGCAGGTTCATCTCGGGGCGGCGCAGATCGATCCAACGGTAGTCGAGGCGCTTGTCGACGCTGGAATCCTCGGCGATCGGCAGGTCGAGGGCCGTGGCGGCTACCTCGAGCTCGCCGATCTTGACCTCGAGGCCTCCGAGCTTGACGCGCTCGTCGTGCTTCAACTCGCCCGCCACCGTGAGGAACGAACCGGTCGTCAGCGCCGAGATGGTGGCGGCCGTGGCATCCGGCTGCGAGCCCTCCTCGGTGTCGGTGCGCGGGTGCACCAACTGCACGGCACCGGACTCGTCGCGCAGCACGACGAACTGCACCTTCTTCTGATCACGCACCGTCTCGACCCATCCCGAGACCGAGACGGGTCCGTCGGGGGCGGCGGCGAGGTTCTTGACGAGGGTGCGAATTGTCACGGTCCCCGAGTCTACGGGCCCGAGCCCGTGGGGAGCCGTGGTGGTCGGGCCCGGAACCGCCCCGCGGCTCGACCGTAGACTCGGGGGGTGCCCGCCGACCTCATCCACCTCGTGCGCCACGGCGAGGTGTTCAACCCCGACGGCGTGCTCTACGGGCGGCTTCCCGAGTTCCATCTGAGCGAGCGCGGACGGCGGATGGCCCAGCTCGCGGCGTCGTCGCTGGCGGGTCGCCCGATCGTGGCCGTGACCGCGAGCCCGCTCACCCGCACGCGGGAGAGCGCGGAGCCGTGGATCGACCGCTTCCGCGACGGGCTGGGCGGCGAGGGGCTGAGGATCGATGAGCGGCTCATCGAGCCGGCGAATCGCTTCGAAGGCCTCAACATCCGCGCGGCGCTGAAGCGCGATCCGTTTCTCGCCCGGCACCTGCTCAACCCCTGGCGGCCGTCGTGGGGCGAACCCTTCGCCTCGATCGCGGCCCGGATGATGGCCGCCGTCGCCGACGCGCACGCCGGGGTCGAGGGCGGCGAGGTCGTGCTCGTGAGCCACCAGCTGCCGATCTGGATGGTGGCCCGCACCGCGCAGGGCAAGCCGCTCGCCACCGACCCGCGCCGCCGCCGCTGCTCCCTGTCGAGCATCACGACGCTCGCCCACGACCCCGCCGTCGCGGTGCCCGGCGCCGCCGGATTCGTCGAGGTGGACTATCAGGAACCTGCGGCAGAGTTGCTCGCAGAAGCCATCGATCTGGGAGCAGTGTGAAGACCGGCACCGTGAGACCCGTTGCCGCTGCCGTTTCGCTCGCGGTCGCCGTCTCGCTCGCTCTGGCCGGATGCACCTCGAACGACTCGCTGGCGACCGCCTACAACTCGAGCAACGCGACCGGCAACTACGTCTCGCCCGACGGGACGACCAAGACCATCGCCCCCGCCGATCGCGGCTCGGCCGTGACGTTCTCGGGCGCGACGGATGCCGGCGGCAGGGTCTCGAGCGTCGACTACGCCGGCAAGGTGGTCGTGCTCAACTTCTGGTACGCGAGCTGCCCGCCCTGCCGCCTCGAGGCGCCCGACCTCGAGAAGCTCAACCAGAAGTACTCGGCCAAGGGCGTCGTGTTCCTCGGCGTCAACGTCGAAGACACCGCCCCGACGGCCCTGAGCTTCGAGAAGAGCCACGGCATCAGCTACCCGTCCATTCTCGACGCCGACGAGGGCGCCGTGCGACTGGCGTTCCACGGCAAGATCTCACCCAACGCGGTGCCGACGACCCTCATCATCGACGAGAAGGGGCGCGTCGCCGCCCGCTTCAGCGGCCTCATCACGAGCCCGTCGCTCGTCGGCACGATCATCGAGGCGACGATGGCCGAGGGCAGCTAGTGGGTCCCGGTGCCGTCGTGCTCAGCGGCGGGCTCTGGTTCGCCGTCCCCATCGCGATCGCCGCGGGGCTGCTGTCGTTCTTATCCCCGTGCGTGCTGCCCCTGGTGCCGGGCTACCTCGGCTACGTGAGCGGGGTCACGAGCGGGCGCGAGCGCACCCGCAGCCGGATGCTGCTCGGCGTCGCCCTGTTCATCGCCGGCTTCTCGCTGGTCTTCCTCGCGGTCTCGCTGCTGGTGGGCACGGTCGGCGTCTTCGTCACCCAGTACACCGACCTCATCCTGCGCATCGCCGGCGTCGTCGTGATCCTGATGGGGATCGTGTTCATCGGGCAGGTGAGCTTCCTCCAGCGCACGATCAAGCCCGGCTGGCAGCCGCGCACCGGCCTGATCGGCGCGCCGCTGCTCGGCATCGTCTTCGCCGTCGGCTGGACCCCGTGCGTCGGCCCGACCCTCATCGCCGTGCAGTCGATGGTGCTCGATCAGGGCGACCTCGGCCGGGCGCTGATCGTCGGGCTGGCGTACTGCATCGGGCTGGGCATTCCGTTCCTGCTCGTGGCGATCGGCTTCGGCTGGGTCGGCGGCTCGGTCGCCTTCGTCAAGCGGCACATCCGTGTCATCAACATCACGGGGGGCGCGCTCCTGATCGTCATCGGCGTGCTCATGGTCTCGGGCGTCTGGCGCGCCTTCATCACGACGTTCGGAGCGGGTCTTGGCATCGCGAACCCGCTCTGAGACCGGCGCCGAGGCGGCCGACGACGGCACCTCGGCGGTCTCCGATCCGCTGCGCCCCTCGGATCACATCGACTCGGCGGCTCCCGCACCCGAGACCGGCATCACGCAGCCGCGGCTGAACCCGATGGGCTATCTGCGTTTCTTCTGGCGGCAGCTCACGAGCATGCGCACGGCGCTCATCCTGCTGCTGCTGCTCGCGCTCGCCGCGGTGCCCGGCTCGCTCGTGCCGCAGCGCAGTTCCGACCCGAACGGGGTCGTCGCCTACCAGACCAACAACCCCGACACCTTCAAGATCCTCGACTCGCTCGGTCTGTTCAGCACCTTCACCTCGCCGTGGTTCTCGGCCATCTACCTGCTGCTGTTCGTCTCGCTGGTGGGCTGCATCATCCCGCGGCTCAAGCACCACATCGACGCCCTGCGCGCCGCCCCGCCGAAGACCCCGGCCCGTCTGGAGCGTCTCGTCGGCTACACCACGACCACGACCTCGACGGATGCCGAGACCGCGATCGCGGCCGCCCGCTCCCTGCTGGCCCGGCAGGGCTATCGCGTCGCCCGCTACGACGGCTCGACCGCCGCGTCGAGTGGAACCGCGCCCCGGCTCACGGTCTCGGGCGAGCGCGGCTACCTGCGCGAGACCGGCAACCTGATCTTCCACATGGCCCTCGTGGGCATGCTGCTCACGG
Organism: Lysinimonas soli; assembly: GCF_042655435.1. Classification (NCBI taxonomy): domain Bacteria; kingdom Bacillati; phylum Actinomycetota; class Actinomycetes; order Micrococcales; family Microbacteriaceae; genus Lysinimonas; species Lysinimonas soli. The sequence continues at coordinate 481,716 of NZ_JBHSMG010000002.1, forward strand.
TCGGCGTCTTCGGCAGCTTCGGCTACACGGGGCAGCGGATCCTCGTGAAGGGCGAGGCCTTCACCAATGCGCTGACCGACTACGACTCGTTCAACCCGGGGCGCTTCGCCGACGAGAACTCGTTGTCGCCGTTCCAGTTGCGCCTCGACACCTTCACGCCGAGCTACGTCTTCCAGGACGGCACCTGGGAGCCGAAGGACTTCACGGCGGCGCTCAGCACCCGGGTTCCCGGGTCGGGGTGGAGTAAGCAGACCCTCAAGGTGAACTCCCCGCTCGAGATCGGCGGCACCCAGGTCTACCTGCTGGGCAACGGCTACGCACCCGTCGTGACGATCAAGGATCCGAAGGGCACGGTCGTGTTCAGCGGCGCCGTGCCGTTCCTCTCGCAGGACCCCAACCTCACCAGCTCGGGCGTCATCAAGGTGCCGGACGGCCTCGCCAAGCAGGTCGCGTTCCAGGGCTTCTTCTGCCCGACCCCGGTCGAGACGACGACGGGGTGCAGCTCGATCGCGCCCTACGAGAGCAAGAGCCAGTTGCAGCTGTCGGTCTTCACGGGAGATCTGGGACTGGACAAGGGCGTCGCCGTCAACGCGTACTCGCTCAACGAAGACAAGCTGACCAAGATCGCCGGTTTCAGGACCGCCACCGAGGGCCTGAAGCTGACGGTCGGCAGCTCCGCCGAGCTGCCGGACGGGCTCGGATCGATCGAGTTCACCGGCGTCGAGCGGTACGTGAGCGTCGACATCCACCACGACCCGACGCCGATCTACGCGCTGACCTTCGCGCTGCTGATCCTCGGCGGCCTGCTGCTGAGCCTGTTCGTGCCGCGGCGCCGGGTCTGGATCGCGGCGATCCCGGTCGACGGCGGCAGCACGCGCCTCGAGTACGCGGGCCTCGCCCGCGGCGAGGATCCGACTCTTGCCCACGCGGTCGCCGAACTGGTCGCGCGACACGCGCAGCACCTCGACCCGCCCCCGGAGGGCCGCCCTGGCGACGGCCCGCCGCCGGCACGAACGTAGGATGACCCCGTGAACGCTGCAACTCTCGCCGCCTACTCCGTCGTCGCCGTCTACTCGGCCATCGCCGTGTACGTGCTGGCCTTCATCGCCTTCGCTCTCGACCTGAGCAAGCGATCGCAGATCGCCCTCGGTGCGGCGAACGCGCAGGCGGTGGCCTCGCCCTCCCGCGCCGCCTCCGGCGGCACGAAGGCCGCGAATGCCGGATCGGGCACCGCAACGGCCGTGCTCGACAGGGCCGTCGTCGACAGGGCCGCCCCGCCCGCCGTCCCCGGCGCTCCGGTCGCGAACAGCGGCGTCCGCGGGCTCTCCAGCCGCTTCCAGCGCACCGGCTACGCGCTCGTCATCATCGGCTGGGTCGTGCACCTGACGGCCCTCGTGCTGCGCGGCCTGGCCGCGGGCCGGGTGCCGTGGGCCAACCTCTACGAGTTCGCGATGACCGGCACGGCGATCATCGTCGGCGTCTTCATCGTCATCCAGCTCTGGCGCGACCTGCGCTTCCTCGGCGCGTACATCACGGGCATCGTCGTGCTGCTGCTTGGCCTCGCGAGCGTGAACTTCTACGTGGCCGTCACCCCGCTGCCGCCGGCTCTGCAGTCGGCCTGGCTCGTCATCCACGTCTTCGTCGCGACGCTGGGCACCGGCTTCTTCGCGGTGGGCGGCGGGCTCTCGATCGCCCAGCTGCTGCAGACCCGGCGCGAGGCGGGGGGCTTCGGCCGGCTGCGTCTGCTGAACACCTTCCCGGCCGCCCAGACCCTCGAGAACATGGCCTACCGCGTGATCGTCGTGGGCTTCGCCTTCTGGACCTTCACCCTGATGGCCGGGGCGATCTGGGCCGAGCGGGCCTGGGGCCGGTACTGGGGCTGGGACACCAAGGAGGTCTGGACCTTCATCATCTGGGTCACCTTCGCCGGCTATATCCACGCCCGCGCGACCCAGGGCTGGCGCGGCTCGCGCTCGGCCTGGCTCGCGATCATCGGCTTCACCGCCGTGATGTTCAACTTCACGGTCGTCAACCTGTTCTTCAAGGGATTGCACGCCTACAGCGGCCTCTGAGCGCACGGACGGCGAACCTCGGCCGTCCTGACCTCGAAAACGACTGATTCCGAAGCGTCGCGAGCCGCTACGCTGTCGGAATCGAGAGTCGGAGGTCGATGTCCCCCGTGAGCAGCACGTCCGAACCGGCCATGGAGCACGCGTCCACGGCCACGACAGCGGCGTCCGCGCCCCAGATCGTTCTGCGCGGCCTGCGCAAGACCTTCGGTCGCGTCGTGGCGGTCGATTCCGTCGACCTCGAGATCGGCGACGGCGAGTTCTTCGCGATGCTCGGCCCCTCGGGTTCGGGCAAGACGACGGTGCTCCGGATGATCGCGGGCTTCGAGCGGCCGACGAGCGGCACGGTCATCCTGGGCGGGGTCGACGAGACGAACCTGCCGGCCTTCCGCCGCGACGTCAGCACCGTCTTCCAGGACTACGCGTTGTTCCCGCACATGACCGTCGGGCAGAACGTCGGGTACGGCCTCAAGGTGCGCGGCGTCGGCGGCGCCGAGCGCACCCGCCGGGTCGGCGAGGCGCTCGAGATGGTTCGGCTCGGTGACCTCGGCGCGCGCAAGCCGGGCGAGCTGTCGGGCGGTCAGCGGCAGCGCGTGGCGCTCGCCCGGGCCCTCGTGACGCGACCCAAGGTGCTGCTGCTCGACGAGCCCCTCGGGGCGCTCGACCTCAAGCTGCGCGAGCAGATGCAGCTCGAACTCAAGTCGATCCAGCGCGAGGTCGGCATCACCTTCCTCTTCGTCACCCACGATCAGGACGAGGCCCTCACCCTCTGCGACCGGCTCGCGGTCTTCAACGCGGGGCGCATCGAGCAGGTCGGCCCGCCGGGGGAGGTCTACGAGTACCCGGCGACGCCCTTCGTGGCGGGCTTCGTCGGATCGTCGAACGTGATCCCCGCGGCGCTCGCGCCGTCGGTGCTGGGCAGGCCGGGCACCTACGCGATCCGGCCCGAGAAGATCCGCGTGCTCCCGGCGGGCGCCACGGCCTCGGCCGGCGAACTGAGCGTGCAGGGCACGGTGGGCGAGGTGGTCTACTCCGGCCCGACGACCCGCATCGTCGTCGCCGGTCCCGACGGGCTGCAGCTGTCGGCGACCGTGCTCAATGCCGATGCCCCCGACTCGTCCGCCCTGCGGCGAGGCGACCCGATCGCCCTCGCCTGGCACGAAAGCGCTTTGCGACCGCTCGAGCTCTGACCCGCAGCATCCACAGCACACGAGAGGAACATCATGATCAGGATCCGCAAGTTCGGCGCGGCGCTCGCCGTCGCCGCAGCCCTGGCCGTCACGATCGCCGGCTGTTCGAGCGGCACCGGTGGGGGTTCCAGCACGTCGTCGGCGGCCGGCCTGCCCAACATCGCCGCGCAGAAGAAGCTCGGCGCGGGGGAGGGCAAGCTCAACATCATCGTGTGGGCCGGCTACGCCGAAGACGGCTCCGACGATCCGACCGTCGACTGGGTCACGCCGTTCGAGAAGCAGACCGGATGCCAGGTCAGCGCCAAGACCGCCGGCACCTCCGACGAGATGGTGCAGCTCATGCGCACGGGCCAGTACGACGGCGTCTCGGCCTCGGGCGACGCGACGCTCCGGCTGATCTACGGGGGCGACGTCGCCCCGGTGAACACGAGCCTCGTCTCGAACTACGCGACCATCTCGGACTTCCTCAAGATGAAGGCCTGGAACTCGGCCGGCGGCAAGATGTACGGCATCCCGCACGGCTGGGGCGCCAACGTGCTGATGTACAACCCGGCCGTCGTGACCACGGCGCCCGACTCCTGGTCGGTCGTCTTCGACAAGAACTCCCCGTACCACGGCAAGATCACCGCCTACGACTCCCCGATCTACATCGCCGACGCGGCGTTGTACCTGAAGGCGACCGACCCCTCGCTCGGCATCAAGGACCCGTACGCCCTGACCGAGAAGCAGCTCGACGCCGCGGTCGCGCTGCTCAAGCAGCAGAACGCCAACATCGGCGAGTACTGGTCGGACTACACCAAGGAGGTGCAGGCCTTCGAGTCGGGCAGCTCCGTGGTCGGGACGACCTGGCAGGTGATCGCCAACCTGGTGCAGTCCGACGGCAAGGTGAAGGTCGACACGGTCGTGCCCAAGGAGGGCGTGACCGGCTGGTCCGACACCTGGATGATCGCGGCGAAGGCGAAGCACCCGAACTGCATGTACCAGTGGATGAACTGGATCACCTCGCCCAAGGTCAACGCCCAGGTCGCGGAGTGGTTCGGCGAGGCGCCGTCGCAGACGAAGGCCTGCACCGAGACCACCGATCCGAAGTTCTGCGACAGCTACCACGCTCTCGACGCGTCGTACGCCGCGAAGATCCACTACTGGACGACGCCGCAGACCAACTGCGTCGACGGCAGCGGCAAGACCGACTGCACGGCCTATTCGGAGTGGACCACCAAGTGGCAGCAGATCAAGGGCTGACACCCGGCCCCGTCACCGGCTCCCCCGCGGCACGCTCCGACGTGTCGCGGCGGGGGCCGGTGTCGGCGTTCTTCGCCACCCGGCCCAAGACCCGCCTCGGCCTGCTGCTCACTCCACCGCTGCTGTGGCTCGTGGTGGCCTATCTCGGGTCCATCGTGATCCTGCTGATCACGGCGTTCTGGACCGTCAACTCCTTCACCGGGCGCGTCGAGCCGGCGTTCCAGTTCGGCAACCTGACCGCGCTGGTAACCGATCCGCTGTACCGCGAGGTCACGCTGCGCACCCTGCTGGTCGCGCTCGGGGTGACCGTCATCGACGCCGTGATCGCCTTTCCGATGGCGTTCTACATGTCGAAGATCGCCAGCCCGCGCACCCGTGCCCTGTTCCTCGTGGCCGTGACGACGCCGCTCTGGGCCAGCTACCTGGTCAAGGCCTACGCCTGGCGCGTGCTGCTCGAACCGAACGGTCCGATCGACATCGTCACGGGCGGGCACTCGCCCGGCTACGGGCTGCCCGCCGTCGTCATCACGCTGGCCTACCTGTGGCTGCCGTACATGATCATCCCGCTGTACGCGGGCTTCGATCGCGTGCCGACCTCGCTGTTCGAGGCGAGCGCCGACCTCGGCGCGTCGACCGCGCGAACGGTGCGCTCCATCGTGCTCCCCCTCGTCTTTCCGGCCATCGCCGCCGGCTCGATCTTCACCTTCTCGCTGAGCTTCGGCGACTACATCGCCGTCACGATCGTCGGCGGCAAGACCCAGCTGCTCGCCAATCTCATCTACGGACAGCTGGTGACGGCCAACAACCAGCCGCTGGCCGCGGCCCTGTCGATCGTGCCGCTGCTGGCGATCATCCTGTATCTCGTCGCGATGCGACGCACCGGCGCATTGGAGAACGTCTGATGGAGTTCTCGAGGTCGTTCCGGGTCGCCCTGCGCATCGGCATGTGGCTCGGCCTGGCCCTGCTCTACGTGCCCCTGATCCTCATCGTCATCAACTCCTTCAACCGCTCGAAGACGTTCTCCTTCCCCCCGACCGGCCTGACGCTGGAATGGTGGATCGCCGCCGCGCACAGCACGGGAGCGCTCAACGCGCTCGGCACCTCGGTGCTGGCCGGGCTCGGGGCCACCGCGATCGCGCTCATCCTGGGAACGATGGCGGCCTTCGCCGTGCAGCGCTACCGCTTCTTCGGCCGTCACACGATCAGCTTCCTCGTGGTGCTGCCGATCACCCTGCCCGGAATCGTCACCGGCATCGCCCTGAACGCGACCTTCACGGCGGTGCTCGGCCCCTTCGGGATCGGCCTCGGGCTGGCGACCGTCATCATCGGCCACGCGACCTTCTGCATCGTGATCGTGTTCAACAACGTGCAGGCGCGCCTGCGCCGGCTCGGCACCTCGCTCGAGGAGGCCTCGGCCGACCTGGGGGGAACGGGCTGGCAGACCTTCCGCTACGTGACCTTCCCCAGCATCCGTGGAGCCCTCGTCGCCGGCGCGCTGCTCGCCTTCGCCCTGAGCTTCGACGAGATCGTCGTCACGACCTTCACGGCCGGCCCCGAGGTGCAGACGCTGCCGATCTGGATCTTCGGCAACCTGTTCCGCCCGAACCAGGCCCCCGTCGTCAACGTGGTGGCCGCGGTGCTGACCATCGTCGCGATCGTGCCGGTGTGGCTGAGTCAGCGGCTGGCCGGCGACTCGATCACGAGCCGGGTGTGAGCTCCGAGAGCAGGCGATAGCAGCGCTCGAGCCGAGCGGTCCACCAGTGGCGCCGGTCGTTGCTCGCGGCGAAGTCGGCGAGCACCCTCTCGTCGACCTCGACCCGGCGCACGGGGATCGCGCCGTTCACCGCGACGAGCGGGTCGATCGCGACATCCGTCTCGAACAGGCCGACCGTCGCGAGGCCGCAGTCGTAGTTCAGCTCGGGGATCGCGGCGGCGAGCGCGGCACCCATCGAGATGCCGACCGAGGTGTCGAGGGCGCTCGAGACGACCACCGGCAGCCCGGCCTCGGCCACGATCTGCAGGGCACGATGGATGCCGCCCAGCGGCTGGGCCTTGATCACCAGCAGGTCGGCGGCGCCGGCCCGGGCGACGGCGAGCGGATCCTCCGCCTTGCGCACGCTCTCGTCGGCCGCGATCGGCAGCTGCCAGTCATGCAGGCGCTCGCGCAACTCGGCCAGCTCCGCGACCGTGGCGCAGGGCTGCTCGAGATACTCCAGGTCGAAGCCGGCGAGGGCGTGCGCGGCATGCTCCGCCTCGTCGACGTTCCAGCCGCCGTTGGCATCGACGCGGATGCGGCCCTCCGGCCCCAGGAACGCCCGCGTCGCCTTCACGCGGGCCACGTCATCCGCGATGACCTGCCCGGGCTCGGCCACCTTGACCTTGACCGTGCGCGTTCCTGCGTAGCGGGCCAGGATGCCGTCGACCTCGGCCGCGGGCACCGCGGGCAGGGTGGCGTTGACGGGGATCCGCTCGCGCAGCGCGGGCGGCGGTGCCGACCAGCCGAAGTCGATCGCCGCGCCCAGCCAGTTCGCGGCCTCCGGGTCGGCGTACTCCGTGAAGGGGGAGAACTCGGTCCAGCCCTCGGGGCCGCGCAGCAGCATCGCCTCGCGCACCTCGATGCCCCGGAACCGGGTGATCAGGGGAAGGGTGACGACGTGCGCGCCGGCGAGCAGTTCGTCGATCTCGGGAAGCTCCATCGCCCCAGTCTGCTCCGCGTCGCGCGCCGGCGGCAGTCGCCGGTGTCACGGATTCTCACCGGACCGAGCCGACGCCGAGCCGCGTGGCTAGGCTGAGCTCAGGCGGCTGGACCCAGTCGCCGAAGGGACCGACATGAGTGTTCCGCCTCCGAACCGCCCCGGCGCGCCCCGCCCGGCCGGCATCGGCGCCACCTACACGGCGAATCAGACACTGCAACGGCAGCAGACCGGCTACATCCCGGTCATGGCGGCCGGCCACACCGAGGTCATCACCACGGCGCCGACCCTCGGCCAGTTCTGGCGCAGCGACGTGCTCAGAACCACGACGCGTCGCCGACCGCGGTGGGCGGGGATGGCCGCTTTCTGGCTGAGCCTTGCCGCGATCGGCTTCCTGCTGATCGGCTCGCTGACGGGAATCGAGCTCGTGCGCGCCATCGCCCTGCCGCTCAGCGCGGTCGCGGGGTTCTTCGGACTGATCGCGGTCATCGCCCGCATCGGCCGGGCGCTCGGTTTCGTCGGTCTGATCCTGGCGCTGGTCGGCAACATCTTCGTGCTGAGCTGGATCGTGCGGCTGTTCTCGTAGGCCGTCTTAGGCTTGACGACGTGGATGAGCCGACTCCTGCCGCGCCGAGCGTCGCCGCGCCCGTGGAGGGCCTCGAGCCGGGCATGACGATCCTGCGCCGGGTGCGCCGGCCGCGGCGCTGGCCTGGGATCGCGGCGAGCGTACTGGCCCTGCTCATGCTCGTGGCGACCGGCTCGGCCATCGCGGTCGCGTCGGGCGGGCGGTTCGCGATCTCGACCGGTCTCGCCTACCTCGCGATCGCGCTGAGCGCCGCCGCGGTCGTCGTCGGCATCGTCGCGATCGTCGGGCGCTGGAGCCGCGGAGCCGGCATCGTCGGCGTGATCGTGGCCGTGCTCGGCAACCCGCTCGTGCTGCTCTACGGCCTCACCGCCCTCGGCGGCACCGGATGACCGCGGGGCGCGCGTCGACGCGCCAGAGCACGTGACGCGGCGTTCGCGATGAAGCGGCTGACGGTGGTTCCGGCCGGCGCCGGGGTGCTCTCCGCCTTGCGCGCGGCCCTCGCCGGGGGCGACGCACTGCTGGTCTCGGCGGGTGAGCAGGTGCCCGAGGGTCTGCCCGACGTGGTCGAGCAGCGCATCGCCCTCGTGGTCGAGACCAGCGGATCGACGGGACGGCCCAAACGGGTCGCCCTCTCGGCGGATGCCCTGCTCGCCAACGCGGGGGCCAGCGAGTCGGCGCTCGGCGGGCCGGGGCAGTGGGTGCTCGCCCTGCCGACCCACTACATCGCGGGACTCAACGTGCTGGCGCGCTCTCTCGCCGCCGAGACCGAGCCGGTCGTCGTCGAGGGGGAGCACTTCACGGCGGCGGAATTCGTGGCGGCCGTCGGGCGCATGACGATCCCCGAGCGCTTCGTCTCCCTGGTGCCGGCCCAGCTCGCCACCCTGCTCGACGACGCCGCCGCGAGCTCGGCGCTCTCGGCCTTCGCGGCCGTGCTCGTCGGCGGACAGGCCACGCCGGGACCGCTGCTGGATCGCGCGCGCGCCGCCGGCATCCGGGTGCGGCGCAGCTACGGCTCGAGCGAGACCAGCGGCGGATGCGTCTACGACGGGCACCCGATCGGCACGACCGAGGTGCGCATCGTCGACGGCGAGGTCTGGATCGGCGGCCCCGGCCTGGCCGAGGGGTACCTCGGCGACCCCGAGCTGACGGCCGAACGATTCCCGACCGCGGATGGGGTCCGCTGGTTCCGGACCGCCGACACGGGCAGCTTCGACGGGGAGGTGCTGACCGTCACGGGACGTCGCGACGACGTGCTCATCTCGGGGGGTGTGAAGGTCGCGCTGGGCGCGGTCGAGCGCGTGCTGCGCGAGCGGCCGGGCCTCTCGGATGCCGTGGTCGTCGCGATCCCGGACGAGCGCTGGGGCGAGGTGCCGGTCGCGGTGACCGCGGCTCCGCTCAGCACGCTGGATGCCGAGGCGGTGGTCGAGGCGGGCGCGGCGGTCGCGGCGGCGCTCGGACCGGCGGCGCGCCCCGCGCGTATCGTGCGCTGGGATGCCCTTCCCCTACTGGCGAGCGGCAAGGTCGACCGGCTCGCCGTGCGCGCGAGGCTGCTGGGCGGCGACGGATAGACTGCGCCGGTGGCGAAGCAGCAGAGCAAGAACTCCCGCACGAGCAACGGGAACCGCCGACCCGGGGGAGCCCCGGCGAAGCCCACGTCCGGTCGCAATCGCGGCAGGAGCGGGCATCCGGGCGGCCGGGTCACCTCCGAGGCCCGCCCCGCGACGTTGGGGACCTGGATCGCGGGATCGCGTCCGCCGACCCTGCTGATCGCCGTCGCGGCCGTCGCGCTCGGCACGGGAGCGGCCGCGGTCGAGCTCGCTCACCCGTGGGAGCACTGGGTGCGCGCGGTGCTCGCCCTCATCGTGGCGATCGCGCTGCAGATCGCCGTCAACTTCGCGAACGACTACTCGGACGGCATCCGCGGGGTCGACAAGAACCGGGTCGGGCCTCCGCGTCTGGTGGGCTCGGGTCGCGCCGCGCCGCGCACGGTGCTGACCGTCGCGATCGTGTTCTTCGGCATCGCGGCGGTGGCGGGCGGCATCCTGGTGTGGCGCAGCGGTGAGTGGTGGCTGCTCGCCGTCGGCGCGGTCTGCTTCGCGGCCGCCTGGTTCTACACCGGGGGCAAGCACCCGTACGGCTATTACGCCCTCGGCGAGGTCGCGGTGTTCGTGTTCTTCGGGATCGTGCCGGTCGCCGGGACCGTGTACACGCAGACCGGCACGGTCAACCTCGAGGGCTGGCTCGGCGGCGTCGCGATCGGCGCGTTCGCGGCCGCCGTGCTCGTCGTCAATAACCTGCGCGATCGCGAACGCGACGCGCTGAGCCGCAAGCGCACTCTCGCCGTCCTGCTCGGCGACCGCGGCACGCGCGCGCTCTACGTCGTGCTGATGCTCGTTCCGCTGGGGCTGCTGGTGTTCTTCTCGGTGTTCTACCTGAACGCGCCGTACGTCTTCTTCGACGCGATCATCGTGCTGCCGGCGATGGCGATCGTGCTGTTCGCCAAGACCGGCCGCGAGTTCGTGACCGCGCTGCAGCTCACGCTGCTTGCCACCTTCGTGTACGGCGTCGGGCTCGCGGCGGCGCTGGCGTTCTGACGGTGCCGGCGCTTGGCGGCAGCGCCGTGACGGCGCCGGCCGGCGGGCTCGGCTAGCGGCCGGCCGCGTCCTCGATGTCTTCGTCGCTCGGACCGGCGGAGGCCGGACGCGCCTTGCCGGCACGGGTCTCGGCGATCTCGCGGGCGACCCGCTCGCGCAGGGGAGCGAAGAAGATGTACGAGATGCAGAAGGCCAGCACGGCAGCGCCGACGGCGGCGATGAGCCACGCGAGCGACGGCCAGGTCGGGGCGGCGAGCGCGTAGAGCACCCCGAAGAGCACCGCGAACAGGCCGAGGCGCACCGCCGAGAACAGGATCCATGCGCGCACGGGCGCCAGTCTAGGCGCCGCGGCTGGGAGCCGATCTAGACTCGCTCCCATGGTCCGCGTGCTGATCCCGCTCATCCTCGTCGGGATCCTGGTGTTCGCGATCGTCGACATCATCGTCATCGACAACGCACGGGTGCGCGGTCTGCCCAAGTTCGCCTGGATCCCGGTCGTGATCGTGCTGCCGTTCATCGGGCCGCTGCTCTGGTTCTTCCTGGGCCGCGAACGTCTCGAGGAGTACAGCAACGGCCGCTACGCCAACGACCCGGCGCCGACGCCGGAGCCGGGCCGTCGCTTCGGGCCCATCGCCCCCGACGACGACCCCGACTTCCTCGGACGGCTCAACCGGGAGCAGGAGCAGGAGGAGCGCATCCGCGAGCTCGAGAAGCGGCTCAAGGAGCTCGGCGATGACAAACCCAAGGACTGAGGCGGGCGCGAGCTCGCCGGCCAGCGCCTTCGCCACGGCCCTGCTCGCGGAGTTCCTCCGCCTCGGGGTGACCGACCTGGTGCTCAGCCCGGGATCCCGTTCCCAGGCCCTCGCCCTCGCGGCGGCCCGCTTCGAGCGCGCCGGTCTGCTGCGCCTGCGCGTGCGCATCGACGAGCGCTCGGCCGGGTTCCTGGCGCTCGGGATCGCCGTCGAGACGGGGCGGCCCGTGCTGCTCGTGACCACCTCGGGAACGGCCGTCGCCAACCTGCACCCCGCCGTGCTCGAGGCCGCGCACTCCGGGGTGCCGCTCGTCGTGCTCAGCGCCGACCGGCCGGCCGAGCTGCGCGGCATCGGGTCGAACCAGACCACGGTGCAGCCCGGGATCTTCGCCGCCGCCCCGGAACGCTCGTGGGACGTCGCCGCCCCCGTCGGCGACCCCGGCGAGGAAGCCGCCGCGCGCTCGCTGGCGACCGAGGTGCTCGCCGGGATCGGCGGGCCGCGGCACGTCAACCTGGCCTTCCGCGAGCCGCTGTCGTCGACGGTGCCGCTGCCCGAGTTCGAGCCGGGTCCGTGGCAGCCGCCCGCCGCCCGCCGCGAGCCGCTCGAGCTGAAGCCGGGGCCCGGCACGGTCGTCGTCGCGGGCAGCGGCGCGGGCGATGCGGCGGAGGCGGCCGCACGCGCATTGGGCGCTCCACTGCTGGCCGAGGTGGCCAGCGGCGCGCGCTTCGGGCCGAACCTGGTCGCGGCCTACCGCGAGCTGCTCGGGGCCGCGAACTTCGGGGACCGGATCGAGCGGGTCGTGGTGTTCGGGCATCCGACCCTCAGCCGCGAGGTCCCGGCCCTGATCCAGCGCGATGGGGTCGAGACGATCGTCGTCCGAGGCGGAGCGCGCGACGACTACAACCCCGGCCATCGGGTTGCGGCCTTCGCGGATGCCGTGACGGTCGCCGACGACCCCGCAGCCCTCGCGGCCTCGCGCTCCTGGGTCGGGCGCTGGGTCGCCGCCTCGCGCGCCCTGCTGGAGGAAGCGGATGCCGCCCCCGGCGCGGCGCTGACCGACGACTACCGCGAACGCGCCGCATTCGCGAAGGCCCAGCTCGCGCACCTGCGGGCCCCCGTGACCCGCCGCGCTCTCGTCTCGGCCGTGTGGAACGCCAGCTGGCCGCACGACCGCCTGGTCCTCGCGTCGTCGCGCCTGATCCGCGAACTGGACCGGGTCGCGCCCGGCAAGAAGATCCCGGTGCACTCCAACCGCGGCCTGGCCGGCATCGACGGCACGATCGCCACCGCGACCGGCATCGCGCTTGCGCAGCAGTCCGGCGGCGCGCACGGGATCACCCGCGTTCTGCTGGGAGACCTGGCGATGCTGCACGACGCCGGCTCCCTGCTGGCGGGCGTGGGCGAGGAGCGCCCGCGGATGCAGCTCATCGTCGGCAACGACGGCGGGGGCACGATCTTCGACGGCCTCGAGGTCGCGGCGACCGCCGATCCGGCGCTGCTCGAGCGGGTCATGCTGACCCCGCAGTCGGTCGATCTCGCGGAGCTCGCCGCCGCGTACGGCTGGGGATACCGCCGGGTGGGCAACCGCGGCGAGCTGGACCCCGCGCTCACCCCCGGGGACGGGCAGTTGCTCATCGAGGTGCCCCTGGAGCGGTGAGGCCGGGATGGCGGGGGCAGCGCGGTAGCGGGGTAGCGTGACGCTCATGGACGAGCTGCGCGACATCGAGGGCCTGCTGCGCGCCGGGGACGGGTTCGTGCTCGCGGCGGTCGACCCGGCATCCACCCCCGGATTCCGGGGCGGCAAGAAGCGCGGCGTCGCGGCGCTCGCCGCGGGTGCCGTCGAGCTCGCCGAGCTGCAGGAGAAGCTCTACGCCTCGGGCCTCTCGGGCGATGGCAGGCGGGTGCTGCTCGTGCTGCAGGCCATGGACACGGCGGGCAAGGGCGGCATCGTCGGTCACGTCGTCGGCTCGGTCAATCCCTACGGGGTGCACATCGTGGCCTTCAAGGCGCCGACGGCCGAAGAGAGGGAGCACGACTTCCTCTGGCGCATTCGCCGCCAGTTGCCGACGGCCGGGATGCTCGGCGTCTTCGACCGCTCGCACTACGAGGACGTGCTGGTGCAGCGCGTGCGGCAGCTCTCGAGCCCCGACGTGATCGAGGAGCGCTACGACCTCATCGTCGACTTCGAGCGCGAGCTGGTGGCGGCGGGTACGACGGTGATCAAGGTCATGCTGCACATCTCGCCCGAGGAGCAGCGGGCGCGGCTCGAGGCGCGGCTCGACGATCCGAGCAAGCATTGGAAGTTCAACCCCGGCGACCTCGACGACCGTGCGCTGTGGCCGGACTTCATGACCGCGTACCAGCTGGCGATCCAGCGCACCGCGACCGCCGCCGCCCCGTGGTACGTCGTGCCGGCCGACCGCAAGTGGTACGCCCGGGTCGCCGTGCAGCAGCTGTTGATCGAGGCGTTGCGCGGCTTCGGGCAGGCCTGGCCCGCGGCCGACTACGACGTGGCGCGGCAGCGGGCTCGGCTCGCGGCGGAGTAGCGGGCTGCGGGGCCGGTGCCGGGCCCTCCCGCGGGGCCCAGCTGGCGCGGCTGACGCGGCGTGCACGATGTCGGGCCAGGCGCGGGTTCACGCCCGCCTCGTTCGCGAAGGGCCCGCTGGCCCGACACCGTGTTCGCGCGGCCGGTGGCCGCGGCGCCGCCGCCGCGGCGTCGAGGCCGCGGCGCGACCCGCGCGGCCGGCCTACCCGAACGCCTCGACGATCGGGCGGAACTTCAGCCGTGTCTCGGCGAGCTCGCGAGCCGGATCGGAGTCGGCCACGATGCCCGCGCCGGCGTAGGCGGTGATCCCGCCGTCGGCGGCGACCTCGGCGCTGCGCAACGCAACGGCCCACTTGCCGCTCCCGTTGCCGTCGACCCAGCCCACCGGTCCGCCGTAGCGGCGCCGGTCGAGGGGTTCGAGTTCGCGGATCACCTCGCAGGCGGTCGAGGTCGGCGTGCCCGCCACCGCCGCGGTCGGATGCAGCGCTGCAGCCAGGTCGAGCGCCGTCGATCCGTCGCTCAGCGTTCCCTCGACGTCGCTCGCGAGGTGCCAGAGGTTCGGCAGCTTGAGCGCGAACGGCAGATCCGAGGCGACCACGCCGCTGGCGTGGCCGGTGAGCGCCGCGAGCACGCTCTGCACCGCGAAACGGTGTTCGTCGAGGTCTTTGGTCGAGGTCGCCAGGGCGACGGCGGCGGCGTGGTCGGCCTCCGCATCCGCACCGCGGGCCATGCTGCCGGCGAGAACGCGCGCCGTGACCACGCCGTCGCTGACGCGCACGAGTGTCTCGGGGCTCGAGCCGAGCAGGCCGTCGACCGCGAAGGTCCAGGTGTCCGGGTAGCCGAGGGCGAGGTCGACGAGCACCCGGCGCAGGTCGGCACCTTCCGGGAGGTGGCCGATGAGGTCACGGGCGAGCACGACCTTGCTGAGCTCGCCGGCCCGGATGCGGCGCACTGCCTCGGCGACCGCGAGCTGATAGCCGTCGGCGTCCAGCGTGCCCTGGTGGAGCGAGATGCGGTACTCGGCGCCCAGGGGGCGGTGCTCGACCGGCCGTTTCGAGCCGTTGACGCGGGTCACCCAGCTGACTCCGTCGCGCCGCCCGACGATCACCTCGGGCACGATGAGTACGCTCGCCCGCTCGGACTCGTCGTCGAAGGTGAACGCGCCGAACGCGACCAGCCCGGAGCCGGAGAGGCCCACGGGGTTGCTCACCGTCGCGGATGCCGACACCCGCCGCCACGCGTCGGCCGCCTCGCGCAGGCGGTCGGGCCCGTGGAACTCGAGCCGGAGCGCCTCGCCCAGCCCCGCGATCCCGTCGCCGCGCCGCACGAACAGCAGTGGTGCGCTCGGATCGAGCAGGGGCAGCAGCGAGGTCACCTGGTCGACCGCGCGGGTTTCGACCGTCAGCGCGGGAAGCGCTTGCGCGGACTCCGTCACGGCACCAGCCTACGTGCGGGGCCGGTGTGCCGTCGGCGACGGCTGCGGTCCCGCCGTGCGCCGTGCCGGATTCAGGATGCCGGACGCCGCCGCGCCGCCCCGCATCCTGATCCGCGGCCGTGACCGGCGCGTCGTCCTGATCCCGTGACGGCGCCGGGAGGGGAGGAGGCGGGGCGCGAGCCGGCAGGAGCGCACGACCGCGCGCTTGGACGACGCCACGGGAGACCCTCGGGCGTTCTCGGTAGGATCGAACCCGTGGCCAGGGCCGAGATGGACAAGCAGCCGGATGAGGTCTCCGGCATGTTCGACGACGTCGCCAAACACTACGACCGCACCAACGCCGTGATGTCGGTCGGCAACGCCGCGCTCTGGCGCGTCGCGACGGTGCGGGCCGTCGATCCGAAGGCCGGAGAGCGCATCCTGGATGTCGCCGCGGGCACCGGAACGTCGAGCGCGGCCCTCGCCCGCACGGGAGCGACCGTGGTGGCCGTTGACTTCTCGCCGGGGATGATCGCGGCGGGGCGGGAGCGGCATCCGCGGATCGAGTTCGTCGAGGCCGATGCCGAGCGGCTCCCCTTCGGCGACGACGAGTTCGACGCCGTCACGATCAGCTTCGGCCTGCGCAACATCGAGCACCCGAAGGCGGCTCTCGCCGAGATGTACCGGGTGCTGAAGCCCGGCGGCCGGCTGGTCGTGTGCGAGTTCTCGCGCCCTCCGCGCGCTCTGTTCCGCATGGGGTACCAGGCGTACATGCGGTTGATCATGCCGGTCATCGCGAGCGTCACGAGCTCGAACTCCGAGGCCTACGACTATCTCGCCGAGTCGATCCGCAACTGGCCCGACCAGGGCACGCTCAGCCAGTGGATCCGCGGCGTCGGATTCACCCGCGTCGCCTACCGCAATCTCACGGCCGGCGTCGTGGCGCTCCACCGGGGCCGCAAGCCCGAAGACGCCGCGATCCGAGCCTCCACCGCGAAGCGCCGGGCTCCCCGGACCCGGCGACCGCTCGCCGACGCGGCACGTTCCGATGCGGTCACCCCCGACCCGGCCGGCTGACCCCGCCCACGACAGGAACGGTCACTTCGTGAAATCGAGCCCGCCCCGCGCTCGCCGCAGCAACACCCTGAGCTCGTCGCTCGGCCTCGGCGAGAAGCTGTTCGCCTCGAGCGAGGAGCGCAAGTTCGCCGTCGCCATCGAAAAGGGGCTCGCCGCGGTCGAGAGCGGACTGCTCGACGAGATGAGCTTCACCGACGACATCGCGGATGTCACGAGCCGCTACCTGCTCGAAGCCGGCGGCAAGCGCGTGCGCCCGACCTTGACCCTGCTCACCGCGCAGCTCGGTCAGGGCAACAACGCGGCCGTGATCTCGGCGGCCGAGGCCGTGGAGATCACCCACCTCGCCTCGCTCTACCACGACGACGTGATGGATGAGGCGCAGCTGCGCCGGGGAGTGCCGAGCGCGCAGACCGTCTGGGGCAACTCGGTGGCGATCCTCACCGGCGACCTGCTGTTCGCCCGCGCCAGCCGGGTCATCGCGAGCCTCGGCGACCGCGGCCTCGAGCTGCAGGCCGACACCTTCGAGCGGCTCTGCCTGGGCCAGCTGCACGAGACGGTCGGGCCCCGCCCGGGCGAGGATCCGATCGCGCACTACCTTCAGGTGCTGGCCGACAAGACCGGATCGCTGATCGCGCTCGCCGGCGTGCTCGGCGTGATCTTCTCGGACGCGCCCGAGGAGTACCAACGCCCGGTCACCGAGTTCGGCGAGCGCATCGGCGTGGCCTTCCAGCTCGTCGACGACGTCATCGACCTCTCGGCCGAGACCGAGCAGACCGGCAAGGTCGCCGGCACCGACCTGAGGGCGGGGGTGCCGACGCTCCCGCTGCTGTACCTGCGCAAGGCTGCCGAGACGGATGCCGCGGCCGCCGCCCTGCTAGCCCGCTTCGAGCCCGCCCCGGCCCCCAACTCCGATGTTGCCGCACCCGCACCCGCACCCTCACCGGCTGCCGAGGCCGACTTCGCCGCCGCGGTCGCCGAACTGCGCGACCACGAGGTGACCCGCGCGACCCTCGCCGAGGCCCGCCGCTGGTCGGACAGCGCCGTTGCAGCCCTCGCCCCCCTGCCCGACGGACCCGTCAAGAAGGCCCTGACCAAGTTCGCCGAGGCGATCGTCGAACGCTCGGCCTGAGGGCGACGAGCTTCCCACCGAAGGAATCACCGTGACCAATCTTCGACTCGCGATCGTCGGGGCCGGCCCGGCCGGAATCTACGCCGCCGACATCCTGCTCAAATACGAACGCGCCTTCGACGTCTCGATCGACCTGTTCGATCAGCTTCCCGCCCCCTACGGTCTGGTGCGCTACGGCGTCGCCCCCGATCATCCTCGGATCAAGGGCATCATCACGGCCCTGCGCGATGTGCTCGACCGCGGCGACATCCGCATCTTCGGCAACGTGCGCTTCGGCGTCGACATCACCCTCGACGATCTCAAGAAGCACTATCACGCCGTGATCTTCTCGACCGGTGCCGTGCACGATGCCGCGCTCGACATCCCGGGCATCGAACTGCCGGGCAGCTACGGCGCCGCCGACTTCGTGAGCTGGTACGACGGGCACCCCGACTACCCGCGCGAGTGGCCGCTCGAGGCGACGAGCGTCGCCGTGATCGGTAACGGCAACGTGGCCCTCGACGTCGCCCGGATGCTCGCCAAGCACGCCGACGACCTGCTGCCGACCGAGATCCCCGCCAACGTCTACCGCGGCCTGAAGGCCTCGCCCGTGACCGACGTCCATGTCTTCGGGCGACGCGGCCCCATGCAGGTGAAGTTCACCCCGCTCGAACTGCGCGAGCTCGGCGAACTGCGCGACGTCGACATGATCGTGCACGACGAGGACTTCGACTACGACGCGGCATCGAAGGCGGCGATCGAGAGCAACAAGCAGGTGTTCGTGATCGACAAGGTGCTCTCGCAGTGGCGTCAGCGCGAGGTCGGCACCGCGTCGCGGCGGCTGCACCTGCACTTCCACGCGCGCCCGGTCGAGGTGCTGGGCTCGGAGGCCGAGGGTGTCACGGGCTACCGTTTCGAGCGCACCGAGCCGGACGGCTCGGGCGGGGTGCGCGGAACCGGCGAGTTCCGCGAGGTCGAGGTGCAGGCCGTCTACCGCGCCGTCGGCTACTTCGGGTCGCCCCTCGACGGCATCCCGTTCGACGAGCGCCGCGGCATCATCCCCAACCGCGAGGGTCAGGTCGTCGACGGCGACGAGCTCATGTCGGGCGTCTACGCCACCGGCTGGATCAAGCGCGGCCCGATCGGCCTGATCGGCCACACCAAGTCGGATGCCATGGAGACCATCTCGCACCTGGTCAAGGACCAGGCCAACTGGTGGGCTCCCTCGTCGCCCGAACCGGAGTCGATCGTCGCCCTGCTCGCCGAGCGCGGCGTGCACTACACCGACCTGGAGGGCTGGCACCGGCTCGACCTGCACGAGATCGCCCTCGGCCACGCCGAGGGGCGCGCGCGCATCAAGGTCGTGCCGCGCGAGGAGATGGTGGCGATCAGCCGCGCGGCACAAGGATGAGTACTCCGGTCCTGATCACCGCCGACGAGCTGGCCGCGACGGCTCCCGGCGACCGGCTGCCCGACGGCGGCCCGCTGCGCATCCTCGACGTGCGGTGGCGGCTGGATCGTCCGGACGGGCGCCAGGACTACCTGGCCGGCCACGTCCCGGGCGCGGTCTACGTGGATCTCGACCACCAGCTCGCCGCGCCCGGAGCGCCGACGGACGGACGGCATCCGCTGCCGCCGGTCGAACGACTGCAGGAGCATGCCCGCTCCTGGGGGATCGACGACGGGGACACCGTCGTGGTCTACGACGACCTGAAGAACCTGTCGAGCGCGCGCGCCTGGTGGCTGCTGCGGCACGCGGGGATCGCCGACGTGCGTCTGCTCGACGGGTCGCTGCGGGCCTGGACGGACGCGGGGCATCCCGTGGAGACCGGGCAGCCGGCCGCGCCGCGGTCCGGCGGCGTGCGCCTCGACTTCGGCTCCTTGCCGACCCTGACGATCGACACGGCGGCGGCGTTCCCCGGCGGCGGCGTGTTGCTCGACGCCCGCGCGGGCGAACGGTTCCGCGGCGAGGTCGAGCCGGTCGACCCCCGTGCCGGCCACATCCCGGGTGCGCGCAGCGCCCCGACCACCGAGAACGTCGGCGCCGACGGCCGCTTCCTGCCGGTCGAGCAGCTGCGGGCGCGGTTCGCGGCGCTCGGAGCCAAGGAGGGATCGACGGTGGGCGTCTACTGCGGCTCCGGCGTCACCGCGGCGCACGAGGCCGTCGCCCTGACTCTCGCCGGGTTCGCACCCGCGCTGTACCCGGGCTCGTGGAGCCAGTGGTCGAACCACGCGGATCGGCCGGTCGCGGTCGGCGAGTGATCGCGGCACCGCTCAGGGTGCTGCCGCGCGACGAGTCTGCCGCCGTCCCGCGAGGTCGATGAGGTGTGCACCCGGACGCAACCGAGACGTCGCCGACGGAAGGTACGATGCGTGCCGTGAGCGACTCCCGCGTCTTCGAGCTGATCGACTCGGCACGGTCGGCCGCCGACCCGGCCGACGCGGGGCGTCCGCCAGGCGGCGTGCGCTATCCGGAGATCGCGGCCGACCTGCGGCGGCGCATGCTCGAGGGCGAGTTCGCCGCGGGCAGCCGGCTCCCGGGAGAGACGACGCTCGCGGCGGAGTACGGCGTCACGCGCGCCATCGTGCGCCGCGCGCTCGCGCAGCTGGCCCGGCAATCGCTCGTCGTCTCGCGGCCACGGGGCGGCTGGATCGTTCAGGGGCGCCATCAGACGCAGGGCTTCGACCGGATGCAGTCCTTCGCCCAGTGGGCCGAGGGAGGAGGCCGGATTCCCGGTGGCCTGGTCGTCGCACGCGAGCGGCATCCGGCCGACGCCCGGCAGGCTCAGCTGCTGCGCGTGCGGCTGGGCGAGCCCCTGCTGGGCCTCACGCGGGTCCGGAGTCTCGACGGTGTGCGGGTCATGGTCGAGCGCTCCACCTGGGCGCCCTGGGTGACTCCGGTGATCGAGCAGCTGGCCGACGATGTCGTGTCGACGACGGTCGCGCTGGGGGAGGCCGGCATCCGGGTGACAGCAGGGGTGCATCGCATCGAGGCCGTCGTCGCGTCGACGGAGGATGCGGAGCTCCTCGCCGTGCGACGGGCGAGCGCCCTCCTGCAGGTCGGACGGATCACGACGACCCGCGAGGGAAGGATCGTCGAGCTGGGGGTGGACCGCTACCGCGCGGGGGCGATCGCGTTCGAGATCAACGCCGGCGAGGGACAGCGCGCGGCGGGGTAGCACCCCCTGGCATCCGCCCTGTGTGCGCACTCGGCCCGCGGATCTGCGCGACACGCCCGGCGTCGATGCAAAAAGGCGCCTCGTGTTCACCCCTGGTTCTTCTTCGCTTGTTCCCTTTGGTTCGGTCCCGATCGCCCCCGAACCGAGGAAGCCACAATGTCCAGCGAACCCCAGCCCTTCACCCCGGACCCGTACGAGCGCGCGCAGACCGTTCCGCCGGAGATCCTCCGGTCCGGCCTCTCGCGGCGCGGCATGCTCAAGACGCTCGGCTTGCTCGGCGGATCGGTCGTGCTGGGCGGCGCCACCACCGCCGGTGCCTGGGCGGGCACGGGGGCGGCGAGCGGGACCGCGGAGCCGGCCGCGCTCCCCGCCGGCTTCGCGGGCGACATCACCGATATCAAGCACGTGGTCGTGCTCATGCAGGAGAACCGCTCCTTCGACCACTACTACGGCGCGCTGCCCGGGGTGCGCGGCTTCGGCGACAAGCAGGCGCTCCGATTCCCGAACGGCAGGGACGTGTTCTCGCAGCCGAACGGGGCGTCGTTCGTCAAGCCGACCCGGGTCACGACGGTCGCGGGCAGCACCACCGGGCTCGACCACTCCTACTCTGGCGGGACGTCGGCGTGGGCGCAGGGCCGCTACAACAACTGGGTCGGGGCCAAGGGTCCCGCCACCATGCAGTACCTGACCGGGGAGGAGATCCCCTGGCAGTGGTCGCTGGCCAGCGCGTACACGATCTGCGACAACTGGCACTGCTCGGTCAACGGTCCCACCACTCCGAACCGGCTGTACCTGTGGTCGGGCAGCTCCGGCGGGGCCACCGACAACGGGGGCGAGTCGTCGGGCACCCGGGCGTGGCAGACCTATCCCGAGGCGCTGCAGGCGGCCGGGGTCTCGTGGCGCATCTACGTCGACAACAGCGACAACGGCAGCAGCTGGGTGGGCGACTACACCGACAATCCGATCCGCGGCTTCGCGACCTTCACCACGGAGGGCTCGACCGCCACCGATGCCGCCAACCGGGCGGATGCCACCAAGAACGCGGTCGGCACCGGCCTGATCTGGCGAGCGGGGGCCGGACCGTACGGCTCGACCGGCGTCCCGAACAACGACAGCGACACGAATCTCAACGGGGTGCTCAAGGACTTCATCGCCGCCTGCCGACCCGGCGCCGCGAACCCGCTGCCCCAGGTCTCGTGGATCGTTGCGCCCTACGACTGGTCCGAGCACCCCAGCGCCAACCCCGAGCACGGCGCCCACTTCAGCAACCGGGTGATCCAGACGCTGCAGAGCAACCCCGAGCTGTGGAAGAGCACCCTCCTGATCATGACGTTCGACGAGAACGACGGGTACTTCGACCACGTGCTGCCGCCCTACGCGGAGCCCGGGACGGCGGGCGAGTACGCCGGCGGCACGCCGATCGGGTACGGCGCCCGCGTTCCCGGCATCCTGGTGTCGCCGTGGACCCGCGGTGGCTGGGTCAGCAGCGAGGTATTCGACCACACCTCCGTGATCCGATTCCTCGAAACCTGGACGACGGCGATCGGTGCGCCGGCGCTCAGCACGACGATCACGGCCTGGCGGCGCGGCATGAGCGGCGACCTGACCAGCGCGATGGATTTCGCACACCCGGTGATCGACATCCCGTCCCTTCCCGACACCGAGGCCCTGGTGCAGATCGCCCGAGCCGGGGGGACGATCGCGACTCAGGTCCCGGCGGCCGACAAGTGGGACGGCGGGACGCTCCGGCACCGGCCGCTGTCGTTCCATCCGCACGGCACCTTCGCGGAGGACCGCGTAACGGGCACCGTGACCGCGCACCTCAGCCTGGTGGGCGGCCCGGCGGGCAAGACGGTCAGCTTCCAAGCATTCCCGGACCGCTACCTGGCCTTCAGCAACACGCCGTACACGGTCTCGTCCAGCTCGCCGGCGACGTACAGCTGGAACGCCGCCGCCCACGACGGCCGGTACGCCTTCTCGGTGTACGGCCCCGACGGGTTCGTCCGTTCGCACGCCGGCACGGTGCTGCCGGACGGGCAGAACGATGCGGGCGTGCCGCGCGTCGACGTCGAGCTGATCGCCGGCGCTGCGCCCGTCGTCCGGATCACCTTGCACGATGACGGGCTCCAGCCGGTGCACTACGTGCTGACGGCCCACGACTACAGCGGTGGCACGAAGAGCGTCTGGGTGCATCCCGGCGCCGACCAGTCGATCGACTGGCCCACCTCCGAGGGCTACTACGACATCGTCATCACCGCCGACACCGGCGCCGGCTGGGAGCACCGCTACGCGGGCAGGGTCGCACAGCGCACCGCCTGACCTCGCCCCCGACCCCCACCCCGATCGCAACTGCACCCCCAGCGGAGATCCTCCATGCCCCAGAATCGCACTCGCGCCCGCCTCATCGCGGGGGGCGCGTCCCTCCTCATCGCGGCCTCCGCGGCCGTCGCGCTGGTCTCGCCGGCCACGGCCGGACCTGTCAGCGCGCCGGTGGCGTCGTACACCTTCGACGGCGACTCGGGATCGACCGTGGTCGACTCGTCGGGTCACGGCAACGACGCCGCGTGGAAGGGCACGCCCGCCTACGTGGCGGGCATCTCGGGCAAGGCGATCGCCGTGAGCGGTGGCGCCAACTACATCAAGCTGCCGCTGGTCGCCGCGCAGACCGATGCCTCATCCAGCTTCTCCTACGAGTTCTGGATCTCGGAGCAGTCCCGCACGAGCTACGGACCGATCGTGAGCAACCAGGACTTCGCGACCTGCAACGACACGGGGCTGACGCTGTACAACCAGGCCACGCCGGGCGTGCTCGAGGGCTGCTGGGGCAAGACCTCGGGCGGGACGAAGGAGTACATCCACGGCGGTTCCGGCAACATCGTCGGCACCTGGCACCACGTGGCCGTCGTCGTCGACCGCACGGCGAACACGATGACCTTCTACGTCGACGGCGTGCAGACGGCGACATCGGGCGCCGCCGCGATCACCTCGTCGACGGCGCTCGACAGCGGGCTCGCCTTCAACATCGGGGGTCTCAGCGGAAGCGAATCGGACACCAGCGACGGGTATACGAACGCGTACATCGACGACTTCGAGTTCTTCAACGTGGCCATCCCCGGCACGCAGGTGGCCGCCGACTACACGGCGAGCAAGCCCGTGGTCGTCAGCTACACCGTCGCTTTCGACGGCAACGGCGCCACCGGCGGCGCGACCGCCTCGCAGAGCATGATCTCGAACCAGGCCACCGCTCTCAGCGCGAACGGCTTCACCCGATCCGGCTATCAGTTCACGGGATGGGCGACCAGTCCGTCCGGCCCGGCCGTCTACGCCGACGGGCAGAGCGTCTCCTCCCTCAGCCCCACCGACGGCGCCACGGTCACGCTGTACGCGGTCTGGAATCGCTACCGCGCCCCCGGCGACACGATCGCCCCTCTGCTGTCCTACGACTTCGACGCCGACTCCGGATCGACCGTCACCGACAGCTCGGGCAATGGCGCCGCGGCTCACTGGTCGGGCACCCCGTCCTACGGAGCCGGCGTGGAGGGCAAGGCCGCCTACGTCAACTCACCCGACGGCAGCGATCGGGGCGTCAATTTCTTCTCCCTGCCGCTGATCGCCGGCAAGACCGACGGGGCATCCAGCTTCTCGTACGTGTTCTGGCTGAACGAATCGTCGGCGAGCTCCGATTCGCCGATCGTCTCGAACCAGGACTTCACCTACTGCTATGACAAGGGCACGAGCCTCTACAACACCTCCGGTCAACCCGGCGTGCTCCGGGCGTGCTTCGGGCAGGACGGCACGTCGACGTCGCAGAACTACTTGCCGAACGTCAGCACCAGCTCGGTCATCGGAACCTGGCATCAGGTGGCCGTGGTCGCGGATCGCGCCGCCGGCACCATGACGACGTATCTCGACGGCCAGCAGTCGGTGCAGAACAACGGACTGACGAGCGCGTTCACCCTGATGAGCGGGTTCCCGTTCCGCGTGGGGGCGGAGGGATCCGGCACGGACACCATCGACGGCTTCGTCAACGCGTACATCGACGACTTCGACTTCTACGCCGCCCCAATCAGCGCCGCACAGATCGAGAACGACTATCTCGCCACCAAGCCGGCGACGCCCCCCACCAACGACGGTTCGTCCCTGGCCGCCGGGTTCGTGAGCGACACCTTCCGCGCACCGCAGGTGCGCGCCGGTGGCGCGGTGAAGCAACCGCTGGCCGCTCTCTGGAACGGCGGGGCGGTGACGTCGTACACCAAGGTGGACGGCGACGGCTGGCTGGCCGTCGACGGATCGGGCGTGGTCACCGGCACCGCCCCGGCGACCGCACCGCAGGACCCGGCGACGATCACGGTTCGCGCGACCGACGGCACGACGACCTCGACCATCACCGTCGAGGTGCCCGTCATCGCCGCCCACGATGCGCCGACGCTCGCATCGGCGACCTGGAATCTCTGGGACGCGGGCAGTCACGTGAGCGACTCGACCCTCAAGGATCTCGCCGTCATCGCCGCGCACGGTCTCGACGTGATCGGGCTGCAGGAGGACGGCGGCACCGGGGCGGTCCGACTCGCGAACGCGCTCGGCTGGTATGGCATCGAGGGCGATGACGGAGTCGGCATCGTCTCGGCCTATCCACTGGATGTCGCCAGCAAGAGGACCCTCGCCGGCGCCGCCCCCGCGATCGGGGTGACGGCTCGGGTGCTCGGGATCGATCTGCGGCTCTGGAGCGTCGGGCTCGACGGCAGCGCCTACGGCCCGAAGAAGGCCTGCCTGGCCGGCGTGACCGACCCCGCGCATCTCGTCACGGCGGAGAAGGCGACGAGCCGCTTCGCTCAGGCGCAGGCCGTGGCGGCGGCGCTCGCGCCCGATGTCGCGTCCGCACCGAGGACGCCGGTCGTTCTGCTCGGCGACCTGGAGTCGCCGTCCTCGACCGACTGGACCGCGGCCACCGCGAGCGCTCACTGCAAGATCGGCGCGGTCGACTGGCCGGTTCCCGATCAGCTGGCCTCCGCAGGGCTGACCGACTCGTTCCGTGCCGCGCATCCCGATCCGGCCGCCTCGGCCGGCACCACCTGGTCGCCTCTGGTGACGACGAACGCCGTCGACGGCGGCGCCGAGCCGCAGGACCGGATCGACTACGTCGACTTCGCGGGCACGCGCCTGGCGGTACTCGGCTCCAACACCTTCGTCGCGGGCTGGCCGTCGGCGAAGAACATCCAGAACGGCGCCTGGACGAGCGATCACCGCGGCGTCGTCACGACGTTCCGCCTCGATGCGCCCCTGCCGGCACCCACGGCGACCGTCGCGTCCGGCACGATCGCGTATCAGCTCGGATCTCGTCCGAGCGCCGCGGAACTGCTGAGCAAGGCGGGCGCGGCGTCGACGACGGCGGGAGCGGTTCTGGCGATCGATGACAGCGCGGTCGACTACTCGACCGTCGGCAGCTACGCGGCATCGGTGACGGCGACCGATCCGGCCGACGGGAGGGTCTCCGCCCCCGTGACGGTCACGGTGAAGGTCGTGCCGGTGCTGACCATCTCGCTCGCCCACTCGACCGCGACCGTGACGCTCGCCCCGGGCCGCAGGCTCACGGTGGCCGAGGTCAGGGCAGCCGTGCGACCATCGCTCAACGTCACCGGGACGATCTCGGTCGACGTGTCGGGCGTGGATGACGCCGTCGCCGGCAGCTACCCCGTCATCTTCACGGGGACCGACGCCTTCGGCTTCACCGCGAGGGCTCTGGGGACCGTGACGATCGCCTTCTCGGTCGGGGCGACGGACGCGCCGACGTCTGAGGCATCCGCCACCCCCGGCGCGACGGACGCGCCGGCATCCGCCGACCCCGGCTCGACGGCCCCGCCGACGTCGCCGGCATCCGCCGACCCCGGTTCGAAGCTGACCGGCATGGAGATCGGGCTGCCGGTCGTCCTCGCGGCGCTCCTGCTGGTCGGGGCACTTCTCGTGACGGTCCTGGTCATCGCCCGGCGGCGTCGCGCGAGCCGCGTCACTGCACCGCCGCGGTGAGCCGCGCCACGTTGTCGGCGATCTGCGACAGGGGCGGGCGGGCCAACCACTCCTCGAGCGTGAGCTCGCGGCTGTGCTGGCGGTAGGAGTCCTCGATCGCGCGCAACCGGGTCAGGAAGGTGCCGCCCCACACCATCACCGAGATCTCGAAGTCGAGGCTGAACGAGCGCATGTCCATGTTGCTCGAGCCGATGACCGACACGTCGTCGTCGATCGTGAAGTGCTTGGCGTGCAGGATCGTCGGTGACTCGAACAGGAAGATGCGCACTCCGGCCCGCAGCAGCGTCTCGTAGTAGCTGCGCTGCGCGTGGTAGACGAAGAACTGGTCGCCGATCTCAGACACGAACAGCTGCACCTCGATTCCGCTCTGGGCGGCCGTGGTGATCGCGTAGAGCATCGAGTCGTCGGGCACGAAGTACGGACTGACGAGGATGATCTTGCGCTGCGCCGCGTAGACGAGCGAGTTGAACAGGCGCAGGTTGTTCTCGCCGGCGAAGCCCGGTCCGCTTGGCACGACCTGGCAGTCCAGGCCGCCCGCGCCGGTGGGGCGGGCCGGGGCCGCCTCGCGCGCGAGCAGCTCGTTCGTCTCGGCGTACCAGTCGGTCACGAAGAGGGCGTCGATGCCGGCGACGACGGGGCCCTCGAAGCGGACCATGAAGTCCTTCCATTGCAGTCCGCGGCGGGCGTTGCCGCGCTTCTCGTAGCCGGGGTCGATGATGTTCTGCGATCCGGTGAAGGCGACAACGCCATCCACGATCAGCAGCTTGCGGTGGTTGCGCAGGTCGGGGCGTTGGATGCGACCGAGCAGCGGCTGGAACGGCAGCATGAGATGCCAGTGGGCTCCCATGCGGCGCAGCGCGCGCTTCGCGGGACGGAACCCCTTGTACTGCCAGGTGCCCAGGTGGTCCAGCAGCACCCGAACGGTGACGCCGCGCCGAATGGCCGCGGCGAGGGCGTCGAAGAAGGGTCTCGTCGTGTCGTCGAGAGCGAGGATGTAGAACTCCACGTGCACCGTCGTGGTGGCGCGCTCGATCTCGTCGATCATCGCCGCGAGCGAGACGGCGTCGTCCTGGTAGAGCGTCGACGAGTTGCCGCCCACCATTGGCATCGCGCCGAGTGTGCGGTTGAGTTCGACGATCGGGCCGAGCCACTCCGGCCATGGCGCTTCGGCCGCGACCCGATCGAAACCCTCGGTGGTGTCGAGGATGTACCGGTTGATCTCGAGCTGCTTCTCGCGTCGTCGCTTCGGCAGCCGGTAGGTACCCAGCAGCAGGAACGCGGCGATTCCGAAGTACGGGATGAAGAAGATCGCCAGCAGCCACGCCAGCGCGGTCTGCGGCCGTCGATTCTTGGGGATCAGGATGACCGCGAGCACGCGCACCACGAAGTCGATGACCACGAGGGCGAACGCGACGAGCGCGCCGGCGGTGGCGGCATCCACCTCAGCGGTAGTTCACGAACTGCAGTGCGACGTCGAGGTCTTTGCCCTTGAGCAGCGCCTGCACCGACTGCAGGTCGTCACGGCTCTTGGACTGCACGCGCAGCTCGTCGCCCTGGATCTGGCTCTTGACGCTCTTCGGTGCTTCGTCGCGGATGATCTTCGCGATCTTCTTCGCGTCGTCGCTCGAGATGCCCTGCTTGATGGATGCCTCGATGCGGTACTCCTTGCCGCTCGCGAACGGGGCGCCGGCATCCAGCGATCGCAGCGAGATGCCGCGCTTGATGAGCTTCTGCTCGAAGACCTCCAGCACGGCCTTGACCCGCTCTTCGGCGTTCGCCTTCATGAGCACCTTCTCGCCGCTGAAGTCGATGGAGGCGTCGACGCCCTTGAAGTCGTAGCGCTGCGCGATCTCCTTCTGGGCCTGACCGAGGGCGTTCTGCACCTCCATCGTGTCGACCTTGCTGACGATGTCGAAAGAGGAATCTGCCATGCGGCCATGGTAGAACGTGCAGATGCGCGCCCGGCGGACCATCCTCGTGACCGTCGCCGGAGGACTGGCCGGGTTGCTCGTGCTCGCCGGGGTCGTGGTCGTCGTGCTGGCCCCGCGACACGGGGCCGGACTGTTCCCGGATGCCGCGGGGTCGGGGCCGAGCTGGGCTCCGGCGGGGGCGGCTCCCGTGGCGGCGTCGAGCGCATCGGGTTCCGGCGCGGGCTCCGGGTCGGGCTCCGGTGCTGCGGGCATCGCGGGCCTCGTCGATCCGGCCTGGGCCACGGCGCAGGCGACGGCGACCGGCATCCCTCGCCTCGCCGTCCTCGCCTACGCCGGCGCCGCCCTGGCCAAGGCGCAGGGCGCCCCGACCTGCAAGCTCTCGTGGACGACCCTCGCCGCGATCGGCGAGATCGAGAGCGGCCACGGACGCCACGGCGGCTCCTCGATCGGCCCCGACGGAACCGTCACCCCACCCATCTACGGGGTCGCCCTCAACGGCGACGGGGTCGCCCTCATCCCGGATAGCGACCACGGCACGATCGACGGCGACCCCGCGGCGGATCGCGCGGTCGGCCCGATGCAGTTGATCCCGCAGACCTGGCGCAACTGGCACACCGACGGCAACGCCGATGGGGTCGAGAACCCGCAGAACATCTTCGATGCCGTCATGTCGACCGCGAACTACCTGTGCCGCGCGAGCACGGCGCTCGATACGGAACACGGATGGCGCGCCGCGATCGCCGCGTACAACTCGGCCGGCTCCTACCTCCGCAAGGTCGCCCGCGCCGCCGTCGCCTACAACGCCGCCGCCCGCGCCTGACCGCCCCGCCCCCGCCTGCTGCCGCCGAGTTGCCACTTGGTGCGGGCAAGGGGCCGATTCCTCGCACCAAGTGGCAACTCGGAGGCTGGATGGGCGGGGGCGCCCGCGGTTCGCGCGGCCCGCAACACCTTGTAACATTGTCCGAGCGCCTCCGGTCGGTGATCACATGGGCCGGGCGCGCATGGCGAGTTACCCAAGTGGCCAAAGGGATCTGACTGTAAATCAGCCGTCTTAGACTTCGGGGGTTCGAATCCCTCACTCGCCACTTCGCGACAACGACGACCCGGTCACCACTGCCGGCGCACGGTGGCCTTCGGCCCGGTGACCAGGCTGGCGGCCGGAACGTCGTCCGCCACGATCGCTCCCGCGGCGATCACCGCGTCACGCCCGATGGTGACGCCAGGCAGGATCGTGACGCCCGCGCCGATCCAGACGTTCTCGGCCACGTCGATGGGATGCCGGCGTAGCTGACGCGGAGCACCCTGCCGGCCATGGCCTGGAACTCGGGACCGTGGATGAGCATGAGCCGACCGCCGGACATCTCACGATCCTCTCCCCACCGGCCCGACCCGCCGCGAGACACGCCCTGGCCGAAGCGTGGTTGGCTAGACGCCGTGCCCTCCACCGAACTGCTCGACCTCGCCCGAGCCATCGCCCTTGAGGCCGGCGAGCTCGCCGCGCTGCGTCGCCGTGAGGGAGTCGAGGTCGCGGCGACCAAGTCGACGATCGTCGACGTCGTCACCGAGGCCGACCGTGAGGTCGAGCGTCTGATCCGCGAGCGCATCCTGGCGGCGCGGCCCGACGACGCGATCCTCGGTGAGGAGGGCGGCTCGGCTGCGGGCACGAGCGGCCTGACCTGGGTCGTCGACCCGATCGACGGCACCGTCAACTACCTGTACGGCATCCCGCACTACGGCATCAGCATCGCGGTCGTCGAGGGCGACCCCGACCCGCTCACCTGGAACGCGGTCGCCGCCGCCGTGCTCAACCCCGCGATCGGCGAGCTGTTCACGGCGACGGCGGGCGGCGGCGCCTTCCTGGGCGACCAGGCGATCCGGGTGGCCGATTCCGTGCCGCTCGAACTCGCGCTGATCTCGACGGGCTTCGCCTACGCGGCCGAGACGCGCGAGCGGCAGGGCGAGGTCGTCACCCGTCTGCTGCCGCTGGTGCGCGACATCCGCCGCCAGGGAACCGCGTCGCTCGACCTCGGCTTCGTCGCGTGCGGGCGGTCGAACGCCTACTTCGAGCGCACCCTCAGCCCGTGGGATCACGCCGCGGGCGCGCTCATCGCGCGCGAGGCGGGTGCGGTCGTCAAGGGCCTCGGGGATGCCGCACCGAGCCGGGACTTCATCCTCGCCGCCGCTCCCGAGCTGGCCGCGCGTCTCGAGGAGCTGCTCGTCGAGCTCGGGGCGGCCGACTACCCGATCTGAGCTGACACGCGCTCGCGAGCCGACGCGGCCGAGGCCCCCGTTTCGGGCGTTGGTCCTTCCGTAGCCGTTTCGTTACCATCGAAGGATTCGCCCGAGCACCGATCCGACCGGATCACCGAGGAGCCGCGCCATGACCGAGTTGCCTCCGGCCACGCGCCGCGAGCTCCGGGAACGCGAACGCGCGCAGCTCGCGACGCGCTCGAGACGGGCGCCCCGCGCCGCACGCGCACCCCGCGCAGCACGCGCGCCCCGCGCCACGAGCACGCACTCGATCGGCCGTCGCCTGCTGTCGTTCGCCGCCATGGTCTTCGCCGGTGCGTTGGCGGTGGGCATGTCCGTGCCGGCAAACGCGTTCTTCCCCGCGGGCGGTGCGACGGGCAAGACGTCGGCGGCCGTCAGCTCCGAGGCGTCGTCGCAGGCGGTCGCCGTGCCGAGAGATGCGCCCGTCGCGGCCGGCGAGCGCGACGGGTTCACCGTGATGTCGTGGGCGCAGGTGCTCGCTCAGAAGTACAACCAGAGCGCGAGCTACCGGTACACGGGCGGCGCCGGCAGCATCCGCTGGCCCTTCCCGTATCAGGTGAAGATCAGCTCGCCGTACGGGCCGCGCATCGCTCCCTGCGCCGGCTGCTCGACCTTCCACAAGGGCGTGGACTTCACCCCGGGTGAGGGGGCGGCGATCTTCGCGATCGCGGATGGCGTGGTCACCGCCCGCGACGACGGCACCTCGGAGTACGGCAACTACATCGTCATCACGCACAAGATCGGCGATCACACCGTGACCTCGACCTACGCGCACATGACGCGCGGTTCGAGTCCGATCGTGCTCGGGCAGACCGTCAAGGTCGGCGACTTCCTCGGTCTGGTCGGCATGACGGGCGAGGCGACGGGGCCGCACCTGCACTTCGAGATCGCGGTCGACGAGACCACCATCGACCCCATCCCGTGGCTCGAAGCGAACGTGAACTAGTCCCGCGTGAACCAGCCGGGCGTGAACTAGCCCAGCAGCCAGACCGTCGTGTCTCCCGGCAGCCGCCCGGGTCCGATCGGGCCGCTCGCCAGGGCGAGCTGTCCGTCGGGCAGCGCGACGGGTGCCGAGCCGGTGTTCGCCACCACGGTGATGGCCCCTGAGCGGAAGACCAGGACCTCGGACGTCGGCGACGGCAGCCAGACCAGCTCGTTGGCGGCGAGACGGTGCTCTCGTCGCAGGGCGAGGGCGGAACGGTAGAACTCGAGCGGGGACTCGGGGATGCCCTGCTGCGCGTCGCGCGCGTAGTCGCCCCACCCGGCGGGCTGGGGCAGCCAGCTCGCGGCGGTTCCGTCGGGCGCGGCCGGGCCGAAGCCGGCCGCGGGGGCGGCGGCCTCCCAGGGGATCGGCACGCGGCATCCGTCTCGGCCGTAGCTGTCGCCGCCGGTGCGGAAGAAGGTCGGATCCTGCCGGGCGGCGTCGGGCAGGTCGATGACCTCGGGCAGGCCGAGTTCCTCGCCCTGGTAGAGGTAGGCCGAGCCCGGGAGGGCGAGCATGAACGCCGTGTAGGCGCGCGCTCGTCGCAAGCCCACGACCTCGTCGGGATGGGATTCGGATGCCGGCCCGATGCCCTGCCCCTGGGGCGGTGGCGGGGTGAGCCCGAGGCGGGTCGCGTGCCGGATCACATCGTGGTTCGAGAGCACCCAGGTGCTCGGCGCCCCGACTCCGCCGAACGCGGCGAGGGAGTCGTCGACCACCTTCTTGAGCGGCGCGGCCTCCCACGGCGTCTCGAGGAAGGTGAAGTTGAAGGTCTGGTGCATCTCGTCGGGCCGCACCCAGTCGGCGAGCTTCGAGAGCGGCTCGACCCAGGCCTCCCCGGCCAGGATGCGGTCGGGGCCGAACTCGGCGAGCACGCGGTGCCAGTTGCGGTAGATGGGATGCACGCCGGGCTGCGCCCAGTACGGCACGTCCTCCGGGGTCCCGCCCATGCTGCCGGCATCGGTCGGGGGGGTGTAGTCGGGCAGGCCGGGCTTCTTCGCGAGGCCGTGGGCGACGTCCACCCGGAAGCCGTCGACCCCGCGGTCGAGCCAGAAGCGCAGCACGCCGCGGAACAGCTCCTTGACCTCGTCGTTGGTCCAGTCGAAGTCCGGCTGCGAGGTGTCGAACAGGTGCAGGTACCACTGTGCCCTCTGGGGCGCCGCCGCCGGCCGATGCGTGCCGTCGGCCTCGGCGGCCTCGGTCACGCGGGTCCAGGCCGGTCCGCCGAAGACCGACTGCCAGTTGTTCGGGGGGACGTCGCCGTCGGCGCCGAGCCCGTCGCGGAACAGGTAGCGGGCGCGCTCGAGCGAGTCGGGGCCGGCCGCGAGCGCGGCCTGGAACCAGGGGTGGGCGCTCGAGGAATGGTTGGGGACCAGGTCGATGATCACCTTGAGGCCGAGCTCGTGGGCGCGGGCCAGCATGAGGTCGAAGTCGGCCAGGGTGCCGAACAACGGGTCGACATCCGTGTAGTCGGCGACGTCGTAGCCGGCGTCGTTCTGCGGCGAGGTGAAGAACGGCGAGAGCCAGACGGCATCGACCCCGAGCGAGACGAGCGCGTCGAGCCGTGAGGTGATGCCCGGCAGGTCGCCGATCCCGTCGCCGTTCGAGTCGGCGAAGGAGCGCGGGTAGATCTGGTAGATGACGGCCGTGCGCCACCAATCGGGTTCGGTCGCCATGGCATCGACCCTAAGGCACGGGCACGGGTGCGCCCCGGCAACATCTGTCGGTAACATCCGCCAGCTACCCTCGCAGCATGCCGCGCGCCCTCGCCGATCTGCCGCATCACGACGGCTCGCCCCTCTACGTCTCGGGCGAGGCGCCGCGACTCGGCGACACCGTGCGGGTGCGGGTGCGGGTTCCGCGGGCGTTCGGCGGGATGCGGATCGTGCGCACCCGGTCGAACCCGGATCGCGAGCCCCGCTACAGCGACGCGGTGGTCGTCGCCGAGACCCCGGTCGCGGTCTGGTGGGAGGCGCAGATCCTCGTCGAGAACCCCGTGCACGGGTACCGCTTTCTGCTGGAGCGCGAGGATGGCACCACCTGGTGGCTCACCTCGGCCGGCCTCTCGCACACCGAGACCCGCGACATCGACGACTTCCGCCTGGTGAGCTACGACCCCCCGCCGGAGTGGGGGCGCGAGGCCGTGATGTACCAGGTGTTCCCCGACCGTTTCGCGCGCTCCGCGGCCGCCGCCGACCGGCCGCTGCCGGCCTGGGCCGAGCCGGCGCAGTGGAGCGACCCCGTCATCCATGTCGGACCGTCGACGGGAACCCAGTTCTACGGCGGCGACCTGCAGGGGGTGATCGAGCATCTCGACCACCTGGTGCAGCTCGGCGTGAACCTGCTCTACCTGACGCCGGTCTTCCCCGCCGAGTCGAACCATCGCTACAACGCGCTGTCGTTCGATCACGTCGACCCGCTGCTGGGCGGCGACGCGGCGCTCGCGGCGCTGGTGGTGGCGGCGCACGAGAAGGGCATCCGGGTCATCGGCGACCTCACGACGAACCACTCGGGCGACGCGCACGAATGGTTCCGGGCGTCGTACGGCAACCCAGGCTCCCCCGAGAGCGCCTTCTACCTCTGGCTCGATGACGGACAGACCGAGTACGTTTCGTGGCTGGGCTTCTCGAGCCTGCCCAAGTTCAACTGGCAGGCCGACGAGCTGCGCCGGCGCTTCATCGACGGGGTCGACTCGGTGGTCGCGAAGTGGCTGCAGCCGCCGTACTCCCTCGACGGCTGGCGGGTGGATGTCGCCAACATGACGGGCCGTTGGCGCGACGAGGATCTCAACGAGGACGTGCGCCGCACCATCCGGGCCACCATGCGCGAGGTCAACGACGGCACCCTGCTGATCGGCGAGTCGACCAACGACGCCGCCTCCGACTTCCCGGGCGACGCCTGGCACGGCGCGATGACCTACGCCAACTTCACCCGGCCGTTGTGGAACTGGCTCTCGGTGCCCGGCAGCCCCGCGGCGGGCGGCCTCGGCATGACCCTGGGGCGCACGAGCGACTACACCGGCATCGACTTCCACGCCGCGCACCGCGAGTTCGCGGCGGCCTTCCCGTGGCGCACCCGGCTGCACACCATGAACGCGCTCGACACCCACGACACCCCGCGCTTCCTCACCTCGGCGCGGGCAGGGACGGTGCCCGTGGCGTTCGGGCTCGCGGTGACGATGCCGGGCATCCCCGTCGTCTGGGCGGGCGACGAGTTCGGGCTCACGGCATCCGACGGCGAGGAGTCGCGAACCCCGATCCCGTGGGACCGGCTCGACGAGTCGGCCGACACCATCGCGCTCTACCGGCGGCTGATCGCCTTGAAGCGCGCGCATCCGGCTCTCAATGGCGGAGGAATCCGCTGGCTGCACGCCTCCGACGACGCCGTGGCCTTCGTGCGAGAGAGTTCCGAGGAGTGCGTGCTCGTGGTCGCCGCCCGCGCGATCACGACCGTCGACCTGGGCCACGAGCTGCCGGATACCGCCCCCCTGATCGAGGGCGACGTCGAGTGGAAAGACGGTCGCGTCGCGATCGACGGCCCCCGCTTCGCCGCCTGGCAGCTGGCGGGCGTGGCCCTGCCGCACTGGGCGTCGTAGCCGCCCCGTCACGAGTTCGGCGCGGCCGAAGCTGGATGCTAGTCTTTTGCGGTGCCGCGGCCAGCCGCGGATTGCCCCGATAGCTCAGTGGTAGAGCACTTCCATGGTAAGGAAGGGGTCGTCAGTTCAATCCTGACTCGGGGCTCGGTCACTCGTCGGAGCACTTCCACTGCGACGGCGAGCGACTTCCCGGCGGGGTAGCTCAGGTGGTTAGAGCACACGGCTCATAATCGTGGTGTCGCGGGTTCGAGTCCCGCCCTCGCTACTTCAAGAAAAGCCCTGATGCGGGCGATGTTTGTTCATGCCGTTTCCGGTATGCAATCGAACGCAGGCGATGCGTGGCCACGTCTTGGACACAGTGATTGATTGTGGGCCACTTGCTCATAGTCGCTTGCCGCCGTTCCGATCCGCTCTCTACCCGGCGGTCTACAAAAGTGAGCAAAGCACGATAGCGGGCCGTATGTGTCGACTGCTAGTCGGCTCTTTGTCTGACACCCGTATTGGGGTAGACCGTATGTCATTTGTTTCCCCGAACTAACTTCCTCTCGGTTCTGGGCGGCTCTAGTGTTCCCTCGTCGAGGAGTTGTTGAAGCTTCCTCGGTGAGCGATTGGTAGTCGCTGTGACTCTGAAGGGGGACTGCAGAATGGCATTGTTGAGCCCGCAGGGCACGACGTGGCGCAAAGCTGTTGGCCTTGGGGTCATGGCAGTTCTTTCCGTTGCATCCCTAGTTGCGACTGCATCGCCCGTTGCCGCGGCGCAGACGGCTCCTTCGAGGCTGGCAAGTCCGACTTCCCTGCAGTCTGTTGAACGGTCGGCGAGTGCGTTGGCAGCGTCGTCCGGTCGCCCGGTCGTGATCGACAAGTTGACAACGGCGACGACTCAGACCACCGCGGAGCCGGACGGCACGATCCAGTTCGTTTCGAACTCGGTCCCCGTCAGAGCACAGGTCGCTGGCAAGTGGGCACCGATCGATTTTGCGCTCGAAGCCGTTGGTGGCTACCTCGTTCCCAAGGTTGCGGCACAGGCAGTTCGTTTTTCGCCGGGCGGAGCGGGTCCGCTCGCGCAGATTCGGGATGGCTCTGGGAAATGGGTCCAGGAGGGATCACCCTTCGGCGACCTGCCCAAACCGTCGATCACGGGCGCGACGGCAACGTACGCGGATGTTCTCCCTGGCGTGGATCTGAGGCTGACGGCGACCGCGCTCGGCATGTCTGAGATCCTCGTGCTCAAGACGGCAGCCGCGGCGAAGAACTCCAAGCTCAAGTCCGTACATTTCGGGGTGACCGGATCGGCGGTCTCAGCGGACGCGTTTGGAAACGCACGCGCCGGCGCCGACGGCTCCAAGGGTGTCATCGCGGGTTCAGCCACCTGGTGGGATTCGTCCGAAGGATCTGACGCGTCGGGACCCGCCGGCATGATCGCTCCACGCCCGCTGCCGCAAAGCATCACCGCAGACGCGGTCACGCTCTCCGTCGACGCAGCCGCCTCGACCCCCGCCGTTCAGTTCCCGCTGTACATCGACCCGGATTGGACCGGCGGGCTGGGTGCCTATTGGTATGTGGACCAGGCCTACGCGAACCAGAGTTACCTGAACGGCAACCAGGCGACCGGCGTGCAGCGCATGGGCTATATCACCGCCGCCTATTCGCCCGACGGTCGGAATCACTTGGCTCGTGCGTTCTGGTCGATGGACACCAGCGGGGTGGCAGGGCGGCACGTTCTCAACGCGCATTTCGACGTGACTCTCACGGGTGCGTTTAACTGCAATACGCCCAGTCAGGCTGACCTGTGGACCACCGCTGGGGCTCCCGTGGGAGGAACGTGGAATCAGACAGGGAATGTGTACGCGTCCATGATCGGTACGGCCACTCCCACCGCTTGCGGCGCTGTGGGTTTTGGCGCCACCGCTGGCGCTGCTGCAGCTGCAAACGCGGGCGCCTCTTCAACGGTCCTTGCCTTGCGTGCTGACAACGAGAACGCCGTCAGCGGATGGAAGAAGTGGGCTCAGTCCGCGTCGCTCACGATCACCTACGACTCGGCCCCAGTCACCCCGGACACCCCCCAGTTCTCGTCTCCGTTCCGGTCGTGCGCCGCTGACGTGAGAAACCCCGCCTTCGTGAACAACGCCGCCTCGGCGCTGACCATGGCTGCCAACTCCAGTGACCCAGACGGCACCAACATCTCTGTTTCGTTCGACATTGCAGGAGTTGACGGCTCGGGAAATCTCGGCAGCACCTTGCACACCTACACCTCAAGCACACATGCGGCTGGCGCGTTCAGCGGCGTGATCCCACAGAACGCCCTTGGCGTCGGCAAGTACGCATGGCGTGCACACGCGTTCGACGGCACTGATTGGTCGGGGTACTCCGGATGGTGCTACTTCGAGGTCCAGAACAGCGGCCCCAGCTTGCCGACCGTGCACGAGGTCAACAGCGGCGGAACCACCATCAGCCCGGCCACCGGAACGGTCGGCAAACCCATCACAGTGAAACTGACCTCCTCCACCCTGGGAACGGCCGCCGCCCAGTTCGGATACTGGTGGACCAACACCGCCGCAGTGAACCCCAGCCCCATCCCACCTGTGACGTTTGGTCCCCGAGACGACTATTACGACGGCAACACCATGCATGACCCGACCGGTCAGCCGCTTTGTCCGGAGCGGGAGGGCGCCGAATGGTTTGCCTGCCCCGACTCATCCGGCAGCGCAACCATTACGGTCGCACCCATCGACGCGCCCCACGCAACCCTCTGGGTTGTCGCCTACGACGGAGCCGGCAACGTCTCGACCAACCTTGCAACGAGCACCGACCCGTCTGAGGCGACAGGACTCGAGGTCGCAACGTCTGGCGATACGACCTCAGTCCAATACGCCAACTCAAGCGGCGGTGACTTCTGGAACGCCGACGACTTCACCTCCGGAACGATCCCCGACCGCAACTCAAGCCACTCGACGAGCAACATGACCGTACCCGCCGACGACATCGAAGCGATGCCCGGCGACAGCCCACTCGCCGACGCTCAGACGCTGAGCTTCCACGGCGGAACGGACACCCTATACGACTTCCCGTCGTCGTCCGGCTGGGCATCAGCGACATTCTCGACGTTGAACTGGACGACGAACTGGAGTCCTCCGGCGGTCAACCTGGGCGAGATCAAGCCCTACCCGACAGACGGATCCACCACTGTGCCCGACGGCATGACCACGCTGTACGACTGCCTCGGCTCGTTCCATTACAGCGCCATCACGGCGAACTGCAACGGCACCAACAACGCCGCGCATCCAATCGGCTTGATCTGGACCGCCTCCACGGCAAGCCAGAACGCGACCTCACCTCTCTACTATTGCGGCGTCGGTGTCCAGGAGACTCACACCCTATGCAGCGGGGGCAGCTTGCTCGGATACGTCCAACCCGCGTTCGAACAGGGAACGGCGCTGGATACCGTTGCCCTGGGCAGCGACGACACCACGCACGGCTGGACCATCTCAGCCTGGGTCGACTTCAACCCGAATGGCGAAGATCTGAGCGGGATGCCCTACACGAGCATGGCGCTCGGGTACGACAACACCTTCGGCGTTGGAGTCGCGCCCGACGGCAGGTGGCAGCTGTGCTGGCCTGATTGGGGTCCGCCCGCATACACGCCCTGCATCACCGGCCCCAACGTCACACCGAGCACCTGGACCTACATCAGCGTGATCTGGGATCCGGTAAACAGCCAACTCCGACTCGTCGTCAACGGCCAGGTCAGCAACGCAACCGTGGCGTCGCGTCAGTCCCAGAGCACCATGGGCGGCCCGACCAACCACACCCTCCTGGTGGGGGCTGGCGCCGCGGACCAATCGACGGAATGGAACGGCTACATCGACGACATCACAAGCTTCCCGGGTGTCGCCGACAGTCTCCAGCTCGCCAACTTGAAGAATGAGAATGCCCCCCAATGAGCACCATCGTGCGCCGCGTGGCACGAACCGGTCTGATCGCCGGGGCCGCAACGATTGCCCTTCTCGCGTCGACCTTGGCGGGAGTTGCCGAGCCAGCCGAAGCTGCCGCGCCGAAGCCGAACCTCGGAACACAGGTCACCGGACACAGCGCCACAGCTCTCAACGAATCGACGCCTCCGAAGTCATCGACCTCGATTGCGGTGACGCAGGACAACCTCGGTGGGAGCGAGTCGAACGATGTCGCACTCCCAGCTAGCGGCAGCACCCGTCAGACGACCCACGATCTGAAGAACAGGGCGAGCGCATCGGTCGCATCTGGATGGGCGACGTTCGGAAGTCATGGTCTGCAGGCGGCCCGAGCCAAACCGGCGAAGGCGAACTCGAAGTCCTCCGTTGGCGCCATCGCGGTCACGCTACTCGGGCATGACGACGCCAAGAAGTACGGAATCAACGGGGTGGCGTTCGCGATCACCGCCCGCGATGGCGGCACGAGCCCCGCACCTGTCGCGCTCAAGATTCCGGACGCGTTGCTGGCGTCAAGTTATGGGGCCGACTATGCATCCCGGGTGCGGTGGGTCCAGCTGACGATGCCGGCGAAGCCTTCGAAGAAGGCGCTCTCGAGCGGCAAGTTGTCCCCGGTCGCGGCCACCGCGTCAGGTGACAGCGCGATCGTCACACCTCAGCTCGCGAAGGCGACGACGCTTCTTGTTCCGATGTCCACACCCACGGGTGCGGACGGCACCGGTTCCTTCGCAGCAACGCCGATCAAGCCCTCGAGCACTTGGGATGTCTCGGCGCAAACCGGCGGCTTCTCCTGGTCCTACCCTCTCCGGGTACCTCCTGCACCGGCCGGACCGCAGCCCAACGTAGCCCTGAATTACGACTCGCAGGCGGTCGACGGTGAGACAGGCTCCACTAACAACCAGACCTCCGCGGTCGGCGAAGGTTGGGACCTCGGCGGCGCCGGATACATCGAAACCCACTACATCGGCTGTTCTCAGGACAGCGGTTCCAGCGGTTCCGTCGCGAGCAGCGGAGACCTGTGCTGGAAGACCGACAACGCGACCCTCTCGCTCGGCGGTCACTCCTCGCCGCTTGTGCGCGACAGCGCTAGTGGCACCTGGAAGTTGCAGAACGACGACGGCAGCCGAGTCGAGCACCTCGTCGGTGCAGCGCAGGGCTGCGGCGCGTCTAACGGGACCTGGGACGACGACTGCTGGCGGGTCACCACCCTGGATGGCACCCAGTACTACTTCGGCTTGAACCAGCTCCCAGGTTGGAGCACCGGCAAAGCGACAACGAACTCGGCGTGGACGGTACCGGTGTTCGGCAACGACGCCGGTGAACCGTGCCATGCCTCGACGTTCGCAGCATCTTCTTGCGATCAAGGATGGCGCTGGAACCTCGACTACGTGGTGGACCCGCACCAGAACGCAGAAGCCTTCTACTGGTCCAAGGAGACCAACAACTATCAGCGGAACGGTTCCACCGCGGTCGGATATGTCCGCGGTGGCCAGCTGGACCACATCGACTACGGTCTGCGAAGTGGCGATGTGTACACAGCAAACGATGCCACCGACCGGGTGACTTTCACTTACGACCAGTTTGGGCGTTGCAGCGACAGCAGCCACGCAAGCTGCACGACGGAACCCCTCGGGGCGGGAACGGCGCCGGCCCAGGCATCCAGCTACCCCGATGTGCCATTCGATGAACTCTGCACCTCGGGCGCCTGCACCACCCAACTCAGCCCGACCTTCTGGTCCACGGCGATGCTCGACACCGTCACCACCCAGTACAGCGACGGGGCCGGCAACTACAAGGCTGCTGACACCTGGGACCTCAGTCATTCCTTCCCGGACCCGGGCGATGCCACCCACGCTGCCCTCTGGTTGACACAGGTCGTGCACACCGGTCACGCCGGGACGGCCACCCTCGCCGAACCGGCAACCGTGTTCTCCGGCGTCACTATGCAGAACAGGGTGTGGGCCATCGACGGCCTCGCCCCATTGGACAAGTACCGAATCTCGGCCATCCGGGAGTCGACGGGTGCGGTCATCTCCGTGAACTACGCGACCCCTGACTGCACCACAAGCAACGCCTCGGCGATCGAGTCAGCGCCGGAGAGCAACACTCACCGCTGCTATCCGCAATGGTGGACACCGGACACCACCTACCCTCAGCCCGCCCAAGAAGACCTCTTCAACAAATACGTGGTCACCTCGGTCGTCTCCGACCCGAAAACCGGAGGCGGTGCCGACCTTCCGCAGGAGACCGACTACGTCTACACCGGCACCCCGGCGTGGCGATACGACACGTCACCGTTCACTCCGGACAGCCAGCGCACCTGGTCCGCCTACGCCGGTTACGACACCGTCGAGGTGCGCACCGGCGACCCCAGCAGCCCATCAACGCAACAGACCACCGCGTACACATTCTTCCGGGGACTCGACGGCGACCGCGCGTCCATCTCCGGCGGCACCAAGAGCATCTCAGTGACCGGCTACCCCGGAGTCGCGGACTCGAGATGGCTCGCCGGTCGCACCTACGATGCGAAAACCCTCAACGGTGTTGGCGGCGCAATCGTCTCCGAAACGCGAACCACTCCCTGGTCATCTGCCATCACCGCGTCCAACGGCACCGACGTTGCGAAACTCGTCGCCGACGGCGACGTGCTCACCACCCAACCCCTTTCCGGCGGAGGCAGCCGCACCACGGACGTCGCCACGACATTCGACTCGAGTTACGGACTGCCCTTGACAGTCAG
The DNA here is from genome assembly GCF_042655435.1 of Lysinimonas soli. NCBI lineage: Bacteria > Bacillati > Actinomycetota > Actinomycetes > Micrococcales > Microbacteriaceae > Lysinimonas > Lysinimonas soli. Next base: position 523,673 of record NZ_JBHSMG010000002.1, read on the forward strand.
CACAGTGCACTCCGATGGCGCATCCACCTGTTCGACCACCAGCTACGTGACCCCGAACACCACGGCGTGGCTCATCGGCTACCCCAAGCAGCAAACGAGCGTCGCCAAGGACTGCGCTCACCTCGGCACCGCCGTCTACCCGGCCGACGCGATCAGCGACCGCAAGATCACCTACGACGGCGCAGCCTGGGGCGCAGCGCCAAACGCGGGTGACGCTACCAGCTCCTCCGAGGTGGACAGCTACACCGGATCGACAGCCAGCTCAGCGCACTGGGCGACCGACCATCAGCAAAGCTACGACGCCTTCGGTCGAGCGCTCACGGCAACCGATGTCCTGGGACACACGAGTTCGACCGCCTACACACCGGCCGCCACTGCGGCCGCAGGAAGCGGTCCGCTGACGAAGACCGTCACGACCAACACGGCACCGTTCAACTGGACCACCACCACCCAGATCAACCCGGCCTGGGGAGTTGAGACCTCCTACAGCGACGAAAACGCCAAGGTTACGACCGCCAACTACGACGCTCTGGGTCAACGCACTCAGGTGTGGATTCCGATCCGACCGCAAGGCAGCAACCCGAGCTCGCCGTCCATCGCCTACAGCTACAACGAGTCCACGACGGTGCCGAACACGATCGTCACAACGAAGGTCGGGCCGGCGAGCAACCTCGTCAGCTACCAACTGTTCGATGGACTCGGACGAGCCGTCCAAACCCAGACGAACGCCGACGCCGGTGGAGGCAGCATCGTCTCCGACACCGCCTACGACCCCGCCGGACTCGTCACCAGAGTCAACAACTCCTACTGGGCGACCGCTAACCCGTCGACTGCTCTCTTCGTTCCAACATCGGAATCCCAGATCGCCTCCGAGACCCGCACCCTATATGACGGCGCTGGTCGTTCGACCGCGACCATCCTGGACTCCTTCGGAACCGAGAAGCACCGAACCTCGACGGCCTACCTTGGAGCCGACCGAGTCGACACGACCCCGCCCCAGGGCGGAACCCCGACCTCCCAGTACACGGACAGCAGCGGCAACGTCACCAAGCTCGTTCAATACCTGGCCGACACCCCCCTGTCGACCGCGACCACGGAGACAACAAACTACGGGTACGACGCCTCCAAGCACATGACCACGATGACCGACCCAGCCGGAAACCACTGGACCTGGGGGTACGACGTCCTTGGCCACAAGGTCCAAGCGGTCGACCCCGACACCGGAACCACCACGTCAAGCTACGACGACGCCGGCGAAGTCCTCAGCATCACGGACGGGCGCGGACAGCAGCTCTCCTACTCCTACGACGCTCTCGGCAGACAGACCGCCAAGTACGCTGGGACGACCTCCGGGAGCCTGCTCGCATCGTGGACCTTCGACACGCTGGCCAACGGGCAACTCACCGAGTCCAAGACCTACGTTGGATCAACCCCAGGCTCACCAGGCGCCGCCTACGCGTCCACCGAGGGCGGCTATGACGCCAACTACAACCCGACTAGCACCACGGTCACCCTCCCGGCGTCGGCACCGAACTTCGGCGCAACAACCTACAAGACCTCCTACCTGTATGCCGCAGACGGGTCGATCTCCCAAGCGACCTACCCCGCAGCGGGAGGCCTGTCGATCGAGAAGCTCAAGTACTCCTACTCCGCCACCGGGCAACTGCTCGGAGAGGCCGGCACCAACGTCATCCTGAGCACCATCGACTACACGCCCATAGGGCAGATCTCGCAGTACGCACGAACCGGCGGATCAACTCCCGAGTACACGGACTACTCCTACGACCCCGCCACCGGAGCCGTCGCCGAAATTCTCGATCAAACCTTCGCAGGATCGACCCCGACAACGATCAGCGACCGACACTACGGCTACAACGACGCCGGCCTCGTTACTAGCGAAAAGACGACCGCGGATGGGACCGCGACCGATAACCAATGCTTCTCGAACGACCACCTCGGCCAGCTTACCGAAGCCTGGACGCCGGCCAATGGCAACTGCTCGACCAGCCCCACAAGCGGTGCGCTCGGTGGCCCCGCTCCCTACTGGACCCAATACACATTGGACCCCGCGACGGGCAACCGAACCAGCACCACCGACGAGCCCACTAGCGGCAGCGGTACAGCGACGAGCTACAGCTATACCTATCCGGCCGCAGGCACTGCCAACCCTCACGCCGTCCAATCGGTCTCGCCCAGCACCGGCGGGTCGACCACCTTCGGCTACGACAGTGCCGGTAACACCACAACACGCGGCACCGGCACCCTCACCTACGACGCGGACGGACGCGTCAGTTCCATCACCAGCACTGGCCATTCCGAAAATGACATCTACGATGCCAGCGGTCAGCTCCTGTTGAGAACCGACGACAGTGGGTCCACGCTGTTCGTCGGTGGTACCGAGCTCCACAGATCCAACAGCACGGCCGCGGTCAGTGCCGTCCGCACCTACACGGCGAACGGTCAGTCGGTCGCGGAGCGAGCCACCAGCCCTGGAGTCTCTGGGAGCACCCTGCAATGGTTGATCACCGACGCGCAGAACACGGCGACCGCCGAAGTCGACCCGTCCACCGGGAACGCCACGCACCGATACCAGGACCCGTTCGGAAACGCGCGCGGCACCGCCGTGCCCTGGTCGAGTCCGCACGGGTTCCTCAACCAGGAGCAGTCTGCACAGACTGACCTGGTCCAACTCGGCGCGCGCGTCTACGACTCGACGTTGGGACGATTCCTGAGCGTCGACTCGGTCCTCGCCCCAATGAATCCGCTGCAGAACAACGGATACTCGTACGCTGCAAACAACCCGATCACGAAGGCAGACCCATCCGGCGACTGCTACAACAGCGAAACCGGCGCATTCAATATGCTCCGCAACTGCGCCGGCACCAACCCGCAAAACGGATACCAACCTGGCGCCAACAACATCCCGAAGGCGCCGAAAGCCCCCGGCAACAACCCTATTGCGCAAGGGTTCTTGAATACCGGAAAGCCCGGAAAGGACTTGTTGCATGCCGGTGGCTTCAACCTGGGCGCGGACGGTATCCTCCGCTCAGATGCGAACGCACCTCAACTCCACCTTGGCTACGACGACGGTGACGACGTCTTTATGGATGCGGTCATTCCCGGTGCACGCCACCACAAGTACATCTTCGAGTACGGGGGTAAGAGCTATGTGGTCTGGGTGTGGAAGGGCGAATACGGTCTCTGGGGCGATGGTGCCGAGATCGGGTTATACGATCAAGACTCGCCGGTGGCGGACCCCGGCGGCCATTGGCACGCTAATCCCAGCGACCCGAATCTTCCGAGGATGACGGAGTCCTTGAGCGACAATGGTTCAGAGGTTGCGTCCTTTGCCCCAGCGAAGCCTCAAGCATGGGTTGCTTCGTTCCACCCGGGAGTGATGGACATGAATGGCGACAACTTGCACGTCACAGCCACGGTCACCTTCCGGAATGCCGGGATGTATGACGCGTTTATGAAGAGCCGTGACGTTGCGGGCGTTTGGACGCCCAATCCAACGACTGACACGGCGACATTAAAGTACTAGGAGGGGGTGGGGGCGGTGACGAGACGGGCTCTTGGTGCTGTGGTGGCGTTGATGTGTGCGGGGTTGCTGTCGTCGTGTTCGCTTCTGCCGTCGCATCCCGGCTCGATCCACGACGAGTCGTACCAGAAGACGGACGTGCAGATGCAGCACATTGCGGATGCTGTGAGGAATCATGACGCGGCTGCGTTGAAGAAGATGTTTTCGCCCCGTGCGCGTGAGAAGGCCACCGATTTGGATGGCGGGTTGACTTACTTTCTGTCCGTCTTTCCTTCTGGCCCGGTGACCTGGAAGTCGGAGGGCAACGGGGAGTCAGGAGACAATGTCTTCTTCAAAAAGGCCACCGAGCTCTTTGGCCACTACAAAGTGTCTGCGAGCGGGAAGACGTACGAGCTGTACTTCGCGTACTTCTCGGTCAATGATTTCCACCCGGACGAAGTCGGGATATACGCGTTGGGGGTCGAGCCATACGACGCCGATCCGTACACGGCGTCCGGGGCAACGAAGCCGTTCTGGGCGTGGGCCAGTCAGTTTGATATCGAAAAGCACGCCGCTACCGGAATCCCGGGTGTTTACGTTCCCCAGAAGTAAGCCGGGCTACCGCAGCACGTCACGTCTTAGGAGGCAGCAGGTGGTAGAGGCTGAAGTTCAGTCCGAGCGAGCGTAGCCTGACCCGCTTTCCCGGACATGTTGAGTGAGGCGATGATCGTCTCGGAAGGAGTCCGTGTAATGCCTGCTGCTCACCCGCGGGATTTTCGGCTTCGTGCCCTTGGCCTCGTCGCCCAGGGCAACCCGGTCGCTCAGACCGCTCGACGCGAAGAGGTTCTCGACGGAGCAGTTCGTGGCGGAGTCGCGTGAGGCATCTCAGCGCTTCGCGAGTCGGTCTCGCCGCCGCGTGCCCACACTTTGCCCACACATACTGGTCATCGAGGTCACTCATTCGCTATCGACGTCACCGTAGTCATCAGCATTTTCGGGATTGTCGCCGCCTTCGCGGGGCTTCGGTTCGAGCACACGGCTCATAATCGTGGTGTCGCGGGTTCGAGTCCCGCCCTCGCTACCAAAATATGCTGATCAGAGGCTGGTTTTGGTTGCTGGTCGGACTGATTTCGGTCAGGCAGAGTTATCGGCATCTGGGTGACATTCCTGTCATACGTTGACATTTGGCGTCGTGATGCCTGCAGAAACTCCGCACAAACGCATGCTGCCTGACGGTTTCTGGAGCGCGGCGACCAGGCGCGCGAGTCCGTCTTCGTGGACGATCAGCTTCGTGGACCTCGCCCGACCGAGTACTAGTTCGGGCCGTTTGGCCCCGATCGAATACGACACCATCATGACCACACGAGCCGTACCCGCTGCCTAATAGAACGAGTAACTGAAACCGTCAGCAGTCCCGTCTGCTCGCGAAGGTGGTGTCTTGAACCTCGGGCAAAGTCCAGGAGCCAACTGAACTTGAGGACTACACATCAGCCGTTCAGCGCTGCGGTCGGTGGTGTACGTGCTGCTCGAAGTGCGGGGTATAGGCCCGCCGCTCCTCCGATGAGCAGAGTGGCACCGATCCCGATCACCAATGCTCCAGGAGGCAGGGAGGTCGGCCAGCCGTTGGCGACGGCGAAGGTCGCCGTCACCGCGGCGCCGAGGACCACCCCGAGCACCCCGCCCAGCGCGGACAAGAGGAGCGCCTCTGCCAGGAACTGCGAGCGGATGTGGCCTCTGGTCGCCCCGAGCGCTCGTCGTAGCCCGATCTCGCGACGCCGTTCGAGCACCGAGATGATCATCGTGTTGGCCACCCCGATCCCCCCGACGAGCAGGGCGACGGAGCCGAGGCCGACCAGCAGGCCGGTGAAGGCCTGGTCGGCAGCGTTCTTCGCTGTCAGAGCATCCGATGGTCGGGAGACGCTCACCTGGTCCGGCGCCTGCGGGCTGATGGTGGCAGGCAGCAGTGCGCGCACGTCTTTCACCGAGGCGTCGCTCGAGCGTTCGTAGACGATCGTCGGGCTTCCGCTGAAGCCGAACGCGCTCTCGGCGATCGGGATCCCGATCAGCGCTGACTCGTCGAGCTCGGGGGCGAGCGCCACCGGCTCGAGGATGCCGACGACAGTGAAGAACTGGCCCCCGAGCCAGACCTGGCTGCCTGGGGATACGACGCCGAGTCGTTCAGCGGTCGTCGAGCCGAGCACGACAGCGGGGTATCGGGCGGTCGCTGCGTTCAGCCATGCGCCGCTTCTGACTTTCGCGCCGGTCACCGTGAGCAGCCCGAGATCGGCGGCCTTGACCGTGATGCCGCCGCTCGCATCGGGGCTGATCAGATTGCTGCGGTAGATGTTCTCCCCGGTAAGAGTGCCGGTTCCGCTGACGCTCTCGACGCCTTCCACCAGGCCGACCCTCGCGATCGTATCGGGTGGCAGTGGGGTCTTCTGCCCCAGCAGGCCGTCGGCAGCTTTCGCCGTCAGCAGGTTCGTTCCCAGCGTTGCCAGCTGCTCGTTGAGCCGCGCCTGGCTCGAGGTGGAGATGCCGACGACGGCGATCATCGCGGCGATACCGATCGCGATGCCGAGTGCCGACAGGATGGCACGGGCGGGACGGGTTCGCAGTCCGGTGGTTCCCAGCCGGATCACATCCCGACCCAGCAGCTTCGAGCGGAGGTCGCGCCGTTCGCGGGGCGCGCTCATGCGACTGCCGCCGAATCCGACACTATTCGGCCGTCGCGGATCCGGACCTGCCGCGGGAGCAGCTGGGCGATCTCGATGTCGTGGGTGATCACGACCACCGTTGTCCCCTGGCTGTTCAGTTGGTGCAGCAGTTCGACGATCGTGGCGCCCGACGCCGTGTCGAGGTTGCCGGTCGGCTCATCGGCGAGGAGCAGTGGCGGGTCGCCGACCACTGCCCGGGCGATTGCGACCCGCTGTCGCTCGCCGCCGGAGAGTTGGTGGGGCTTGTGATCCCGGCGGTGGCCGAGGCCGACGCGTTCCAGGGCCGCACCGGCCCGCTCTCGCCGTTCCCGGCTGGGAACGCCTTGGTAGAGGAGCCCATTCGCGACATTGTCGAGGGCCGTGACCCCGTCTGCGAGATGGAACTGCTGGAACACGAACCCGATCCTGTGGGCACGCAGAGCCGAAAGGGCGGCGTCGGAGAGTTCGTGCACATCCAAACCGTCGATGAGGGCTGTGCCGGCCGTGGGACGGTCGAGCGTGCCGATCAGGTTCAGCAGCGTCGACTTGCCGGAACCGCTGGGGCCGACGATCGCGACGAACTCGCCGGTCTCGACCCTGAGATCGACCCCGGCAAGGGCGAGCACCGGGGGCTGGCCGTAGCTGCGCTCCACACCGCTCAGAACGATGATGTCGCTCATGCTGCCGGCACCACGACGTTCTGACCCGCGGAGATCCCGTCGCCGGAGACCTCCACGCGACCGCCGGCGAACAAGCCGGTCTTCACCGGTACGCGTCGGGTCGTGCCGTTCGCGTTCACGATCTCGACGCCGAAGGTGCTTGCGGAGATCGCGAGCAACGCATCGATCGGGACGGAGAGCACGTTCTCACGTGTCTCAGAGGGAAAGTCGACGGTGACGCTCGCCTGCTGGAGGTCTCCAGCGGCGGCGGGGTCATCCAGTGCGACGACGACGGGGATCATGACCGATTTTTGCCCGGTCGCGTCGTCGACCTCGGTCGGTACCCCGACGGAGGCGATCACCCCCGCCGTCGACGAGCCGTCGGGCAGGTCGATAGACACCTTGCCGCCCACTTTGGCCAGCGCCTGGTCGGAGAGCCTGACGTTGACCTTGACCTGCTTGTCGAGCCCGGTGAGAGACAGCACGGGGACGCCGGGGCCGGCGTTGGAGCCGACCGACGCATCCAGGGTGGACACGCGAACATCGGTGGGCTGGAAGACGATGCGACCAGGTTCGATCGACCCGGTCACCACCTGACCGGTCGCCCGTTGCCACTTCTTGATCGCGTTCGACGTCGCCCACGTGAACGTGCCGTCGGCATTGCCGGAGAAGTAGCCGAGCGTCGCGAGGTCGTCCTCGAGCTGTTTCACGTCGGGACCGTCAGCCATGCCGGGCTGAAAGGACCGCCAGACCGGGAGCGATCCGTGGAACAGGTAGACGGGGACATTGTCAACGGCGTACAGCTGTTGCCCCAGCCCGATCTGCGCACCCGCGGCCGGCAGGGACGTTATCACGCCACCCAATCCCGCGTTCACGTCGTGGGCATCGGCGTACTCCAGAGTCCCTGACGCCTTCGTGGTGCCCGAGAGCGTGCCCCGTTCGATCCGCGCGGTAGCGGCATCGACCTTCTTCTGCGCGGGAGCGGCGGTGCTCGAGCCGATCGCGTAGGCGCCGGCCAGTCCACCACCTGTGACGAGGAGGGCGGCGACAGCCGCCCCGACGGTCCAGCGCCGGACGCGGCTCGCCCCGCCGTGGGTCTGAGATGCGCGTTGCCTCACGATCAACCGCCGAGAGACGTGGTCGCACCCTGCGCCCCATCGGCACCGCACTTCTGCCTGATGTCCTGAGGGGCGGTGTCGGGAACCTTGAGAGTTTCGCCGGGCTTGGGATCTGCGACGTCCACGCCGTTGTCGCGGAGGCACTTCGCGGCCGCCAGCATGGCTTTCTGGAGTTGGGCGTTCTGCGCGTCCTGTTCCGCCTGGCTCAGGGCGGGCATCGGCCCGAGCTGTGCCTGGCACTTCTTGGCCGCCGCCAACAGGGCATCCTGGTTCGACGAGTCGATCGACGTTCCCGAATTGCCGCCCGTGCCGGGGTCGGGGATGTCGATCCCCTGGTCGCGCATGCAGCCGGCAAAGGCGACCCGCCAGTCCGAGGCGGACGTGGCGCGCGGAGAAGGGCCGCCGGCGGAGGGACTCGAGCCGCCGGGCGAGGAGGCACAGGCGGTGAACGCGAGAAGCAGGGCGGGAGCAATCAGCAGAACCGAGAGCTTCCGCTTGACATTCGAACTGGTCGACATCACGGATGTCCTTTCGTGGGTTGGTGAGCCCAGTCGACCGGTCGGCCCATAACGGCGGCGTTCAAGGAAGCCTTTATGTTTTCGCAAGGGCGGTGATGGTTCACTGACAGGACGAAGATGCGCCCAGGGCGTCAGAAGGAGTGCCGCCGATGCGAGCGCTGGTCGTCGAAGACGAGGTGTATCTCGCCGAAGCCATCCAGACTGCTCTGCGACGCGAAACCATCGCTGCCGACCTCGTGCACGACGGCGACATGGCCCTGGAGTATCTGACCGTGAACGACTACGACGTGGTCATCCTGGACCGAGACATTCCCGGAACTCACGGTGACGCCGTGTGCGCGTGGATCGCTGCTGAACTGCCCACGTGCCGTGTGCTGATGCTGACAGCCGCCCGCACTCTGCACGACAAGGTAGACGGATTCGCGCTGGGGGCTGACGACTATCTCAGCAAGCCGTTCGACTTCCCCGAGCTTGTCGCGCGGTTGCGCGCCCTCGAACGCAGGCCGACTGCGACCCGGCCACCGGTGCTCGACAGCGAGGGCGTCACGCTCGACCCCTTCCGCCGGGAGGTCTACCGCAACGGCAGATTTCTCAGCATCAGCCGCAAGGAGTTCGTCGTGCTCGACTTGCTCATGCGCGCGAACGGCGGTGTTCTGAGCAGCGAGACCCTCTTGGAGAAGGGGTGGGACATGAACGCCGACCCCTTCACGAACACGGTCCGGGTCACGATCTCGAACCTCCGGAAGAAGCTCGGTGATCCCGGAGTGATCCAGACCGTGCCGGGAGTCGGCTACCGGTTCGGGTCCGGCCGATGACGAGCCGCATGGGCGGCATGGCCTTGGACCTCGCACCGTCACGGCGGCGGATCGGCTTCCGCGCCCGTTTGACGCTGACCTATGCCCTCCTGCTGGCCACCATGGGCGCCCTCATGCTCGGCGCGGTGTACGTCTTCATGCGGTTCGTGCCCACCTACGCGATCGTCAGTTCGGATGCGGGGAGCACCGGTGCCACGCCGACTTCGGTTGGTTCGAGCGGCGTTACCAGCCCGAGCGCCAGCGGCACCATGAGTCTGAACCTGGAGACCTCGGCGGACATTCTGAATACCCTGCTGCTCGTCTCGGTGATCGTCTTGCTCCTGCTGACCGCGGCGGGCGGCCTCATCGGCTGGGTGATCGCCGGCCGGATGCTGCGCCCGCTAAAGACCATCAACCGGGCCGCCCAGCTCGCGGCCTCCGGTGAACTCGGCCACCGCCTGCGCCTCGGCGGCCCCCAGGACGAGATGCGCGACCTGGCCGAGACCTTCGACGACATGCTCGCCAAACTCGACCTCGCCTTCCAGGCCCATCAGCGATTCGCCGCCAATGCGTCCCACGAGTTGCGCACGCCGCTCGCCACGACGAAGGCCATGCTCGACATCGCCCTCTCCGACCCCGATCTCGACCTGGCTGGACTGCGCAGGGTCTCGCAGCAGGTGTTGGAAACCAACCGCAGGAACATCGAGACGGTCGAATCCCTGCTCGATCTCGCCGACATCGGCCAGAGTCAGATCGGGCATGAACGTATCCGCCTCGACCGTGCCGCACTCGACGCAATAGGGGAGGCCGCCGCGGAAATAAGCGAGCGTGGCCTGACGATCTCGAGCAACCTCGAGCCGGTCGAGTTCTACGGTGATGCCGTGCTCGTGCACAGAGCCCTGGTCAACCTCGTCCACAACGCCGTGCGACACAATGTTCAGCCGGGCACGGTCGACGTCACCGTTCGGTCAGCCAGCGGCTGGGCTGAATTCCGGATCTCGAACACCGGCCCCCACGTGGACGCATCCGTTGCCGACTCGCTGCGCGAACCCTTCGTGCGCGGCGCCGGCCGGGTGGCTTCGGGATCCCGCGAACGCAGCGGTCACGGGCTCGGGCTCGCGCTCGTCGCGAGTGTGGCCGGAGCTCACCACGGCGAGCTAGAACTCTCCGCCAACGAGGGTGGTGGAATGACCGTCGCCATTCGGCTGCCGATCAACTCCGGCTCGATGCCGATTTCGATCGGAGCGTCGAAGTAGCCGGATCCCTTCCACGGAGACCACGTCTCGGGCCCTCGACAACCTTCGGCTAGCTACGGTGTCGACTCCGTATTGGGAAGTTTGGGCGCGCGAAGCGCCGCAAGCACCGTTTCGCCTAGCTGGCCAGCCACCGTCTCCTCGCTCCACTCGAGAGTGGTCCGAAGGTCCACGATGATGCGTTCATCGAAGAGGGTCGTCCAGATCAGGACGGCATAGCGCAGATCCTGGGGCGGGATCACACCATCGTCGATTAGGTCCTGGATGACGGGCGCAAGCACCTCATGCAAGCCCGCGGACAGCGGATCCCCGGCATTCACGCGCTGGAGGAAACCCTCGGCGCTTCGGATGAACGTTGCCGCTTTGACCCATCGCCGGGAAGTCGACAGCCATGCCTCTCCGATGCGGCGGAATAGTTCGATGCCACGAAACCCTCGTGACGTCTCGCGAAACGCGTCAAGAAGGTCATCGACGATTTGGTTGTAGAACTCGGCACGTAGTTCGTGCATATCGTCGAAATGACGGTAGACCGTCGCAGTCGCGACTCCTGACTCCCGCGCGAGATCCGGGAGCGTGAAGTCCAATCCTTGACGCTCCAATAGGTCCCCCATCGATTGCAGGAGCAGCCGACGAGTGCGTTGCGTGTCCGCACGGAGGGGTCGAGTCCCGCCTGCTTGGCCCACTGGACATCAGCTCCCTGGTTCCTGACTATTTCGCCCACGTTAACAAGAGATCACGTTCTCGTCTCAATGGGATATCCGCCAGACTACTTTGGATATCTTTCCCATACATGAAAAGAAATTCTCATCTCAACCCGAATGGAGAGCATCAATGATTCACCACGCTTCGCGTCGATCCTCCCCTGTTAGACGGATCATAATCGCCGCCATCGCCCTAGCCGGAGCCGCCGCGACGCTGGCAGCATGCGCCGCAACGGGCAGCCCTGCCGCCTCATCCTCCGCGCACAAGAGCCACTACACGATCGGTGTGCTGTCGATCGCACAGGCTCCGGTTCTTGATGACCTCGTCCACAAGTTCGAAGCGGCAGCGAAAGCCGGTCTCGCTCCGGCCAAGGTCACCTTCTCGTATCAGAACGCGAATGGCGACCAGAGCCTGGTCGCCAGTCTGGTTCGTGATTTCGCGTCATCGACGGACGACGGGTTCGCCGTACTCGGGACCCCCGCGGTCGTCGCCATGGCCCAAGCGGTGACGGACCGCCCGATCTTCGCGGTCGCGATGAGCGACCCGGTCGGTGCCGGAGTCGCCAAGTCGTTGGACGCGCCCGGGTCGAACGTGACGGGGAGCATCGACTACGTCGACCCGGCGAAGCTGATGGACGTCGTCGTCAAAGTCGTTCCCAAGGTCCACACGGTAGGAACCATCTACGACCCCTCCAACCAGAACAGCCAGGTCTGGGCGAGTGCGCTCAAGCACAACCTCACGACGCGGGGTCTGTCGTTGGCCGAAGCCACGATCTCGAGCCCGGCCGACATCGCGGCTGCCTCCAGAAGCCTCAACGGCCGAGCCGACATTCTCTTGATCGGTCCGGATGCGACGGCCTATGCGGGAATGGATGCGATCGGAGCGTCGGCGCTTGCCTCCTCCACCCCGCTCTTCGTCTCCGCGGGGGAGCCCACCACTCCAGGTGTCCTGGCCAGCATCGGTCCGAGCTACCCGACCCTGGGAACCGAGGCAGGTGCGATTGCCGCGCGGGTGCTGCTCGGCAAGTCTGCCGCGACGACACCGTTCGCTCGGCCGGCGGGCACCGACGTGGTCTTCAACTCCTCGACGGTCACCGCCTTGAAGATCCGCATTCCGGCGTCTCTGAGCAGTTCGTCGACTGTGACGGATCAGAAGTGAGTCAGCGACTCGCCGGCCCGGATGTGCGCGAGCTGACGGCTGCATCGGTCGGCATCGACTCGCAGAACACCGGTGCCGGCGAGTCCGCGCCGTTCGCCAAGCCCGATGGCGGGATTCAGGCGAACCAGGCGAGGAAGGCCGCCCTCAAGATCAACCTCGACCCCACTCTCCTCGCTTCGGCGACCGTCGTGGGCTGAGTCGGAAGACACCGGAATGCTCCAGAACATCCTGCTCGACACCTTTGTCACCGGCCTGCCGTTGATACCCCTCGTCCTCGGCGTCTACCTCATCATGCGGATCCGGGAGGACTTCGATCTGACCGTCGAAGGGAGTTTCGCGCTCGGGGGCGGGGTCTCGGCGATCTCTGCGAAGGCCGGGATCAACCCCGCAGTGGCGATCCTGCTCGGAGCTCTCGCCGGAGCGGTCGCCGGGCTGATCACGTCCGTGCTCCATCTGGCGCTGAGGATCCCGGTCCTGCTTGCAGGCCTCGTGATGAGCATGGCGCTGTTCTCGATCGTGCTGAACATCCTCGGTACCCCTACCGCGAGTCTGATCGGCGTGACGACGATCTTCTCCTGGTTGCCACCTGGAGACATCTATGCCTCCGTCGAATTGGTTGTGATCGTTGCCGCGCTCCTGACCTTGTTCGCGCTCTTTCTGCGCACCGAGATCGGGTTGGCGCTGCGTGCAAGTGGTCAAAGCGCCCGAATGGTGCGCAGCCAGGGCGTGAACGACAACGGGCTGCTCGTGCTTTCCTTGGCAATCGCCAACGCTCTGTCGGCACTGTCCGGTGGACTGCTGACGCAGATCCAGGGCTTTGCCGACGTGAACATGGGAATCGGGATGTTCATTGCGGCCGTCGGCGCAGTCATGCTCGGGGTGCTCCTCTTGAACCCCTCGGGATCGAAGGTGCTCAGGATCGTCCTTGCGGTCGCCATCGGGGGGCTCGTCTATCGCCTCATCCTCGTAGCTGCCCTTCGTTTCGGACTGCCGGCAGGGGACCTCAAGGGCGTCACCGCGTTGACGTTGATCGTCGCGATCGCCGCGCAGACCTACGTGGTGCCGATGTTCACGCGGATGGTACGCCGCGGCATCCGGACGCCTCAGTTCCGGACCGGAGAACAGCAGGGAGCGAAATGACCACGGAGGAACCAGCCGCTCTGGAGCTCATCGGCGTGCAGCAGGTCTTCAACAAGGGTCGGGTCGATGAGGTCCACGCCCTTCGCGGCATCGACGTGACGCTGCGCCGTGGCGAGTTCGTCACTGTCGTGGGGTCCAATGGCGCGGGCAAGAGCACGATGGTCCAGGCCGTCGCCGGGTCGGTGCGGCCCACCGCCGGTCGAGTCAAGATGCATGGCCGCGATGTGACGACCTGGTCGGACTACAAGCGAGCGGGGCTCGTCGCACGCGTCTTTGACGATCCGCGGATCGGGAGCGCTCCGGAGCTCAGCATTGAGGACAACCTGGCACTCGCGATGAGCAGAGGGTCGCGCCGCACGCTGAGATTCGCGGTCTCGAATCGTCGCCGGGCCACGATGAGGGATCATCTCGCTCAGCTCGGGCTCGGGCTGGAGAACCGGCTTCATGACAGGGTCGGAATGCTGTCCGCCGGCCAACGACAGAGCTTGACGATGATCATGGCGGGCATGCAGCAACCACAGGTGCTGCTGCTGGACGAGCATCTGGCGGCTCTCGATCCGGCGACCGCGGCGAAGGTGCTCGACCTGACCTCCCGAATCGTTCGTGACATGGGGTGCGCAACGTTGATGGTCACCCACAACATGGAGCATGCCATCGCCCTCGGCGATCGCCTTCTCGTGATGAGCCGCGGCAGCGTCATCGCTGACATCGTGGGACCCCAGGGCATGAGCCCACAGGACGTGATCGACGTCATCGTCGGCGCGGGTGGTTCGGTGAACGACCGCTCCCTGCTCCCCGAGAGCCTCAGGGGGGAGGGGGAATGACGTTGCGGCAGCAGTTCCAGACGCTGGAGGAGATCCATCGCGTCGCACTGACGAAACTCGATGATGTGATCGTCGATTACCTGGAAGGCGGGGCCGGCGACGAGACGACGATTCGGCGAAACAGGTCGGCCTTCGAGGAATGGGAGTTCCAGCCGAGGGTGATGAGCGGTCTCAGCTCGCCGCCCACGGCCACGACCTTCCTCGGCCTTCCGCTGTCGATCCCCGTCCTCACCGCGCCTTTCGGGTCGGACACCATGTTTCACGAAGACGGGCAGAAGGCGGTCGCGAGGGCGAATCAGGCGATGGGGACCGTCAGCATGGTCCCCGAGGCCGGCTCGTTCTCCTATGAACAGGTCGCCCACGCCGCGCCCGCAGCGGCTCGCATCGCGCAACTGCATCCCGCCGGGAGCGATGAGAACTTCTTGCGACTTCTTGCCCGGATCTCCGCGGCGGGATACAGCGCGGTCTGCGTGACGGTTGACTCGCCAACTGGGGGTTGGCGCGAGCGGAACCGGCGGAACGCCCTGGAATTCGACAGTTCAATCATCGGGGGCAACTACAACCCCGCAGACCGCGATCAGATGGAAGCGGCGCTCGGCCAGCTCTTCACTCATGTCGACAACGTCTGGAGCTGGCACAAGCTCAGTTCACTGCTGGACGATTTCGAGTTGCCCTGGATCGCCAAGGGCATCACCACGGTCGCGGACGCGAGGGCCGCGGTCGACGCGGGCGCCTCCGCGATCATCGTGTCGAACCACGGCGGTCGCCAGCTCGACGACGTGCCCGCGTCCCTTCCGGCCTTGGTCGAGATCAGGTCTGAGTTGGGACCCGGGGTCGACATCGCGCTCGACAGCGGCATCCGTCGCGGCTCGGACGTCATCAAGGCCGTCGCGCTGGGTGCGACGGCCGTGGTCCTGGGCCGGTCTGCCGTATACGGCCTGACGGCCGACGGGCAACGAGGGGTCGAGCGCACGCTCGAGCTCTTGACCGAAGAGATGATTACCGTTCTCACCCTGCTGGGCCGGGGCGGCATCACCGATCTCAATCACGAAGCGATGAGGAGAGTTCCACGATGACGATGCAATTGGCACGGGTCCCCGGTCAGTCGGCGATGCTGCCTGGGGGAGTCCGGGCGGGCGACATGATCTTCACCTCCGGAATCGTGTCGCCGACGGCGTTCGCCCGGTTCGGGATCGAGTCGACCACCGACGCGATCGATTTCGACACGCAGGCAGAAGAGGCTCTCGCCTCGTTGCTCTCGGTGCTCGAGGGACTCGGAGGCTCGGCCGATACGGTCGTCAAACTGGACGCCTACCTCTCGGATGCTCGACATTTCGCGGCCTGGAACGCCGCGTATCTGCGTATCTGGCCGACACCGGGGCCCGCACGCACTACCCTCGTGGCGGCGTTCGCCACCACTGCGGTGGATATCGAGGTGCAGGCGGTGGCGGTTCTCGTCTGACGTCCGCGTCTCGCCGGGCTATGGGGGTGAACCCTACCCATCGAGACGGGTAAGTCCCGATTCGCGTGACCGATTGCGACTGCCACCATCGGGTCAGCGGTGACGCTCGAGGACACAAGGAGGTGCCTGAAGATGTCATTCCCAGTGAGCAAGTCGAATTCTGGCGGGCCGGTTCAGGCCGGGTCGCAGCGGGTTTCGATGTCGGCGCAGGGCATCCGTAAGTCGTTCGCAGGGAAGGAAGTGCTGCGCGGCATCAGCCTCGAGCTGCACCAGGGCGAGCATGTCGCGGTGATCGGCCCGAGCGGATCGGGCAAGAGCACCTTCATCCGCTGCCTGAATCTCCTCGAGACCCCGGATAACGGTTCGATCGACGTTCTCGGCGAGCGGGTCTTCAGCGCAGGCGATCCGGTGCGCGAGAGTCAGGTGCGCGCGCTGAGGCTCCGCGTGGGGATGGTGTTCCAGTCCTTCAACCTCTTCGCGACCTACACCGCGCTCGAGAACGTGTCACTCGCGCAGCGGTTCTCCCTCGGTCGGTCGAAGGGTGAATCCGACGACCGCTCCGAGCAGTTGTTGCGCCGGGTGGGCTTGGAGCAGCACATACACAAGCATCCGAGTCAGCTCTCCGGGGGGCAGCAGCAGCGCGTTGCCATCGCGCGGGCCCTCGCGCTCGATCCTCAGGTCATGCTGTTCGACGAGCCGACCTCGGCCATCGATCCCGAGATGCGTGTCGAGGTCCTGCAGGTGATGAAGGCGCTGGCACTCGACGGGATGACCATGATCATGGTCACCCACGAGTTGCGCTTCGCCCAGGAGGCCGCGGATCGGGTCGCCTTCATCGCCGACGGCGAGGTGCAGGAGATCGGGACGCCGGCGCAGGTCTTCGGCTCGCCCAAGAACGAACGAACACGGCGCTTCGTGGACGCCGTCTCGGGAGAGCTCTAGCCATGCAGTGGCAGTTCCTCCCCGCCGCGGTGCTGACGACAGTCCTGATCTGGCTCGGAGCCTTGCTGGTGTCGATCCTGCTCTCGATCCCGCTGACCTTGCTCCGGCGGTCGAGTTTCGGAATCCTGCGGGCCGTCGGAGCGCTCTGGGCGACGGTCGCCCGCGGGATCCCCCCGATCATGTGGCTGATCATCCTGTACTTCGGCGTCGCGTCCGGGGTACTCAGGGACATTCCTGCGATCTCGGCGATCGTCGGTCTCGGTCTGGTCAACTCCGCGTACGTCGCCGACAGCATCCGGGCCGGGCTCGACTCCGTTCCGAGCGGGCAGTGGGAGGCGATCCGGGCGACCGGGTTGCCGAGAACGGTCGGGCTGGTGCGGGTGATCCTGCCCCAGGCCTTCCCGATCATGTTGGCGTCCACCGCCGCGTACTCGATCACCCTCCTGAAGAACACGGCACTCGCCTCGATCATCGGGGCGAACGAACTGATCTTCTTCATCTCCAATTCGGTGCAGCAGGGTGCCGACCCGCTGCCGGCCTTCCTGCTGGCAGGCGCGATCTACATGGTCTTCACCGTCCCGGTCGGGTTCCTCGCGCGCTGGATCGAGGGCCGCTCCGTGATTGCGATGGTCCGCTGACATGAACGACATCGTCACGACGTTCTCGAACCTGCTCCCGGGATTCTGGCTGACTCTGCGGATGGCCGCCGCGAGCGCGGGGGTGGGAATCCCGCTCGGATTCCTCGCCGGCCTCCTGCTCACCAGCCACCGCAGAGCCCTCCGCTATCCGGTGATCGTGCTGGTCGAGATCTTCCGGGGCTTCCCGGCCCTGCTCACCCTCTATCTCCTGTACTTCGGACTCGAGCGGATCGTGCTCATCGACATGTTCACCGCTGTCGTGATCGCCTTCGGCGTCACCGCAGGCGCGTACTCGGCGGAGATCTTCCGCGCCGCGATCACCAGCGTGCCCCGAGGCCAGCTCGAGGCCGCCGCGGCGCTCGCGCTTCCACGCGCCCGCACCGTGTGGTCGATCGTCGTGCCGCACGTGCTCCGGGTCGCGGTCCCGCCCATCATCGGGATCGTCATCCTGGTCTTCCAGGGGACAGCGCTCGCCTACGCGATCGGAGCGAAGGAACTGCTCGGTTCCGCGTTCTCAACCGGCATCATGACCGGCAGCCTGTTCCCCCAGTTGATCGCCGCGTCGATCCTCTACCTGCTCGTGACCGTCGCCCTGACGGGACTCGAACGTCTGGCCGCGCGGCGCGCGGCGCGCATAGCCGGAACCTCGACACCGATGACGAGACGGGCGCTCGTCATCGCGGAGACCTGACCCGCCCGAACCTGCACCGCAATCCCATCACTCGAAGAAGAGGAAACAACCATGCCGATTTCAGTCAAGAAGACCGCCATGGCGGCGGTCATGCTCGCCGCCATGTTCGCACTGGCCGCGTGCTCAGCCCCCGCGTCCGCACCGACGCCCAGCTCGACCGCCACGGGGTGCACCCCCAAGCACACCTTCGACACCGTCACGCCAGGCACCCTGACGGTGGCCGGCATCAACGCCCCGCCGAAGTTCTACGCGCCGAGCGCCGACGGGCCGTTCACGGGTATCGATGGTCCGCTGATCGTGCGGTTCGCCGCAGAGAACTGCCTGACCCTTGTCGTCAAGCCGATGACGGGTGCCGCTGCCGTTCTCGACCTGAGCACGGGAAAGTCCGATCTCATGATCGGCGGGATCCTCAAGAGCCCCGCCCGGGCCAAGCAGTTCGGTCAGACGAACGGCCAGCTGACCTACGAGACCATGGGCATCAGCTCCAAGGCCGGCTATGACACCATCGATGCGCTCAAGGGCAAGAAGGTCGGCATCCAGTCCGGATCGTCCTACACGGATCCGCTGAAGGCTGCGATCGGAGCGGACAACGTCGTCGAGTATCAGAGCGACGTGAACGCCTTCCAGGATCTGATCTCCGGTCGCATCGACGCGACCGCCCTGACCAGCCTCCAGGGGATCTACCTGAGCGCGCAGCACCGAGGCTTCCCCACCAAGCTGGTCAAGAACGATCCTGCGTACCCCGATCTGACCAGTGTCACGGGTACCGACTGGCCGCACGCCAAGACCGCCACCGCGCTGAAGGCCGCCGTAGACGACTTCTACAAGCAGATCCATGCCGACGGAAGCCTCCTCAAGGACCTCAAGGCCAACCACATCCCGAATCTCAACTTCTACGTCAGCGGGAAGCGCTAGACCCGCGTCGTCCCGGACCACACCCGGCTGAGCGTCGTCGTGTACCTCAGCGCCTCATCGAACAAGGAGAAAAGCATGAAACTCGTCACCTATGGTCCGCCCGGCGGAGAACTGCCCGGAGTGGTCGAAGAGGGTGGTTCGGTCGTCGCGCTCGCACCTGCGCTCAGCCGGGCCGGGATCCGCATCCTGGACATGGGCCAACTGCTGGCGGTCTGGAGCGCCGTGCGCCCGGTCGTCGAGCTGGCCGTCGAAGACCCGCAGAGTGAGCGGATTCCCGCGGATTCGGTCCGCCTCGGCCCACCCGTCCCGCGTCCCGGCAAGATCCTCGCGATTGGCCTGAACTACCCGACGCACACCGGTGACTCGCTCGGCGCGACGACATCCGAGTCGCAACCGGTCGTCTTCATGAAGACGCCCAACAGCCTGTCGGGACCCAGCGACACGGTGATCCTTCCCCGCCAGTCGACCCAGGTCGACTACGAGTTGGAACTCGCGGTCGTGATCGGGAAGGCGGGATCGCACATCGCTCGCGCTGACGCATTCGACCATGTGGCCGGGTACATGATCTCCAACGACGTGTCCGCGCGGGATGTCGCGTTCGGGCCCGGCCTGGAATACCCGATGCAGTTGCAGATCGTACGTGGTAAGGGGTTCCCTACCTTCTGCCCGACGGGGCCGTGGCTGGTCACGGCGGATGAGGTCCCCGAACCGGGACGGCTGAAGCTGCAGCTGTGGGTGAATGACGAGCTTCGCCAGGACGGCAACACGAGCGAGATGTCCGTCGACATCCCGGGTCTCATCGAGTCCATCAGTTCGAGCATGCCCCTTCTGCCGGGCGACATCGTGCTGACCGGGACCCCCGCGGGTTGTGGATTCTTGTTCGATCCACCTCGTTACCTGGCGGATGGTGACATGGTCAAGGCCGCCGTCCCGGGTCTCGGCGAGATGGCCTTCGAGGTGCGCGATGAATGAGTCGACCGCTGAGTCGCCGAAGAGCATCGTGATCATCGGATGCGGGGCTATCGGGGGCACTTTCGCCGCCCACTTGGCGAACTCCCCTGCGAAGGTCACGGTCGTCGATCTGTCGGAGCCGATCCGTCACGCGGTGATGGCCTCAGGATTGACGATCACCCATTCCGACGGGCGCGAGGAGTCCGTCTCGGTCGACATCCGAGGGTCCTTCGAGGGCATCGAACAGCCCGACATCGTGTTCTTCTTCGTGAAGACGGTGCACAACCAGGCCGCCGCCCGCGACGCAGCGGGACTGATCGGCCCGCATACCGTCGTGGCCACCGTGCAGAACGGGATGGGTCACGGCGACGTGCTGTCGGGGATCGTCCCGGCCGATCGCCTCGTCGTCGGAGTGACGTCGGAGGGCGCGAACATGCTCACCCCCGGGCACGTGTCGCACTATGCCAAGGGCGCGACCAAGGTCGGCCCGTGGAGGAAGGAGAGCTCCCTCGAATCCGCTGAGTTGGTCGCCGACGTGCTGAACAGCGCGGGTCTCACTGCCGTAGCCACTGACGCTACCGAGAATGCGATCTGGACCAAGTTGGCGATGAACGCGGCCTACTCCTCCGTGTCCGCTCTGACGAGGCTCAGCATGGAGGGGCTGGGCGACAGCCCAGAACTCTGGCGGCTCTGCGAGGACGTCGTCCGTGAGAACGTCGCCGTGGCGATCGCCAGCGGCGCTTTCGTCGACGTCGACGAAGTGCTCGGCATGGCCAACAGGCTGTACGCCGGCATCAAGAAGGACGGGATCATCGCCGGCAAGGCGTCGATGCTGCTCGACGTGGAGGCGCGACGCCCCACGGAGGTCGACGCTTTCAATGGTGCGATCCTCAGGGAGGCTGCTCGCAACGGAGTGGATGCGCGTTTGAACGCGATCCTCTTCGCCCTCATCAAGGGTCTTGAGGACAGCTGGAGGATCGATGCCGGGTCCGCATAACGGGCTGCGTGCGCGACTCTCGGCCGCGGAGCCTCTCGGCGCGGCCTTGTTGACGATTCCGGATCCCGGGATCGCGGAGGTGCTCTCGGCCTCCGGATTCGACGTGGTAATCATCGACGGCGAGCACGGCCCGTTCACGCTCGCGTCGATGCGCGCGTGCGTGGTCGCGATGGCGTCATCGAGTGTGCACATCGTGGTCCGTGTTGCCGGACACGACGAGGTCCTGATCAAGTCGGCGCTCGAACTGGGCGTTGACGGCGTGATGGTGCCTCGGGTCGAGACCGCTGAGGAAGCGGTGCGGATCTCACGGTTCAGCCGGTACCCGCCGCACGGGAGCCGGGGAGTGGGGATCTCCCGGGCGACAGCGTACGGAGCCGACCTCGTCGGGCAGGTGGATCGAGCTGACTCGAGCACAGCCGTGATGGTGATGATCGAGAGCAGAGCCGGGCTGGAGAACGCCGCCGCGATCGCTGCGGTGGAAGGGATCGATGCCCTCATCGTCGGGCCGGTCGATCTGGCGGTCGAGATGGGATCGCCGATCGGTGCCGGCTCGGACGCCGTCGATGCCGGCTATCAGCGGGTCATCGATGCAGCGCGCACATCAGGCATCTCCGCCGGGGTCGGTGGGAATCCTCGTGTCTGGCGCGTTCGCGGAGCGTCCTTCTTCATGACCTTCGTCGATGTCGTGAGTCTGAGCTCGGCGGCTCGGGCGGAGGCGACAGCATTGAGGGCGGCCATCGACTCGTAGGTTCAGATCGTCGGGGGACGCAGAGCCCGAACCCGGCCGCCCCCCTCGTGGACGACCACCTGCCCGTCGAGCTTGTTCTGCAGAACCAGTTCAAGGCGCGAGCGCGCCCCGGTCTTGTGCAGAACAGAACTGACGTGCTTTTCGACGGTCTTGATCGCGATATCGAGGGCGACCGCGATCTGACGGTCGGACTGGCCGAGCTCCATGAGCGCGCGGACCTCTCGTTCGCGCGCGGTCAGCGCGTTCTCGGAGGACGTCACATGAAGGTCGGGCCGTGCCGTCCGGTGCGAGGCCCGCACCGCCTGACCTCGGATGGCGGCCTCGACCGCGTTCGCGATGGTGCGGCCATCGTTCGCTGCATCCACGCACAGGTAGGCGCCGCTCGCGAATGCGCGCTCCAGGAGGTCGTGCGTTGTCCAGGGCGTGCTGACCACGATGACCGGCATGTCCGGCCTGATCCGCACGAGTTCGGCAATCAACGGCGGGGCAGCTTCTTCGAAGCCGAGGCCGACGAGAGCGATCGTCGGCGCTGACCAGCGCACGAAGTCGATGGCTGCGGCTGGAGTGCCGACTTCGCCGAGGATGCTGATCGACATGTCGGCCCGGGAGATGATCGAGCCCAGCCCGGCCCGCAACGCAGGTCTCGACTCGGCGACGAGCACCTCGACGCGCTGCTGGAACCTCGTGGTGAAGGGCTCGAGCGGGAAGGTCGCCTTGACGCTGGTGCCCCAGGTCGGCGTTGAGGAGATCTCGAGCGCGGCGGCCTGCGAGAGCGCTCGCTCCTTCATCATCCGGATACCGTGGGTCGATTCGATCCGCTGTGCGGCCTGATCGAATCCGACGCCATCGTCCTCGATCATGACGCAGAGGGATGCTTCGGTCTGAAGGATCCCGACCCGGATCCGAGTTGCTCGTGCGTGCCTTGTGACATTCGTGATCGCCTCATCGACCAGCAGATAGGCGGTCTGAAAGAGTTCCGGATCGAGAGGGGCGCTCGCGGAGAACGGACAGATGAGTTCGACGGAATGCGATCCCGCGAGCGTCTGCAGCCGCTCGCGGATCGCGTCTTCCAAGGTCAGCGAGTAATGGCCGCCCGCGCTCGCGGTTCGGTGCTGTGACTGCTGCGCCATTGCCGCACCCCTCGAAGGTTCGTTTCAGGAACTCTACTGAACGCGCGTTCGGTTGAGAACCGAGGGAGGTCACTCCGCCGCGGCTGCGGTTCCGACGATGACCGCGCGCCCGAGGGTGTGCGGAATGATCGCGGCGTGCAGCATGGCCAGGCTGGTCTCGGCAGGGAGGTCCAGTGAGGCGACGTCGAGCGCGGTCGCCGCGACGAAGTAGCGGTGAGTTCCCGTTCCCGCCGGCGGCTGCGCGCCGACATACCCCGCCACTCCGAAGGAGTTGGACAGCGCGGTGCTCCCTCCGGGCAGACGCGACCCGTCGGGTGTCCCCGCGCCGGCCGCGAGACCGCCCCCGTCTGCCGGCACGACAACAGCCCAGTGCCAGAAGCCCCCGGGAACCGGTGCGTCGGCGTCGAAGACCGTCACGAGCACCCCGCGGGCGTTCTCGGGAAGGCTCGCCCAGGTCAGGGCGGGGGAGTCGCCGGCCGTGGTCTCGGAACCCCACGCGGTCGAGGGCAGCGCGCCACCCGAAGCGAAATCGGGGCTGGTCAGCTCGAACGTGCCGGTGGGGATCGCGTTTTGGTAGGGGTTGTAGCTCACGATGGTCTCCAATCCATTTATACAGTTTACCTGTATAAAAGGACTATACAGACAAACTGCACATTCGACCAGTCCTCTGGATAGAGTCGACGCATGGACGAGCAATCGGGGTTGGGCGAGGAACTTCGCGCGGCGATCGGCGAGCTGGTCCGCGCCACACGCGTGGAGGATGCGCTCCCGGCGAACCAGGCGGCAGCACTGGGTCTGTTGGAGCGCGACGGTCCGAAGACGACTGCTCAACTCGCCGAAGGATGCCGCATCCGCCATCAGTCGATGACCGCCATCGTCCAGCATCTCGCGGCGCGCGGCGAGGTCGGCAGCTCGCGGCATCCGGAGGACGGACGCGCGCAATTGGTGACGCTCACCGAGGCGGGCCGCCGGGCGGTCGCGCGCGACAGGCAGAACCGGGCGGCCCGTCTCGACGACGTGATCGCCACTCGGCTGAGCGACGACGAGAAGGAGCAGCTGAGGCGGGCGATCCCCCTCATCTCCCGTCTCGCGTCGGTCGGGACGGAGCCGAAGCGGAGTCGCGCCTAGGTGCCGACGAAGGTGGACGCCAACAGGATGTCGCGGAAGTTCGCAGCCGTGATGTCCTCCCAGGCCGCAGAGGTGGCGATGTAGAACTCGGCCGGCTCCGCGGAGGTTCGGAGCGAGAGGTAGCAGACACCGTGCATGCCGATCCTGCGGGTGCTCGACGGCAGGATGGCTACCCCGAGCCCCATGGAGACCAGAACGACGATCGTAGAGAGATTCGGTGCCTCGTGGGTGATGTCGGGCGCGAATCCCTCCGACCAGCACAGTTCGGTCACGTGCTGGTACAGCCCGGATCCGCTCGCCTTGGGCGTGCAGATGAACGAACTCCCGCGGAGCTCGGACACGCCGATCGAGGTCAGTGCGGCCAGCGGATCCGTGTCGGGCACCGCGACCACCAGGTGATCGTCGGCGAGCTTGGAGAGCGTCACCGACGGCAGAACGGCTCCTCGCGGCTTGTGGACGAGCCCCACCCCGAGCTCGCGGTTCGCGAGCGCGTTGATCTGGCTCATCGAATCCATCTCGGTGAGGGAGACGTTGACGCCCGGGAACCGGGCTCGGAAATCACGAACGGCCGTCGGCAGGGGATCGAGCAGCAGCCCGGATTGGGTGAAGCCGATCCGCAACTCCCCCGCCTCACCCCGAGCGGCCTTCCGGGTATTCTGCATCGCGCGCTCCGCTGCAGCCAGGGTGAGCAGGGCCTCGGAGTAGAACTCGCGGCCAGCCGCGGTGAGCTTCACGAACTGGCGGGTGCGCTCGAACAGCTCGTCGCCGATCTCCTGTTCGAGCTGTTTGATCTGCAGGCTCAGGGGCGGCTGACTGATGTTGAGGCGCTCGGCGGCGCGCCGGAAGTTCAACTCCTCGGCGACCGCGACGAAGTACTTCAGGTGCCGCAACTCCACGGGACCTCCTGTGGCAGGTGTCGGGCGCGGGCGCCTCGACTGATAGGCGCAAGCTATCACGAGCACCATCAAGTTGGTATTGGAGATGTCGGAAAGTCTCACGCACACTGAACATGCCCTCGACCTGCCCCGTCATCCCAGCACGGGCACGGAGCGAGAGCCGTCGTCCGCATATCCATTCAATGAAGAATCAGGAAATCCGATGCCCCGATCGTCCCGAAAATTCGCCGCCATCGCGCTCGCGGCGGCCGCCATCACCGTCCTCGCCGGATGCAGTTCGCCCAGCCACTCGTCTAGCTCGCCGTCGGCATCGTCGCAGTCCTCGGCAGCCGGAGTCGCGGCGGCGCAGGCAGCCCTCACCAAGGCGGAGGCCGTCCCGAGCTACACGGCTCCCGGGCCCGCGTTCGACGCGGCGAAGGCCGCAGGCAAGCATGTCTTCTACATCCCCCAGACCAGCAATGTCCCGTTTGTCGTGGCGGTGCAGAAGGCCCTCTCGAAGGTCGCTGCGACGGCGCACGTCGATCTCACCGTGTGGCCCACGACGGGCAAGTCCACCGAGTGGGTGCAGGGCATCGAGACCGCGATCTCGCAGAAGGCCGACGCCATCATCCTGGGCGCATCGCCGGATGCTTTGGCGCCGCAGCTGGCCGAGGCGGCCGCGGCGAAGATCCCCGTCATCGTCCTGCACCAGTACGACACGTCGATGACGCTGCCCGCCAACGTCAAGGCGTTCGCGTTCGCCCCGTTCGTGCCGGCAGCCAAGCTGCTGGCGGACTACGCGGTCGCCAGCACCAAGGGCTCCGCCGATGTTCTCGTGATCACCTCGAATGAGCTGAAGCCCTCGCCCCCGATGGCTGCCGCCGTCTCGGCGGAACTGACGTCGACGTGCCCGAAATGCACCGACACGGAAGTGAACGTGGCCGCTGCCGACTGGGGTTCGAAGATGCAGAGCTCTGTTCAAGCCGCGCTGCTTCGCGACCCGAAGATCAATGTGGTGATCCCGCTGTTCGACAGCTCGAGTCAGTTCGTCACCGCGGCAATCACGGCGGCGGGCAAGGCCGACAGTGTCAGCATCGCCACGTTCAATAACACGCCCTTCGTGCTCGACCTGATGCAGAAGGGCAGCCCTGTGAAGATGGATGTGGGGGAGAGCATCAACTGGATCGGGTACGCCGCGATGGACCAGGTGCTGCGGGTGCTGTCCGGGGTCAAACCTCTGACCAACGAAAGCGCGCCGCTGCGGGTATTCACGACCAAGAACGTGTCGGTCGTGGGAAGTCCGTCGGACAATGAGAAGGGCTACAGCACCTCCTACGTCAATGGGTACCTCAAGCTGTGGGGGCTCACGTCCAAGTGATCGGCGGCTCCATGACGCTCGACGACCAGCAGATCGTGCCGGAAGACCGCCAGGACGCGCCCGAGCCGAGCATGTTGCGCGTGCGCAACGTGTCGAAGACCTTCGGTGAGACGCGCGTGCTGCGGGAGGTCTCCCTGGACATCGCAGCCGGTGAGACTCGCGGTCTCGTCGGTGAGAACGGTTCGGGCAAGTCGACCCTGATCAAGGTCCTCGCGGGCTTCTACCAGCCGGACCCGGGCGCTGAGATCAGCGTCCGGGGCCGGCAGGTCGCGGGGTCCCTGACCCCCCTCGGAGCGCGCGATCTCGGCCTCACCTTCGTGCACCAGGACCTCGCTCTCGTCCCGTCGCTAACGGTCTCCGACAACATGACGGTGAACGCGCTTGCCGCGTCCCGCTCCTGGCGCGTCTCGCCGAAGGCGGAAGCCCGCTCCACGCAGAAGCTGCTCGACGAGTACGGCCTAGGGATCGACGCTCGGGCTGCCGTCTCATCCCTGACCCAGCTCGAGCGGGCGATGGTCGCGATCGTGCGCGCCATCGACGGGATGAGGGAGTCGGCTGCCCACGGCCAGGCGGGGTTGCTCGTGCTCGACGAGCCGACGGTCTTCCTGCCCAAGGCCGACCGGGGACTCCTTTTCGACCTTGCCCGCCGGCACACCTCGGACGGCGGCGGCGTCCTCTTCGTCTCGCACGATCTCGAGGAGTGCCTCGAAGTCACGGATTCGATCACGGTTCTTCGCGACGGCAGGCTCCGGGGAACCGTTCCGAGCAAGGGGACCGACCGGGCGGACATCATCCGCTTGATGGTCGGCAAGGAGTTGAACCTGTCGTCGCGCCGGCCGACTCCTCCTGCCCATCTGCCCGTCGTTCGCGCGACCGGCCTGAACGGCACGTCCGTGCGGGATGTCTCGCTCGAACTCGGCCCCGGCGAGATCGTTGGGATCACCGGCCTGCTCGGGTCGGGTTTCGACGAGCTGCCCTACCTGATCTCCGGAGCCGGGCAGGGGGCCACCGGACGGCTGGCGGTGGGCGAGCGCGAGTTCGACCTGGCGTCGATGCGGCCGGTGGACGGCATTCGGGCGGGGATCGCGCTGGTTCCAGGCGATCGTGCGCGTCAGGGCAGCGTCGCCTCGTTGAGTGTGCTCGACAACCTCAGCGTGCAGGCGCTGCCCACTGCGCGGGCTTGGTTCGGGATCGATTGGAGGCGCCTTCGGACGGTCGG
The DNA here is from genome assembly GCF_042655435.1 of Lysinimonas soli. NCBI lineage: Bacteria > Bacillati > Actinomycetota > Actinomycetes > Micrococcales > Microbacteriaceae > Lysinimonas > Lysinimonas soli. Next base: position 551,126 of record NZ_JBHSMG010000002.1, read on the forward strand.
CCAGCGCCTGATCGCCACCTACGACGTGCGACCGCAGAAGCTCGACGTGGCATACGGGACCTTGAGCGGGGGCAATCAGCAGAAAGTGCTTCTCGCGAGATGGATGCAGACGAATCCCGGGGTGATCCTGCTGCATGAGCCGACTCAGGGTGTCGATATCGGTGCCCGAGAACAGATCTTCGACATCGTGCGGGCCGGCGCGGATGCCGGAGCTGCCGTTCTGTGTGCCTCGGCCGACCAGGAGCAGCTCTCCTTGCTCTGCGACCGTGTGCTGGTCATGCGCGACGGCGCCATCGTCGCCGAACTCCTCGGGGGCGATATCAGCAAGGCCGCGATCGCGCGCGAGAGCCTGGGCAGTGCACGGCAATCCGTTCCACCCGCCTCCCGAAGGGCCGCGACATCATGACCGACACCGCCACGAAGAGAACTCCCTCCCTCCGTCCGACGGGCGCGCGGGTCGGCGCCTGGAGCGAGAAGTACGGCCTGCTGGTGATCTGGGCCGTTCTGATCGTGGTGTTCTCGGTGATCGAGGGCCCGATCTTCCTCAGTCTCGCCAACTGGCAGTCGATCCTGGGCAGCCAGTCGGTGCTGCTCCTTCTCGCGGTCGGACTGCTGATCCCGATGACGGCGGGCGACTACGACCTGTCGGTCACCGGTGTGCTCGGCATCTCGTCGATGACCGTGGCGTTGCTCAACGTGCAGTTCGGCTGGCCGATCTGGGCTGCGGTTGCCGCAGCGATCCTTGCGAGCCTGCTGGCGGGTGCACTCAACGGCGCGATCGTCGTGTTTTTCGGAGTCGACCCCTTCATCTCCACCCTGGGCACCGGGTCGGTGTTCCTTGGCGTCATCTACTGGATGAGCAACTCGAACACGATCACCGGCGTCTCCCCCGAACTCTCGGCGTGGGTGGTGGGCGGCAAGATCCTCGGCATCCCGCCGGCGTTCTACTACGGTGTGGGAGCCTGCGCGATCGTCTGGTTCGTCCTGAAGTACACCGTGTTCGGCCGGCAGATGCTCTTCGTCGGACGGAACAAGCCGCTCTCGCGGTTGGCCGGGATGGCGGTCGGGCGTCTCCGCTTCCTGGGACTGGTCATCTCCGCGTTCGCCGCAGGCATCGCCGGCGTTGTCTACGCCGGGACGACAGGATCGGCGGATCCCACCTCGTCGCAGTCGTTCTTGCTGCCCACGTTCGCGGCGGTCTTCCTGGGCGCGACGGTGATTCAGAACCAGCGCTTCAATGCGTGGGGAACTCTGATCGCCGTCTACTTCCTCGTGACCGGGATCACCGGCCTCCAGCTGCTCGGCGCGGACAGTTTCGTGCAGCCGCTCTTCTTCGGCGGCGCACTGGTCGTCTCGGTTGCCCTGTCCCAGTTCTCGCGCCGCCGGGATGCCGCCGGTTCCGAGCGGCTGGGTCACGGCTAGCGAGCGGACAGCCCCTTCCCACCATCCCATCTGAAAGGAACACCCGTTGTTTGGCGCTCCCCCCACCATCCAGGCGACCACCATTGCGATTCTTCCCGAGCGGTTCCACGTCGCCGGACGGGTTTCCGGCCGCTACGAGTCTCGCCCCTTCTACATCGAGGGGCCGTCGCTCTCGCGTGATGGGACTCTGTACTTCACCGACATCCCCGGCGGTCGTATCTTCAGCCTGGCGCCGGGCGGCGACGTCGAACTCTTCATCGAGTACGACGGTGAGCCAAACGGCACGAAGATCCATCGCGACGGCCGGATCTTCGTTGCCGACAACAAGCGCGGGATCGTGGCAATCGATCCGGAGACGAAGCAGATCGAGACGATCGTGGACCGCGTCGCCAATGAGCGGTTGCGCGGCCCGAACGATCTCACTTTCGCGCTCAACGGCGACATCTACTTCACCGATCAGGGGAACAGCGACATCCTACGAAGCCACGGCCGGGTGATCCGCGTGACGTCCGAGGGGGAGACAGCCATCCTGCTCGAAAACATACCGAGCCCGAACGGCCTGGTGCTCAGTCCGGATGAGAAGTTCCTCTACGTCGCTGTCACCCGCACGAACGCGATTTGGAAGTCGCCGCTCACGGTTCCACCTGGATTGATCCCGACCGTCCCGGTAGGCACGACCGGCACGTTCATCCAGATGTCGGGCGGCACGGGTCCGGACGGGATGGCGGTCGACCAGGACGGCAACATCGTGATCGCGCACACCGGCCTCGGCTGCGCGTGGCTCTTCTCACCGATCGGGGAGCCGCTGTTGCGCATCAACACCAGCGCGGGGCTTTCAGTCTCGAACGTCGTGTACGGCGGTCCGGAGAACCGCACTCTGTTCATCACGGAATCGTCGACGGGCGCGATCATGACCGCGGAGATGCCCGTTCCCGGGCACCTTTTGTTCTCGCACACTGCCTAGCTGGTCTCGTCATGGACATCTATCCCAACCACACACTGAGCACCATCCGCGGCGGCGGGGTCGCTCTCGGCTTCGGAGTGAGCGCCCTTCGATCCATCGTTGCCCCTGGCCTCGCTCGCTCGGCTGGATACGACTGGCTGGTCATCGACGCGGAGCACGGAACGATTTCGCTCGACGACATCAGTCAGCTCTGCACGGCAGCGCTGCCCCTTGGGATCACTCCGATCGTGCGCGTCAACTTCAGCGCGCTCGATGAGGCGAGCAGAGTGCTCGACTCCGGTGCGCAAGGCATCATCATCCCGTCGGTCGAGAGCCGGGCGCAGGCGGAAGCGATCGTTGCGGCCCTCCGCTATCCGCCTCTCGGGCATCGCAACTGGGGGGGAATGTCGCCGCAGTTCGGATTCCGTCCGCCTCCTCTGCTTGACGCTGTGCTGGCAACGGAGCGCGAGACGCTCCTCATCGCGATGATCGAGAGCGCCGAGGGTGTCCGTCAGGTCCGCGAGATCGCAGCGGTCGAGGGAATCGATGCCTTGTTCGTCGGAGCATCGGACCTGTCCCTCAATCTCGAGGCGCCCGGCGAGTTCGGCTCCCCAGTCATTCTTGAGGCGATCGACGCGGTCATCGAGGCCTGCACGGAATCGACGAAGGTCTTCGGCTTCGGCGGCGTCTACGACCGCGAATGGGCGGGCACGTACATCGAGCGCGGAGCGCGACTCGTGGCCGCGGGAAGCGACCAGGTCTTCATGATGTCCGGCGCGCTTGAGCGGGCCGCCTACCTGCGGTCTCTCGTCGAGAACTGAGGCCGCCGCTACTCGGCGGCCGTTCGGTCGCGATGCTCCGAGGGCGCTCGACGGAGACCCCCGCTGAGTCGACCCATGTCTCGGAGGCAAGGCCAGCCCCGATGCCGTTGCCGCGTGCGTCTCGCAGGCAGTCAACGTCGGCGCGGCGGGCGTCATCGCGACCTCGATTCCGCCTGAGTTGACGCTCGAGTTCGTCAACACCAAAGACGCGACAGTGCCAGCGGAGTGGGGCAAGAAGGTGGCGGCTCTTCCGTCGAACTTCGTCGTGCAGGAGAAGGCGAACGTCGACGACGGCGATTGTTAAGAGGGCGTTAGGCGGTTTGACATACGAAACAGTGTTGGCGAGAAGATGGCCGCCCCGACCTAGATTCTCGACTACTCGGCAGCGCTAGCGATTCGAACTCCGCATCTACTCCGCACATTCGTCGTCAGCCGGCGTCATCTCTGTCATCGTCTGGCATCGGCAACTGCAGTTCTTGTCGCGATCTGTCACCCACATCATCTGGTGGCAACTCCGCTGCACTTATCGTGGTGTCGCGGGTTCGAGTCCCGCCCTCGCTACTTGCCCGTATTTTCGGGCTTTTTGGCCTCTTGGCGCCGCGACGTGGCGCCTGGGTTTTGTGATGTATCAAGACATCGGTGACGGTTCTGCATCAATAGATCGGTAACCATTTCGCCGTTTTTGGTGGTGACACTTCCCTAGATGTGTGAGGGATGACCCCGCTTCGAGCCTGTTGATCCTCGTATCCGTCTCGCGATCACGCAGTGGCCGCCCGACGCTCCCCGCGGAGCCGTGACGACCTTCTGCGCCGAGGAGGGGATCTCGCGAAAGACTTTCTACGCGATCAGAAAGCGATCACTCGAGGAAGGCCAGGCTGCGGCTTTGGAGCCGCGAACTCGGCGGCCGAGGGCCAGCCCGAACCGGCTCGCCGAGGAGTTGAAGAAGCAGGCTGTCGCAGTTCGGGCGGCGTTGGAGCGGTCGGGTTTGGATCATGGGCCGATCAGTGTTCACGAGAAGATGCGGTCGCTGGGCATGAGCCCGGTTCCGTCGACGGCGTCGCTGTCGCGGGTCTTCCGTGACGCCGGTGTTGCCCGGGTGGAGCCGCGGAAGAAGCCGCGGGCGTCGTTCCGGCGGTTCGTCTATCCGGCGCCGAACGCCTGTTGGCAACTCGACGGCACCGAATACGTCCTGACCGGGGGTCGCAAGTGCGTGATCTTCCAGCTGATCGATGACCACTCCCGGTTCGCGGTCGCCACCCATGTCACCTGGGGTGAAACGTCCGAGGGCGCCATCGCCGTGGTCAAGAAAGGCATCGCCGCTCATGGCGTTCCGCAGCGGCTGCTCACCGACAACGGCGCCGCCCTGAACCCATCCCGTCGCGGGGCCGTCGGACAGCTCGTCACCTACGTCACCCGGCTCGGCGTCGAGCCGATCACCGGCAAGCCTTACAAACCGACGACGCAGGGCAAGAACGAGCGCTTCCACCAGACCCTGTTCCGCTGGCTCGACAAGCAACCCCTCGCCGCGTCACTCGAGGAACTGCAAGCCCAGGTCGATGAGTTCGACCGGATCTACAACACCGAGCGACCCCACCAAGGACTCCCCGGACGGGTCACCCCGGCTCAGGCTTGGGAGACGACGGCGAAGGCCGACCCGCCCCGACCCCGCAACCAGATGCAGCCTGTTGGCTGGGACGGGATCCGCGCCACCCGAGTGGCCCGCAACGGCATCGTCCAAGTCCGCCAAACCCGGTTTCACGTCACCCGGCTCCTCGCGCACCAGATCGTCTTCCTCGTCGAAACCGAGCAGCACCTGCTCGTCTTCGACGACCACGGCACCGAGCTGATGAAATACCGCTGGCCGAGACCCGGAATCAAATACGTCGGCTCCGGCCGACCCCGAGGACGGCAACCCAGACAGCTCTGAGTGTCACCGATGTCCTGATGCAGGAAGTGTCACCGATGTCCTGATGCAGAACTGTCACCCATGTCCTGATACATCACAACCGGGTACTCCAGGCAACCGTGGCCACATTTTGGACACAACCGGGTTCGAGTCCCTCGCTACAGTCGGAAAATGGCTGGTCGGACCAACAATCTACGCGGCCCGTCACCGCAGGGTCGCGTACCGCGGGACCACGCGGCATCTGGCCCGTTCACGGACCCCACGTGCTGTGGTCTCATGCCACCCTTCCGGGCGTCATCCCATGGCTGCGACATCGGCATGCTGATAGCCGAGGGCGGTGGCGACGCCGAGATTGGTGACGCGGCCGGCCTGCACATTGAGTCCCTTGGCCAGAGCCTCGTCGCGGGCTGAGGCGGCTTCCCATCCGTTGTCGGCGAGGGCCAGCACATAGGGCAGCGTCGCGTTGGTGAGCGCTCGAGTCGACGAGCTGGGCACGGCGCCGGGCATGTTCGCGACGCAGTAGTAGATGGCCTCGTGCACTGTGAATGTCGGGGCATCGTGGGTGGTCGGGCGCGAGCCTTCGAAGCATCCGCCCTGATCGATCGCAATGTCGACCAGCACGGAACCGGGCTTCATCGTGGCGACCATGTCATCGGTCACCAGCTTGGGAGCGGCCGCGCCGGGAATGAGGACGGAGCCGATGACGAGATCCGCCTCGCGCAGCTGTTCGGCGATCTCGAACGGTGTCGAGATGCGGGTCTGGATGCGCCCGCCGAACTGCACCTCGAGAGCGCGCAACCGGGCAAGAGAGATGTCGATGACGGTGACATCGGCTCCGAAACCGAGGGCGTTGGCCGCGGCGTGCTCGCCGGCGACCCCACCGCCGATGACGACCACCTTCGCCTTCGGAGTGCCCGGCACGCCGCCGAGGAGCATGCCGGCACCACCAGAGGATCGCATGAGGTGATAGGCGCCGACACCGATCGAGAGTCGGCCGGCGACCTCACTCATGGGGGAGAGCAGGGGCAGGCTGCGGTCCGCCAATTGCACGGTCTCGTACGCGATCGCGGTGCAGCCGGAGGCGATGAGGGCTTCGGTGAGGGGCCGGTCGGCCGCGAGGTGAAGGTACGTGAAGAGGGTTTGGTCGGCACGGAGGTGGCCGTATTCGCTTGCGACCGGCTCCTTGACCTTCAGAAGCAGCTCGGCGTTGGACCAGACCTCAGCGGCGTCAGGCAGCATGACCGCCCCCGCCGCCACGAAGTCGGCATCCGAGATTCGTGAGCTCACGCCCGCACCCGTCTGGATCATCACCTCGTGCCCGCGCCGGCTGAGGGCGTCAACTCCGGCGGGCGTGATCGCGACGCGATTCTCGTTGTTCTTGACTTCTGCGGGGATGCCTACGCGCATGTCATTCTCCGTTGCTCGGGAGCCGTTGAGGCTCGGTCTGAATGTGTCGAGAATGGAGAAGCTTCATTTCAGCGATGTTTCAGTCGAAGCAAAGCCGAAATGACAGTCAAATACAGAAGATTCTGCTGAAGAGGGGACCCGAATTGGACGTTTCGCCGAAGAGGCTTCATCACTCCGTCGAGCTCGACGAGGTCGACCTCCGCATCATCGAGGTGATCAAAACCGACGGGCGGATCTCGAACAACGCGCTCGCCGATGCGGTCGGCATCGCCCCGTCGACCGCCCACGTCAGGTTGAAGCTGCTGGTCGAGCGCGGTGTGATCACCGGCTACATGGCGAGCATCGATCAGGCCAAGCTGGGGCTCGGATTGCAGGCGATCATCGGAGTGACTCTTCGTCCGATCACGCGCAAGGAGAGCATCACGCGCTTCGCGGAGCAGGTGCGCGGTCTGCCCCAGGTGCTTCAGGTCTTCTTCCTGGGCGGATCCGACGACTTCATGATCCACATCGCGGTCCGGGACAGCTCCGCAGTGCGTGAGTTCGTGGTCGAGCACCTCTCGGCCCAGCCGAGCGTCGCTTCGACGCGCACGAGCCTCATCTTCGACTACCACCGGAACGCGCTCGTCGGCTCGTTCCAGTAGGTCCGAGTGTCGGGCGCCGGTTACACCCGCGTTACGTGTGATTCAAATAGTGCAAATGCCAGTTCATAATGTTGCACGGCATTCTGCGTCCGACCTATCGTGACGGAATCCTGATCCGGACACGAGGAGGCCGCATGGAGAGCAGCACCGTCATCGACGACCTCGTCGAGCTCGTGCGGATCCCGACCGTCAGCGGCGAGGAAGACGCTGCGGAGCGATTCTTCGAGAATTGGTTCGCCGAGCGCGGCTGGCAGCTGGACCGGCAGGCGCTCGCGGCGACGGCGGCGGCGCAGACTCCGCGGGGTCGCGCGGAGCCGCGCCCCTCGCAGCGGCACAACCTGTTCGGCTGGCTTGGAACGCCGACCGGGCGTCCGATCGTCACCCTCAACGCCCACTACGACGTCGTCCCCGTCATCGACCCCGACGACTGGACAACAGCTCCCTTCGGCGCCGACCGGCGTGACGGAGCGATCTACGGGCGCGGCGCGGTCGACAACAAAGCGGGTGTGATCGCGGCGCTGTACGCCCTGCAACTCGTGCACGAGCGAGGAGTCGAGCTCCCGTTCGACCTCATGGTCGAGCTCATCGTCGCGGAGGAGACCACCGGGCTCGGCACCGTCGCCGCACTCGAGCGGTTTCCCTCCCGACGCGCGGCGGTCGTCCTCGAGCCGACCGGATGCGACGTGGTCGCCGCCAACTCGGGAGCCCTCTTCTTCACGATTCGTATCGAGGGGCGAGCCTCGCACACCTCGGTGCCCTGGCGTGGCGAGGATGCCTTGCGCCGCCTGATCACCGTCTACGGCGCACTCCGCCAGCTCGGTGAGCGGCGCGACCTGGAGTGTCGGCATCCGCTCATGGAGCATCTCCCCAGTGCCGTGCCCACCGTCATCGGCACCCTGAGCGGCGGCGGATGGCGGGCGGCGGTCCCCGCGCACGCCGCCATGTCGGGTCGTATCGGTGTGCTCCCGGGTGAGTCGCTCGAGAAGGTGCGCGCCGAGCTCGAAGCCGTCCTCGGGGCCGTATCGGCCTCCGACCCCTGGTTGACCGACCATCCGCCCCAGTTGACCTGGGACAACGATGGACTTCCGGGATGGGAGCTCGACTCCCGGGCCCCACTGGTCCGCGCGATGGTCGCCGGGCAGGAGGCCGCCGGACTCCCGGAGCGGGTCGTCGGCCTCAGTGCGGGCTGTGACGCAGGGACGCTCCGACGTGCAGGCATCCCCACGGTGGTCTTCGGACCCGGAGACATGGCCGTGGCGCACAGCGCAGACGAGCATGTGTCGGAAGCCGAAGTTCTGCGGGCGATCGAGATCCTCGCGTCGGGAATGATCGCGCTGGGCGCCGACGGGAACCTCGCATGACGCTCGAGGGGCGCGTCGTCGTCGTGACCGGCGCAGCGCGCGGGCTCGGACGGGGCATCGCCCACCGACTCGCCGACGACGGCGCCAGGGTCGCGGTGGTGGACCTCGATCTCCGCTCGTATCGCGACTTCCCGCTCGAGGCCGCCGCGATGACGGGGGAGACCACGGATGCCGAACTCCGGGCCATGGGTCACCGCAGCCGGGGATATGAGGTGGATCTCAGCGACGCGCGTGCGACGGCCGAGGTCTTCGCGACGATCCGGGATGAGCTCGGACCAATCGACGGTCTCGTCTGCAACGCGGGCGGCGGCAGCGGCGATGTGCACGGAAACCGCGCGAGTTCGCTCGACCTCGTGGATCTCGAGAGCGCTTTGCGGCGCAACCTGGTCACGACCGTCACGTGCTGCACTGCGGTCGCCGAGCAGATGCGCACGGCGGGTCGTGGCTCGATCGTCACGATGTCGTCAGTCAACGGCGTCAAGCCCACCGACGACGGCGGATACGCGCACTACGGCGTCGCCAAGGCCGCCGTCGCGATGTACACCCGATACCTGGCCCGCGATCTCGCCGCAAGCGGAGTGCGTGCCAACGCGATCGCTCCCGGTACGGTCCCGACCGGTCGGCTGAGAGAGGTCTGGGAGCACGACGGATCGTTGGATGCGGTCGCGACGCGCGTACCGTTCGGCCGTCTGCCCAGGATCGCCGAGATCGCCGACGTGGTGCGGTTCCTCGTCAGCGACGAATCGTCGTACATCACCGGCCAGACGATCAGCATCGATGGAGGAGCAACCCTGTGAGCACCGCGATCGGCAACGCCCTGTGGAGCCCGCTGGCCCACATGCCCAGCGTTCTGGCGGGCGGCCGGACGATCATCACGCACGGCAGCGGAACGCACTTGACGACGGATGACGGCAGAGAACTGCTCGATGCGACGGCCGGCCTCTGGCATGCCAACATCGGTCACGGCCGGCCCGAGATCGCGGAGGCGGCGGCAGCGCAGCTGCAACGACTCGAGACCTACCAGTCCTTCGGCTCGTTCAGCAACGATGTCGCGCTGCGGTTGGCCGACCGGCTCGCAGCGCTCTCGCCGATCGCCGACCCGCGCATCATTCTCACGAGCGGCGGTTCCGACGGGGTCGAGGTCGCGGCCAAGCTCGCTCGTCTTCACTGGCAGCTCGAGGGTCGACACGACAAGGTCACGATCCTGAGCCGGGCCGACAGCTATCACGGCCTGCATGCCTTCGGCTCCAGCCTGTCTGGTCCGGACATCTACCGGGACGGCTACGGCCCCGGCACACTCGTTCCCGAGACAGCTCTCTTCTCCTCCACCGACATCGACGACCTGGAACGCCGCATCACCGAGCTCGGGGCCGACCGGATCGCGGCGATCATCGCCGAACCGGTGATCGGCTCGGGAGGGATCATCGCCCCGCCACCCGGGTACTTCGAACGGATGCAGGAACTCGCCCGGGCTCACGACATCCTGCTGATCGCCGACGAGGTGGTCACCGGGTTCGGCAGGACGGGGCGGTGGTTCGCCGTCGAGCGGTTCGGGATCGCCCCCGACATGATCGTGACGGCGAAGGGGATCACCTCCGGCTACGCTCCGCTTGGCGCTGTCTTCGTGGCGCCGCGGCTCTGGAAGCGCTTCTTCGACGGACCCGACGCTCCGATCTACCGCCATGGGGTCACCTACTCGGGGCACGCGACCGCGTGCGCGATCGCCCTCGCGAATCTGGACATCCTGGAGCGGGAGAACCTCGTCGAGCGAGCCGCCGAGCTCGAAACCGTCCTGGTTCGCGAGCTCGAGGTGCTGCGCGACCAGCCCGGCGTCGTCGAGGTGCGCTCAGGCGCCGGCTTCCTGGCCGGAGTTCAGCTCGAGCCGGAGATCCCGGGCGATCGGGTTGCCGCGGTCGCGCTCGATCGCGGCGTGCTGCTGCGGGTGATCCGAGGCAACACGATCCAGATCAGCCCGCCGTTCGTCGTCACCGAGCAGGAGATCGCGCTGATCGTGCGCGTTCTGCGGGAGACCATCGAGCAGTTCGCCGACCGAGCGCGGCCAGAGGACGAGGAGCAGTCATGACAGGTCCGAAGCGAGTCGCGGTCGTCACCGGAGGCGCGAGCGGGATCGGGAGAGCGACCGCGGAGCGCCTTCTCGCAGGAGGGTATGACGTCGCGGTGCTCGACGTCTCGGCCCAGGCGCTCGCGCAGGCCTGGGACGCGAACGCCGACGTCATCACGGTTCCGGTCGACGTGACGAACCGCGACGCAGTCGAAGCCGCCGTCGCGACGGTCGTCGATCGGCTCGGGACGCCGACGGCACTCGTCAATTCCGCGGGGATCTACCGGCCGGCCCAGGCGCTCGAGATCACCGACGCGGACTTCGACGCCCTGTTCGCCGTCAACGTGCGAGGAACCTTCCTGGTCTCGCAGGTCGTGGCGCGTGCGATGGCTGCCGCATCCCTGGGCGGCGCGATTGTCAACATCTCGTCGGTTGCCGGATCGGAAGCCACCGAGGAGAACGTCGCGTATGCCGCGACCAAGGGCGCAGTGGGCGCCCTCACCCGCGGCTTTGCCGTGTCACTCGCCCCCCACCGGATCCGCGTCAACGCTGTTGCGCCGGGTCCCATCGCGACGCCCATGGGACTCAGCGCGGCGGCCGACCCGGGCTACCAGCAACGGATGCTGGCTCGCGTCCTGGCCAAGCGGTTCGCGACCCCGGAGGACGTCGCAGGCGCGATCGCGTTCCTGCTGAGCGACGACGCGGACTACGTGACGGGACACACCCTGAACGTCGACGGCGGCGTTCTCGCCCACCGTTAGACCCGTCGTTTTGTTTCCGGCGTGTGGCTCTTGTTCGTAATAGTGCAAATCGCAGTTCACTCTGTTGTATTTCCGTTTCCACTGCTCGTACGGTCGAGCGCATCCCGAGGAGGATGATGAACGAGAGTCGCGAACCCGTGATCCTGCAGACACTGCTGCGGGGCCTCGCCGTGCTCAATATCGTCGCCCGCGGGGAGGGCGAGGCCACCGCCCGGCAGATCGCCACCGAACTCGAGTTGCATCAGGCCACGTGTTACCACCTGCTGCGGACGCTCGTCTCGGAGGAGTACATCACCCGCACCCCCAACGGGAAGTACGACGTCGGCCCGCGCGGCGGCGCACTCGGGTACCACCTCGAGCGGCAGTTCGGCCCCCGGGCCGAGCTCTCGGCCATCCTGACCCGCCTGCACACTCAGACGCACGAGACCGCTTACGTCGCCGGTTGGCGCAACGGGACCATGGTCATCCAGCAGTTCCTGAGTGGGTCGGGGCCGATCGCCGTCGGGAACCTCGACGTCGGATACGGGGCCAACCTTCACGCGCGCGCCTCCTGCCTGAGCGTGCTGGCCTACCTCCCCCAGGAGCTCGTCGAGGTCATGCTGCAGGGCACCCGCTTCGAGAAGTTGACTGCCAACACCATCGGCTCGTTCGACGAGCTCCTCGTTCGGCTCGAGCAGGTGCGCCGAACCGGATATGCGATCGACGACGAGGAGTTCAGCGACGGGGTCTGCTGTGTCTCGGCGCCCTTTTTCGACGCCGACGGCCAGCCCCTCGGGTCGTTCACGGTCTCCGCGGCGACGAGCCGCTTCGCGGCTCAGGCGGGCACCCTCGCCAACGCCGTTCTCGAAGCGGCGGCGCTCGCCACCCAACTGGGCGGCGGCACCGGTCGTCGCCTCCCGGTCACGCGCAAGGCGGGCGCGTCATGAGCGCCCCCGTGCTCGAGCTCCGCGGAGTCGGCAAGAGTTACGGCGCCGTCAGCGTGTTACGCGACGTCGACCTCACCCTGGATGCCGGCAGTTGCCTCGGCCTCGTCGGCGAGAACGGCGCAGGCAAGTCCACCCTGCTATCCATCGTCAGCGGCAAGACCCCCGCGACAAGTGGTCATCTGAAAGTCCACGGAATGGAGCGGACCTTCCGCAGTCCGCGCGAGGCGAGAGCCGCGGGCATCCAGATCATTCCGCAGGAGCTCGCCTATCTTCCCGACCTGTCGGTCGCCGAGAACCTCATGCTGTCCAACTGGCCGCGGCACCGATTCTGGACTACTCAACGAGACATGCGTCGCGACAGCGCCGAGGCATTGCGTCGGCTCGAACTCGACATCGACGTTCGGCGCACGATGCTCGATCTGAGCCTGGCGGAGCGCCAGCTCATCGAGATCGCGAAGGCGTTGATGGGGAACGCCGAGCTGGTGATCCTCGACGAACCCACCGCGTCGTTGCATGCCCAGGAGAGCGCCATGCTGCTCGGCCACCTGCATCGGCTCAAGAGCGAGGGTGTCGCTCTGATCTACGTCAGTCATCACCTCAACGAGACCTTCGACATCGCCGATGAGATTGCGGTGCTGCGCAACGGGAACCTGGAGGACCTGTCGCCGATCGCATCGACGACGCCCGCCCAGACCGTGCAACGAATGCTCGGTCCTGAGCACCTCGTCGAAGAGCGCGCAAGGTCGTCGATATCAGTGCTCGGTGCGCCGATCCTGTTGCGTGGATGGTCGAGTGACGGCACACCGCGCCTCGAGCAGTGCGATCTCGAGTTGCGAGCCGGTGAGGTCCTCGGCGTCTTCGGCCTCGTCGGTTCGGGAGCGGAGACGGTGGCTCGCGGGCTTGGCGGCCACCTCGGACGTCGTATCGCGGGCACGGTCACTGCGGGTCCTCGTTCGTTCCCTGTTCCGCGGCGGCCTCGCAGCGCTCGACGCCAGGGCATCGCCTATGTTCCCGCGGAGCGGAAAGTCGACGGGCTGGCGTTGAACCAGACGGTCGTCGAGAACCTGACCGTCATGGTGCTGGGCCGCTTCGTCGCCGGCCCGTTCATCCGTGCGCGGTCCCAGCGCCGCGTCGGCGTCGAGACCATGGCACGCGCCGATGTGCGCGCGCGCGGCCTCGACCAGGAGGTCGGCGAACTCAGCGGCGGAAACCAGCAGAAGATCCTGCTTGCCGGCCGCCTGCTGGCCGAGCCGGACATCCTGGTGCTGCACGAGCCCACTCGTGGCGTCGACGTCGGCTCGCGCGCGCAGATCCATCTCCAGCTCGAGGACTACGCCAGGGCGGGCCACGCCGTGCTGCTCGTGACCTCAGATCTGCAGGAGGCCGTCGACGCCACGGATCGCCTGCTGATCATGCGCGACGGCCGCATCGTCTCCGAGTTGACCGCCGACCGCAAGACCACCGCCCAGGCACTTTCCATCGCATCCGGGAGCAGCGAATGATCGAGACATCCCCTTCCACCGCGAACTGGTTCGGTCGGCTCCCGGCCGTCGCCTTCGTCGCTGGCCTTCTGATTGTCGTGTCCGTGTTCTTCAGCGTGACGGCGAGCGGCTTCTTCACGATCAGCAATCTCACGACTGTCGTGTCGGCGGCGAGCGTCATCATGCTCGCATCTCTCGGCCAGTTGATGGTCATCATCTCGGGCGGCTTCGACCTCTCGATCGGCGGTGTGATCCCCCTGTCCGCGGTTCTGTTCGCGGTGTTCACGAACGAAGGCCTCCCGCTCGCCGTCGCACTGGTCCTGTCCTTGCTGGTCGGGGCTCTCGTGGGAATCGTGCATGCGTTCTTCATCGTGCTGATCCGAGTGAACCCCCTGATCACAACACTGGCGACGCTCTCGGTGACGGGCGGGATCGCGTTCATCATCTCCCACGGTCAGACCATCTCGATGAAGCCGGAGGCCGGCGTCCTCGGCGACCCCGCCATCGCGGGCCTGCCCTGGCACGTTCTGCTGATGGTGGCGCTCGCTGTCGTCGTCCACGTCCTGCTCGCGCACACCATCCTCGGCCGAAGGATCTACATGATCGGCGGAAATCTCGAGGCAGCGCGGATCGCCGGGGTGCGCACCGTCGTCGTGGGGAGCGCTCCGTATGTGTTCTCCGGAATCCTCGCCGCGTTGGGAGGCGTCGTTCTCGCGAGCCAGCTCCTCGCGGCGTCGGGCACGATCGGGGCGACGATCACTCTGCAGAGCCTCGCGGCGGTCGTGCTCGGAGGCGCAGCGCTCACCGGTGGGCGCGGCAGCGTCCCCGGTGCGGTCATCGGCGTGCTCCTGCTCGGGATCATCGCCAACGGGATGACCCTTCTCCTGGTTCCCAGCTTCTATCAGCAGGTCGTCTCGGGAGTCGTCCTCGTCGCCGCCGTCACTCTGAGCCGACTCCAGGAGCGCTCGCGCCGATCGGCGTGACCCCGCCACCGCTGCGTCCCATTCCCCAATTCGCCACCTCCCGAATGCACCAAACCAACTGACCCAAGGAAAGAGAGAAACGCATGAAACAGCCTCCCCGCGTCGTGGCCGTCCTGGCGACGCTCGCCGCAGCAGCGATGCTTCTCGCCGGGTGCGCCGCGCAAAGCGCGTCAACCTCGAGCGGCATCAAGGGCACCAGTCTCAAGGGCGTGAAGTTCGCCTTCGCGATCCCGACCAGTGCCGGTTCGGTCTACGTCGCCCAGTCGGACCAATTCGTGAAGCAGGCAAAGAAGCTCGGCGCCACGGTCACCGTCTATGACAACAACGGCGATGCCGCGACGATGCTGAGCAACGCGCAGCTCATGGTCGCAGCCAAGCCAGATGTGATCGTCGAGTACCCGTCGGCGGCGGACGCCACCGACCGCGTGGGTCAGACCTTCTCGACCGCAGGCATCCCCTGCATCGCGCTCAACGTTCCGGTGAAGGGGTGTAGCTTCTTCAACTTCGATCAGGTGGCGCTCGCCGAAATGGGGGCTGAGGCGATGGCCGCCAAGATGAAGGCCAAGGGCTGGACGGCCGACAACACTTCAGTCGTGATCGGTCAGGCCTCCACGTTGGGCGAGTCGGTCAACATCGCCGTCACGAGCTTCTACGCGAAGCTGTCGACTCTCGCCACCGGCATGAAGGCGACCAAGTCCTCGGCGATCACGCCGACGACAACCTCGATCCCGGGCACCAAGGATCTGCAGGCCGACATGGGTCTGACGGTCGACAGCGGCTACTCCTCGATGCAGACCGCACTGCAGACCATCCCGGCGGGCAACAACATCGTCGTCTACACCGTGAGCGACGACACGACGATCGGCGCACTGCGTGCGATCGACGCCGCAGGGCGGACGAACAGCGCGATGGTCTCCGGTTACGGCGGAACCGAGCCCGGATTCGAGAAGCTGCGGGCCGGTGGTCCGTGGGTGACCGACCAGGTGGGATTCTTCCCCTACTGGGGCGAGTTCGTGCTCGCGATGGCCGTCGCCGTGCATGACGGGGTCAAGACCCCCGCACTCACCGCACCGCCGCAGGTCGTCATCACCACGGACAACATCGACACCTACTTCACGCCCGGCACCGCCGACCTCATCAAGATGCCTGCACTGCCGAAGGAGTCGGAGTACCTCGTGAAGACCGGCATCCTGCAGAAGTTCGGCAACGTCGAGGGCCTCGGTTGAGCCAGTGGCGAGGGCGGCCGGCCTGGGTCGCCCTCGCCACTTCTCGGCGACCAACGCATTGGAGAAGACATTGACTGATACCACTCCGCGACACTGGAACCCCGAGGGGATCAGCGACCCGATCGGCAAGTACAGCCATCTCACCCTCGTTCCCCCGGGATCCGCACTCCTCTTCATCGCCGGACAGGTCGGCACCGGTCCCGACGGTGAGATCGCCGACGACTCGTATCAGCAGACGCTGACGACTTTCCACAACATCGAATCCCTGCTCGACGCTGCCGGGCTGCGACCCGTTCATCTGGTGCGTCTGCTGTCGTTCGTCGCCGGCGCGGCCGCTCTCACCGGCTACTACGCCGCGCGCGACGAGGTCTATGCCCGTTGGTTCGGGTCGCGCGAATACCCGGGGCACTCGCTCGCCGTCGTTGCCGCGCTCGCGAAGCCCCAGCTCTTCGTCGAGATCGAAGGATGGGCGGCGGTTCCCCCGTCATGACCCCTTCTTCGACCGAGTTGCTGAGCCCTGCCGACTTCCGGGACCTCTTTCCGGCGCTGGACCGGTGGGCCTGGTTCGACACGCCGGGCAGCCCGCCGGCCGCCGCCCCGGTGGCAATGGCATTGCGGGGTGCCCTCGCAGACTGGGAACGCGGCGACTTCGCGTGGCGGGACTGGGACGCTGCCGTCGACGCCGCACGTGACGCGTTCGCCCGCTTCGCCGGTGTCGGCTCCGAGCGGGTCGCGGTGCTCGGGTCTGTCGCCGAGGGGATGTCGACCATCGCGCGCGCCCTGCCGCCCGGCTCGGTCGTGGTCGGCGACTGCGAGTACCGCAGCATGT
This sequence comes from Lysinimonas soli, assembly GCF_042655435.1. Lineage (NCBI taxonomy): Bacteria > Bacillati > Actinomycetota > Actinomycetes > Micrococcales > Microbacteriaceae > Lysinimonas > Lysinimonas soli. Next base: position 567,895 of record NZ_JBHSMG010000002.1, read on the forward strand.
TGTACCCACTGCTGGCGCTCGATCAGCGACGCAACCCCGTGATCCGGGTGCCCTCAGTCGACGGAGCCGTCACCGAAGACGGACTCCTCAGCGCCCTCCGTGATGACACGGTTCTCGTTGCTGTCTCCGACACTCTGACCTCGACCGGGCGCCGCGTCGATCTCCAGCGCCTTCGGACTGTCACCGCGGAGCGGGGCGTCCGCGTCGCCGCCGATCTCACCCAATCCCTGGGCGTGCTCGCCCACGACCTGTCGTCGCTCGGGCTGGACTACGTGCTCGTTCACGGCTACAAATGGCTGCTCTGCCCACGGGGCGCGGCCTGGTTGATCGTTCCAGAAGATCGTCCGGCCGACCTCGCACCCCTGCTGCCGAGTTGGAAGAGCACAGACCCCCCCTACGGGTACTTCGGGGGCGATCTCGAACTGCCGCCGACGGCCTCCCGGCTTGACACCTCGCCGGCCTGGTTCTCGTGGATCGGTGCGGTGGCGGCATTGGGCCTGCGTGAGCGGCTCGACCCGCAGGATGTCGAGCGGCACTGCGTCGGTCTCGCGTCGCGCTTCGCTTCGGAGGTGGCCGACATCGGCATTGCCTCTGTCGTCGCCGCGTCGGACTCGCACATCGCCGTGGTCGAACTCGGCGACTCCGCCGGCCGCGTCGGTCGCGGCCTCGAGGCCGCGGGAGTCAAGGCCACGCTGCTCGGATCCCGGTTGCGGATCGGCGTGCACTACTTCAACAACCACGACGATATCGACCGGCTGGTCGCGGCAGTCCGCGACGCGACAACGAGAAGGAGGAGCAGATGAAGCTCGAGATCGGCGCGAACACCCGAGTGGTCGACCTCGCCCACCCACTGACCAAGGGCATGCCCAACTTCCCGAGCGCGCCCGAATACCAGATGATCCCGAACTATCGTCTCGGCGATTTCGAGCTCGCCGACGGTTACTGGGGCTGCAACGAGTTCGTGAGCATGTCCGGGCACAGCGGGACGCATCTCGACGCGCTCGGACACGTCGCCAAGGATGGACTGCTCTTCGACGGCACACCGGCCGACCAGGCACAGGACGGCGTCAACGGGCTCGTCGTGGGGTCGATCCATCAGGTCGCACCGATCGTGAAGCGTGGTGTCTTCATCGACGTCCCCGCCTTGCATGACGGTGCGCCGCTCGGAGGCGGGGTCGCGGTCACCGTCGCCGACCTTGAGCGCTTCGAGTCGACGAGCCGAGTCCGGATCGACTCAGGCGACTGCGTCATCATCCGAACCGGTTGGGGCCTGTTGTGGAACGAACCGCACCGCTACCTCGGAGAGGAATCCGGTGCACCGGGTATCGATATCGAAGCGGCTCACTGGCTCGGCGACCGTGGAGTCTTCCTCGTCGGGGCCGACACCGGCACGGTCGAGGTGACGTCGCCGCACGGTCTCGTGCTTCCGGTTCACATGGAGATGCTCGCGCGCCGCGGCATTCACCTGCTCGAGAGTATGAACCTCGAGGCCCTGGCGGAGACAGGCGTTACCGAGTTCGCCTTCTTCTGCTCGCCCCTGGCGATGGTCGGGGCCAGCGGATCGCCTGTGCGGCCGGTGGCCGTACTTCCTTGAAGTTCGACAGAGAAGATTCACATGACACGCTTGGGCAATTCCGATCTGAACGTCTTTCCGCTGGCGCTCGGGGCGAACACTCTGGGGTGGACGGCCGACGAGGCGACCTCGTTCGCGATCCTCGACGCCTTCGTCGAGGCGGGCGGCAATCTCATCGACACGGCCGACAACTACTCGATCTGGGCAGAGGGCAACGTGGGCGGGGAGTCGGAGATCATCATCGGTCGCTGGCTCGCATCGCGGGACCTCCGTGACGATGTGCTCATCGCGACCAAGGTGAGCCGCCATCCCGACTTCTTGGGACTGGGCCGGGCTTCCATCAGCGGCGGCGTCGAGGAATCGCTTCGCCGACTCGGGGTCGACCGCATCGACGTCTATTACGCGCACTACGACGACCCGGCAACGCCTGTCGAAGAGAGCGCGGCAACCTTCCACGAGCTGCAGCAGCAGGGCAAGATCGGTCATGTCGGCTTGTCGAACTACACGGCGAAGCGGCTTGAAGAGTGGATCTCGGTCGCTCGGGCGCATGGCTGGGAACTCCCGGTGGCGTTTCAACCGCACTACAACCTGGTGCACCGGCAGCCATACGAACGCGAGCTGGCTCCGATCGTGCAGGCCGCGCAGATCGGTGTCGTGCCCTACTTCGGTCTGGCGAGCGGTCTTCTTTCGGGCAAGTACGGCAGCGCGGAAGAGGTCAATCGGTCGGACCGTCGGGTGTTCACCGAAAAATACAGTTCGCCCGAGTCATTCGCGGTGGTCGACGTTCTGCACGAGATCGCGCGTGAGCAGAACGTCGCGGTTCCGACAGTCGCACTGGCATGGTTGCGCGACGCACCGGGCGTCGTCGCGCCGCTCGCGAGCGTGCGGACCGCTGATCAGCTTCCCGCGCTCACGGCGATCGGGAGATTCTCCTTGGACGCGGATTCCCGCGCCCGGCTTGATTCTGTGTCGTCTCGCGTACCCGAGGAGCAGCTCTAAGCGGTTGGGAGAGGAGCCCAGCGCAGCCTGTTGGGGCATCCTCTCCCGGACGAGCGCTCCGGCGTTCAGCGGGCGGGTTCGCCGCGCGGGTGTTCCGTGTCAGCCTGAAGTAGTGTCACGACGCTCCGCGCCGAGAGCCAGAATGTGCCGTGCGCCCGATTCGAAGGTCACTAAGGTGTGGCGACTCGGTTGAAGATCCGCCGAGCGGCAGGCGTGATTCCGTAGGTCACGAGGATGTCCTGCTGAGCATCGCTGCCGCCTGCGCCTGCGGAAAGAACGATCTCGCTCACGAGCTGATCGGCCGTGACGATCTGCATGTGCACGCTCCCCGAGTCGATGACGTAGCTGTCCTGGGAGCGCTTCACCTGGCTCGAGGGGGTCTTCGAGATCAAGGCGGTCATCGACCGGATCGCGATCGAAGAGGTTGCACCGAAGGCCGGGGAAGCGGGGTCGGAGAGGTCTGCGGTCACGACCTGCCGTCCCTGCGGGGCATGAGGGTCGAAGATGAGGGCGTATTGGTGCCGATCGACCGAGGTCGTCTCGCTTCCGCCGCCGTGATCGAACTTCTGAACCGAGCCGTCGACGGCTGTCAGGAGCTGGCTTTTCGCGCTCGCGCCCGACTCGACTCCGCTGCAGCCGGTCAGTGATCCGACCATCAGGCTGGCGACGACAACCGCCCCCAACCCCCGAGTTCGCATGGCACTCAGCCTAGGTTCGGCCGCGCCAACACGGCGTTGGCATTTTGCGCATGATCGCCTTGACGGAGCACTCGACAACCGCACGTGTTTCTAATCTGAAGTCGCTCACGACGCTGTGGGCCATGAGTGATTGGACGACAATGAGGCTCCTCGCACCAGGCGTTTCCCAGGCAGGTGTACTTCGCCGTGTGGCGGTCACCGCGGCAGCGCTCTCGATCACGGCTCTCGTGCTCGCCGGCTGCGCGCCGGCTGGATCAGGCACAAGCACGAACGACACGATCAAGATCGGCTATATCTCCCCCGTCACCGGTGCCTACGCCGGCTTCAGCGACGGCGACGCGTACATGCTGAGCGTCGTCCGCGACCACTTCAAAGACGGACTCAAAATCGGCGGGAAGACCTACAAGGTCGACATCCTGAACAAGGATTCCGGATCGGATTCGGCGAAGGCCGGCGAGCTCGCTCAGCAGCTGATCACTCAGGACAAGGTCGATCTCATGCTGGCGACGTCCACTCCCGAGACGACCAACCCCGTCATCGCCCAATGCGAGGCGAATGCCACTCCCTGCATCACCACGATCACGCCGTGGCAGGCGGTTGTCTTCGGCGGAGGCTTCAGCGCCGACAAGCCGATGAAGTGGACGCACCACTTCTTCTTCGGCATCGAGGGATTCGGCGACGTGGAGCCCAAGGCGTGGGATCAGGTCCAAACCAACAAGGTGGTCGGCGTGCTCTGGCCGAACGATGCCGACGGTGCCGCCTTCCGTGACCCGAAGACCGGCTACACCCCGTTTGCCGCCAAGGCCGGCTACACGATCGTCGACCCGGGTCCGTACGAGGACGGCAATCAGGACTTCACGTCGATCATCCAGAAGTTCAAGGCGGCCGACGTCCAGATCGTTTCGGGCGTGCCGATCCCTCCTGATTTCGTGAATTTCTGGACTCAGGCGGCGCAGCAGGGATTCCACCCCAAGGTGGCGACCGTGGGCAAGGCGCTCTTCTTCCCGTCGACCGTCCCGTCGATCCCGAACGACTTGGGCGTCGGACTCGCGTTCACGACGTGGTGGGGGCCGTCGTTCCCCTACAAGTCGAGCTTCGACGGGACCACACCTGACAAGTGGATCTCGAACTTCGCAGCAAGCCCGCAGGGGAAGGGCCTGACCTGGAACCAGGCGACCCCGCTGAACGAGACGCTGTTCGAACTCGCGAGCGCAGCATTGACCAAGTCGGGCAACCCTCACGACAAGAAGGCGGTCAACAGCGCGCTCGACAAGGTGAACATGATGACCCTCGGCGGCCAGATCGACTTCGCCAAGGGACCCTTCCCCGGAGTCGCGGTCATCCCGACTGCGGTCGGTCAGTGGCAGAAGACGTCCAGCGGTGGCTGGGAGTGGGTCGTGGTTGACAAGGGCACCCTCCCCAACCTGAAGGTCGATCGCGCTCTCGCGCCCATCACCTTCAAGTAGACGGCGGCGGACCAGGTGGGGACAGTGAGTTCGATTCTTGAAGTGACATCCGTGGCGAAGTCCTACGGAGAACTTCACGTCTTGACGGAGATCGATCTTGCTGTCCCCCGGGGTCAGGCATTGGGTGTCGTCGGTCCGAACGGGGCGGGCAAGTCGACATTGCTCAGTGTGATCAACGGCACTGAACGAGCGTCGTCGGGCACCATCGCCTTCAACGGGCGCGACGTCACGCGCCTGACCCCTGATGTGCGAGCACGGGCCGGCATCGGGCGGACCTTCCAGATCCCTCGCCCCTTCATGAACCTGACCGTCTTCGAGAACGCACTCTCGGGAGCGTCGTATGGAGCTGGCCTCCGCGGTCGTGCGGCCGATGAGATGGCGTTGCACGCGCTCGAGTTGGCCGGAATGATCGACCTCGCGAATACCCCGGCGGGCAAACTGCCGCTCTTGGCGAGAAAGCGACTCGAACTCGCGCGGGCGCTTGCCAGCGATCCGAGCCTCTTGCTGCTCGACGAGATCGCCGGCGGGCTCACCGAAGCGGAATGCGTCAGTCTGATCGAGACCATCGCGGGCCTACGAGACGCCGGCATCACCATCATCTGGATCGAGCACGTGGTGAAAGCCCTTCTGGCTGTGGTGGAGAGACTGGTGTGCCTCGCCGCAGGAACCCTGATCGCCGACGGCAAACCCGACGAGGTGATGGCGAGCACTGAGGTTCGTCGCGTCTATCTGGGGAGTGCAATCGAATGACTCTTCTCGAGGCACGGTCTCTCGTCGCCGGATACGGCGACTCGAGAGCGATCTCCGACATCTCGCTGTCGCTTGACGAGGGCGAGCTCGTCGCATTCGTCGGCGCCAACGGTGCCGGCAAGTCGACCCTGCTCAGAGTGCTGGCGGGAGCCCACTCACCGACCTCCGGGTCTGTCATCTACAAGGACCAAGACGTGACTCGCCTCCGCGACTTCGCGAGGAATCGCCTCGGCATCTCTCTGGTGCCCGAAGGACGTCGCCTGTTTGCGAGCCTGACCGTCCGCGAAAACCTCATCGTGGGTGCCGGCTCTCGTCGCAGCGGTCCGTGGAACGTCGAGACAGTGCTCGACGCACTGCCGATGCTCGGCCCGATCCTCAACCGGAACGCGTCGCGGCTGTCCGGCGGGCAGCAGCAGGCCGTCGCCATCGGTCGCTCTCTGATGTCCAACCCGGAGGTCCTGCTCCTCGACGAGGTCTCTCTCGGTCTCGCTCCGATCGTGATCGATGAGCTCTACGTCTCGTTGGAGGGCGTACGGAAGACCGGCCTCGGGATCATCCTGGTCGAGCAGGATCTCAGCCGGACCATTGCCGTCGCCGACCGCATCATCTGCATGCTCGAGGGTCACGTCGTGCTCGAGGGCACCCCCGGCCAACTCACTCACGAGCAGATCACCGATGCCTATTTCGGCCACTCCATCGCTTCCTTCTCCGATACGGGCGACCTGAACGGACTCGACTGATCATGGCCTTTCTCAATGCACTGGTTCAGGGCATCCTGCTGGGCGGGTTGTTCGCGATGGCCGCCCTCGGCTTGTCGATCGCGTTCGGGGTGCTGCGGGTCGTCAACCTCGCACACGGGGAGATCATGACCTTGGGGGCGTACCTCGCGTTCGTCACCCTCACGGGTCTCGGGCTCAACGTGTGGGTGGGCCTCCTCGTCGCAGTCCCGGTGATGGGCATCTTCGGCTACTGGATTCAGAGGCTGATCCTCCAACGAGCATTGAGGCTGGGCGAGCTCGCACCTCTCCTGGTCACCTTCGGAATGGCGATCATCATTCCCAACGGCCTGATCGAGATATTCACCAACAACAAGAAGGCCCTCCCCACCGGGGACTTGGCGGTGCAGAGCATCACCTTCGGTGGCATCACCGTCGGGGTGCTTCAACTCATCACCCTGGTGGTCGCCATCGCGCTGATCGCGGCGCTGCAGCTGTTCCTCGCTCGAACCCGGATGGGTCGGTTCATGCGAGCGGCAGCGGACGATTCCGAGACGCTCCGACTCATGGGAGTCGATTACCGCAGGGTGTACGCATTCGCGATGGCGATCGCGTTCGCCGTCGCCGCACTCGCCGGAGTGTTCTTCGGGATCCGCCAAGGGGGGGTGACTCCCTTCGACGGGCAGACAACCGTCCTGTTCGCATTCGAGGCGGTGATCATCGGAGGCCTGGGGTCGCTCTGGGGCACGCTCGCGGGCGGGGTCGTACTCGGCGTGGCGCAAACGGTCGCCGGCCAGATCAGCCCCGAACTCCCGCTGCTCGTGGGCAACCTCGTCTTCATCGCGATCCTGGTGTTCCGTCCGACGGGCATCGTACAGAGCAAGGTGGCTGCATAGATGTCCCGCGACCTATCAGGCCCGATCCGCATCGACCGCTACCGGACGAAGGTCACGGTCACGGCGGTTGTCGCGGCGGGGTTGTTCATCGTCTTGGCGATCGCCCCGTATGTCGTCGATCCCTCGATCACGAGCTCGTGGATCAAGCTCTTCTACCTGATCACGTTGGCGTCGATGTGGAACCTCCTCGCTGGATACGCGGGCATGGTCTCCGTCGGCCAACAGGCGTACATCGGGCTGGGTGCGTACGGGGTATTCGTCTTCAACGACCTCGGGCTCGACCCCTACAGCAGTGCGATCGTCGCCTCCATTGCGGTCGGGCTGATTGCGCTCCCTCTGTCCTTCGTCGCCTTTCGCTTGCGGGGAGGGTACTTCGCCATCGGAACCTGGGTCCTCGCGGAAGCCGTGCGGCAGATCATCATCCGCGTCGATGCACTGGGCGCCGGCAGGGGTCGCAGCATCTCGAATTACACCGAAGACCCGATCTTCCGGAATCTCTTCACGTACTGGCTTGCACTCGGCATCCTCGTCGCGGCCCTTGTCGCCACGTTCCTCCTGCTCCGCAGTCGCATGGGAATCGCGCTTCAAAGCATTCGCGACAACGAGGTCGCAGCTCGCGCTGTCGGGATCAACGTCAACCGGACCAAACGCATCGTCTTCGTGATCGCCGCGATCGGCGCGTCGCTCGTCGGTTCGGTGATCTGCCTTCAGGCGATCGGGGTTGCATCGCCTTCCCAGATCTTCAGCGTGAGCTACTCCGCGTTCATGATCTTCATGGTCCTGATCGGCGGGATAGGGACGATCGAAGGACCGATCATCGGCGCGGTCGTCTACTACGTGATGGACTTCTATTTCGGCCAAGTCGGACTGTGGTACCTCGTGGTGCTCGGTCTGCTGGCGATTCTGATCACTCTGTTCTTTCCCAAAGGCATCTGGGGAGAGTTGAGCAGCCGGTTCAATCTGACCGTGTTCCCGGTCGGACACCGAGTGGTGCCGAGCTCTTTGGCTCTGCAACGCGGGCACAAGGAGACCCTTGCCGACCGGCGATAGCCGCAGACCGCGGCTCGACGGTGAGACCGGAGTCAGGCGACTTGAGACTCGCCGTGCTGGAACTCCGGCGACGATCGCCGCCACTCGAGCGGGGTGCACGAGAACTCGCGCCGGAAGGCGCGGTTGAAGCTGGTCGCATCCGGGAAGCCGCACTCGCTGCCGATTCGACGGACCGACCAGGTCGCATACTTGTGATCGGTGAGCATCGCTGCAGCGTTGCCCAGCTTGACGTTGCGCAAGTAGTCGGCCGGGCTGGTTCCTGTTCGACCGAACAGGTTGTACAGACTGCGGCGTGACATGTAGAACTCGTGGGCGATGTCGTCGACGCGCAAGGTGGCGACGTTGGCGGTGATGAAGTCGCGGATGGTGAACATCATTCCACCCGGAGATCGAGGTACCACCCGGCCGTGGCCGAAGGAACCCTGGATCATCGTGGAAGAGAGGTCTTTGGTGATCTCCGCTGCTTCCTCGGGGTCGGTGAGCTGTCCTGCTGCCGATCTCTCCTGAAGCAACGCCACGTAGGAGAAGAGAACTCGCGCGGCGTCGGACTGGGGCACCGCGAGGCGTGCACAGGACTCGGCGACCATCGACATGGGCAGCTTGAGGGCAGACCGAGAGACCTGGATGATCACCTGTCGCTGCTCTGGCGCCGAGTAGTCGAGAAAGTAGGGCGAGTCGGTGGCGTACGTCGAGACCGAACCCGGTCCGACCGGGACACGATGCCCGCCCTGACTGACAAGGCCACGCGATGAGGCCTGCAGGGAGATGTGGAGGTCGTCATTCTCGGAGTGAGCCGCCAGCCGCGGCGTTCGTTCCGCGATCGTTCCGTCGGTGGTCACCACCGATACCGAGACGCGCTCGTCGAGGCGAACATGTTCCATCTGCCCGTGAAACCCCGCACTGAACGCCGAAGTGCGTAACGGAACGAAGCAGTTGCTGACAACGTCTTCCCACTCATCGGCGCTCTCAGCCTTGAGAACAACCACGACTGCCTCCTTGCGCGCGTGCGAGTGAAGCTAACACCGGCCTGTCGACGGGGTCAAGGGAGTTCGCGCCTCACGCGCAGCTGCGAACGCGATCGTGCACGAATTGCAAACGGCCGCATTTGTCTGCACAGTTTGCTGATTCCTCGCCGACGGGCGCCGTGTTGAATGACGGTGGGTCGCACGGCGGCCGATCTCTGCGGTGCTCCTGTGCCGATGTCGAAGGGAATGACCATGACGTTTTTCGATCAGGCCGGCTGGAACGGGCGCACCTATCTCGGGGGGTGGACCGAGCTGGGTTCGGTGGCCGACATCACGTCTCCTTCGACGGGTGACATCATCGGCAGCTACTCGACCGGCAGCGCGGCCGATGTCCACACCGCCGCAGACGTCGCTCAGACCGCCCAGCGAGAGTGGGCGGCCACCAGCCCAGAAGAACGGTCCGCGGTGCTCCGTCGCGCTGCGGCGCTCATCGAGCGGAACGTCGATGTACTCGCGCGATGGCTGTCAGACGAAGCCGGTTCGGCCGGAGGCAAGGCGGCGTTCGAAGCGGGCCTCGTCGCTGCGGAGTTCCACCTCGCGTCCGCCACGGCGATGGTGCCGTACGGCCAGCTCCTCCGAAGCGGTCGGCCGAGGCTGAGCATGGCGCGGCGTGTGCCGGTGGGCACGGTGGGAATCATCTCGCCGTTCAACTTCCCCGGCATTCTGTCCGCTCGCTCCATCGCGCCGGCGCTCGCACTCGGAAACGCCGTCATCATCAAGCCGGATCCGCGCACGACCGTCACGGGCGGGCTCTTCTTCGCGGCCATCCTCGAAGAAGCCGGACTGCCTGCGGGGCTGTTCAGTGTGGTCCCCGGTGGTGCCGATGTCGGCACCGCGCTCGTCGACGAACCGCGGGTCCCGGTGATCTCGTTCACGGGCTCGACACCCGCTGGACGCGCCATCGGTGCCCGCGGCGGTCAGCTCCTCAAGCGCGTGCACCTCGAGCTCGGGGGCAACAACGCGCTCGTCGTCCTTCAGGACGCCGACGTCGAGGCGGCTGCATCGGCGGGCGCATGGGGGTCGTTCCTTCATCAGGGGCAGATCTGCATGACCACCGGCCGCCACCTGGTCCACGCAGACCTGTATGACCGGTACGTCGAACTCCTCACGGAGAAGGCGGCTCACATTCCGGTTGGCCCGCCCTCGAGCGGAGCCCCCTTGGGGCCGATCATCGATGCCGGTCAGCGGGACAAGATACATGCGATCGTGACCGACAGCGTGGCTGCGGGAGCCCGCCTTACCGCCGGTGGCCACTACGACCGGCTGTTCTACGAGGCCACGGTGCTTGCCGACGTGAGCCCCGGGCATCGGGCCTTCGACGAGGAGATATTCGGCCCCGTCGCCCCGGTGACCAAGTTCTCGAGCATCGATGAACTCGTGGGACTGGTCAACAGTTCCGACTTCGGGTTGTCGCTCGCGATCCTCACCGGCAACGCATACAAGGGATTCGAGCTGGCGGACCGGATGCCGAGTGGGATTCTCCACATCAACGATCAGACCGTCGACGATGAGGCTCAGGCTCCCTTCGGCGGCGTCGGCGCGTCCGGCACAGGTGCCCGATTCGGCGGGCACGAGGCCAACATCGAGGCGTTCACCGAGACCCAATGGGTGACGATCCAGGGCGACATCGCGACCTATCCCTTCTGATCCCCTCTGAAGAACGAGAAACCAATGACGATGCAGATCACGGCCGCGATCACGCGCGACGTCGGACGTCCCCTCGAGATCACGACCCTTGAGCTCGACGACCTGCGGCCCGATGAGGTCCAAGTCCGTCTCGTCGCCACGGGGGTGTGCCACACCGACGCGCTGGTGAGGGATGGCATCCTGCCGGGCTCGCTCCCGGTTGTGCTGGGTCACGAGGGTGCCGGAGTGGTGACCGCGGTCGGAGCCCGAGTCGAATCCGTCGCGGTGGGCGACCACGTGGTACTCGGGTTCAACTCGTGCGGTGTCTGCGCTCAGTGCACCGCAGGGCATCCCGCATATTGCGCGAGCTTTCCCCCGCTGAACTTCGGCGGCCGGCGCCAAGACGGGAGTACCAGCCTGAGCGAAGCCGGCGCGAGCGTGGGGAGCCACTTCTTCGGGCAGTCGAGCTTCGCATCATTCGCGAACGTCGCAGCCAGGTCGGTCGCCAAGGTCTCCGCCTCGGTGCCGCTGGAGCTCGTCGGTCCGCTGGGGTGCGGCATCACCACCGGTGCCGGCACCGTGCTGAATGTCTTGAAGCCGGCGCCCGGGTCCTCGATCGTGATCTTCGGTACCGGAGCTGTGGGCGACTCGGCCCTGCTCGCTGCCGTCGTCGCCGAATGCTCGACGATCATCATGGTCGACGTCGTCCCAGCGCGTCTGGCGCTTGCCACCGAACTGGGCGCCACGCATGTCATCGACAGCCGACATGAGGATGCCGTCGCCCGTGTGCACGAGATCACAGGAGTCGGCGCACACTATGCGATCGACACCACGGGTCGGCCGGGGGTGTTCCGCCAGATGGTGGATTCGCTGGCGCCGCAGGGGTTCGCCGCTCTCGTAGGAGCCGCTGCGCCGGGAACGGAGGCGACGGTCGATATCGGTGCGTTCCTGGTCAATTCGCCGACCGTGACCGCGGTGATCGAGGGAGACGCCGTGCCGCAGACATTCATCCCCTATCTGGTCGAGCTCTACGAAGCCGGCCGGTTCCCGTTCGATCGGCTGATCAAGACCTATGCGTTTGGCGACATCAATCAGGCGTTTGCGGATTCCGAGTCCGGCTTGACCATCAAGCCGGTCGTCGTCTTCTGACGTTCGGATCGGGTGGCACGGGAGGCCACGAGCCTCGCCGTCATGCCCTCGCGGGTGATCACCGCGGGGACCTGCCGTGTCCCAGACCGCGGGGGCTGGACACACGGGTACTAGATTCGTTTGCGCAGGCGGTCGCGCAGGGAGGGCCCCCATGAGCAGCAATCTGGATCTCTCCACGATTCCCCTCGGCGTTCTGATCGGGCTGGGCGTGGTGCTGCTCCTCGAGATCACGCTCGACGTCATCGCGCTCGTCGATCTGTATCGTCGGCCGGTCGCGTCGGTCGCCCTCGGCAACAAGTGGATCTGGGTGGCCGTCATCCTGCTCGTCAACCTCATCGGCGCGATCCTGTACTTCGCGATCGGTCGCAGGCCCGCGCCGGCGGTCGAGCAACCGTCCGCCGGGCCCTCGGCCCCCGAGCGCACACGCTCGGCCGCCGAGATCGCCGACGCCCTCTACGGCAGCGACGACGAAACCAAGAGGCCGTGACCGCCGCCATCCGGGCGACCGGATTGACCAAGTCCTACGGCGGCAAGCCCGCCCTCGACTCGCTCACCCTCGACATCGAGGAGGGGTCGATCTTCGGGTTCCTGGGCCCGAACGGTGCGGGGAAGACCACCACCCTCCGCCTCATCACGGGACTCGCCCGGCCGACGCGAGGGGCGATCCAGGTGTTCGGGAACGACGTGGGCGCGGCCGACAACGCTGCGCGGTCCGAGATCGGCTTCCTCCCCGATGTCCCCGCCTTCTACGGATGGATGACCGCGCCGGAGTTCCTGCGCTTCGCGGGAGGCCTGTTCGGGATGTCGGGCGCGCGCCTCGAGGACCGGACCAGCATGCTCCTCGACCTCGCCGGGCTGAGCGGGGTGACGACCAGGATCGGGGGCTACTCGCGCGGGATGAAGCAGCGCCTCGGCATCGCCCAGGCGCTCATCAACGCACCGCGGCTGCTGCTGCTCGACGAGCCCACCAGCGCGCTCGATCCGATGGGCCGCAAGGACGTGCTCGACATGATCGCCTCGCTGCGCGGACGCACCACCGTCTTCTTCTCGACGCACATCCTGAGCGACGTCGAGCGGGTCTGCGACACCGTCGCGATCCTCGACCGCGGCCGCATGGTCGCCCATGCGCCGATCGACGAGTTGAAGGCGCGCTACGGCAAGGAGAAGATCCTCGTCGAGGTGACCGAGAACGCCGACGCGCTCGCGGAGGATTTCGGCGAACGCCCCTGGGCGACCGCGGTGACCCGCCCGACGCAGGGTTCGATCGAGATCACGGTCACCGATCTCGGCGCCGCCCAGCACGACATCCCGGCCATGGTCGCCGCGCGCGGCAGCGGGCTGGCCCGGCTCGAGGCGGGAGAGGTCGGCCTCGAAGAGGTCTTCGTCGAACTGGTCGGGAGCGCGAAGTGAACGGCACTCTCGTGTTCGCGCGCAAGGAAGCGCTCGAGATCGTGCGCACCTGGCGGATCTGGGTGCTGCCGATGATCATCCTGTTCTTCGCGATCACCTCGCCCGTGCTCGCCCGCTTCACGCCCGAGATCGTCGGGGCCGTGGCCGGTGATCAACTCGGCGGCATCACGATTCCTCCGGCCACCTATCTCGACGCCTACGGGCAATGGATCAAGAACCTCAGCCAGATCACCCTCTTCGCCCTGATCATCATCTACGGCGGCATCGTCTCGTCCGAGACCTCGAGCGGCACGGCGATCCTGGTGCTCACCAAGCCGATGTCGCGCGGCGCGTTCGTCGCGGTGAAGGCGATCATCCACTCGCTCTTCCTCGCGGCGCTCATCGTCATCGGCACGCTGGTGACCTGGGGCCTCACTGCAGCGGTATTCGGCCGGGCCCCCGCGGGCCCGGTGTGGTCGAGCGCACTGACCTGGCTCGTGCTCGGCGTCTTCTACGTGGCGCTGATGACCTTTCTCTCGGTGCTGATCCCGTCGTCGGCCGGGGCCGCAGGGGCGGGTATCGGCGCCTTCGTGCTGCTCGCCGTCGGCGCGATCTGGAAGCCGCTCAGCGACCACTCGCCGGCGGGGCTCGCCAGTCAGGCGGCTGCGCTCGCCACCGGAACGGCGGTGCCGGATCTGCTGCCGCCCGTGCTGGTGTCACTGGTGCTCGCCGTCGCACTGGTGGTCGCGGCCGCGCTGCTGTTCCGTGCCAAGGAACTGTGAGCTGACGATGGACGGCGGGAGTGGTGGGGCGGTGAGCCGTGCGATTCGAGCATCGCGGCACGGACGCTGATCCGGGAGTCCTCGATCGGGTCTGGCGCACTCGGAGCGAGGCCGACACGATCATGACGTCTGCGGCGAGGACGAGCTTCCACCTCATCCTCGCCAGGACCGAGGGCCGCCTGACCGCGGGACTTCGCGGTCCCGAGACGAGGGCGACGGTCGCGCCGGTACCGGCCGAGACGGAGTACCTGGGAGTCAGGTTCTGTGTGGGCGCCGTGCTTCGTCCGCACCCACCGGCGACGATGGTCGACGGGTACACCCCCCTTCCCGTGACCGACCGGGGTGCGATCATCCTCGGGGGCGAGGAGTTCGAGCCGCCGACCTTCGAGAACGTCGAGCACTTCGTTCGACGACTTCGGGTGCTCGGACTCTTGGCGCCGTCGAGGATCGACCGCGAGTGGTGTTCGAAGCCCGGATCGGAGCGGACACGGCAGCGGCACTCCCGCGCGCTGATCGGGATGTCACGAACGGCGGTCGCGCAAATCGATCGTGCGAATGCGGCGGCGACGATGGTGCGCGCGGGACAGGACTGGGCCCGCGTCGTGGATTCCCTCGGCTACTACGATCAGGCCCACCTCGCCCATGCGTTGCGTCGTTTCGTCGGGCACTCGGTGCGCGAGCTCCAGGCCGACGGCGCCCCATCCGTGTCGTTCCTCTACAAGACCGGGTCGGGAATCGGAAGTTAGCATCGTGGCCAGCCGATCTCGTCGGCAAGGCGATCAGGGAGAACGCATGCTGCTCAGTGTCAACGTCTTCGTCAGCTTCGACGGTGTCGTGCAGGGACCCGGCGCACCGGACGAGGACCGCTCGGGAGGCTTCGCGCGCGGCGGGTGGCTCGTGCCGTTCAGTTCGGCGCAGACCGACGAGATCGTCACGGGATGGTTCCGCGAGGCCGGCGCGTTCCTGTTCGGCCGGACGACGTTCGGTCTATTGCACGGGTACTGGCCCCACGTCACCGACCCCGGGAATCTGATCGCGTCGCAGCTCAACGCTCTGCCCAAGTACGTGGTCAGCTCCACGCTGACCGACGCGGAAGCGGACTGGAATCCCACGACGGTGCTGCGCGGCGCCGCGGTCGACGAGGTGCGCCGCATCAAGGAGTTGCCCGGTCGCGAACTGCAGGTGCACGGCAGCTGGAAGCTCGTGCAGGCCCTGCATCAGGCGGGACTCGTGGACGTCTACCGGGTGCTGCAGTTCCCGGTGGTGGTCGGCGAAGGGAAGCGCCTGTTCCCCGAGGGCGCCACGTCGGCGACGTTCGATGTCGCCACGGACGTGTCACGCGTGCTGCCCGGCGGAGTCGTCGCTCTGACCCTCACCCCGCGAAGCCTCGGAACCGTCGCCGCCGGCTCGTACGTCGTCGAGGACGGGCGCTCGGCGACGATCGTCGGCTGACCGGGTCCGCGGAGCGGCCATCCGGCTGCCCGCCCCGGTGCCTCCTCAGGCGCGCGGCGCCCGGGGCGCGGGGCCGGTGCTGCCGCGGACCACGAGTTCGGTGGGGAGCAGCACCGACGACTGCGCGCTCCCCGGGGTTCCGGCGAGCTGCTCGAGCAGGAGGAGTCCCGACCGTCGGCCGACCTCGACCATGTCCTTGCGGACGGTCGTGAGGGTGGGGGTCACCATGGTGGCGGAATCGGTGTCGTCGAAGCCGATGATCGAGACGTCCTCGGGCACCCGCCATCCCGCTTCCTGCAGGCGCTGCATGGCCCCGATCGCCATGTAGTCGTTGTGGGCGAAGATCGCGGTGAAGCGCACGTCGGCGGCGAGCAGCTCCGTGGCGATCCGATATCCGGATGCCAGCTCGAAGTCGCCGTGGAAGGTGAGTGAGCCCGGGAAGACCTCGTGCAGCGCCCGAGTGCGCTCCAGGGTGGACGGGAGGCCCTGGTAGCCGGCGATCGCGACGATCCGCTCGTGACCGAGCGTCTTGAGCAGGGTGACGGCGTCGCGCGCACCCTCGTAGACGGTGGTGGACACCGACGGCACGTCGAGCGAGTCGATGTTCTCGTCGGAGAGGACGAGCGGCGCGGTGCGAGCGGCGCGCGCCAGTTGCTCGATCTCGGCCGTCGAACGGCTCGACGCGTAGACGAGCCCGTCGATGGCGCGCGTGGTGAGCATGGTGAAGCAGCGCGCCTCGCGGCGGGGGTCCGCGTTCGAGGTGCTGGTGACGACGAGGCCGTGATCCGCCTCGTTGGCCGCGTCTTCCACGCCGCGCGCGATCCGGCCGAAGTACCAGTGGGAGATGTCGGGGACGGCGAGGCCGATCGTTCGGCTTCGCCCCGATTGCAGGCGGCGTGCGCCGGCATCCGGCACGTACTGGAACTGATCGATCAGGCGATGGATGCGTGCCGCGGTCTGCGGGTTGACCGGCCGTTTTCCCGACAGCGCGTGCGACACGGTCGTCACGCTGACGCCCGCCGCGTCGGCGATCTGCTGCATCGTCCACGGACGTGTCGGGTTGTCCACGCCGCGAGCATAGCGTCGAGCAATGCGTATTGCATCGCGGCTTCCGGGCGGCGCGAGAGTTTATCTGCCGGAAACATTGGGAAACCGGGGGGAAACGGAGCGCACCTAGGCTCGGCGGGAACGCGAATGCAAAGCGTTTTGTAAGAAATCTTCGTCGCGCAGCATCCGAGCACCGTCCGTGCACCACACGACCCCGAGGAAGCCCATGTCTGAAACCCCGCACCTTCTCCGCCGGATCACCGGCGCCGCCGTCGCCTCGATCGCCGCCGTCGCGTTGCTCGCCGGCTGCGCATCATCGTCCGGTTCCCCCAGCTCGAGCGGTTCGTCGGGGGCAACCGCGACCATCAACTTCCAGACATCCTGGATCCCGCTCGTTCAGTTCGGCGGAAGCTACGTCGCCGCGAAGGCGGGCTACTACGCCAAGCACGGCGTGAGCGTCAAGATCCTGCCCGGCGGGCCCGACACCGACGGCCTCGCGCTGCTCGCGTCCGGCAAGGCGGATGTCGCCGTGAGCAACGCCGACGTCGTCGCGCGCGCCAACGAACAGGGTGCCGACCTCGTCATCATCGGCGCCGGATTCCAGAAGAGCCCGCTCGCCATCATGTCGCTGGCCTCCGATCCGATCACGACTCCCGCTGACATGAAGGGGAAGAAGATCGGCGTGCCATCCGGCGATGAGGGCACCCATGCGGCGTTCCTCGCCGCCAACAGCCTCACCGACACCGAGGTCACCAGCGTTCCGGTGAGCTTCGACGTCACCCCGACGACGAGCGGCCAGGTCGCGGGTCAGTACGTGTTCGCGACCGAGCAGCCGATCAGTGCCGAGGAGGCGGGGTACAAGACGCACTCGATGCTGCTCGCCGACTACGGTCTCAATGTGTACGCCCAGGTCTACGTCGTCACCAAGAGCTACCTCGCGAGCCACCGGTCCGCGGTCGAGGACTTCATGAAGGGCGAGATCGAGGGCTGGCAGGCCTACGTCAAGGACCAGTCGCAGGCCGTCGACCTCACGGTCAAGGACTACGGCAAGGACCAGAAGCTCACCGTCGCCAATCAGACCGAGCAGGCGTCTCTTCAGGTGCCCCTGCTCGTGACGGACACGACCAAGGCCCACGGCCTCTTCTGGATGAGCGACAGCGACATCGCCGCCAACCTGAAGACGATCAACGCGCTCGGTATCAAGGCGAGCAAGAGCCTGTTCGATCTCTCGGTGCTCAAGGACATCTACCAGGGCGCCTCGAGCATCGGCTGACGCGGCCGCAGACGCAGGACGGTGGAGGAGACCATGGCAGAGCAGAACGGCTTCGCCCTCGCGAAGGTGAGGAAGTCGTATCCGACGAGGTCGGGCGAGGTCGTCGCGCTCGACGGAATCGATCTGGTCGTGCCGCGGGGCTCCTTCACCGTCCTGCTCGGCCCGTCGGGATGCGGCAAGTCGACCATCCTGCGCCTGCTCGCCGACCTCGAGGAGCCCACCGCCGGGACTGTCACGGTGCACGATGAGACGCCGGCCGCGATCCGGCGCGCGCACCGCACCGGCCTCGCGCTGCAGGATCCCTCGCTGCTTCCGTGGCGCAGCGTGCGCGACAACATCCGCCTGCCCGGGCAGGTCATGGGAAGGCCGATCCCGAACGAGCGGATCGACGAGTTGCTGAGCCTCATCGGGCTCGAGGACTTCGCCAAGGCCAGACCGGGCGAGCTCTCGGGAGGGATGAGGCAGCGCGTCGCCATCGCCCGGGCGATCGCCATCCGTCCCGAGATCCTGCTGCTGGACGAGCCGTTCGGCGCGCTGGACGAGATCACCCGCCAGTACATGAACGAGGAGCTCCAGTCGCTCTGGGCGAGCACCGGTGCGACCGCCCTGCTGGTCACCCACTCGATCTCGGAGGCGGCCTTCCTGGCCGACCGGGTCGTGGTGATGTCGCCTCGCCCTGGCCGCATCGTCGGGGAGGTCGCGATCGACTTCGCCCGCCCCCGCACCCGCAGCCTTCTCACCGAGCCCGCGTTCCACGCCGTGTGCGATCGGCTCAGCGCGATGCTGCACGCGGGCGGCGAGCCCGCGATGGCGGACGCGTGACGACCACGCGCCGGCGCCGGGCGCTCGTGCTCATCGCGGCGAGCATCCTGTCGCTCGCGATCTGGGAACTCGCGGCGCGGCTGGGGCTCTCGCGGCTCGGAGTGATCGCACCGCCCAGTGCCGTCGTGGTCGAGATCGTGCAGAACGCGAGCCTGTACGGCGTGAACTTCGCGTCCACGGCGTGGGTCGCGATCCGGGGCTGGTTCTGGGGAGACCTCGCCGCCATCGTCCTGGCCGTGCTCTTCGTGCAGTTCCGGGTCGTCGAGCGGTTGCTGCAGCAGCTCGCCCTGGTGCTCTACTGCCTGCCGCTGGTCGCGGTGATGCCCCTGTTGCAGTTGACCTTCGACCCCGACACCGCCCGGGTCGTGCTGGCGGCCCTCTCCGTCTTCTTCACCACCCTGGTCGGCACCATGCTGGGCCTGCGTTCGGCCGACCGCGGCCAGCTCACCGTCGTGCGGGCGCTGGGCGGGGGACCGTTCGCCGCCCTGCGATTCGTCCGGATGCCGAGCGGCATCCCCGCGGTCCTCACCGGACTGCAGATCGGCGCGGCCGCCGCGACGCTCGGCGCCGTCTTCGGCGAGTTCATCGGCGCCGACCGGGGCCTCGGGGTTCTGCTGATCAACGGGCTCCAGCAGCTGCATCTCGCGCAGGTGTTCGCCGTCGCGGTGCTGGCCACCGCCATGGCGGGCATCCCCTACGGCCTTCTGGGAATCGCCCGCCGGGTGCTCGTGCCGTGGTCGACGGGCCTCTCGACCGCCGCGGCGGCGCGGCCGACTCGAACATCGGCGGTCCGTCGAGTGCTGGGTGCGCTCGGCTGGGCGGTGACCTCGCTCGCCATCGTGATCGGGGCGTGGTGGCTGTACCTCGTCGTCTTCGCGGTCACCCCGTTCGTCGGCAAGACGCCGGTGGCCGTCTTCGACTACCTCGTGCTCGTCCCGGATGCCTCCCGGAACCGCTCGGAGTTGATCGACGCGCTCGGCGTGACCCTCGTGCACGCGGGCGTGGGGTACGCGGCGGGCCTGGCGGTCGGCATCCTCGTGGCGACCGTATTCGTGCTCGCGCCTCCCCTGGAGCTGGCCTTCACGCCGCTCACCGTGGCGCTGCGCTCGGTGCCGATCGTCGCGCTCATCCCCGTGCTGCTCGTGGTCTTCGGTCGAGGACTGCCCGGGGTGATCGCCATCACGACCATCGTCACCTTCTTCCCGACGCTGGCCAACGTGCAGCAGGGCATGTCCCGGGTCCCCGCGGACGCCCTGCTGCTGATGCGCAGCTACGACGCCTCCCTCGCCCAGACGCTGTGGCGCCTGCGGCTGCCGACCGCCCTGCCGACGATCTTCGCCTCGGCCCGCATCGCCGCGCCCGCGGCGGTGCTCGGCGCGACGCTCGCCGAGTGGCTCGCGACCGGTGACGGGCTCGGCCACATGATCGTCGTGTCGCGCTCCTTCAGCAACTACAACCAGCTGTGGGCGGCCGCCATGCTGCTCGCCGCCGTGTCGGTCGTCTTCTACAGCATCGTGAGCGCCGCCGAGCGGGCCGTGCTCTCCCGCTTCACCGTGGCGCGCTGACCGCGCGTCGGCCCGCCGTCCCGATCGAAAGGAACATCGAATGCCCACGCCTCACATCGCCGCCCAGGAGGGCGAGTTCGCGCCGAACGTCATCATGCCGGGCGACCCGCGGCGCGCGAAGCTGATCGCCGAGACCTACTTCGATTCACCGAGGCTCGTGACCGAGGTGCGCGGCATCCTCGGCTACACCGGCACGATCGCCGGTCGGCCGATCTCGGTCATGGCATCCGGCATGGGCTCGCCGTCGGTGTCGATCTACGCGACGGAACTCGCCCGCGCCTACGGCGTCACGCGCATCGTGCGGGTCGGCACGATGGGCGGCGCGCAGGACTTCCTGCAGCTCGGCGACGTGATCGCGGCCTCGGCCGCCCACACCGACTCCGCGATGACCGTCCGGCGCGTGCCGGGCATCAACTACAGTGCGGCGCCCACCTTCTCGCTCCTGCGGGCGGCCGTCGAACACGCGGAGTCCGCGGGGATCCCCCTGCATGTCGGTCCCATCTTCACGACCGACGCCTTCTATCAGCCCGAGAACGACACCGTCGCGAAGCTGATCGCCATGGGCACGCTCGCCGTGGAGATGGAGGCCGCCGCGCTCTACACCGTCGGCGCCGTCGAGGGCTTCCAGACCCTCATGGTCGGAACCGTCAGCGATCACGTCTACAAGACCGAGGAGATGAGCTCCGAGGAACGCGAGAAGACCTTCGGCCGCGCCGTCGAGGTCGCGATCGCCGCGCTGCAGTCGTGAGCGAGGCATCCGTCGCTCCGACGACGCCCGCCCCGGCCGACCTCGTCATCCGTGACGCCGTCGTGCTCGCCTGGGATGAGACCCGCGGCATTCACTTCCTTCCCGGTCACGATGTCGTCGTGCGCGGCGGGCTGATCGACGCGGTGCAGCCGACGGGGACCGCGGTGGCCGCTCTCGAGGTCATCGAGGCGCACGGCATGGTCGCGATGCCGGGGCTCATCAACTGTCACGCTCACTCGCCCATGGTGCTGTTCCGCGGCGTCGCCGAGGACGTGAACGAGGAGCGCTGGTTCAACGAGTTCATCTGGCCGATGGAGGTGAACCTCACCGAGCCCGACATCGAACTCGGCGCGCGCCTCGCCGCGTCCGAGATGATCTCGACGGGGACGACGACCTTCGCCGACCACTACTTCGGGATGGACGCGATCGCCCGGTCGACCGAGGAGACCGGGCTGCGCGCCCTGCTCGGGCTGACCTACTTCTCGTCGGACGGACCGGCGGGCCTCGAGCGGGGACTCGATTTCGCCGAGCGGTGGGCCGGCCGGGGCGACGGTCGCATCACGGCGGCGCTCGCCCCGCACGCGCCGTACACGGTCGGCCACGACGACCTCGTCGCGACGGCACGGGCCGCGGTCGAGCACGAGCTGCCGATCCACATCCATGCCTCCGAGAGCCGCAGCCAGACCAGGCACAGTCTCGATCGCGAGGGGGTCACGCCCATCGAGGTGCTGCGTCGGGCGGGACTCTTCGATGCGCGCGTGCTGATCGCGCACGGCATCGGGATCGTGCCCGAGGACCTCCCGACTCTCGCGGGGGCGCGCGTCGGCGTCGGGTCGGCCGCCAAGGGCTACCTCAAGCACGGTACCGACACGACCCCGGTGCGGGTGCTGCGAGACGCGGGGGTGCCCGTGGGGCTCGCGACCGACGGGGCAGCGTCGAACAACACCTCGGACCTATGGGAGACCATGACCTTCTTCGCGCTCGTGCAGAAGGCCGTCGAACGGGACCAGTCGTTCCTGACCGCGCGAGAGGTGCTCGAGCACGCGACGATCCAGAGCGCCCGCGCGATCGGACGCGAGCACGACCTGGGACGGATCGCGCCGGGCTTCCGGGCCGACCTGCTGCTGGTCGACCTGACGGGGCCGCGTACCCAGCCGGTGCACGATCTCGCCGCGACGCTCGTCTACAGCGCGCACTCCGACGACATCGACACGACGATCGTCGACGGCCGCGTGCTCATGCGGGGTCGCCGGTTGCTCACCGTCGATGTCGCCGCTCTCACGGCCGAGATCGCGCCGCGGCTGCCGCGGCTGACCGATCGCAGTCACGGGCGAAGCATCCAGGACTACGACGCCTGAGCCCGTGATCCGCTCAGGGGGAGGTCAGATCGGCGAGCACCGCGAGGGATGCCTCGACGGTCGCCGCGAGGATCGCCTCACCCTTCGCCGCGGTCGCGGTCGTCGGGTCGCCGAAGACGCCGGATTCCGAGAACGGATGCAGTTGCATCGGCCGGGTGCCGAAATCGCTGGGAAACACGGGATAGCTCGGGGCGAAGCGATCGGTGTGCACCGCGTCGGGGTCGATGGCGAGCATGAGCGACGTCTCGGCCTCGTCGGCGTGGTTGAGTCCGGGCGCCGCACCGCGGCTCTCGCGGACCCGCTCGATCGCCGCATCCATCCCGGGGTAGTCCAGGGCGATGGCCCGGATGCGTCCCTCCATGGTGAGCGTGCGCATGGCGGCGGCCAAGGGGTTGCGGTTACCCCAGTCGCCGTTGACCACGACGAACACCGAGGCACCCGAGTCGGCGAGGGCGCGCCCCAGATCGACGGCGATCGCCGTCACGGTCGTGGGCGACAGCGACAGCGTGCCGGGGTATCCCGCGTTGTTCCAGGTGTCGCCGTAGTGGATGGGCGGCAGCAGAACCGCGTCGAGCCGCTCGGCGAGCCGGCGGGCCACCTCCGCGGCGGTTGCGGTGTCGGTGCCGAGTGGCAGGTGCGGACCGTGCTGCTCGAGGGCTCCGAACGGCAGAATGGCGATCGAGGCGGAGTCGCGCAGATGGGCGGCGACGTCGGTCCACGCGGAGCGATAGGCATCAAGCACGATCCCAGGCTAACGAGCGGCGAGGAAGAGATCCGTCCATGAGCGACACGATGACGATCGAGGGGGCCCGGCTGTGGGACGGGACAGGGTTCCGCGGTCTCAGTACCGTGAGCTGGGTCGCCGACGGCGCGGATGGAGCGATCTCGTCGATCGCGCCGGCCGTGGCCGACAGCGGCTTGAGTGTGATCCCCGGGCTGGTCGACACCCACGTGCACCTGGTCGGCAATGCGGGTTCGACGCCCTCGGGGTTTCTCACCTGGCCCCTCGTGACGCGACCGGAGGAGCAGGTTCTGCACGGTCTCGCGCACGCCCGCCGCGCGCTCGACGGCGGGGTGACGACCGTGCGCGACCTCTCGGCGAACGAGGTGCAGTTCTCCCTGCGCCGCGCCCTCGAGCAGGGCATCGTCGACGGCCCGCGCGTTCTCGCCTACGGCATGGTCAGCATGACCGGCGGCCACGGCGACCTGTTCACGCCGCCGGCGGTGTCGAACCGGCCCCCCGTCGCGGACGGTCCCGATGCGTGCCGCGCCCTCGTGCGACATTGGGCTCGTGCCGGAGCCGACGGCATCAAGATCGCGACCAGCGGGGGCGTGCTCTCGGTCGGTGACAAGGCCGCCTGGCGCAACCACACCTCGGCCGAGATCGACGCGATCGTCGACGAGGCGCACGCGCTGGGGCTGAGGGTCGCGGCTCACGCGCACACGCCCGAGGGCGTCCGGATCGCGCTCGACCACGGGGTGGACTCGATCGAGCACGGGACCCTTCTGCCCGCGGAGCAGGCGGAGCGCCTGGTCTCGGCCGGCGTCTCGGTCGCGCCGACGCTGCTGATCAACGATCGCATCGCCCACGGGGTCGGGGCGGATGAGGAGCAGGCGGCGAAGGCCGGAGCGCTTCTCGAGACGCGCGACGAGCGGCTGAGGGCGGCCGCGGACCTCGGGGTCGACTTCGTCCTGGGAACAGACGCGAATGGATTCCACGTGCGATTCGGAGAGCAGATGACGGAGGTCCGGGAGATGGCCCGGATCTTCGGATGGACGGCGGAACGCGCCCTCCAGGCCGCGACCAGTCGCGCCGCCGCGACGGTCGGGCGGTCCGATCTCGGCAGACTCGTTCGGGGTGCGCCCGCCGACTTCGTCGTGATGCGGGGTCGACCGTGGGAGACCATCGACGAGCTCACGGTCGACCGTCTCGTCGCGGTCGTCTCCCGAGGGCGGGTGGTGCGGGGGACGCTCCCGCACTGACGCGCCCCGATCACGTCGGCCATCCCTAGACCTTGACGTCTACCCCTGTTCGGGAGTAGATCTATACATCACACGTATGATCAATGTGACGTACGTCCAGCAAAGGAGTTGGAACAGATGAGACAACGACGTCTGGCAGGCGTTCTCGGGGGGATCGCTCTCGTCACGGCCGGCCTGACCGCGGTCGGCGGTGCGCCGGCCTTCGCCACCCCGCCCATCCCGGGCCCGATCACGATCGTGGTGTCGCCCAAGGGCAACGATCACAACGCCGGCGGTCCGAGGAGCCCGTTGCGGTCGCTCGCCGCCGCCCAGGCCCTCGCGCGGATCGCCGCGCTCGCCGGCCGCGGGGTCACGGTCGAGCTGACCGACGGCACCTTCGACCTCTCCCGGCCGCTGCGGTTCAGCGCTCTGGATTCCGGACGTCCTGGCCACCCAGTCACGTGGACGGCGGCGCCGGGAGCCAAGCCGGTGCTCTCAGGCGGCCGGAGCGTGACCGGATGGTCGGTCTCCGACGCCTCGAAGAACATCTACGTCGCCTCCGTTCCCGAAGGGCAGGACAGTCGTCAGCTGTACAAGAACGACGCGTCGGCGCCCCGGGCCGCGATCACGATCGCCCGCAGCGACGTCAGCGTCACGACCTCCGGCATGGAGATCGTGAACCCGGCTCTGAGCTACCTCGCCGACCTTCCGAACCAGAACCGGATCGAGGTCGAGAGCCAGGACTCCTTCACCGACCGCTACGCCGTCATGCAGAGCATCAGCGGAACGACGGTGACGATGCAGCAGCCCGGATGGCAGAACAACAACTGGGGATACGACACCCTCGCGCACCCCTTCGCGGGCGGCAAGCTGCAGCTCGAGAACTCGTACTCCTTCCTCCAGCCGGGGCAGTGGTACCTCGACCCGGCGGCCGGCAAGCTGTACTACCGGGCGTCGGCCTCCGAGAACCCCAACGCGGAGTCGTTCGTGCTTCCGCGGCTGGAGTCGCTGGTGCAGATCGCCGGAAGCTACTCGCGCCCCGTGCACGACCTCAGCTTCTCGGGAATCCAGTTCTCGTACTCGACCTGGCTGTCGCCCGGAACGGCGATCGGCTATGCCGACCAGCAGAACGGCGCGTTCATTCCGCGCGCCTACCCGCAACCGGCCGACTACCTGAGCAGCTGCCAGTCGGGATGCGCGCAGTTCGAGGGCGCGCGCAACGGCTGGAATCAGATGCCGGCCGCCGTGCAGGTGGCCGCGGCGAGCAGCGTCTCGTTCTCGGACAACACCTTCTCGCACCTCGGCCAGGTCGGTCTCGGCATCGGGCTGGACGCGAATGCGAACGCCTCGGGCATCGGCCTGGGGGTGACGTCGACGACCGTTCATCACAACCTGTTCACCGACCTCGGCGGGGCGGGCGTCGTCGTCGGCGGGGTGCAGCCCGACGCGCATCACCCGAGCAACCCGGCGATGACCCTGCGCGACATCACGATCGACAACAACCTGATCACGGATGTCGCCAAGGACTACAAGGAGATGTCCGGCATCCTCTCCACCTATGTCGACCACGCCGTGATCGCCCACAACGAGGTGTCGAACCTCGCCTACGACGGGATCGACATCGGCTGGGGCTGGGGCGCCAACGATGCCGGGGGGAGCCCCGACTATCAGAACCGCGGTCTGTACGCCTACCAGCCGATCTACTCGACGCCGACGACGCTGAAGAACACCGAGGTGACCGACAACCTGATCCACGGCACCAAGAAGGTCTTCCACGACGGCGGCAGCCTGTACAACCTGTCGGCGAACCCGGGGGCCGTGTTCAGCGGCAACTACATCTACGACAACCTGCACACCGTGGGGCTGTACCTCGACGAGGGCTCGCGCTACGTCACGGAGCAGAACAACGTGGTGCAGGACTCGGGGGCGTGGGTCTTCACGAACTCCTACGGCAACAACTACACACGGGATGACGTGATCCAGAACAACTGGTACAACTCCGGATTCGCCCAGACCCCGAACGCCGCCACGCGCAACATCCAGGTGACCGGCAACATCAAGGTGACCGGTACGGCCTGGCCCGCCGATGCCCTGCAGGTGATCGCGAACGCCGGCATCGAGCCGGCGTTGCGCACCTTCCCGGGCGTCACCCCCTAGCGGGGATGCCGGGGTGCAGGGGCGGGGGAGCTGCGGCTGTCCCGCCCCTGCACCGGCACCTGAGTGGCCACAATGGAGTCGTGCAGCAGCGCATCGAACGGCTGACCACGTCCGACGGCGTGCAGATCGCGTACGCCTCGGTCGGCTCGGGTCGGCCGATCGTCTACGTCACGGGCTGGCTCAGTCACCTCGAACTCGGGTGGGAGCTGCGGCAGGAGCGCGCGTTCTATGAGGGGCTCGCCGCGGGATGCCGGCTGCTGCGGTACGACCGTGCCGGGTCGGGGTTGTCGGTCCCGTCCGCGCCGTCCGAGGCTCCGGATTCGGATTCCTCGCCGTCCCTGGAGCGCGAGCTCGATCAGCTGAGCGCGGTGATCGCGACCCTGGGACCGGAGCCGTTCGACCTGGTGGGCACCTCGATGGGGTCCCTGGTCGCCGTCGCCTGGGCGGCCGCGCACCCGGAGTCGGTCCGCAGCCTCGTGCTGTACGGGGGGTGGGTGCGCGGCGCCGACATCTCCCCGTCGGGTGCGCAGGAGAACGTGCTCGGGCTGATCGACTCGCACTGGGGGCTGGGATCCGACGTGCTCACCGAGATCTTCGCGCCGGACGCCGATGCGACGACGCGGCAGGAGTTCGGTCGCTACCAGCGGGCCTGCTCGACGGCGGCGACCGCGCGGGCGCTCCTGGCGATGAGCTACCGGCTCGACATCGGCGAGCTCCTCGGCGAGGTACGCGCGCCGACTCTCGTCGTGCACCGCGCGCATGACCGGGCCGTGCCGCTGGCCCAGGCCGCCGTCCTTGTCGACGGGATCGCCGGGGCGCAGCTGATCGTGCTTCCGGGCCGTTCGCACCTGCCGTACATCGGGGATGCGCACGAGCTCGTGACCACGATTCGACGATTCCTGGGTCTGCGGGCCGCACGCCGGGGTGCCCTCGACCTGACCCCGCGGCAGCGCGAGGTGGCGGCCCTGGTCAGTGCGGGATGCACCAATCGCGAGATCGCGGAGCGGCTCGGCATCGGTGAGCGCTCCGCCGAGGGCCATGTGGAGCGGATCCGGTTGCGGCTGGCGGTCCGGTCGCGTGCGCAGATCGCCGCCTGGCATGCCGCTCAGGGGGACCGGCGCTGAGCGGCGAGGTGGGGTAATTCCCCGCCTGTCGCGCGGCGCGGCATCCAGCAGAGTGGGGCGATCGACTCGAGACGCTCAGGAGCAGCCATGATCGACACCACCCCGACCACCCCGTCGACCCCGACCATCGGGTTCGAGCTGCACCGCCGCAGGGGGCCCTTCAACGCCGCCTTCTTCCGCGTGATGGGTCCGTACCTCGAGCGGAGTCTTCGCCCGCGCAAGCGACGCGTCTTCGCGGAGCTGCCTCGCGAGGTGGTCGAGATCGGGTCCGGCGTCGGCGCCAACCTCGCCTACCTCCCGGCCGGTGGTCGTCTCATCGCGATCGAGCCGAACCGGTACATGCATGCGCGCCTCCGGTCGGCGGCGCAGCGCCACGGCGTGCAGCTCGAGCTGCACGAGGCGATGGCCGAGCGCACGGGCCTGCCCGACCACAGCGTCGACAGCGTGATCTCGTCGCTCGTGCTGTGCTCCGTGGCCGATCCCCTGGCGGTGCTCGCCGAGATCCGCCGCCTGCTGCGCCCGGGCGGCACCTTTCGCTTCGTCGAGCACGTCGCGGCCGCGGACGGCTCGGTGACCCGCGCCGCGCAGCGGATCCTCCGCCGGCCCTGGGCGTGGACCTTCGAGGGCTGCTCGTGCGAGCGGGACCTCGAGCAGTCCATCCTCGAGGCCGGATTCGCGAGCGTGAGCGTCGAGCACTATCGACTGCAGACCCCCTTCCTTCCCTTCAACACGCACATCGCCGGTACGGCGCAGGCGTGACGGACGTGATCCGGCACGGGGAGCCGGGCGTGAGATCCGAGACCTTCGAGTGGGCCGGCCCCGTCATCGGCTCGCGCGTCGACACCGGGGTGTCGGGGGTGGCGTACCTGAGCGGCCTCGGCGACGGGGTGTTCGCCCCACCGCCGATCGGCCCTCTGATCAGTGCCGAGATCCTCGAGGTCGCGCAGGGGAGGGTTCAGCTGCTCTGTTCGGCATCCGAGTCCCAGTTCGGTCTTCTCCGGGAACTCGATCCGGGCGCGGCGAACCTTCTGGTCAACGCCGCCATCGCGTGCGTCGGGCACAGCCTGACCGGGCCCCGGCAAGGATGGGCGACGGTCGAATCGCGCACCCGCTACATCCGGCCGGTCTCGCCGCAGCCCGGCGCCCTGACGGCGACCGCCGAGGTGGTGATGTCGCTGCCGTTGCGCACCGTGGTCAGGGGCGAACTCGCCGATGGTCGTGGTCAGGTGCTGTCGACCGTCACGGCGACGCTGCACCTCTTCGACTTCGACGGGGAGTAGTTCGGGATGCGGAGCTCGCGGGCGCGCGCTCGCAGGGTGGCGTAGGTCTCCTCGGTCGGTGCGGGCGTCGGGGTTCGGTCGGTCTCGGTGTCGGTGCTGGTGCAGCTGCCGGGGTGGTCTTCGCGACGGCTTAAACGACGAGCGCGCGAATCGCCGCCGCGGCGGCGCCGCGGGCCCAGTCCTCGAAGGTGTGAGGGCGCACCACGATGCGGGC
Organism: Lysinimonas soli; assembly: GCF_042655435.1. NCBI lineage: Bacteria > Bacillati > Actinomycetota > Actinomycetes > Micrococcales > Microbacteriaceae > Lysinimonas > Lysinimonas soli. The sequence goes on from NZ_JBHSMG010000002.1 coordinate 597,016, forward strand.
GTGCACAGCGGACCCGAAGACGTGCTCCGCGTAGGTCTGGCGCAGCCGCTCCTCGAACAGATCGAAGTGGGCGACCGCCTCGCCGCCGATGATGACGAGCTCCGGTCCGACCATGTTGACCAGGCTGGCGATCGCCGTTCCGACCACGGCGCCGGCCTCGCCGAACGCCTGACATGCCGCTGCATCGCCGGCGTGCGCCAGGTCGACCGCCTCCTCGATGTCGATGGACCGGCCGTGCGCCTGCGAGATCGCACCGACGATGGAGCTCGTCGCCGCCACCGCTTCCACGCAGCCCCGTCGACCGCAGGGGCAGATCCGGTCCGGCGAGGTAAGAGGCAGGTGGCCGATCTCGCCGGCGACGCCGTAGGCGCCCTCGACGACTTCGCCGTTCAGATGGAGGCCGGAACCGATCCCGCGCCCGATCGTGACGATCGCGAACGAGCTGGTCCCGAGCCCGACACCGAACCAGTGCTCGCCGATCGTGAGGGCGCGGACGTCGTTCTCGATGATCACCGGCATTGTGAGCCGTCGGCCGAGCTCGGCGCCCAGCTCGACATGACTCCACCCCATGAGGGCGGACTCGCGGACCATGCCGCTGTCGGTGTCCACGTCACCCGAGACGGCGACTCCGACGCAGGAGAGGCGGGGGCCGAGCGCACCGAGCGCGATCTGCAGACGCTCGCACATCGCCACGATCCCGTTGACGACGTCGTTCGGTTCATGCGATACCAGGGGAGTCCGCTCGGTGGCGAGGATGCGGGTGGTGATGTCGGAGGCCACGCCGATGAGCTCGTCGGCGTTGACTTTGACGCCGATCGCGACCATGGCCTCGGGCACGATCGCGACGGGCGCCATCGGCCGGCCGGGAAGACCGTCGCGTCGAGAGTCCAGGGTGTCGTCGACGAGCCCCACCGTAACGAGAGGGATGACGGCCTTCGTCACGGCGGCCTGCGACAGCCCGGTGAGACGGGCCACCTCGGTCCGGCTGATCGGGCTGTGCGTGAGGATCGTCGTGAACACGCGAGTGGCGGAGTCCGTCGACGACCGCAGAAGCGCGGTGCGCGCGTGGGTCTCGTCGTTCATCGGATGATTCCTTGCTCGTGCGGACACACTAGCGGGCGGGAGCAGGAGCCCCCGCCCGCTAGTGGAGGATCCTCGCTACTTCTTGGCGAGGATCTCTTCGGACTTCTGCTGCGCGGTCTTCAGGAACGACGTGGTCGACTCGCCGTTGAAGAATCCCTCGAACATCGGCTGGATGGTGTCGGCCAGTTCCTGCCCGTTCGCCGTCGGCTGGGCCGGGTAGAGAGTGCCGTCCTTCAACTCGTTGACGAAGCTGGAGATGTCGACGCCCTGCGTCTTCTGATAGTCGACCGCCGACTGCAGCGACTTCGCGATCGACGGCAGGAAGGTCGCCGTCTTGCCGGCAACGGTCTGGCACGCCTCCGACGACTTGTACGCCACCCACTTGAAGGTCTCATCGGCGTGCTTGGTGCCGACGAAGATGTTGTCGGCGTTCGAGTTGCTGATCATCGAGCGTCCCTTCGGTCCCTTGACGGTCGGGGCGATCCCGACCTTGAGGTTGGGCACCTTGGTGATCGAGGTGGCGTTCCAGGTGCCGTCCTGGGCCATGGCGACCTGGCCGGCACCCATCTGCTCGGCCGACGAGACCGTGAACTGACCGAACTTCGGCATGAACCCGCGGGCGCTGAGACTCTGAACGTAGTTCAGGGTCGCCGCGAGGTTCTCGTTGTCGAGGTCCAGCTTCTTCGGCCAGGCCGGAGTGTCGCCGCCGAGACGCCATCCGGTCGTTGACGCGAACGGGTTCCACGACGTCTGGCCGTTCAAATCGCTCGAAGCCAGGGTGCCGACGCCATACGTCTTGATGTTCTCCTTGTCGAAGCCGGCCTGATCGCCGCGGACGCCGTTCTTGTCGATGGTGAGGTGCGCGACGATCTTGTCGAACGTGCCGCCGTCGGTCGGGTTCCAGGTCATGTCGTCGATGTCGGAGGCGGTGTACCCGGCGGCCTTGATCATGTCCTCGTTGAAGTAGATCGCCGAGCCGGCCCAGTCGACGGGGATGCCGTACTGCTTGCCGTCGGTGTACTTCCACGAGGCGACGCCCACGCTGTAGCGCTTGAGGTCGACGTTGTTCTTCTTGATCAGGTCGTCGAGGGGCATGATCTGCTTCTGCCCCGCGTACTGGCCGAGGTTCGGCACACTGTTCTGGAAGGCGTCCGGCGCGGTGCCCGCGACGAAGCCGGCCGTGAGCTTGGTGAAGTAGTCGTTCACGTTGTACTGCGACACCTTCACCGTGATGTCGGGGTTCTCTTTCTCGAACCCCGGAACGCAGAGCTTGTAGGCCGCGGCCTGCTTGTCGTCCCAGGTCCACCAGTTGACGGTCACCTTGCCGCCGGAGGCGCCTCCGGTGGAGCAGGCGGCGAGTGCGGCGGCTGCCAGCCCGGCGATGGCCAGCCCGGCGATGATGCGGAGCGTCTTCATGAGTTCCTCACTGTGATTGCCCGGACGCCGTCGCTGGCGCCGGAACGGGGTTGTGTGGTGGGTCGGTGACGACGACCGAGCCTCCGGCGGGGAGGTGGACGTCGAAGCGGGTGCCGCCGGAGCGCACGACGACGTCGCGCGGCGTGCCGAGCAGCTCGTGCAGGGTGGCGCTGTGCAGTCGGCCTTGCGACCATTCGAGGTCGACGGCGACCGCGCCGCGGGCGCGCAGGCCGTCGACCCGGCCCTCCGGCCAGGCGGTCGGCAAGGCGGGCAGCAGGTCGATCGAGCCGAGGTGGCTCTGCAGCAGCAGCTCGGCGATCGCGGCTGGGAAGCCGAGGTTGCCATCGATCTGGAACGGGGGATGCGTGTTGAACAGATTCGGCAGCAGGCCGCCCCACTCCGAGCCGTCGACGGGGCCGTGCCGGTGGACGTCGCCGTCGTAGGGGGTGAGCGCCTCCTCCAGGAGGTCGAGCGCGGCGTCCCCATCTCCGAGTCGGGCGCGCAGCGCGATCTTCCACGCCCACGACCACCCCATCGCACCCGGTCCCCGGGCGTCGAGGAAGCGCCGCGCCGCGTCGGCGATTTCCGGGGTTCGGTCCGGCGAGATCAGGTCGAGCGGGTGCAGGCCGATCATCGGCGAGAGATGACGGTGCCCCGGCTCGTGATCGGGAACGTCGGCGGACCATTCCCGGATCCTGCCGTCGGCACCGACGGCCGCGGTAGGAAGCGCCGCGAGTGCCAGGTCGATCTCATCGCGCAGCGGGCAGTCCGGCTCGACGCGGTCGATCGCGGCCAGGGCACGTTGGAACAGGGCGCGCACGAGGTGCACGTCCATCGTCGCCGTGAGCCCCAGCGCATGAGGCCGGCCGTCGGCGTCGGCGTACTGGTTCTCGGGAGACGTCGAGGGGGCGAAGTACCCGACGCCCTGCTCGTCGACGAGCATCCAGTCGAGGCAGAACTCGGTCGCGCCGCGGAGCAGCGGCCAGACGCGGTCCCGCAGCAGCTCGTCGTCGCCGGCGTACTCGACCTGGTCCCACAGAGAGTGGCAGAGCCACACGCCACCCATCATCCAGATGGCCCAGCTCGGCGCCCCGTGTCCCATGCCGACAGCGAGGCTCCAGCCCCAGAGATCGGTGTTGTGGTGGGCGACCCAACCACGGCATCCGTAGAGCTCGCGCGCGACGTGACGGCCGGTGGCCGCCACGCGCTCGACCAGCGAGATCAAGGGCTCGGCGTTGTCGGGCATGCCCAGCGGCCCGGTCGCCCAGTAGTTCATCTGGGTGTTGATGTTGATCGTGTAGTTGGATGACCAGGCCGGCCGCAGATCGCCGTTCCAGATGCCCTGGAGATTGGCCGCTGGTCCTCCGCGCCGCGAGGCGGATGCCAGCAGGTAGCGCCCGTACTCGGCGGCGATCGTGGCGCGGAGGCCGTGGTCCTGGCCGTGAAGCATGTCGGCATCGACGTCCCACCGGCCCCCGCGCCGACCGCCGATCGCGAACCGCGCCGCCGGGACGCGCCGCGCAGCGGCGACGTGCCCGGGGCAAGGGAGCTGCGTCTCGTCGTCGATGACGGCGAGGGCACGATCCCTGGCGCGATCGCGGATCGCCTCGTGTGAGACGGTCCGCCACTCGTCACCGGCCGCGTCGGCCCACCACGACTCAGCGCGGGTCGATGTCGAGAGGGCGATCAGCAGCCGGCGGGCATCGTGGATGCGAAGGCCGGAGCCGTCGGTGTCCACGGTGCCGTCGCTCCGCACCGCGATGGCCGCGGTGGCGAAGCCGTCATAGGACCCGGCGTCGGGTTCGGCGTAGCGGTGGGCCGGGATGACGGATGCCTCGTGCAGGGGCGCCCCGTCCACGGGCACCGACAGGTCGAGGGTGATCGACTCCGGCTCCGCGTGCCGAGCGAGTTCCCGCAACGGCGTCGAGATTGCGACCGTCACCTCGGGCAGGGGCGCGTCACCGATGATCTCGACGAGGAGCACGTGGTCCGACACCCAAGACCGCCGGCGCAGCCGCCCTCCCTCGACTTCCAACTGCTCCAGCACGACGGCCTCATCGAGGTCGAGCACGCGCGCCGGCTCTCCCGCTGCCGGGGCGGCGCCCGGGATGCCGACCTCAAGGTCGACGAAGGGGAGGAACTCCTGGGTGTAGTCCCCTTCGAACGTCATGAGGAGTGCTTCGGCATCGTCGAGCCGGCCCGCGGCGAGGGCACTGCGTACCTCGGCCAGCCGTGCCGGGCCGGCCCCGGCGGAGACGAGTCGCGCGAGCTCCAGCGCCGGGCCGTCGGGTGTGCCCGACCAGACGGTGGAGTCGTTGACCTGGTAGTGACCCGAGGCGCCGCCAAAGACCATGGCGCCGATCCGGCCGTCGCCGATCGGCAGGGCCTCCGTCCAGTCGCGGGCGGGGTTCGCCCATGACAACTGCAGTGTCGGTTCGGTCATTTGAGCCCCGTGAAGCCGATCGAGTTGACGATGCGGCGGCCGAAGACCATGAAGAGCACGAGCATCGGCGCGGCGGCGATGAGCGTCGCCGCCATGAGACCGGCCCAGTCCGGCTGCGACTGCGGCGAGGACTGCTTGAAGATCGCCAGGCCCAGGGTGAGCGGCGCGACGCTGTTGTCGCTCGTCACGAGCAGCGGCCAGAAGTAGTCGTTCCACTGGCCGATGAAGCCGAGGATCGACAGCGTGATGATCGGCCCGTTCGTCATGGGCAGGCTGATGCCGAACAGCATCCGCCACTTGCCGGCCCCGTCGAGGAGGGCGGCCTCCTCGATCTCCGTCGAGAGACCGAGCATGAACTGGCGCAGGAAGAAGATGTTGAACGCCGAGAACAGCGCCGTGGGCAGGATCATGCCCGCGAAGGTGTTCAGCAGGCCGAGATCTTTGATGAGCACGAAGTTCGGGAGCAGGGTCAGGATGCCCGGCACCATGAGCGCGGCAAGGAAGAACGAGAACACGAGCTCCCGGCCGCGCCACTGCAGTCGTGAGAAGGCGTACGCCGCCAGCAGCGAGAAGAACACGATGAGCGCAGTCGACACCGTCGCGTAGATCACCGAGTTGAGCACGTAGTGCAGGAGCGGCACCGAGGCGCCCGAGCCGCCTTGTGCGACGGCCTCCTGGGTGCTCTCGAGTCCCAGGACCCGGAGGAACGGCCCCCAGGTGAATCCGACAGGAAGCGGGTTGGACGGGTCGGCGATCATCGCGAAGTTGTTCGACAGCGCCGACCGAAGCATCCAGTAGAAGGGGAACAGCGTGATGAGCACGACGAGCACCAGGTAGCCCCACGCGATCCCGCGCCCCACGCTGGGGCGGCGACGGGAACGACGTGCCGCGGGGCGTGAAGGGGCCGCGGTCGCAGCGGTGCCGCTCATCAGGCGTTGTCCGATTCATTCGCGCGCAGCAGTCTCATCTGCACGAAGGTGATGACGATGAGGATCGCGAAAAGTGCGAGCGACATCGCCGACGCATAGCCGAAGTCGAACTGCCCGAACGCCTTCTTGTAGATGTACATCTGCAGCACGAGCGATGCGTTCGCGGGGCCGCCCTTGGTCGCGACCGACACGATGTCGAACACCTGGAAGGCGCCGATGACGTTGAGCACGACGACGAGGGCGAGGATCGGGCGCAGCAGCGGCAGGGTCAACCGGAAGAACATCTTCGGCTCGCTTGCGCCGTCGATGCGGCCGGCCTCGTAGATCGTCGGGGGGATCGTCTGCAGGCCGGCGAAGATGATGATCGAGGTGTAGCCCAGGTTCTTCCAGACGCTGATGATCGCCAGCGACGGAATGGCCCAGTCGCGCGAGGTGAGGAAGCGCACGGGGCTGCCGCCGAGCTGTTCGAGGACGACGTTGACGATGCCGAGCTGCGGGTCGAGGATCCACGACCACACGGTCGCGGCGACGACCCCGGAGATCAGGAACGGCAGGATGATCAGCCCTCGCAGCACGGTCGACTTGGTAACCCGGTGCAGGACGGCCGCGGTGATGAGCGAGAGGAGCAGCGTCAGGGTGACCGCGACGAGCACGAAGTAGACGGTGACGAGCAGCGACGACCAGAAGGTGTCGTCCTGCACCAGGTCGATGAAGTTCTGCACCCCGATCCACTGGGGTGCGCTGAGCAGTCGGTAGTCGGTGAAGCTCAGGTAGACGCCGCGTAGCGTGGGGTAGACGGCGAACACCAGGAACCCGATCGCCGCGGGGGAGATCAGGATCCACGCGAGGCGCGCGTCGCCGCGATGCGACGGGGCCAGCGCGTTGAGCGGGCGGCGCGAGGTGCGCCCGCGCTGCGCACGGCCGGGGGCCGCCGGGGCGGCGGCGGGGGCTGTCGTTGAGAGCGTCATCGGTCTTCCTATTCGGCCCGGCGACCATGCCGGGCATGCAGTCCTGTCGGGTCTCGGAAGCTGACTTCGTCGACCCTGGGGTTGCACAGGTCACAGTAGACGTGGTTTATTGACGACGTCAAGTAACTCGAGAACCTGGAGCTCACGATGCTCGACGGCACCGATGCCGTGGTCACCCTGCGTGCCGCAGGCGCCTCCCTCGTGGTCGACACGACGGGTCGCGTCCCCTGTGTGCTGCACTGGGGCGCCGACCTCGGCCCCGTCGACCAGCGCACGGCCGCGGCGCTTCGCGAGACCTCGATCCCGGCCGTGCTCAACAACTCGCCGGATGCCCCGCGCGTGTTCAGCGTGTGGCCGGCGGAGTACGAGGGCTGGTTCGGAACGCCCGCTCAGGAGGGCCATGCCGGCGGGACCGCGACGACTCCGCGTCCCGAAACCGTCGCCGTCGTGCATCGCGTCGACGATCACGGCGGCGGGAGCATCGCGATCGAGCTGGTCGACGTCGTGACCGGGATGCGCGCGCGGCTGACGCTGACACTGGACCCCTTCGGCGTCCTGGCGATCGACATGTCGATCGAGCGCGACACCTCACTCGTCACGGGCTCCGACATCGGCTCCGGCGCGGCGCCCTACGCGCTGAGCGGACTTCGGGCGATGCTCCCCGTTCCCGAGCGCGCCGTCGACATCCTCGACTTCTCCGGCAAGTGGTGCCGCGAACGCTCGCCCCAGCGGGGTCCGCTGCTCGACGGGACCCACGTGCGCCGGGCGCGGCGCGGCAAGCCGGGCCACGACGCACCGTACCTGGTGGTCGCGGGCACCGCCGACCTCGGGTTCGGGCGGGGTGAGGCCTGGGCGACCCACCTGGCCTGGAGCGGCGATGCCGAGTACCTGGTCGAGCGGCTGCCGGAGGGCGCCGGAGCCCTCAGCTCCGTGCTCGGCGTCGGCGAGGCCCTGCGCGCGGGCGAGGTGATCCTCGCCGGCGGCGAGCGCTACGACGCCCCGACCGCGTTGTTCGTCTGGAGCGGCGCCGGCCTCGACGGCCTCGGCGATCGGCTGCACCGGCGGCTGCGGGCCCGCGCGACGCACCCCGTGTCGCCGCGTCCGCTGACGCTCAATACCTGGGAGGCCGTGTACTACGACCACGACCTCACGCGACTCACCGAGCTCGTCGAACGCGCCGACCGGATCGGGGTCGAGCGCGTCGTCCTCGACGACGGCTGGTTCCACGGCCGTCGCAATGACGGCGCCGCGCTCGGCGACTGGACGGTGGACGGCAGCACCTGGCCCGACGGGCTCGGCCCTTTCGTCGACCTGGTCCATGGCCGCGGCATGCAGTTCGGGTTGTGGTTCGAGCCTGAGATGATCAGCCTCGACTCGGATCTGGCTCGTGAGCACCCCGAGTGGGTTCTCGGCCCGCGGCAGGGCCACGGCCTGCCGGCCCGGCACCAGTATGTGCTCGACATCGCCCGCCCCGACGCATGGGCGCACGTGCTCGACCGGGTGAGCTCGATCATCGCGGAGTACAGCGTCGACTACGTCAAGTGGGACCACAACCGCGATCTCTCCGAGCCGGTCGGCCGACGTGACGGGGTCGACCGGCAAGTCGTCCGCGAGCAGACCATCGCCCTCTATCGGATGCTCGACGAGCTTCGGCGACGTCACCCCGGGCTCGAGATCGAGACCTGCTCGGGCGGCGGCGGGCGCATCGACCTCGGCATCCTGGATCGCACCGACCGTGCCTGGGCGTCGGACTGCAACGACCCGGTCGAGCGCCTCCAGATCGAGCGCTGGACGCGCATGCTCCTGCCGCCGGAACTCATCGGTTCGCATCTCGGCGCAGAACGCTCCCACACCACGGGCCGCCGCACCGAGCTCTCCTTCCGACTCGCGGTCGCCCTCACCTCCCACGCCGGGATCGAGTGGGACCTGCAGGAGGCGGATGACGCCGAGCTGGAGCGGATCGCCGCGTGGTCGCGGAGCTACCGCGAGCTGCGCGGCCTGATCCACACCGGTCGCGTCGTCAACGCCGACCTCGCCGACGACGAAGTGCTGCTCAGCGGGATCGTCGCCCACGACGGCAGCCGTGCGCTCTACACCTGGGCACGGCTCGCGACCTCGGCCGCGGGCCAGACCGGCCGAGTCCGGTTGCCGGGGCTCGACCCGCGGGAGCGCTACGTCGTGCGCATCCGCACCGAGCTCGGCGACGCAAGCCGACACGAGAACGTCGACCCCGCGTGGGTCGCCGACGCCGCGACCGTCGGCGGAGCGGAGCTGCCCGGCTCCGTGCTGGCGGTCGCAGGCCTGCCGCTGCCCACCCTCAACCCGCAACAGGCGATGGTCTTCGACGTCCAGCGCCTCCCCTGACGGCCCACCGCTGCAACCGCCCGACGGCATCGACGCCCCGGGCCCAGAGAGGAAACGACAGATGACAAGGCAGACGAGAGCGCGACGGACCCTCGGGATCGTCACGGCTGCGGTCGCGGCGATCGGACTGGTGGCCGCGGCCACGGCTCCGGCCGGAGCGGCCCCCGACGGGACACCCGCGCCCACCCCGAGCGGATCGGTGAGCGCCTCGCTCGCACCGACCGCATCGGCCACCCCGTCGGCGACGCCGACGACCGATCCGACCCCTAGCCCGAGCCCCACCTCGGTTCCCGTGGCGACCCCGGCGAAACCCGCGGCGTCGACCGCCGACCCGTGGGCGGTGTCGCCGTACATGGGCTGGAGCAGCTACAGCATGCAGGTCTACAGCGGCCACCCGACGTGGATCACGGCCGCACAGATCATCGCCCAATCGGATGCCATGCACGGCAAGCTGCAGAAGGCCGGCTACGACCACATCAACATCGACTCCGGCTGGACCGATGCGTTCGACGGCAACGGCCGCCCCGTGCCGAGCGCGACCCTCTATCCGCAGGGCTTCCAGAAGGTCATCGACCACGTTCACGCGAACGGTCAGAAGGTCGGCATCTACATGACCCCCGGTGTCGCCCCAGCGGTGTACGCCGCCAATCTGCCCATCGCGGGCGCCCCCGGCTGCACGACCCACGACATCGCCGCCCAGCCGGTGACGACGGCCGACTACTGGGGGATCAACGACAAGATCGATTTCTCGAAGCCCTGCTCGCAGAAGTACATCGACTCGATCGTCGACCAGTTCGCGAAGTGGGGCATCGACTTCGTGAAGTTCGACAGTGTGACGCCCGGGTCCGGGATCACCGACGGCTCGCTCGACTCCCGCGGCGATGTCGCCGCGTGGTCGACGGCGCTGAAGGCGCACAAGATCTGGTTCGAACTGTCCTGGGCGCTCGACCCGAGCCAGGCGTCCTATTGGCGCTCGAAGGCCAACGGCTGGCGCGTGGAGTGGGATGTCGAGTGCTACTGCGCCGGGCAGTCGCTCACGACCTGGAACAACATCGCACGCCTGTTCCCGGATGTCGCCACCTGGTGGCGGAACGCGGGTGACGGCGGCTGGAACGACCTGGACTCGCTCGACATCGGCAACGGCAGGATGGACGGCTTGACCCGCGACGAGCGGCAGACCGCGATGACGCTGTGGGCGGTCTCGGCGGCCCCGCTGTCGACCGGGAACGATCTCACGCAGCTCGACTCCTACGGCGTCAGCCTGCTGACGAACCCCGAGGTGGTCGCAGTCGACCAGGCGGGCACCCCGGCTCGACCGGTCTCGACCTCCACCAGCCAGCAGGTCTGGTACTCGCTCGAGCCGGACGGCAGCTATACCGTCGCCCTGTTCAACCTCGGTCAGACCGAGAAGGACATCACGGCCAACTGGTCGGACATCGGGCTGGCCGGGTCCGCCACCGTGCGCGACCTGTGGGCTCGCAAGGATGTCGGCCGCTCGTCGACCGGGTTCACGGCGTCCGACGTGCCGATCCACGGTGTGCGCCTGCTCAAGGTGACACCGCAGTCGGGCGCGACCGTCGCCGTCAACGACGATGCCCTCCGAGTCGGCTACGGCGACACCTGGACCCGCAACGGCGGCACCGAAGTCGCCGCGGCCTCCCAGTCGCTCGGGGTGACGGTGACCGACACCGGAACGCCGGCTCCGCTGACCAGCTCCGGTGCCGACATCACGACCACGCTCGACGACACGGCTCCGGGGATCGCCTACACCGGCACCTGGAACACCAGCACTGGCCGCGGCTTCGGCGACTACGGCGACGGAGTGCACTGGACGCAGCGTGTCGGAGACTCGTTCTCGTACGGCTTCCAGGGCACCGGCGTCTCGTGGGTGACCGAGATTGACTCGTCCGAAGGCGATGCCGACGTGTACATCGACGGGCAACTGGTGAAGACGGTGAGCGCGACGAGCGACGCGGCGCATCCGCACGTCGCGCAGCAGACCGTCTTCTCGACCAACGATCTCGCGAGCGGTCAGCACACCCTGAAGGTGGTCATGAAGTCGGGCAGCTTCATGCTGCTCGACCGCCTCGACGTCATCCAGCAGGGACTGCTCGATCCGGCGACCGTCTCGTTCGACACCAAGGCGCCGGCCGCCGCGACGTTCAGCATCCTGCGCGACCCGGGTGAGCTGACGGCCATCTCGCACGGCGGGAAGGCGCTCGTCAAGGGCACCGACTACACGGTGTCGGGGGCGAAGGTCACGTTGGCGCAGAAGTTCCTGGCCACGTTGCCGGTGGGCTCCGACCAGGTGACGGTCTCGTTCCGCGGCGACGTACTCGACGACGTGCACGCGGCCAGGGCCGACGGTGCCTCGGTGTCGTACACCTTCCGGGGTACGGGCGTCGACTGGATCACGGCGACCGGTCCCGACCAGGGGCTCGTCGACATCTACATCGACGGCAAGCGCGTGAAGCGCGTCGACACCTCCAGTGCCACGCGTCGCACGCAGCAGAAGGTGTTCGGCGTGTCGGGACTCTCCGACGGGAAGCACACCTTCATGGCTGTGAAGGCATCGGGGGATGTGATGCGCACCGACGTCATCCGCTACACCGTTCGCTGATCAACCTGGAGGGCCGGGGCATGAGCCCTGGCCCTCCTAAGGCATGACGAAGTCATTCCGGAACGAGGACGCTATGAGCACCGCCAACAGCGGTCGGCCCACCGCAGTGCTGCATCCCGCCGTGCTCGGCGACGAGCCCCTGCCGACCCCGGACGACTATCGCGACTACTGGGACTCGGCCCTCGCTGCGGCGCGTCGGCATCCGCTCGACGTGGATGCCGAGGTCATCGACGTCGGACTGACCGCCATCGAGGTGCGCGACATCAGCTTCGCGGGAGCCGACGGGCGTCGAGTCTCGGGCTGGCTTCGACTGCCGCGCGCGCGGTCCGGACCGCTGCCCGCCGTCGTGCACGCGAACGGATACGGGGCCGGTCGTCTCGACCCGATCGACGATCTCACCTGGGCCGGTGCGGGCTTCGCCCACCTCATCATGGGCACCTTCGGCCAGGGAGGCGGACGCGGTGGCCAGCTGCTCGAGGGCATCACCGATCCGGAGCGGTCCTATTACCGCGGGGTACTCGTCGACGGCGCCCGCGCGATCGAGGCGGCACGTGGTCTCGACGAGGTCGACCCGACACGAGTCGCGATGATCGGCAACAGCCAGGGCGGCGGCATCGCCCTCGGCGTCGGCGCGCTCGTGCCCGACCTCGTCGCGGTTCTTGCCCAGTCGCCCTTTCTCACCGACGCGCCCTCGGCCCTGCGCCGCGCCGGCTCCGGCCCGTGGCTCGAATTGCGCCGTTACCTCGCCGACCATCCGGACCACGCCGAGGCGGTCGCGCGCACCCTCGCCTACGTCGACGGGGTGACCTCGGCGAGGCATGCCACCGCGCCGGGCTGGATCAGCGCCGGCCTCGACGACGACATCTGCCCGCCGGAGACCGCGGTCGCGGCGGTGGCCGCCTACGCCGCGCCGGTCACCTACCGCGGGTGGCCGCGCGCCGGCCACGAAGCGGGTGGCGCCGCCGACCGCCGGGGCGCGCTCGCGGTGCTCCGCGAGCGTTTCGGACCGGCCCCGGCATGACCCGCATCCTGCGTTGGGAGGACCAGCCGAACCGCTGGATCGAGGGGAGTCCGATCGGCAACGGCCGCCTCGGTGCGATGGTGCTCGGTACCGTCGAGGTTCTGCACCTGCAGATCAACGACGGCACGGTATGGTCCGGGACCCCCGACTCATGGCGTGCGGAGCTCGACGCGCTCGTCGCGGCGGGAGCCGGTCCCGAGGCGCTGGAACGGGTGCGAGTCGCCGTACGCGAGGGTCGGCTCGACGACGCGGAGCGCCTGCTGATGGGATTCGAGGGCACCTACAGTCAGGAGTTCCTGCCCTATCTCGACCTTCGCGTGCGGATGCGGTTCGCGGGATCGACGCCCGCTTACCGTGGCCGGACGCTGGACCTTCTCGAGGCGGTCTACGACGACATCGTCGAGAACGACCTCGTCCGCGTCGAGCGCCGGGCGTGGGCCAGCCGCCCTGACCAGGCCGTCCATGTGGAGATCCGAGCCGAGGGCGCCGCGGTCGACATCGAGATCGACCTCACCACCCGGCTGCGTACGGTCGATCGCCGTGCCGACCGCGATGGCCTCGTGCTCCTCGTTGAGATCCCAGTCGACGGCGCCCCTTTCCACGAGTCGCAGGTCGAACCGATGCGGTGGCGAGGGGACCGGAAGCGCCCCGGGCATCCCGCGGACGGCACCGACGATGCCTGGGGGCCGGTCGCCGCGGCCGCGGTTGCGGTGGAGACCGACGGGGAGGTCGTCGTGAGAGACGGTCGCGTCGTGATCGGCCGTGCCCATGTGATCCGGCTGGCCGTCGCCTCGTCGACGGCCGCCGAGGACTGGTTCTCCGGTGCCCCCGGGCTGGACCGTGCTGCGCACGGACGACGTGCGGTCGAGCGCGCTCAGGCGGCGCTGTCGCGTGATGGCGGGACGGCGTTGCGGCGGCACGTCGACGACGTGCGGCCGCTCCTCGCCGCTGCTGCCCTCCGTTTCGAGGGCACGCCCGAGGAGGTCGTCGTCGATCGTCTCGACGCGGACCCCGTCGATGCGATCGCGGTGCCGGCGCTGTTCCAATACGGGCGCTACCTGTTGGTCGCAGCGTCGCGACCCGGCGGGCCCGCCGTCAATCTGCAGGGACTCTGGAACGACGATCTGCGCCCGCCGTGGTCGTCGAACTACACCACCAACATCAACGTGCAGATGCACTATTGGGGCGCCGATCCGACCGGGCTCGGCGACACCGTAGAACCCCTCCTGCACCTCCTCGAGGTGATGGCCGCTACCGGCTCCGAGGCGGCGCGCCGCCTCTACGGGGTCGATGGGTGGGTGGGGCACCACAACACCGACCTCTGGGGGTGGCCGCTGCCGGTGGGTATGGGGCATGGCGATCCCGCGTGGGCCATCTGGATGACGGGCGGCACCTGGCTGGTCACCCACCTGATGGAGCACCACCGTTTCACCCTCGACGACGCCTGGCTCGGCTCGCGTGCCTGGCCGGTGCTGCGCGGGGCCGCGGCATTCGCACTCGACTGGCTGCTCGACGAGGGCGGCCCGTGGCTCGTCACCAACCCCGCGACGTCGCCCGAGAATCACTTCGTGCATGGCGATGGCGCCGCGGCCCTCGACCGCGCCACGGCGATTGACCGCGCCGTCATCTCGCAGGTACTGCACGACACGATCGAGGCGGGGGGCATCCTCGGGCTCGACGACGACATCATCGGTCGTGCGCGTGCCGCGCTGGCGCGGATCGAGCCCGATGCCGTCGGCGGGGACGGGCGCATCCGCGAGTGGCATGTCGATCGTGCCGACCCCGACCCGGCCCACGGGCATTTCTCGGCCCTCGTCGGGCTCTATCCGCTTGGACGGATCGACGTCGACGCGCGTCCCGATCTCGCGGCCGCCGCTTCGGCGTTCGTGTCGAGTCGGTCCCATCCCGCCGAGGGCTGGCCGTGGGTCTGGTCGATCGCCCTTCGCGCCCGGCTGCGCGACGGCGAGGCCGCGGAGCGCATCATGCACACCACGTTCCGTCCGGCCGAGCCGGACCCCGACCTCCGTGGCGCCGACCACTGGGCATGGGGCGGCCTGGTCCCGACCCTGCTTCGCGCGCACTCGCCGTTCCAGGTCGACGTGAGCCTTGGATTCCCCGCTGCGATCGCCGAGATCCTCCTGCAGAGCCATGCCGGCGAGGTGCATCTGCTGCCCGCCCTTCCCCCGGCGTGGCCGCCGGGGGAGGTGGTTGGCCTCCGAGCCCGGGGAGGCCTCATCGTCGATGCGGAGTGGGCGCACGGCCGGTTGCGCCGTGCATCGCTCGCTCGCATCGCGGGGTCAGGGACGGTCGTCGTGCGATTCGGAGACACACGCGTCACGATCGACCTCGCCGCGGGAGCTCGGGTCGAGCTCGACGAGCAGCTCCGCCTCGTTGCGTCCGGCGGTTGACGCGGCCGACGGCCGGTCAGCCGCGGTCGGCGATGCGCCTCTGCAGCTCGACCTTCGACATGCGGGAGTAGTTCGGGATGCGGAGCTCGCGGGCGCGCGCACGCAGGGTGGCGTAGGTCTCCTCGGTCGGTGCCGGGGCGGAGTCGACGTTCGAGGCCGGTTCGCCGGCGACGGCCTCGGCGACCGTCTTCGCGCGGTCCTTGGCCTTCGAGATGGTCTTCTTCGCGGCCTCCTTGGCTTTGGTCGCGTCCTTCTTGGCCGCGTCCTCGGCCTTGGCGGCGTCCTTCTTCGCGCGCTCCTTGGCCTTCGTCGCCGCCTTCTTGGCGAGTTCCTTGGCCTTGGCGGCCTCTTTCTTCGCCTGCTCCTTGGCTTTCGCGGCGGCCTTCTTGGCCTTCTTCGCGGCCGCCGCGAGCTCGGCCTCGGCCTTCGCGCGCTTCTTCTTCGAGAGCTTCGGCACGGCGACCGGGTCGGCCTTCTTGGATCGTTTCGTGGATGCCACTGTGATTCTCCGATCACCGGTCCGAACGACTCGGTCCGCCGATCCTAACGGCGCAAGGTGAACACGGCGGTTTACTTCGGTCGCGTAGTCTGACCGGCGCCTTCGACACCACACGAGTCTCCTGGATGGGCGTGACCGAGCAACCGAGATCGAGCGAGCAGCAGCCGGGCATTCTGAGTGCGGGCGAGCGCGCACCATCGCCCAGGACGCTGCTCGACGTGCTGCGGTCTTCGACGCTTGCCTGGCCCGACGCCTCGGCCCTCGACGACGGCGAGGGGGCGATCAGCTACCGCGAACTGATGGCGCGGGTCATCGCGGCCGCGGCCCGGCTGCGGCTGGCCGGCGTGCGGCGCGGCGACCGGGTCGGCGTTCGCCTCGCGTCCGGATCGCGGGAGCTCTACATCTCCATCCTGGCGGTCATCGCGGCGGGGGCCGCCTACGTGCCGGTGGATGCGGACGACCCCGACGAGCGGGCGGAGCTCGTCTTCCGCGAGGCGCGGGTGTGCGGGGTCATCGAAGGCGCCGGACACTACGCCGCGGTCTCGACGGACGAGATCGAGAGGCCCGCACCTCCCGCCGGACTCTTCGCCGGGGTTCCCCCGCATCCGAGTACCTCGTCGACGCCCCTGGTCGAACCGCCGGGTGTCGATGACGACGCATGGATCATCTTCACCTCAGGTTCGACGGGTGTGCCGAAGGGCGTCGCCGTCTCGCACCGCTCGGCGGCTGCGTTCGTCGACGCCGAGGCGCAGCTCTTCCTGCAGACCGACCCGATCGGCCCGGGCGACCGGGTGCTCGCCGGCCTCTCCGTCGCGTTCGACGCCTCGTGCGAGGAGATGTGGCTCGCCTGGCGGCACGGGGCGTGCCTCGTCCCCGCACCTCGAGCCCTGGTGCGCAGCGGCGTCGACCTCGGCCCGTGGCTGATCGCGCGGGGGATCACGATCGTGTCCACGGTCCCGACGCTCGCCTCGCTCTGGCCGAGCGAATCGCTCGAGAACGTGCGGCTGCTGATCTTCGGCGGCGAGGCGTGCCCGCCGGAGCTCGCCGCCCGCCTCGCTGTCGACGGGCGCGAGGTCTGGAACACCTACGGCCCGACCGAGGCGACCGTGGTGGCCTGTGCCGCCCTGCTCGACGGTAGCGACCCCGTGCGCATCGGCCTGCCGCTCGCCGGCTGGGATCTGGCGGTCGTCGATCCGCAGGGCCGCCCGGTCGGCGACGGCGAGATCGGCGAGCTGATCATCGGCGGGGTCGGGCTGGCGCGCTACCTCGACCCCGAGAAGGATGCGGAGAAGTACGCCTCCCACGATCTGCTCGGCTGGCCGAGGGCGTACCGCAGCGGGGATCTGGTGCGCTTCGATCGCGAGGGCCTGGTCTTTCAGGGCCGGGCCGACGATCAGGTGAAGGTCGGCGGCCGGCGCCTCGAGCTCGGCGAGATCGAGGCCGCCCTGCACGAGTTGTCGGGGGTGGCCGGGGCCGCGGTCGCGGTGCGTGAGACCACCTCGGGCAACCATGTCCTCGTCGGCTACCTCGCGGTGCCCGACCCCGGGGCCTTCGATCGCGCCGCGGCGATGAGCCGCCTGCGGGAGGAGTTGCCGGCGGCGCTCGTCCCCCTGCTGGCACCGCTGCCGGAGCTTCCGGTGCGCACCTCGGGCAAGGTCGACCGAGCCGCGTTGCCGTGGCCTCTCGAGGGCGTCGCGCCCGAGGAGGCGGTCGCCGATCCGGGGCTGCTTCGCCTGGCCGAACAGTGGCAGGCGGTGCTCGGCATCCCGGTCAGCGATGTCTCGTCGAACTTCTTCGACCTCGGCGGCGGGTCGCTCGCGGCCGCCCAGCTCGTGGCCCTGATCCGCGAGAGCGACCCGGAGTTCACGGTCGCCGAGATCTATGCGCACCCGCGCCTCGGCGCCATGGCCGACGCGCTGACGGCGCGCACCGGCCGCCCGGAGCGGGATCGGACGGCGTTTCACCACGTCGTGCCGACCCCGCTGCGGATGCAGCTGCTGCAGTCGATCCTGGGGATTCCGCTCTTCGCGCTCGGCGGCATCCGGTGGCTGCTCTACCTTCTGACGGCGGCCGCGATCCTGCGCGGATTCGGCGGCTTCGAGGTGCTGCCGACCGTGCCACTCGGGGTGCTCATCCCGCTGCTCGTGCTGTTCGTGACGCCGTTCGGGCGCATGGCGATCGCGGTCGTGTGCGCCCGGCTGCTGCTGCGCGGAGTCAAGCCGGGCGACTACCCGCGCGGGGGGAGCGTGCACCTGCGGTTGTGGATCGCCGAACAGGCCGCCCATCTGGTCGGCGCCGTCAGCCTCGCCGGAGCGCCGTGGATCAGCTACTACGCCCGCGCCCTCGGCGCGAAGATCGACCGCGACGTGGACCTGCACACCGTGCCGCCGGTCACCGGGATGCTGACGATCGGGGCGCGCGCCTCGATCGAGCCCGAGGTGGACCTCTCGGGGTACTGGATCGACGGCGACATTTTGCGCCTCGGCGCGATCCGCATCGGCGCCGACAGCACGGTGGGCGCGCGGAGCACCCTGCTGCCGGGAACGCGGATCGGCAAACGCGCCCAGATCGCGCCCGGCTCGTCGGTCTTCGGGCGGGTTCCGACCGGGCAGGTCTGGGCGGGCTCGCCCGCGCAGCGGGAAGGGTCGGTCGAGGCCTGGTGGCCCGAGTCCCGACCGCCGCACGGGCGGCGCTGGCTCGCGGCGTTCGGTGCCTCGTCGATGCTGCTGTCGTTGCTCCCGCTGGTCTCGCTCGCCGCCGGTGCCGTGATCCTGGCTCTCGTCATGCAGGGTGCGCCGACCCTGGCGGATGCCGCGGGCCGTGCGTTCGTTGCGCTGGTCCCGGCCGTGCTCGTGGCCGGGTTCGTCTTCACCACCCTGCTGGTCGCCGTCGTCCGCCTTCTGTCGATCGGGGTACGCGAGGGAACCTTTCCGGTGCGCAGCCGCATCGGCTGGCAGATCTGGAGCACCGAGCGACTGCTCGACCTCTCGCGCACCTTCCTCTTCCCGCTGTACTCGAGCCTCGCGACCCCGGCCCTGTTGCGGCTGCTCGGGGCACGGGTCGGTCGCGATGTCGAGGCGTCGACGGTGCTGCTGCTGCCGGCGATGACCACGATCCGAGACGGGGCGTTCCTCGCCGATGACACCATGATCGGCAGTTACGAGCTCGGCGGCGGCTGGCTGCGGATCGCCCGGGTCGAGGTCGGCAAGCGCGCGTTCATCGGCAACTCGGGGATGGCGGCCGCCGGCCGGGTCGTGCCGCGCGACGGGCTCGTCGCCGTGCTGTCGGCCGCCCCGCGCAAGTCGAAGTCCGGCTCGTCGTGGCTGGGCTCCCCGCCCGTCCGCCTGCGCCGCACGGTCGCCGCGAGCGACGACAGCCGCACCTTCCATCCGCCGGTGCGGCTCCGCATCGCCCGTGCGCTGTGGGAGCTGTGCCGCATCGTGCCGGTCTTCGTCACCTGCGCGATCGGCCTCGGCGTCGTCTTCGCGCTCGCCTCCCTCGCGGTCGCCGGCGGGCTCGCCGTCGCCGCCCTGCTCAGCGGGGTCGTGCTGCTCGCGGCCGGCGCCGTCGCTGCGGCGATCAGCACCCTCGCCAAGTGGGCGTTCGTCGGCCGCATCCGCGTCGAGGAGCACCCGCTCTGGTCGGCGTTCGTGTGGCGCACCGAGGTGTCGGACACCTTCATCGAGATGGTCGCCGCGCCGTGGTTCGCCCAGTCGGCGGCCGGAACCCCGGCCCTCGTCTGGTGGTTGCGCAGCCTGGGCGCGAGGATCGGGCGCGGCGTCTGGTGCGAGAGCTACTGGCTTCCCGAGGCCGATCTCGCCGAACTGGGCGACGGTTCGACGGTGAATCGCGGCTGCGTGGTGCAGACGCACCTGTTTCATGATCGAATCATGAGCATCGACACCGTGACCCTCGAACCCGGCGCGACGCTCGGACCGCACAGCGTCATCCTTCCCGCCGCGCGCATCGGCGAGCACGGAACCGTCGGACCGGCCTCGCTCGTGATGCGCGGCGAGCTCGTGCCCGTCGGAAGCCGCTGGAGCGGCAACCCGATCGGCCCCTGGCGCGACGTGACGGTCGGCGACTACCACGCGACCTCGGGTCGATGACGGCCAAGACGGTCGGTGCCATGACCGCCGGCGACGCCTACCTGCCGGGTCACGGCAACGGCGGGTACCGCGTCCTGCGCTACGAGCTCGACCTCGACTACCGGATCTCGACGAACCGCCTCCACGGCACGGCGACGATCCACGCCCACAGCACACAGGCGCTCGAACGCTTCACCCTCGACCTGGCCAAGCTCCGCGTGAGCCGGGTGCGCATCGAGGGTCGCCGGGGAACACGCTTCGCCCAGGCCGCGCGCAAGGTCGTCATCACGCCCGCCGTCGCTCTTCCCGCCGACGAGGACTTCACCCTCGTGATCGAGTACGCGGGCGCGCCCGGCCCGATCCGCAGTCGCTGGGGTCCCGTCGGCTGGGAGGAGCTGGCCGACGGCGTCCTCGTCGCGGCGCAGCCGTCGGGGGCCCCGAGCTGGTTCCCGACGAACGATCGGGTGGATGACAAGGCGGCATACGACATCCGGTTCCGCACCGATCAGGCATACACCGTCGTCTGCAACGGGACCCTCGTCGATCACCACGTCGCCTCGGGGCAGGGGCACTGGCACTACGAGCAGACCCAGCCGACCGCGAGCTATCTGGCGACCGTGCAGATCGGGCGCTACGAGCGCGCCACGCCGGACTGGTCCGGTGTTCCGGGCGTGCTGGCGTACCCGCGCACGATCGCCGCACGCGTGGCGAGCGACTTCGCCGCCGTGGACCGGATGATGGCGCTGTTCCAGGAGCGCTTCGGCCCCTATCCCTTCGACGGCTACACGGTCGTGGTCACGGCCGACGAGCTCGAGATCCCGCTCGAGGCACAGGGCCTGGCCATCTTCGGCGCGAACCATGCCGATGGTCACGGCGGGTCGGAACGTCTCGTCGCCCACGAGCTCGCGCACCAGTGGTTCGGCAACAGCGTCGGGCTCTCGAGCTGGAAGGACATCTGGCTCAACGAGGGCTTCGCCTGCTACTCCGAGTGGATCTGGTCGGAGCACTCCGGCGGGATGTCGGCCGAGGGCTGGGCGCAGCACTATCGGCGCCAGCTGAGTGCGTTGCCGCGGGACATCGTCGTCGGCGATCCCGGGGCGACCCTGATGTTCGACGACCGGGTCTACAAGCGCGGCGCCCTGACCCTGCACGCGGTCAGGTCGACGCTCGGTGATCCGGCCTTCTTCGAGCTGCTGCGCAGCTGGACCGGATCGCACCGGCATGGCACCGCGACGACCGCCGACTTCCAGGCGCTCGCCGGCCAGGCGGCCGGTCGTTCCCTCGACCGCCTCTTCACGGCCTGGCTGTTCGAGACCCCGCTGCCGCGCCTGCCCTAGCTCGCGACCGCGATGCTGAGCTGGACGTCGGCGCCGCCGCCGGTCTCGATGCCGGGCTCGATGATGCGGTAACGGCTCGGGCTCCCCGACACGACCGCGTATCGCTCGCTCCCCGACTCCGAGATCGTCACCTCGCGCGGATCGACGCGCAGGCCGCGCCCGTCGGCCTTGAGCACGGCTTCGACCCTCGTCCAATGCTCGAGCCCGTCGGCCCCGGTGATGGTCCGGATCGCCGACAGCCGGCCCGGTCTGCCCCGCACCGGCTCGAGGTCGACGCCGATCTCGCGACCCCAGGCCGTCACGGCGACCACGCCGACCGAGCACCGCGAGAGGCTGACCCGCAGCTCCGTGCCGAGGATCACCGGCTTGCCGTGCGGGCCTCCGCAATCGAGGCAGACGGCCGTGAGCGGCACCTCCCGCGGGGTGACGCCGAGCTGCTCGCCCGCGAGGGTGCGCAGCAGCAGGCGACCCGCGAGGAAGGAGCCCCCGCTCGCCGCCGGCAACGACTCGTAGCGGACGAGCTCGTCGTCGGAGAGCGCCGCGCGCGCGGCGCCGGGGTCGAACGGAGTGCGCCGGTCGAAACGAATCGCGATGCCGTCCACACCCTCATTCTGCGCTGCGACCGCCTCCGACGGCGCCTCAGATGGCGTCGACCGGGGCGAGCACGATGTCGAACCGGGTGCTCGCCCAGGTCCGACCGTCGAGGTCGCGTCCGTCCGGTGTCGCGTCGCCCGCGGCGTGGTGCTCCCAGTCGTGGATGAGCGACTCCTTGACGCCGAACACCGAATCGTGGTCGAGCAGTTCGTCGCCGCGGACGAAGATGTGCGTCACGAGCGTGCGGTAGCCGGGCGCGGTGACCATGAAGTGCAGGTGGGATGCCCGATACGGACTCCGGCCGGCCGCTCGCAGCAGATCCCCGACCGGGCCGTCGTCCGGGATCGGATACGGGGTCGGGAACAGGCCCCAGAACCGGTAGCGGCCCTCGGCATCCGCGAAGAGGTGAGCGCGGCCGTAGACCCGGCCGTCGTCGTGCTGGACGTCGTAGAGCCCCTCCTCGTCGGCCTCCCACACCTCGAGGCGCGCGCCCGGAACGACCCGGCCGTCGATGTCGGTGACGGTGCCCTCGACCCAGGCCGGCTCGCCCGGGGCCTCGCCGGCGAGGTCGCCGCCGTTGGGGATCTCGGGTGCATCCGCGACGAAGAACGGCCCGAAGACCGTGGCCTCCGTGGCGTCGCCCACCGCCTCGTTGTTCACGGCGATCGTCTGCATCGAGACGCCGAGGACGTCGGAGAGCAGGATGAACTCCTGACGGCGATCGTTCGTCATGTGCCCCACCCGGGTGAGGAAGGCGATCGCCGCGTTCCATTCGGCCTCGGTCAGCCGTACCCGGCGCACGTAGTCGTGCAGCGAGGTGACGAGCTCGGTCATCAGGTACTTCAAACGCGGATCGTGGGTGCCGTCGAACGAGCGCAGCACGCGGTTCGTGAGATCTAGTTCGCGCGCGCTCTGCTCGGCGGAGATGGGGGAGTCGGACATGGCGGATTCCTCTCAGACGACGGGGTCGCCGCGCCACGCCGCGCGGATGATCGCGACGAGATCGGACAGCGCCACGGAACGCGGGTTGCTCGGCGGAACGGCGGGGAGCACGAGCGCCGCGGCCTCGGCGACGTCCTGTTCGCGCAAGCCGATCGCGGCCAGGGAGGCGGGCGCGCCCAGCTCGGCACGCAGTGCGGCCAGCCCGGCCGCGGCATCGTCGACGCCGAGGACCGATCGCACGCGGTCGGCGGCATCGGGTGCCGCCGACTGGTTGAAGGCGGTGACGTAGGGCAGCACGATCGCGTGCGTCTCGGCGTGCGGCAGCCCGTAGGCGCCCCCGAGCGTGTGACAGATCTTGTGGTGCAGGCCCGATCCCGCCGACGAGAACGCGACGGCCGCGAGGTAGGCGCCGTAGAGGGTGCGCTCGCGCAGCTCGAGGTCGGCGGGATCGGACGCCAGGCCCCGAAGTCCGGGCACGAGCGCGCGCAGTCCCTCGGTGCCGAGTGCGCGGTTGATCGGATCGACGCGCGGAGCCCAGAACGCGTCGACCGCGTGGGCGACGGCGTTGAGCCCCGACGCGATCGCGAACGACCCGTCCAGGCCGGCGCTGAGGGCCGCGTCGTACAC
This sequence comes from Lysinimonas soli, assembly GCF_042655435.1. Lineage (NCBI taxonomy): Bacteria > Bacillati > Actinomycetota > Actinomycetes > Micrococcales > Microbacteriaceae > Lysinimonas > Lysinimonas soli. The sequence continues at coordinate 620,355 of NZ_JBHSMG010000002.1, forward strand.
GACCACCCGCGGCAGGGCCCGGATGTCGGAGCCGGTCGTCTTGCGTCCGGCCTCCGTGAGCCCCCACACGTCGGTGGCCTCCGACCCCGCGAAGGTGGTCGGCACGGCGACGATGGGCGCGCCGGTCTGCAACGCGACCGCCTTGCCGAGGCCGGTCGCCGATCCGCCCCCGATGGTGACGATCAGGTCGGCATCGGCGGCACGGGCGGAGGCGACCGCCGCATCCGCCCGCTCCACGGGAACGTGCTGCACGACGTCGTCGATGCGCGCGACCACGGTGACCCGGGCAGCGAGCCGGTCGGCGAGCTCGCGGCTCGACCGCCCGTGGATGAGCAGAATCCGCTCCGCCCCGAGATCGGCGACCGCGCGCACGGCGTTGTCGACAGCGCTGCCGGTGCCGAACAGCACGCGCTGCGCGAGGGTGACGTGGTCGAAGGAGAGCATGGTGTCAGTCTCTGCCCAGCACCTGCATGAGCGCCGAGGTCAGCACCTGTGCGGGGTCGGCGACCGCCGTCCTGCTGCGGAAGGCGATGATCTTGTCGGGTCGCACGAGCAGCGCCCCCGACTCCTCGATCTCGCGCAGGCGCGCCCAGTCGTAGTAGAGGTCGGCCACGTCGGCGCCGGGGCCGATCACGACGGCTCCCAGCGGGAGGCCGAGCGCCTCGGCGACCCCGGGCACGGCGTCGGCCCACGCCTGGCCGGCGATCCCGGTGAACAGGGTGAACTGCGTGCTCGGGGCGAGGTCGAGGGTCGAGACCTTGCGCTCGCTCGAGCCGACCCAGGCGTGCGGAAGGGGCGAGCCCGGCACCGTCGACGGCGTGAAGTGCAGTTCGGGGTCGCGCTGCGGGGCGGGGCGACTCGAGCCGTCCGAGAGCACGGCGGTCGAGGTGTAGAACTGGCCGAGTTCGACGCCGTGGGCGTTGAACTCGTAGTGCTTCGTCTCCATCGCCTTGTAGAGGGCCTCGCGCTTCGCGAGCCCTGCCGGGGTATTCGCCTTGCGCTCCTCGATGGCTGCCAGCATCTCGTCCATCGTCTCGGCGCGGGTCACGCCGAGGGCGTCGAAGAAGTCGCCGAACTCCCGGCTCGACTTGTTGGCCCGGGTGACGATCTGCTTCGCGATCGGCGCGCGCTCCGCGGTGTAGGTGTCGAGCAGGGATTCTCCCGCCTGCCCGCGCAGCACCGCCGCGAGCTTCCAGGCCAGATTGTACGAGTCCTGGATCGAGGTGTTCGAGCCGAGCCCGTTCGACGGCGGATGACGGTGCACCGCGTCGCCCGCGCAGAACACGCGTCCGCGCTGCAACTGCGTCGCGTACCACTCGTTGTTGCCCCAGAGGGAGGTCCCCGTGATCTGCACGGGCAGATCGGGCGTGCCGAGCAGATTCCGCACGATCTCGATGGCGGCGGCCTCGTCGACGACGGGCGCCGGCTGGGAGATGTCGTAGCCCCAGACGATCAGCCATTCGTTCCAGGGCCGCACCATGCGCACGAGCCCCGCGCCGATGCCCCCGACGTTCGCGCCCGGCTGGATCACCCAGTACAGCACCGAGGGCCGGTGGCCCACGAGGGCCTCGAGATCGGCACGGAAGGTGATGTTCATCGATCCGGCGATGTCCATCTTCCCCTCGCTCGGCAGCTCGAGGTCGGCCGCGACCTGGGACCGGGCGCCGTCGGCGCCGATGAGGTACTTCGACCGGATGCGGTACTCCTCGCCGGTCACCCGATCGAGCACCGTGGTGGTGACGCCCTCGTCGTCCTGGACGTGGGAGAGGTACTCGCTCGAGAAGCGCGTCTGGGTGCCGCGCTTGGTCGCGTTCGAGACGAGGATCGGCTCGAGGTAGTTCTGCGGAAGGTCGCAGTTCAGGGTCGGCGAGGCGGCGATGTACTCGCCCTCGCGGGCCGGGCTCGTGCCCCAGGTGAGGATGCGACCGAGCTCCTCGCCGGCGATCGAGGTGCAGAACACCGTGTCGCCGATCAGCTGGTGCGGGGTCGCGAGCGCGGCGACCTCGTCCTGGATGCCCATGTCTCGGAAGAACTCCATGGCGCGTTGGTTGGTGATGTGCGCGCGCGGTGTGTTCGCCGTCCACCGGTACTTCGTGATCATGATGTTCGGAATGCCGTACGTCGCGAGCGCGAGCGCGGCCGAGGCGCCGCTCGGTCCGGACCCGACGATGAGGACGTCGGTCTCGACGGTGCCGCCGACCGGGGGCCGCGTCTCGCTGATCCCGTCATCGAATGCCGACATGTGCTCTCCTTGTTGGGCTGGGGTCTGTTCCGTCACGCAAGCGGCGCCCGATCGGCCGCGGCCCGGAATGCGGCCTCGATCCGGTCGTGGCGTTCCTCGACGAGGGGCAGCATCTCGGGGTGGGTGACGATGTAGAGCTCGCCACGGCGGATGCCGTCGACGACCATCTCGCCGACCGCGGCGGGCGACAGCATCCGTCCCGGAGGGATCTGGTCGAGCTGGGTCGGGGCGTGCCGCGAACCGGACGGCCGGTTGCGCTCGCTGTCGCCGATCGCCGTGTCGACGAGCCCCGGCACGAGGACGGATGCTCCGAGCCGCGTCGGCGACTGCGCCAGTTCCTGCGCGACGGTCTCGGTGAGCGCCACGACCGCGAACTTCGATGCGGCGTACGCGGCCATGCCGGGTGCGTCGAAGAGGCCGGCGATCGACGCCGTGTTGACGATCCAGCCGTCGTCCGACGTCTCCCGGATGATCGGGACGAAGGTGATCATGCCGTTGATGACGCCGCGGAGGTTGACGTCCAGCACCCACGAGAAGTCGTCGAGGGTGAGCTCGTCGAAGGGCGCGAGGTGTCCGACGCCGGCGTTGTTGCAGACGATGTCGATGCGCCCGTACAGCTCCAGGGCGTGGCCGGCGAGCGCTTCGACATCCTCGATCCGGCTCACGTCGGTGCGGAATGCGGTCGCGCCGATCTCGGCGGCCGTCCTCTCGAGGGGGCCGGCTTCGATGTCGGCGAGCACGACCCTCGCCCCCGCCGAGATCAGGGCCTCGGCGATGCCGCGTCCGATCCCGGAGGCTGCGCCGGTGACGACGGCGACCCGGTCGACGATGCGTCCGATCCCCGTCATGGTCTCTTTCCGTCGGCGAGACCGCGCGCGCCCACCCAGTCGAGGATGACGGCCAGCACGTCCGCGTTGTTCCGCTCGACCATCATGCCGTGACCGTTGCCGTTCACGCCGGAATCTTCGAGCCGCACGAACTCGCTCGTGCAACCGACCTGGTCGAGGAAGGCCTTGAGGTGCCCGTCGAAGAAGCGGAACGGCGACGCCTGTGCCGTGACGATCGCGATCGGGACCTGCGCGAGCCCCGGCAGGGTGCGGACCGGTTCCTCCTGAAGGGCCATCGGGACGGGACCGGTCTCGTCGATCCGCAGGCGGAACTCGCTCGGATCGGCGACCGGTGGCTCGTAGCGCATCGGTGCCGCGGCGAGACCCCAGGGCAGGGTCATGCCGGTCTGCGGCTGCCCGAGGAAGGGCGGGCCGAGCGTCTCGACCGCGACGAAGGCGTGCACCAACTCGGGGCGGCTGTCGGCGGCGAGGAAGGCGCCGGGGCCGCCGGCCGAGTGCGCGACGACGATCGCCGGTCCGATCCGGTCGAGCAGCGCGACCAGGCGGTCGCGCTCGAGGGTGTGCATGGTCGCGGTGTCCGCGAGCAGCGGGCCTTGCGTCGCGATGAACTGCTCGAACACCTCGTCGGAGCCGTCGAGGGTTCCCGGCCATTGCGTGTGCGGGGGCAGGGGAAGGTTCGGGTCGCCCAGGAACACGCCGATCAGCACCTCGGCCCCCCACGTGCCGGTCGGGGCGCCGAGCACCTGAGGATCGTAGGGCGAACGACCATGGCCGGGCCGGTCGACGACGTACACGGGGTGTCCCGCGGCGACCAGCATCGGTGCCCAGCCGGGTCGGCCGTCGGGGGTCGTGAGATAGTCGGTGCCCTGTCCGCCCCCGCCGTGCACGAGCACGATCGGGGTGCGCGGCGTGGTCGTCTCGGGGAGCTCCCACTCGACGTACATGGGGCCGACGAGCACACCACCGCTCGGGGTGCTCGCGCGCTCTCCCGTGATCCAGAACGATCCGCGGCTCATCGTGCCGCCTCCGCATCGCCGAGCAGGGACGGCGTGATCATGGCCCGCATGGCGAGCAGGTCCTCCCGACGGGCGGCGCGGTCGGTGGCGCTGTGCCGCAGGCCCGCAAGCAGGGCCGCCTTCTGCTCGGGCGGATGGGCGTCGAACAGCATGTGCTTGTTGGCGCTCGCGGCCGGCGAGACGATGTCGAGGTAGACCCGCCGTCGTCGTTCGGCGTAGGCGTCGAGCACGGCGTCATCGACGCGTCCGTGGATGACGGCGGCGAGGGCCTCCGACAGCACGAAGGAGTCGAGGAACCCGCCGGTCAGGCCCAGCCCGCCCACCGGGTTCGTGATGTGCGCCGCGTCGCCGGCCAGCAGCACCCGTCCGACGCGGAAGGTGTCGGCGGCGCGCTGGTGCATGCGATACGGCTGGAACTGCACGAGCTCGTAGGCCGCCTTCCCGGGCATGCCGATCGCGAAGTGCGCGTGGATGCGTTCCTCCAGGCCCTCGTCGGGCAGCTCGCCCGATTCGCGGAAGGTGAACCGCCACAGCTTGTCGGCCGTGATCTGCGCGATGATCGCCCCGTAGACGGGGTCGATGCGCCAGTTCGCGATCCGCAGTCCCTCCGCGCCGAGGTCCGCCCGGATGTTCGTCGAGATGAACCGGTCCGGCCAGGTGATGCCGTCGAACCCCAGTCCGAGGCTGCGGCGCACGATGCTGTTCGCCCCGTCCGCGCCCACCAGCCAGGCGCTGCGGATGCTCTCCTCGCCCTCCGGGCCCCCGACGCGCACCGTCACCCCGTCGTCGTCCGGCGTCACCCCGACGACCTCCGCCCCGAAGCGCACCTCGACGTTGTCGAAGTCCGACAGGTGACGCAGCAGTACCTTGCACACCTGGTCCTGCCCGAGGTGGAGCGTGTACGGATGCCGCACGTCGTTCTCGATGGCGTCGAGCGACTGATGGAACTGTTCGCCCGTCTCGTAGTCGATGAGGTTCATGCCGTCGCCGCGCAGTCCCTCCACGTGCAGATCGTCGAGGATGCCCAGCCGCTCGAAGCCGTCGTGGACGATGAACAGGTACGCCATCGCGCGCGGGGCATCGGCGATCGCGTCGCCCTTCTCGAGCACGGTCACGTCGACCCCGGCCTTCGCCAGGCTGTACGCGGTCGCGAGCCCCACCGGGCCGGCTCCCGCGACGACCACGGTCGGATTCGTCTTGTCCATCGATTTCCTGTCGGTCTCGGGGCGGGCGCATCGGCCGACGCGTCGCGGTTTCGCCGCGGAGACCTCCGGGACGTGGTCGACGACACTGCCGAGCCGGTGCCGCGAAGAAGGCGGCACTCTCACAACGTGCCGCGTCGCGCGCGGTGCGTCCAATGCTCAACTGGTTGCGACTGATGCGCGGCGTGCATGAGGATGGACCGACGGAAACGCGAGGAGGCGACCGTGGAGATCCGGAGTCTGCGTCACTTCGTCGCGCTCGCCGACACCCTGAACTTCCGGATCGCGGGCGAGCGCCTGCATCTCACGCAGCCCGCGCTGACCCGCTCGATCGCCGCCTTGGAGCGCGAACTCGGCGTCACCCTGTTCAACCGGAGCACACGAGGCGTGTCGATGACGACCGACGGGGCCCAGCTGCTGCAGCGCGCTCGAGGGATGCTGACGGCCGCCGACGAGTTCACCTACGCCGCGCACGCGCTCAGCGCGGCCACCGACCGGCAGTTGCGCGTCGGCATGTACGGCAACGGGCTCGCGGAGCTGACGCACCCGGTGCTGCGGGCCTTCCGCGAGCAGTTCCCGGCGACCGCCGTCCAGGTCCGCGATGCCGACTTCGCGCGCGGCATCGAGCCGCTCCTCTCGGGCGAGTACGACATCGCCTTCCTCCGCGCCCCGGTCGATCTGCCCGAACTCCGCACGATCCGGCTGTTCTCCGAACCCCTCGACCTGCTCCTCTGGGAGGGCCATCGCCTGGTCGGCGAGGAGTCCGCCGAGGTGAGCGAGATCTTCGACGATGCCTGGGTCACGCTGCCGCCCAGCATCCCGAGCGCGTGGAGCGCCTTCTGGCTCTTCGCCGACCAGCGCGCGGGAGCGAGCCCCAGGATCGGCGCCTTCGCCAGGACGGAGGGCGAGTTCAGCGCGGCGGTGGCCTATCGCCGGCTCTCGGGGGTGCTGCCGACCTCCGTCCATCGTCTGCGTCCTCACCCGGGAGTCCACGCCGTGCGCACTCGGGGAACCGTCATGTCCCATGCCGCCGTCGCCTACCCCTCCTCGGGATTCACGCCGGCCGCCGCGGCGCTGGCCGAACTCGCGGTCGAGGTCGCGGCGACGCAGTTGCACCTCGTCGCCGACGCCCGCCCGGCCGAGCCGCGCTGACCCTCATGCGCGACGCTGATGAGTAGTTGAGCGTTCGGCATTGGACGCGGCCCCACCCGCCCCCCAACCTCATTGAAAGACGCGGCATCCGCGCCGGAACACGCCCTCGTCGCGACCGACTCACCGAGCGACGCGGGACTCCGCTGAGAAGACGGCGTCGTCTTCTCAGGACGAACGGGGCGACGACGACCCGTTCTCGAAACGAGAGGCACCTGAGTCCATGGCTACGAAACGTCACTTCCTGGGAGCCGCCGCCGCTGGTGCGGCCGCGCTCCTCATCCTCACCGGCTGCAGCACCGGAGGCGGTTCCACGCCGTCCACGACCGCGGCGACCGGGACCCCGATCGACGTCGCTGCGCTGAGCAGCCTGTCGTTCTTCCCCGAGGCGCCACAGGCCGCCCAGGCGGTCTTCGACGACTACAACGCGGCGGGCGGGTACCAGGGGCACCCGATCGCGTACAAGGTCTACGACGACAAGGCCGACCCGTCGGCGTCGGCCACCGCAGCGCAGAACGCGATCTCGTCCAAGGCGGTCGCGCTCGTCGGCAGCTCGTCGTTGCTCGACTGCCAGATCAACCACACCACCTGGGAGAGCAACAAGATCGTCTCCATCCAGGGCTCGGGCGTCGACCCGTACTGCTTCACCACTCCGAACATCTCGCCGACGAACGCGGGCCCCTACTTCGATGCGTTCGCCGCTCTGGACTACGGTTCCGAGACCCTTGGACTCAAGAACATCTGCGCCGTCTACACCCCCGACAGCCCGGCGATCAAGGCGGCCTTCGAGCAGTCGTTCGCCGCGTGGAGCACGGCGACCGGCAAGAGGCTGAGCTTCACCGACGACACCCTGACCCGCGGTCAGGCCTCCTACGCCGCGAATGTCTCGACCCTCAAGTCGAAGAAGTGCGATGCGATCTTCGAGGGCGACACCGGCGACTCGGTGCTCAAGTATCTGGGTGAGGCGGCGAACCAGGGCCTGACCCTTCCGGTGCTCGCACTCACCTCGAGCTTCTCGGACCAGTTCGCCCAGGCCTACAGCTACCCGGGCAACCTGTACGTGCCGGCCGAGTTCGCGCCGTACTACGACGACAAGGTCAGCGGCAACAGCGACTGGGCCAAGGTGATGGATGCCCACAAGGTTCCCAAGACCTCCTTCGCCCAGGGCGGGTACCTGGCCGCCAAGTACTTCATCGACGTGCTCGAATCGATCAAGGGCGACGTGACCCGCGACTCGTTCACGGCGGCTGCGAAGGGCATGACCAAGGCGATCTCGTCGCCGATGGCCCAGGCCGATTGGATCTTCGGATCGGCCGATCATCACCAGTCCAACAACACCGCCTACGTGGTGGAGTTGAAGGCGGGCACGACCACCTGGACGTCGGTCGGACCGCTGCTGACGGGGTCGAAGCTCGGCTGGAGCGACACGACGGTCCCGTCCGCCGGCTGACCGTCATCCTGTAGTGCGAGGCCGGGGAGCCCCTCTTCCCGGCCTCGCCTCCGCACGATCCGATCGATTCAAGGAGTGACGTGGACGTACTGGCTTCGCTCGTGGTCGGGCTCAGCTCCGGTGGCCTGTTCGCCCTGTTCGGCGTGCTCCTCACGCTGGTGGCATCGCTCACCCGCGTCATCAACTTCTCGCAGGTGGCGGTCGGCGTCTTCGGCGCCTACCTCTCGATCCACCTGACGTCGACCATGACCCCCCTGCCGCAGTGGGCGTCGACGCTGATCGCCGTGATCGCGGGCGCCCTGCTGTCGGCCGGGTTGGGCTGGGTCATCTCGCGGTGGCTGGGAGACTCCAGCACCACGGCCCGGTCCGCGGTCACGGTCGCGGCCCTGCTCGGGCTCGTGTCGCTGTCGTTCATCGTCTTCGGCACCCAGCCGCAGCAGCTCCGGCCGCTTCTGATCGGGCCGGTGTTCACGATCGGGGCGATCGCCGTGACCAAGGTCGGCGTGCTGCTCCTCGTGCTCGCGATCGTGACCGCCGCGGTCGCGCGAGCGGTGCTCACCTGGACTCCGCTCGGCGTGCGGTTGCGTGCCGTGGCCGACCGTCAGACCACGGCAGAGCTGCAGGGCATCAACGTCCGCGGCCTGCAGGTCGTCGTCTGGGCGTTCGTGGGTGCCATGTCGGGCCTCGTCGTCTCGGTCGTCGGCAACTCGCAGGCGGCCGGTGCGCAGTCGATGGTCACCCTCCTCGTCCCGTCCGCCGCCGCCGCCCTCGTCGGCGGATTCCGCAGCGTGGCGCTGACCATCGTGGGAGGCCTCGTCGTGGGCGGCGTGCAGGGCGTACTCACGGCGTTCCCGGCCATCACCCTGCTCAACGACTGGGTGCCGATCGTCGTCATCGTCGTGTTCCTGCTCTGGAACCAGCGCAAGGAGGTCTGGGATGCCGCACGCTGAGCGCGCCTGGGGGTCGTGGGCGATCGCCGCGGGCGCGGTGGTCGTCGCGCTCTGCCTCGCCTTCCTGCTGCCCCAGTACCTGCTGCTGATCGGCACCTCCGCCCTGATCGCGATGGTCTCGCTCATGGCGCTGGGAATCGTCACGGGCACGGCCGGCATGATCGCCCTCTGCCAGCTGACCTTCGCGGCGGTCGGGGCGTGGGTGCTGGACTACCTGATGACCCACACCTCCCTTGCGGCGGCTCTGGGAGCGGTGGCCTTCCCGGTCGCGATGATCGTCGGCGCCGTCGCGGCGTCGGCGCTCGGCTTCGTCGTGGGCCTTCCGGCGCTGCGGCTGCGCGGGGTCAACCTCGCGGTCGTGACCCTGGGCGTCGCCGCGGCCGCCGACCTCACGATCGAGAAGGTCTCGTTCCCGGATCAGGTCTCGGGCACGCCGGTCGCGCGCCCGTTCGGCATCCCCGGCATCGCCGATCTCGCCGGCAACCGCAACTACTTCCTCTTCACCCTCGCGGTCGCCGTGCTGATCGCGGTCGCCGTCTCGTTGCTCCAGCGCAGCCGGATCGGATCCGGCTGGCGGTCGGTCGCGTTCTCCGAGCGCGGCACGGCATCGGCGGGCTCGAGCGTCACGAGCGCGAAGCTGTCGGCGTTCACGGTGAGCGCGTTCATCGGCGGCCTCGCCGGCGGGCTCACGATGGGGCAGCTGGGCACGGCGAACTACACGACGTTCAGCACGGCGAACTCGCTGGGGCTCTACGTGCTGTCGATCGTGGTGGGGGCGCACCTCATCGACATGGCCATCCTGGGTGCCCTGATCTTCGTGCTGCTGCCCGAACTGCTCAAGCAGTTCGACATCCCGCTGGATTGGGCCGATCTCGCCTACGGGGTGCTCGGGGTGGTCTCGCTGACCACCAACTCCAACCTCGGAACGAACGTGCGTAACGGCCTGCTGCGGCGGCGTCGTCGACAGCCGGAGCTCGTCGTCGCCGGGGGAGCTCCGGACGCGGCGGAGCCGTCAGCTCCGCCGACGGGAAGCGCCGAGGTGCTGCTGGAGGTCAGGGGCCTGGCGGTGGAGTTCGGGGCGGTCAAGGCGCTCTCGGGAGTCGAGCTGCGGATCCACCGGGGCGAGATCCTCGGCCTGATCGGACCGAACGGGGCCGGCAAGTCGACCCTGGTCGACGCTCTCACCGGCTTCCTGCCCGCCCACTCCGGCACGGTGCGGCTCGCCGGCCGCCCGATCGATCGCCTGACTCCGCACCGCGTGGCGCGCCTCGGTCTGCGCCGCACCTTCCAGCAGGATCGCGTGCCGAGCACCATGACGATCGGCACCTATGCGAAGTTCGTCGCGCGGGGGCGTACGACCACGGCGCAGCTGGACGAGGTGCTGGAGTACCTCGGCTGCCCTCCGCGATCGACGCCCCTGCAGATCGTCGACGCGGGCACCCGCCGGCTCATCGAGGTCGCGGCCAACCTGGCGGCGGCTCCGCAGGTGCTGCTGCTGGACGAGCCCGCCGCGGGACTGTCGCACGACCAGCACCTCGCGTTCGCGAACCGGCTGCGGGGGATCCCGGAGCGCTTCGGCACGACCCTGCTGATCATCGAGCACGATCTCGACCTGGTCCGCAGCGTCTGCTCGCGCATCGCCGTCCTCGACTTCGGCGAGGTGCTCGCGGTCGGCGACCGCGAGACGGTGCTGTCCGACCCTCGGGTGCTCAAGGCCTACATGGGCGAGATGGAGATGCTGTGAGCCTCATCCTCGACGACGTCACGGTGCGCCGAGAGCTCGGCCCCGTCATCTCCCATGTCTCGCTCGAGGTGAGGCCCGGCGAGATCACGGTCCTCGTCGGCCCCAACGGCGCAGGCAAGACCAGCCTGCTCGAGGGCATCTCGGGCATCGTCGGCTCGGTCACCGGGTCGATGACGATGGACGGTAAAGACCTGCGCGCCTCGTCCCGTCGCCGCCGCTCCATGGACGGTCTCAAGCACGTGGAGCAAGGCCGCACGATCTTCCCGAACCTCACGGTTCGCGAGAACATCGCCCTGACCAGCCGCACCAAGGAGGATCTGCACGCCGCGCTCGAGCACTTCCCCGAGCTCGAGAAGCGCATGAACGCGCCGACGAAGCTCCTGTCGGGCGGAGAGCAGCAGATGGTCGTGCTCGCCCGGGCGTTCGCCTCCCGTCCGCGCTACCTGCTCGTCGACGAGATGTCGCTGGGCCTCGCCCCGGTGATCGTCACCCGCCTGATCCCCGTCGTCGCCCGCATCGCCGAGAGCGGGGTGGGGGTTCTGCTGGTCGAGCAGTTCGCCCACCTGGCGCTCCGGGTCGCCACCACGGCCGTCGTCGTCACGAGTGGCCGGATGAGCTACAACGGTTCGGCGGCCGCGCTGCTCGACGACGAGTCGGGGTTGCGCGACTACTACCTGGGCTGAGGCGGGGTCCCGTGGCCGGCGTCGCCGCGGCCGTCTCAGCGTTCGAGGCAGCGCGGTTCTAGACTTTGATTCCCGGATTCCACGATCTCTGGGCCTAAGGACGGGGGCAGAGGTGACCGCAGCGCAACGCCCTCGCCCGGTCACGCGAACGGATGTCGCTCGCCGCGCCGGCGTCAGCTCGGCGGTGGTGAGCTATGTCGTCAACGCGGGCCCACGCAACGTCGCTCCTGAAACGCGTGAGCGCGTTCTCCGCGCGATCGAGGAGCTGGGCTATCGGCCCAACGCGAGCGCTCGCGCGTTGAAGCGCGGTGTGAGCGAGACCATCGGCCTGATCGTCTCGGACATCACGAACCCGTTCTTCTCGGAGTACTCCCATGCGATCGAGGAGGCGGCCGCCGAGCGCGGCCTCTCGGTGATCTTCACCAACTCGGCGCTGGCGATCAGCCCCGAACGCGACGTCATCTACAAGATGATCCTGCGGGGGGTCGACGGACTGATCCTGGCGAGCACCCTCGACGAGCCGGAACTGGATGCGGCCAAGGCGGCCGGCATCCCCGTCGTGCTGATCGACCGAGCGCACGCTGTCGAGGGACACGCGAGCATCGGCTCCGACTTCCGCGAGGCATCTCGCGTCGCGGTCGAGCACCTCCTCGGCCACGGTCACACCCGCATCGGGTTCGTGACGGGGTACTCCGGCGGATCCACGACGACGGAGCGCGAGGCGGGTGGACGCGAGGCGATCCTGCGGGCGGGACTGGAACCCGGTCCCGTCGTCCGTGCCCAGTTCAGCCGGGACGGCGGGTACGACGCCGGCATCCGGATGCTCCAGCTGCCGGAGCGGCCGACGGCCGTGTACGTGATGTCCGATCAGCAGGCGATCGGATTCCTCAACGCGGTCCATGAGGCAGGCCTCAGGATTCCCGGCGAGATGGCGGTGGTGTCGTTCGACGGTTCCACGGAGTCCGAGTTCAGCTGGCCGCCACTCACCACCATGCGGCAGCCGGTGCGCGAGATGGCCCGCGCCGCCGTGGGACTGCTCTCCCTCAGAGACGCGGACTCCCTCGTGCATCACACCTTCGAGGCGCCGCTTCTGGTGCGCAGTTCGTGCGGGTGCAACCTGCCGCTCGAGCGCCCCCATCTGAGGTCCGGAGCGCCGTCGCTCACCTCGCTCGGCTAGCGCCGTCGCTGTGGTGGTCGCGCCGTCGCGCGACCAACGGGTCCGCAACACCGGGGAGAGGTCGATGGACCGGACGCTATCTACTCGTGTATATTGACCGCGCCGGGAGATTCTGCAACCCGTTCGGGATAGCGGCGTCCATAGCAGTTCTGATTACAAGGGAGTAATTCGACGATGACTACTGACCCCATGAGCGCCTTCAGCCGAGCGACTGGGCCCACGATGACGCGACGGGCACTGGTGTCCGGTGCCGTCAGCCTCGGAGCCCTCGCGGCTCTCGCCGCCTGCACGGGAACCGGCGGCGGATCCAGCACCGCATCCAAGACCCTGACCTTCGGCTCGGGCTCCTCCGACGATGTGCCCAAGCGCGCCTACGCCGCGGTGGTCTCGGCGTTCAGCAAGAAGACGGGCGACAAGGTGACCACGAACACCGTGGCGCACAACGACTTCCAGAACAACATCAACACCTACCTCCAGGGCAGCCCCGACGATGCGTTCACCTGGTTCGCCGGGTACCGGATGCGCTACTACGCCGGCAAGGGTCTGGTCGCGCCCGTCGACGACGTGTGGAAGAAGATCGGCGGCGACTTCAGCGCCGGCCTGGCGCAGGCCTCGACGGGAGACGACGGCAAGAAGTACTTCGTGCCGAACTACAACTACCCATGGGGCTTCTTCTACCGCAAGAGCGTGTGGCAGGCCAAGGGGTACACGGTGCCCACGAAGTTCGACGACCTCGTCACGCTCGCCAAGCAGATGCAGTCCGACGGCCTGACCCCGATCGCCTTCGCCGACAAGGACGGCTGGCCGGCGATGGGCACCTTCGACTACATCAACATGCGCACCAACGGCTACCAGTTCCACATGGACCTGACGGCGCACAAGGAGTCGTGGGATCAGAAGAAGGTCAAGGACGTCTTCGACAATTGGAAGCGGCTGCTCCCGTTCCAGTCGACGAACGCCCTCGGCCTCACCTGGCAGGAGGCCGCTCAAACGCTCGGCGCGGGCAAGGCGGGGATGTACCTGCTCGGCTCCTTCGTGACGCAGCAGTTCACCGACCCGACCGTGCTCGCCGACATCGACTTCTTCCCGTTCCCCGAGATCGCGGTCGAGGGCACGGATTCGGTCGAGGCGCCGATCGACGGCCTCATGCTGTCGAAGAAGGGCGGTGACAACCAGGCCGCCCACGACTTCCTCGCATTCATCGGGTCGGCCGCCGGTCAGGAGGCGTACTTCTCGGTGGACAAGTCGAACCTCATGACGGTCAAGACCGCCGACACCTCGTCGTACTCGGCCTTCAACAAGAAGCTCGCGGGCGTCATCGCCGACGCGAAGCACATCAGTCAGTTCTTCGACCGCGACGCGCTTCCGGCCATGGCCAACAACGTCATGATCCCGGCGCTCCAGGGCTTCCTCAAGGACGGAACCATCGACACGGGAAGCCTCGAATCGCAGGCCAAAGCGCTCTACGCCGCTCAGTAGATGAGCGTGTCATGACCCTCGACGCGCCCACTCGTGGCACGCCGCCTGGGGCGACGGGACTCGCGTCCCGCCGCCCCAGGCGGCGCTACAGCCTGCTGAACGGCCGGGACCGCGTGGTTCTCGTCGCGATGGTGGCCATTCCGACGCTCATCCAGTTGGTGCTCGTGTGGATCCCGACGGTGATCTCGGTGCTGCTGTCGTTCGTGAGGTGGAACGGGCTCGCGTTCAGCGACATCCGGCCCGCCGGCGTCGCGAACTACGACTTCATCTTCAGGAGCTATCCGCCCTTCTGGCCGGCGCTGGCGCACAACCTGCTGTGGCTGACCTTCCTCGCGCTGATCGCGACGCCGATCGGGCTCCTGCTGGCGATCCTGCTCGACCAGAACATCCGCGGGTCGCGCATCTACCAGAGCATCTTCTTCACCCCGGTGATGTTGTCGCTCGTGCTCATCGGCGTGATCTGGCAGCTCTTCTACTCGCAGAACAACGGTCTGCTGAACTTCCTTCTCGGCACCTCGGGGACCCCGCAGGCCGTGGACTGGTTCGGGGATCCCCACGTCAACATCTGGGCCGCCCTGATCGCGGCGACCTGGCGACATGCCGGTTACGTCATGATCCTGTACCTGGCCGGTCTCAAGGGAGTGGATCCCTCGCTGCGCGAGGCCGCGGCCCTCGACGGCGCGAACGCGGTGCAGTCCTTCTTCCGCGTCGTGTTGCCGGTCATGCGCCCGATCAACATCGTGATCGTGGTGATCACGATCATCGAGTCCCTGCGGGCATTCGACATCGTGTACATCATCAACCGCGGCACCAACGGTCTCGAGTTGATCAGCGCCCTCGTCATCCAGAACCTGGTCGGCGAGGGGCAGGTCATCGGCGTCGGCTCCGCGCTCGCCGTGGTGCTGCTGGTGATCTCGCTCGTGCCGATCGTGCTCTACCTCAGCCGCACCTTCAAGAAGGAGGCCTGATGACGGCCGCACTCGCCGCGCCGACGGATCGCGCACCGGCCCGTCGGCCGAAGAAGCGCCCGCGCTACGGCACCCACCTGTTCCTGGTCGTGATGGCGATCGTCTGGCTGGTCCCGCTCGGTTGGGCCCTGTTCACCGCGCTCCGCCCGAAGGTCGACACCGACAAGTACGGGTACTTCAGCCTGGGCGGCGCCTTCAACTTCGACAATTTCGTGACGGCGTGGAATCAGGGCGGGTTCGCGACCTACTTCGGCAACTCCGCGATCATCACGATCCCGACCGTGGTGCTGACCCTGCTCTTCGCCTCGATGATGGCTTTCGCCGTGTCGCGGTTCAGCTGGAAGTTCAACGTGACCCTGCTGATCATGTTCACGGCCGGCAATCTGCTGCCTCCGCAGGTTCTCGCGGCCCCGCTGTTCGAGATGTTCAAGCACTTCAATCTGCCGTACAGCGTGAGCGACTCGGGCAACCTGCTCAACACCTACACCGCGGTCATCGCCGTGGACACCGCGTTCCAGATCGGGTTCTGCACCTTCGTGCTCTCCAACTACATGAAGGCGCTGCCGATGGACCTGACCGAGGCGGCCTTCGTCGACGGGGCCGGGGTCTGGCGGCAGTACTGGGGCATCATCATGCCGCTGACCCGTCCGGCTTTCGCCGCCCTGGGCACCCTCGAAGTCATCTGGATCTACAACGACTTCTTCTGGCCGCTGCTGTTCATCCAGAGCGGCAACCGACTCCCGGTGACCACCGCCATCAACAACCTGCAGGGGCAGTTCCTCTCGAACTACAACCTGCTGGCCGCGGGCGCCATGATCACGGTGGTCCCCACCCTGATCATCTACCTCGCCCTGCAGCGGCAGTTCGTGGCCGGACTCACCCTCGGAGCGAGCAAAGGATGACCTTGCAACGACTGAGCACCCGCCTCGCCGAGGACGGCATCCCCCGGATCGCGTTCGGGGGCGACTACAACCCGGAGCAGTGGGATCCCGCGGTGTGGCGCGACGACGTGGAGCTGATGCGGGCGGCCGGCGTCAACCTGGTGAGCGTGGGCATCTTCTCCTGGGCGTTGCTCGAGGTCGAGGAGGGCGTGTTCGAGTTCGAGTGGCTCGACCAGGTGCTCGACCTGCTGCACTCGGCCGGGATCCGGGTCGACCTCGCCAACGCCTCGGCCTCGCCGCCGCCCTGGTTCTCGCACGCCCACCCCGAGTCGCTCCCCGTGACCCGGTCGGGCGTCCGGCTCGGCTACGGGTCGCGGCAGGCGTTCTGCCCGTCCAACCCCGACTATCGTCGCGCTGCAGCCCGACTCACCCGCGCGATCGTCGAACGCTATGCCGAGCATCCGGCGGTCGTCATGTGGCACGTGCACAACGAATACGGATGCCACAACCTGCCGTGCTACTGCGAGGAGTCGGGTCGCGCGTTCCAGCGATGGCTCGAGAAGAAGTACCGAACCGTCGACGCGCTCAATCGCGCGTGGGGCACGGCGTTCTGGTCGCAGCACTACACGCGCTTCGATCAGATCACGCCGCCGCGCCAGTCGGGCGCGAGTGTCAACACCGGCCAGGTGCTCGACTTCGCCCGGTTCTCCTCCGACGAGTTGCTCGACTGCTTCCGGGCGGAAGCCGAGATCCTGCGTGCCGGATCGTCGCATCCGGTCACGACCAACTTCATGGGCTTCTCGATGGGCCTCGACAAGCCGATCGACTACTGGGCCTGGTCCGCCGAGATGGACATCGTCTCCAACGACCACTATCTGATCGCCGACGATCCTTGCGGCTATCAGGAACTCGCGATGACGGCGGACTTCGTCCGCGGGCTCGCCGGCGGTTCGCCGTGGATGCTGATGGAGCACTCGACCTCCGCCGTCAACTGGCAGCCGCGCAATCGCGCCAAGGCGCCCGGTGAGATGTTGCGCAACACCATGCAGCACGTGGCCCGCGGGGCCGACGCCGCGCTCTTCTTCCAGTGGCGCGCCTCGGAGTCGGGCACGGAGAAGTTCCACTCGGCGATGGTGCCGCACGGCGGGGCGTCCACGGCGCGCTGGCGCGAGGTCGTCGAACTCGGCCGGTCGCTCGAGGCGATCTCGGAGGTGGTCGGCTCGCGCGTGTCGGGGGTGTCGGCCGCCATCATCCACGACACCGACGCGCGCTGGGGCAACGAGCTCAGCGACCACCCCAGCATCGATGTCGACGTCATCGCCGAGACGCGCCGATGGCACGCGGGGCTCGGGGAGCTCGGCGTGATCGCCGACATCCGCCGCTCGGTCGACGACCTCTCCGGCTACGCGCTGGTCGTCGTCCCCTCGCAGTATTTGATGACGCAGGAGGGTGCCGACAACATCCGCCGCTTCGTCGAGAACGGCGGCATCGTCGTCGTCACCTACTTCTCGGGCATCGTCGATCAGGACGACCATCTGCATCCCGGGGTCTACCCGGGCGTCTTCGCGAAGCTGCTCGGCGTCGCGATCGAGGAGTTCTTCCCCCTGATGCGCGATGAGCAGGTCGAGCTGACCCGGTTCGGTCCCGGCCGGGTCTTCAGCGAGTACGGACGTCTGGAGGGGGCCGAAGCGCTCGCGAGCTATGCCAGCGGGGCGACGGCCGGCTCCCCGGCGATCACGCGGAACGCCGTCGGCTCGGGAACCGCCTACTACGTGGGGACGGCGCTGCAGCAGCCGGGCATCCGCGCGTTCCTCGAACTGCTCGCCACGGAGCACGCGATCGCCACGAACCCGGCCGCGTCCGCCGACGTCGAGATCGTCGAGCGCCGTTCGGGAGCGAGGTCGTGGCTGTTCGTGATCAATCACGGCCTGTCGCCGGTCGAGGTCGAGACGGACGGGATCGAGTTGTTGTCGGGCGATGAGATCGACGGGCGGGTGACGGTGCCGGCGGGCAAGGTCGCCGTCGTCCGCGTGACCGCGTCGTGAGACCGCTCTACCTGCGCGGGGGAGGGTCCGCACTGCTCATCGACCTGAGCGGTGAGGTGCCCGCCGTCATCCACTGGGGCCGTGACCTCGGCGACGCCTCCGGGTTCGCCGACGCCTCCGTCAATCCCGTTCCGCACTCGTTCTACGACGCCCCCGTCGTCACCGAGCTGGTGCCCCAGGCCTCGAGCGGATGGCGCGGTCGGCCCGCCCTGCTCGGCCACCGCCCCGACGGCACGGGCTTCTCCCCCCGGTTCCGCACGGTGGCCTCCTCGCAGGACGGGGGAGACGCCCTGATCCGGCTGCGGTCCGCCGACGAGTCGCTCGAGCTGGAGGTGACCCTGTCGATGAGCCCGCGCGGCATGCTGCGGATGCGCCACGAGCTCATCAACACCTCGGACCTCGCGTTCCACCTCGACGGCCTGAATGTCGTGCTGCCGGTGGGCGCGGCGGCGACCGAGGTGGTCGACCTGACCGGCCGGTGGTGCCGCGAGCAGCATCCGCAACGTCAGGAGCTGCGGCAGGGCACCTGGCTGCGGGAGTACCGGCACGGTCGAACCGGTCACGACAGCTCGGTGCTCACCATGGTCGGCACCGAGGCCTTCTCGAATCGGCGGGGCGAGGTCTGGGCCACGCACTTCGGGTACAGCGGCAACCGTGCGAGCTACGTCGAGAAGACGGCCGCCGCACCGGCGATGATCGGCACGGGTCAGCTCTTCTCGCCGGGGGAGCTCGAGCTCGCTCCCGGCGCGAGCTACCGCACCCCGTGGCTGTACGCCGCCCACTCGACGCAGGGCATCGACGGGCTGTCCGAGGTGTTCCACGATTGGATCCGAGCCCGCCCCACGCATCCGCGCAGCGCCCGACCGGTCGTGCTCAACACGTGGGAGGCGGTGTACTTCGACCACGACCTCGAGACGCTGCGCGAGTTGGCGCGCGCCGCCGCTCGGCTGGGCGTCGAGCGTTTCGTGCTCGACGACGGCTGGTTCCGCGGTCGGCGTTCCGACCTGGCGGGCCTGGGGGACTGGACGGTGGACGAGAGGGTGTGGCCCGGCGGTCTCGATCCCCTGATCGACGAGGTCGTCGGGCAGGGCATGCAGTTCGGGCTCTGGGTCGAACCGGAGATGGTCAATGTCGACTCCGAGGTCATCCGTGAGCATTCGGACTGGATCAGCGGGCCCGGCGATCGCCTGCCGACCGGGTGGCGGCACCAGCAGGTCATCGATCTCGTGAATCCGGATGCCTGGCAGCACGTCTACTCCCAGATCGACACCCTGCTCTCCCGCTACCGCATCTCGTACCTGAAGTGGGACCAGAACCGGGATCTCGTCGAGGAGGGTCATCGTGGTGCCGCGTCGTCGCACCGCCAGATGGAGGCGAGCTATCGGCTGTTCGACGCCCTCAAGCGCGCGCATCCGGACGTCGAGATCGAGAGCTGCTCGTCCGGCGGGGCGCGCGTCGATCTGGGGATTCTCGAGCGCACCGACCGGGTGTGGGCGTCGGACTGCAACGACGCGCTCGAGCGGCAGACGATTCAACGCTGGACCCAGGCGCTCCTCCCGCCCGAGCTCGTGGGCACCCACGTCGGGCCGCCGCTCTCGCACACCACGGCCCGGACGCATTCGCTCTCGTTCCGCGCGATCACCGCGATGTTCGGCCACTTCGGGATCGAGTGGGACATCCGCGCGCTCGATCAGGACCAGTCCGCCGAGCTCGCGGCCGCGATCGCCCTCTACCAGCGGCACCGCGGCCTGCTCCACTCGGGGGTCTCGGTGCACGCCGATCTCAGCGACGACGCCTACGCGATGCAGGGCGTGGTCGCCGTGGACCGTGCCGAAGCCCTCTACTCGTTCGTCTGCCTGCGCAGCGCCCGCGACGAACTGCCCGGACGCATCGGGTTCCCCGGGCTGGATCCCCGGAAGCGGTACCGGGTCGCGGTCGTGTTCCCCACTGTCGGGATGCCGTTCGAGCAGCGCAACACCGTTCCGTGGACGGTGGAATCGGTGGTCGGATCCGGCGCCTTCCTGGGTGAGGTCGGACTCCCGATGCCGATCCTGCTGCCCGAGAACGGGATCCTGCTGCATGTGACCGAGGTCGCCGAGGTGTGACAGCGCGCCGGTGGATGCTGGTCGCGGCAGCGATCGTCCTCGTTCTGACCGTGCCCGCGGCACTCGGTGTCGCGCTGAGTGCACGGCACGCGGACCACGCGGATGCGCACCAGGCGGGGGACGGACCGGCGGCCGGCCATCCGAGCCGCCTCGCCGCCCTGACCCCGCCTATGGCACTGACCCCGCCCATGGGGTGGAACAGCTGGAACCGTTTCGGCTGCGACGTGAGTGCTGCGCTGGTCGAGCAATCTGCCGACCAGCTGGTGTCGCTCGGCCTCGCCTCCCTGGGCTACGGCTACGTCATCATCGACGACTGCTGGATGTCGCCGCACCGCGATGCCCGCACCGGCAGGCTGGTTCCCGACCCGGTGAAATTCCCCGACGGCATGGCGGTCGTCGCCCGCTACGTGCACGCGCTCGGCCTCCAGTTGGGGATCTACGAGGATGCCGGGACCACCACCTGCGCCGGATATCCCGGCAGCCTCGGACACGAGCGGCTCGATGCCCGGACCTTCGCCGAGTGGGGCGTCGACTACCTCAAGTACGACAACTGCAACCACGGCTCGAGCGTGACGACCGCGCAGTACATCGAACGCTACGCCGCGATGCGCCGCGCGCTCGATGCGGCCGGCCGGCCGATCCTGTTCGCGATCTGCGAATGGGGGGTGCACCATCCGTGGGCCTGGGCGGCCGGAATGGGGCAGACCTGGCGGACGACTCACGACATCACCGACAGCTACTCGTCGATGCTCGCCATCTTCCGGGTGAACGTCGGGCTCTCGGCCTACGCCGGTCCGGGCGGATGGAACGATCCCGACATGCTCGAGATCGGCAACGGCGGGATGACGCCCACCGAGGAACGCACCGAGTTCACCCTGTGGGCCGCGATGGCGGCTCCGCTCGTCGCGGGGACGGATCTGCGCACGATCAGCGCGGACGACCTGGCCGTCTACGGCGATCCGGAGGTCGTCGCCATCGATCAGGATCCGCTCGGGCGACAAGCGGTGCCGGTGGCCGACGGAGACCGTGGTCCCGGCGATCGGGGTCTCTGGGTGCTCAGCAAGCCCCTCGTGAACGGTGCCAGGGCGGTCGTGCTGTTCAACGCGACGGATGAGCCGCAGACGATGACGACGACGGCGGCGCAGCTGGGGCTCGCGCCGGCGGTGTCGTATGTCGCCCGCGACGTGTGGGCGAAGACGAGTTCGACCATCGCGGGACGCCTGACGGCCGTGGTCGCGCCGCACGCCGCTCTGCTGTTCCGCATCTCCGAGCCAGCCGGTCGCGCGTCGTGGAGCGGATGACGACGGACAGGTGCGCCCTGGCGGAGGCCCGCAGGCGTTCCGAGAGGGATCGCGTCAGCGGCTGACGGGGTCGGCCGGGTCCGGGTCGATATCCGGGTCGAGCCCGTCGAGGTCGGCCGCGCCCTCCCAGTCGCCGGGATGACGGCAGGCCGCCGCGCCGAGCAGCGCGCCGCGGGCGAGGGCGGCCGCCGGGTCGTCCCCGGCGATCAATCGTGCGAGGTAGCCCGCGACGAAGGCATCGCCGGCGCCGACCGTATCGACCACCCGCACCGGCACGGCGGGCTGGATGTACGACGCCCCGTCGCGGAGCGCCGCGGCGCCCCGCGCGCCGGCCGTGACGACGACGTGACCGTGGCCCGCCTCCGCCAGGGCGGTGGCCGCTGCAGCCGGGTCGGTCCCCTGCCAGCCCGGCAGCAGGAGCGGCACCTCGTCGACGCTCGCGAACAGCACAGCGGCGCGGGCGGCGATCGCGCGGTAGACGGCGGCCGCGTCCTCGGCGCCCCACAGCCGTGCCCGATGGTTGACGTCGAAGGAGACGGTCGACCCGGACTCCTCGGCGCGGTCGAGCAGGAGCGCGGCGGCCGCGCGGGCCGACTCCGAGAGGGCCGGCGTGATCCCGGTCAGGTGCAGCAGCGTGCCGGCGTCGAGCGGTTCCTCCGCGACATCCGCCTCGCTGAGCCGGCTGCCCGCGCTGCCCTTCCGGTAGTAGACGACCCGGGTCCGGCCGTCGGCGGAGGTGTCTTTGAGCAGCAGGCCGGTCGGATGCTCCCCGTCCTGGATGGCTCGCACCTCGACTCCCTCGGCGCGCAGTTCCCGCGCGACCCGTCGCCCCATGGCGTCCGCGCCGACGCGGCCGATCCACCTGACCGGCACGCCGGATCGCGCGAGGGCCATGGCGACGTTGCCCTCGGCGCCGCCCGTGCCCAGGATCAGCTCGCGGGCGAGCCAGCTCGGCTCGTCCGGTGGATTGCGCAGCACCGCCAGCGCTTCGCCGACGGTCACGACGCGGGAGATCACGATCGTCTCCGCGAGACGAACGCCCGCGCCCGCTCGGCGATCGTCGCGAAGTCGCGCTGCGCGATCATCGCCCGCGGCGCGATCCAGCTGGTGCTCACGCAGAGCACCCCGTCGATGCCGTAGTCGGCGACGTTGTCGATGTCGATGCCGCCGCTCGGCACGAAGCTCATCTCGGGAAACGGCCCGCGGAGCGCGGCGATCATCGCGGGCCCGCCGAGCTGGGCGGCGGGGAAGAGCTTCACGGTTCGCACGCCGGCCCGCATCGCCGCCATCGTCTCGCTCGCCGTGGCGATGCCCGGGATCGCGAGCACGCCCGAGCTCATGGCCCGGTCGACCAGCTGACCGTCGAAGCCGGGGCTGACCGCGAAGCGCGCTCCCGCCGCGGCCGACGCGTCCAGCTGTTCGACGGTGAGGACGGTGCCGGCGCCCACCAGGAATCCCTCGACCGCCGACATCTCGGCGATCGAGTCGCGGCCCGCGGGCGTGCGCAGGGTGACCTCCGCGCAGCCAACGCCCCCGGCCCGCAGCGCCTCCGCCAGCGGCCGAGCCGCCCGTGGATCGTCGATGACGATCACGGGGAGCACGCCGATCCCCGCGAGGGAGTCGCTCAGTTCGGCGGTCATCGCGCCAGCCAGCCGCCGTCGACGGGCAGGATCGCGCCGGACACGTAGTCCGAGGCCGGGCTGGAGAGGAACACGACCGCGCCGTCGAGATCGGAGGCCGATCCCCAGCGGCCCGCCGGGATCCGCTCCAGGATGCCGCGGGACCGATCCGGATCGTCGCGCAGCGCCTGCGTGTTGTCGGTGGCGATGTACCCGGGAGCGATGGCGTTGACGTTCACGCCGCGCGGTGCCCACTCGTTGGCGAGAGCCCGGGTGAGGCCGGCGATGCCGGACTTCGCCGCGGTGTAGCCCGGCACGTTGATGCCGCCCTGAAAGCTCAGCATGCTCGCCGTGAAGACGATCTTGCCCGAGCCCCGTGCCAGCATCGGCCGCGCCAGCAGCTGCGTGAAGGCGAACTGGCTCGACAGGTCGACCGCGATCACGCGGTCCCACGACGACAGCGGGTGCTCCGCAGCGGGGGCGCGTTCGATCGTGCCGGCGTTGTTGATCAGGATGTCGGGGGCCCGCTCGGCCAGCTCCGTGCCGAGGGCGATCACCGCGTCGCGATCGGCGAAGTCGGTCGCCCGCGCCGTGAAGTCGCGGCCCGTCGCGCGCACCTCGCGCGCGATCTCGTCCGAGTCCGAGATCCGGGCGCTCACGCCGACGATGTCGGCACCCGCCGTCGCGAGGGCAAGAGCCATCGCGCGGCCGATCCCGCGCCGGGCGCCGGTGACGACGGCGAGGCGACCGCTCAGGTCGAAGGGGGAGCTCATCGTACGACCTCCGCTCCGACGTCGACGAGGATCTTCATCGCCCGCCCGCCGGTGAGGTCCTCGATGGCCCGCCCGGTGTCCTCCAGGGGGACCGTCCCCGTGATCAGGAAGTCGGCCGGGATGGTGCCGTCGGCGACCAAACGGACCGCGCGTTCCATGTCCTCCCGGCGGTAGACCCGGGCGCCGAGCAGCCGCAGCTCGCGCCAGAACATGCGCTGCAGGTCGAGCTCACGTGGGGCCGAGTGGATCGCGACGACCACGATCGTGCCGCGCACCTTGGGCAGGGTGGTCGCGAGCCGGACGGCGGCGGCGGCGCCCGACACCTCGAAGACGACGTCGGCACCCACGCCGCCGGTCCAGGTCTCGACGAGGGCCGTGACGTCGTCCTGGGAGGGGTCGACGACCTCGAAGCCGAGTTCGGCGATCCGTGCCCGGCGGCCGGGATCGACCTCGGCGACCATGACGTGGGCCCCGGCATGCCGGGCGACGGTGGCGATGAGCACCCCGATCGGTCCGCCGCCGAGCACGACGGCGTGGTCGCCGACGGCGAGCTCCGAGCGCCGCACGTCGTGCACGGCGACCGCGGTGGGCTCGACCAGCGCGGCGGCCCGGAGGTCGAGCCCGGCCGGGAGCGCCACGAGCAACGAGGCGGGCACGTTCCAGTACTCCTGCAGCGCGCCGGGCGAATCGACGCCGACGAAGGTCAGGTTCTGGCAGATGTGCTGGTGGCCCGCCTGGCAGGCCGGGCAGCTGTTGTCCCACAGCAGCGGCATCACGGTGACGGGGTCGCCGAGCTTCCAGCCCTCGACGCCGCCGCCGAGCTCCGCGATCGTGCCCGACATCTCGTGCCCGAAGACGAGCGGGGTGGTGACGCGCGCATCCATGTCGCCGTGCACGATGTGGATGTCGGTGCCGCAGAGCCCGCAGAACGCCACCCGGATCTGCACCTCGCCGTCACCCGGGGGAACCCGATCCACCGTGACGGTTTCGAGCGTGCCATTTCCCGTATACGCAGCACCGCGCATGTTCTGGTCCTTTCTGGAACCCCACGCATCGACATCTGCCGACGACTTGAAAACATCATACGTATGCTCTAGATTCGGTGCGACATGCGAAGTCGTCGCAGTCGTCAACGAAGTCGACAATCCCTAAGGACCCCACATGTTCCGAATCACATCTGCCGGACGCCGCGGTCGTCGCGCGGGCGCGGTCGCGGTGAGTGCGGCGCTCGCCGCGCTCGTCCTCGCCGGCTGCAGCAGCGCCGGCGCCACCGGCGCCGGCTCGTACGGTTTCCCCCAGGCAGCCCAGGACAGCAAGGCGACCATCACCGTGTGGGCCGACTCCGATCGGGCCGCCGCCGTCACCGCCTTCGAGAAGGCGAATCCCGACGTCAAGGTGAAGGCCGTCACCTACGACGGCTCGGCCAACGGCTCCAACTCGTTCCGCACCAAGATGCAGCTGTTCGACCGCTCCGGCAGCGGATGGCCGGATGTCGTGTTCTCGACCCAGAACAACGACGCGGCCTGGGCCAGCCAGCCCTCCGGCGGCAAGCAGGCCTTCGCCGCATCGCTGAACGGCGGGCTGGTGCCCTCGTCGACCCTCGACGGCTTCACCAAGGGCTCGCTTGACCCCTGCACGGTCAACGGCAAGGTGTACTGCCTGCGCAACGACCTGGCGCAGAACGTGCTCTGGTACAACAAGACCCTCATGGACCAGTTCGGCTACGCGCTGCCCACGACGTGGGAGGAGTACGAGGCCCTGGGCAAGAAGGTGGCCCAGGAGCACCCCGGGTACATCATCGGCGCCGCGGGTGACGCCTGGACGCCGGAGGTCTACTTCTGGGCGAGCAAGTGCCAGGCCAACGACATCACCGGGGTCAAGTCGGTGACCGTGAACACCGGCAGCACGGAGTGCAAGCGGGCCGCGTCGATGCTCGACACGCTGCGCAGCAACGGCACGGTGCCCGTGGTGAGCGTGTTCACCCCGGAGTTCTTGAAGAGCTACACCGGCAAGGTGCTCATGATTCCCGGCCCGGCCTGGTACGCGGGAGCCATCTTCAACAACAAGGACTCGCTCAACGTGCCGGCGGGCCAGCTCGGCGTCGCCGCTCCGCTGCCGTGGAAGGGCGAGGATGCGGTCACCGGCGACGTCGGCGGCGGCACCTGGTTCATCAGCAGCCACTCGAAGAACCTGAAGGCCGCGGCCAAGTTCGTGGAGTTCGTGACCACGGCCGACGACTACCAGGTCGATTCGGCTCCCGGCTACCCGGCCTTCGCCTCCGCGGCGGACAAGTGGGTGAAGAAGCAGGAGTCGAGCGGCTACTACGCGACGCCGCTGAAGGCCGTGATCGACGCCGCGCCACTGATCTGGAGCGGCTGGGGATCGGGCGTCTACAGCCAGGAGGCCATCTGGGCCAAGACGATCACCCCCGCGGTCTCGAGCGGCAAGAACATCGTCGACCTCCTGCCGGAATGGCAGACCGCCATCGCCAACCAGGCCAAGGTGAACGGGTACACGGTCAAATAACGTGACACTCGCCACACCCCCAGAAGTGCTGACTGCCGGCGCGGGCTCTCCGCGCCGGCAGTCGGCCGGCCGGCCCCGTCGGGGCGCCGCGACGTCGGCGACGATGAGCTACGTCTTCGTCTCGCCGTACCTGATCCTGATGGTCTTCCTCGGCATCCTCCCGGCCCTGTACGCGGTGGTGCTGGCGTTCACCGCGGGCGACGGCGGATTCGCGGGCCTGGACAACTTCACCAAGGTGATCGGGGACTTCCGCTTCCTCCCGGCCGTGGTGCACGTCGTGCTGTATCTCGCGATCTGGCTGGTCGCACTTCTGGTGTTCGTCGTGCTGCTGTCGCTGATCGTCCACTCCATCGCGATCCGCTGGCTGAGCACGGGGCTGCGGCTCGTGTTCTATCTGCCTGGCGCGCTCGCCGGCGCCTCGAGCGTGCTGCTCTGGCTGTTCGTGCTCGATCCGACGGCGAGCCCGGTCGGCGGGCTGCTGCACGCGATCGGATTCAGCAGCTTCCTCAGCGTCATCGTGCCCGCGAACCTGCCCCCGATCTTCGCGATCATCGCCTTCTGGACGGGTGCCGGCGGCTGGATCGTGATCATGTACGGCGCGCTCAACAACATCAGCGGCGACGTGATCGAGGCCGCGCGGATCGACGGTGCGAATCGGGTGCAGATCGCGTTGCGCATCCAGTTGCCCCTGCTGCGCAAGTGGATCGCCTACATGCTGATCATGTCGCTTGCGGCCGGCACGCAGCTGTTCGTCGAACCGCAGCTCCTCTCGCAGGCGAGCAACGCGGTGGTGCCCAATGACTACTCGCTCAATCAACTCGCCTACCAGTACGCGTTCCAGCAGAACGACTTCAACGGATCCGCAGCCATCTCGCTGCTGCTGCTGGTCTTCGCGCTGGCGTTGTCCGCCGTCTTCGTGACGCGCGGCGGACTCTTCGAGAGGGACTGACCATGACCGCTGTCACCGCGCGCCGACCACTGCGCCCCAGCCTGACCGGCTGGAGCGGCAGGGCGCTGCTGGGCGTCGTGCTCGCGCTCTTCGTGCTGTTCTTCGCGATCCCCATCGTGTGGCTGCTGCTCGCCGCGGGCAAGTCGCCCCAGGCGCTCCTCGTCGAGAACCCCTTCGCGCCGGGAACCTTCGGCGACCTCGCGAAGAACTGGAGCCAGCTGTTCGGCTTCGAGGACGGCGCCGTCACCGGCTGGATCGGCAACTCGGCGCTCTACGCCGGCGGAGCACTGGTCATCACCCTGCTGGCCAGCATCCCGGCGGGCTACGCGCTGGCGCTCACCGAGTTCCGGCTGAGACGGATCGTGCTGGTGCTGACCCTCGTGGTGATGCTGATCCCGAACACGGCGCTCGTGCTTCCGATCTTCCTCGAGTTGAACGTGGTCGGCCTGATCGGCAATCCGCTGTCGGTGATCCTGCCGATGTCGTTCTTCCCGTTCGGCGTGTACCTCACCTACATCTACTTCTCGACGAGCATCCCGCGCGACCTGCTCGCCGCCGCCCGGATCGACGGCTGCAGCGAGCTGCAGGTGTTCCTGCGGGTCGCGTTGCCGCTGGCCGCTCCGATCGTCGCCCTGGTCGCGTTCTTCAGCTTCGTGCAGAACTGGAACAACTTCTTCCTGCCCTTCGTGATGCTGCCCTCGAGCGACGGCTACCCCGTGCAGGTCGGACTCACCTCGCTGCTGGCGTCGACGCCCGCGTTCAACCCGAGCTCGGCGGGCGCCCAGTCGGTGCAGTTGCCGACCCTCGCCCTCGCGACGATCGTCTCGGTGCTTCCCGTCCTGATCGTCTTCCTGTTCTCCCAGCGCTTCCTGGTGACGGGGATGACAGCAGGAGGGACCAAGGAATGACCCGCCACCACCCCGAGGAGGACCGACCGTGAAGGTCACCGGATACCGAAGCCTGACCACCGTGCACGAGAGGGGTCGGCTCACCGGCGACGTGAACGGCGTGCTGGACGGCGACAGCCCCGAGGTCTCGGTGCTGATCCTCGAGACCGACAGCGGCCTCGAGGGCATCGGCCTGGGACCGCACGCCGACATCGATCGGGTCTTCGGCGCCGTGATCGGCGAAGACCCGCGCGCGGTCACGGCCATCTACGACCGGATGCTCTCGCGCGTCTTCAAGACCGGGCACGCCGGTTCGGTGTTCGGCGCGATCGGCGCGATCGACATGGCCCTCTGGGACCTGAAGGCGAAGATGGCGCAGGAGCCGCTCTGGCGCACCCTCGGCGGGCGCGACCGGTTCGTTCCCGGCTACGCCTCGGGGCTCGAGATCGCCCTCGACGACGACGCCGTCGTGGCGCTCTACGAGCAGTTCGCCGATCGCGGCTTCGTGGCGGCGAAGGTCAAGGGCGGCCGCGACCTCGATCACGATCTCGGGCGTCTTGAGGCGGTCCGCGGCGTGATGGCACGCAACTCGACGCATCCGGCGATGATGTTCGACGCGAACGAGGCCTGGAACCGCACGCAGGCCATCCGCTTCGTCTCGGCGATCGAGGAGCGTCTCGAGCTGACCTGGATCGAGGAGCCGGTGCGGCGCTGGGATGCGGCGGGGCTCGCGAAGGTCGGGGCCGGCGTCCGTGCTGCGGTCGCGACGGGCGAGAACCTCACGGGACTCGATCAGTACCGCCCCCTGCTCGCCGCGAACGCGGTCGACATCGTGCAGGTCGGCAACGTCTGGGGCATCACCAACTTCCTGCGCGTGGCCGCCGTGGCGCACAGCCACGATCTTCCGGTGAGCCCGGTGACCTACAACGGGAACCCCCTGGCGCACGCCGCCGTGGCGGTGCCGAACCACCTGATCTTCGAGGTGCAGGACCTGACCTTCCCGCTCGGCCTCGCCGTCGATCAGCAGTTCGCCGATGGCGGCATCGTGCTCGGCGACGAGCCCGGTCTCGGCTACCGGGTGGACGAGGAGGCGATCCGGGCGGCGGGCGCGACGCGGCCGGCTGAGGCATCCGGTCCGCACGTGCGTCCGGATCGGGCCGGGCTCCGCTACGTGCCGGAGGCGTCGCCGGGGCACCAGCTCAAGTTCGCGATCGGGGGAGCGTCGTCGTGACGGACTCACCGGTCGAGCGGCACGCGCTGATCGTCGGCGTGCGACCCGAGCTGCGCGACGAGTACCTGCGATTGCATGCCGCCGTCTGGCCGCAGGTCGAGCAGACCCTGAGCGCGTGCCACGTCACCAATTACTCGATCTTCATCGTCGAGCACACCCTCGTCGCGTACTACGAGTACACCGGCACGGATCACGACGCCGACATGGCGCGCATCGCCGAGGACCCGGTGACGCGGGAGTGGTGGACGCACACCGATCCCTGTCAGGTGCGCATCGCGCCCGAGACGGTTCCCGGCGCCCTCTGGCAGCCACTCGAGGAGATCTGGCACCTGGCATGATCGGGTCCGTGGACGCGCACGTGCACCTGTGGAACCGGCGCACCGATCCGCAGCCATGGATCGACCCCGTGTCGATGGCCGCGATCGACCGTGACTTCGGGGCCTCCGAGCTGGATGCCATGCTCTCGACGGTCGGCGTCGAGCGCGCGGTCGTCGTGCAGTCGAGCAACAGCGCGGCCGAGACCGCGAGGTTGCTCGCGATCGACGACGCGAGGATCGCCGGCGTGGTCGGTTGGCTGGATCTGACCGCCGACGTCCCGGCGCAACTGGCGGGCATGGGGGAGCGCGACCGGATGCCGGGCATCCGGCACCTCGTGCACATCGACCCCGACCCCGAGTGGTTGGGGCGCGGCGAGGTGGCACGCGGTCTCGGGCACCTGGCATCGGCCGGGCTGTCGTTCGATCTGGTGGTGCGCTGGTGGCAGCTGCCGCTGGCGGCACGGGTCGCGGCCGAGCATCCGTCGCTCACCTTCGTGCTCGATCATCTCGGCGGCCCGCCGCTCGACGGCGGCGACGATCTGCCCGCCTGGGAGGCTGCGCTGCGAGCGCTCGCGGAGCGACCCAATGTCGTCGCCAAACTCTCGGGCCTCGGCGGCGCCCTGGGGCGCTCGGACTGGACCGTCGACGACCTCGCCCCGGTGGTCGAGGCGGCGATCTCGTCGTTCGGGGCGAGCAGGCTCATGTACGGGTCGGACTGGCCGCTCGTCGAGCTCACCGGGGGCGCGCGCCGCTGGCACGAGGCCGTCACGCGGGTGACGGCCGGGATGTCGCCCGCCGAGACCGACGCGATCACGGGCGGAACCGCGTGTCGCGTCTACCGGATCGAGCCTGCATGAGACTCGGGAGCAGCCTGGCCGCCGGCGTGCCGCCGCTTCCCTTCCTGGGCTTCGGCGGAGCCCCGATCGGCAACCTGCGCACGGCCGTGACGGATGCGGAGGCGACAGCGGCGATCCGGCGGGCGTGGGATCGCGGCATCCGCTACTTCGACACGGCCCCGCATTACGGACTCGGCCTCTCGGAGCGACGCCTCGGCGAGGTGCTGCCCGGCCTGCCGCGCACGCAGCTGGTGCTGTCGACCAAGATCGGTCGGCTCATCGTGCCCAACCCGCACCCTGCCGACCAGGACGACGACGGCTTCGCGGTGCCGGGTGACCTCACCCGGGTCTGGGACTTCTCGCTCCCCGGTGCGGAGCGCTCCCTCGCCGAAAGCCTCGAGCGCCTGCGGGTGGATGCCGTCGACATCGCCTTCGTCCACGACCCCGATCAGGCCGGGCCGGGTGCCCTCGAGGAGGGCGTCCGCTCGCTCGCGGCCCTGAAGCAGGCGGGAGCTGTGCGGGCGATCGGCGTCGGCACGAACTCGACGAGCGGGCTCGCGGAGCTGATCGGCAACGGCTCGATCGACGTCATCATGCTCGCGAACCGCTACACGCTGGTCGAGCATTCCGCTCTCGAAACCGTGCTCGATCCCGCCGCGCGAGCCGGGGTTCCCGTCATCGCCGTCGGGATCTACGGGACCGGATTGCTGGCGACCGCCCGGCCGACCCCGGACGCGAGCTACGAGCACCGCCCGGCCGATGCCGAAATCGTCCGGCGGGCTCATGCGCTCGCCGAGATCTGCGAATCGCACGGCGTGGAGCTGCCCGCCGCGGCGCTGGCCTTCCCGATGCTCCATCCGGCCGTCGCCGGAGTCGTCGTGGGCATGCGGTCGGCGCGGGAGGTCGACGAGAACGTGGATCGGGCCGAGGTCGACATCCCCGCAGCTCTGTGGAGCGATCTCGCGGCCGAGGGGCTCATCCCGCCCGGCGCGGTCCGCTCGCTCGAAGTCGCCGAGGGGAAGGCCTCGAACCCGCGCTGAGGCCGGGCCCCGAGGCCGGCGAGGTCAGGCTCTGCGCGACTCGCGTCGAGTGGGGAACCTGCGCCGTTGCCAGGCGACCTCGATGTGGTCGCGCATGGCCTTCTCAGCCGACGGCACATCCTTCGCGGTGATCGCCTCGACGACCCGCGAATGCTCCTCGAGGGTGAGCCGGAACGCCCCTTCGTGCCCCATGCCCTGATAACGGGCGCTGTCGAGGGCGCGTCGGTACAGGCTCTTCGCGATGTTCTCGGCGAGACGATTCTGCGACAGCTCCATCAGGGTGATGTGGAACAGGAAGTCGGCATGGCGGAACGCATCGCTGTCGTGCTCGGTCTCACGCATGGCCGTCAGCGCGTGTTCGATGCGGAGCAGTTCGTCGTCGGTGCGCCGTGCCGCGACCACGCCCGCCATCAGCGACTCCAGGCTGCTGCGCACGACCGTCAGCTCGTCGAGGATCCCCAACGACTGGTCGTTGTCGATGAGCGCCGAGAGCACGACGGGGTCGAGGATGTTCCAGCTGCCCGACCGGGCCACCTGCGTGCCGCGGCCCTGTGCCACGATCACGAGGCCCTTCTCTTCGAGCCGTTTGATCGACTCTCGCAGCACCGTGCGGCTCACTCCGAAGTGCTCGCTGAGCGGACCCTCTGGCGGGAGCAGCTGGCCTTCGTGGAGTTGACCGGTCACGATCAGCTCCACGAGCTCGCTCACGACGGCGACGCCGAGCCGCCGGGAGAGCAGCCGAGGCGGAAAGCTGGGACTCGCCGCGCTGACCGGATCCAGGGACATAGATGAACTGTAGCCAGATGTCGGTCCGGGCGGAGTCTTCTGGCACGAGCCGCCCGAGGTCGTTTGCCCTCAGCCGACGACCTGGATGCGCCCCAGCCGGGCGGCCGCCTCGTCCCGGGCAGCGGAGGTCGAGGTCAACCCGGTCATGATCGACTGGCGCTCGATGACGGGCATCGGCACCAGCCGTTCGAGAGGAGTCTGCCCCCGGTCTCCCGCGAGAAGCAGGCGCACCGCTTCTTGACCCATCTGCTCGTGGGGCAGCGCAACGGTCGTGAGTCCGGGCCGCAGATATGCAGCGAGTTCGTCGTTGTCGAAGGACACCACCGAGACGTCGCGGCCCGCGCCGAGGTGATGGTCGGCGAGCGCCTGATAGGCGCCGAACGCGAGCCGGTCGTTCATACACAGCAAGGCGCGCACGTCGTCGCGACGATCGAGCAGGGCCATGGTCGCGGCGTACCCGTTGGACGGCTCCCACTCCCAGCAGGACTCCTCGGCGACGAACTCGAGCCCGAGGTGCCGCATCTCATCGCGGATGCCGCGCACCCGCCTCGCCACGGTCTCGGATCGGAAGAGATCCTTCTCGACCTCGTCGTTCTGGCCGATGATCGCGATCCCGTCGCTGTGGCCCGCGGAGACGAGCAGGTCGACCGCCGAGCGGCCGCCGCGCTCCTCGTCGGGGAGCACGGAGGTCGGGTAATGCTTGTTCGTGGCATTGAGCATGACCACGGGGGTGGACGCGGGGAGGTCGGGCAGGTACAGCTCGCGGGCACGCATGGTGGCGAAGACGATGCCGTCCACTTGCCGGTCAAGGGCCGCCTCGATGGCCTCGTTCTCGCGAGCGGGCTCGCCTCCGGTCTCGAGCACCAGCATGACGTGGCCCGAGGTCTCGGCCTCTTCGAGTGCTCCGCGGATCAGGCCGCTCGCGAAGCGAGTCGTCGCGACGACGTCGGAGATGAACGCGATCGTGAATGAGCGATCGGTTCTGAGAGCTCGCGCTCCGATGTTGGGCCGGTACCCCAGCTCACTCGCCGCCGCGTTCACCCGAGCGTGCGCGTCGGCCGACAACCGGGTGTCCGGCCGGCCGTTGAGGATCATGGACGCGGCCGTGGGCGATACTCCAGCACGCCGCGCGACCTCGGC
This sequence comes from Lysinimonas soli, assembly GCF_042655435.1. Classification (NCBI taxonomy): domain Bacteria; kingdom Bacillati; phylum Actinomycetota; class Actinomycetes; order Micrococcales; family Microbacteriaceae; genus Lysinimonas; species Lysinimonas soli. The sequence continues at coordinate 653,699 of NZ_JBHSMG010000002.1, forward strand.
CAAGGTCACTCGCCTGGCTCTCACGGCATCACCTCATTGCTTCTCTCAGCGAGCAGCGTAGCCGCTGGCGCGTGCGGGCTCTGCATCGGGCGGGACTTGACATCCGGCTGCACGAGGCGGCAGTATTCAGGTGCTAAACCCATTTAGCACTCGGGAAAACCGCGCCAACAGCTGTTTCGGGTGGATCTCGCGCCCTTGCATCAGCCCACGACAAAGGAGTCACATCACATGAGGCAATCCCCTCGCGCCCTCGCCCTCGTGGCGGGCATCGCGGTCGCGCTGCTCACCCTCGCGGGCTGTGCCCCGGGCAGCTCCAACGCCGGTCAGGCCGCGTCCGGCTCGGTCAGCACGACGTTGACCACGAAGAAGGTCACGATCAAGATCCAGGATGAGACCGGCTTCCCCGTGACCTCCGACCTCGCCAAGGAATTCACGAAACAGCACCCCAACGTCACGTTCAAGGTGGTTCGCGACAGCTTCCAGAACCTGATCGCCAATGCGCCCCGACTGATGGCGAGCGCTGACGCCCCCGACCTGATCCGCCTTCCCACCCTGGGGTCGACGGTCAAGGATGGCCTGCTCACCAACCTCGACCCGTACTTCACCGCATACGGCTGGGACAAGTTCCCGGCGGGACAGCTGGCCGGCTCCCGCATGACCAAGGCCGGCGTGCGCGGTGAGGGATCGCTCTGGCAGTTCGGACTGGGCTACAGCGTCACCGGGATCTACATGAACCAGAAGCTGGCCGACAAGGTCGGCATCACCTCGATCCCGGCGACCATCGACGAGCTCGAGGCCGACCTGCAGAAGGCGAAGGACGCGGGAGTGCTCCCGATCCAGACCGGCATGCAGGACGGCGTGGGCACCTTCGTGCTTCAGGCCTTGATCAACCAGTACGGAGACAAGAGCAAGCTGATCGACTGGATGTTCAACAAGTCGGGCGCCACCTTCGACACCGACGCGTCTCTCAAGGGCGCGACGACGTTCCAGGATTGGGCGACGAAGGGGTACCTGCCGCCGGACGTGAACGCGATCAACTACACGACGATGGTCGCCAACTTCACCGGGGGGCAGGGGCTGTTCATGTGGGACGGCAACTGGGACGCGGCAAACGTCGACAAGGCGCTCGGCAAGGGTGGCGCACAGTTCTTCCTGATGCCGCCCGCCACCAAGGGCGGGAAGTACGTCGCGATGGGCGCCGGGAACACCTTCGCCGTGCCGGCCAAGTCGAAGAACCAGGACACCACGGCCTACTTCCTCAACTGGATCGCCACGAACGAGAAGGCGCGTCAGATCGTGGTGGATGTGACCGGCGCGTCGCCCGGCGGTGATCCGTCGCAGAAGCTGCCGTCCGTCGAGAAGGGGTCCCTCATCGAGAAGGCCCTGGAGCTCTCCTCCAAGGTCGCCGCCGACGATGGGTTCACCGACTTCATCGCGAACACCACCGCCGGGATCTACCAGGGTGCGTTGCAGCCCGATGAGCAGTTGCTGCTCACTGACAAGATGGCTCCTGACGCCTTCGTGAAGGCGATCCAGGCGTTCTACGTGAAGGATCTGGCCGCACAGTGAGCATCGCACACCGGGCGCCGCGGATCGCGGGCGTCGACTCTTCGACCGCCGACGCGAAAGCGGCGTCCGGTGTGCATGCTCCGTCCCGTTCTCCTCGGCTGTCCCGGGGAGCGCGGCGAGCGCTGATCACCGGTTGGCTGTTCCTGCTCCCGGCGGTGGTCGCCTACGCGATCTTCGTGGTGTACCCCCTGTTGACCGCCGTGCAGTACTCCTTCTACAAGTGGAACGGCATCGGCGCATCCAGCTGGGTGGGGCTGAACAACTACGTGCAGATCTTCACGGATCCGACCTTGCTGGCTCCGATCATGAACGCCCTGATCCTGATCGTGTTCTTCACGGTCATCCCCGTCGTCAGCGGGCTCGTTCTCGCGACGCTCATCCGCGACATGAAGCCCGGCCCGTTCGCCTCGACCGCGCGTACGGTGCTGTTCCTGCCGCAGATCGTTCCTCTCGTGGCCGCCGGGATCGCTTGGTCGTGGATGTACGCCCAGACGGGCACGATCAACAGCATCCTCAACTCGATCGGGCTGGGCTTCCTCTCCCGCTCGTGGCTGGCCGACTTCTCCACCGCCCTGCCCGCCGTCGGATTGATCGGATCGTGGGTGCTGACGGGACTGTGCACCGTGCTGCTTCTGACCGGGATGGGCAAGATCGATCCCGCCCTGTACGAGGCGGCGAGGATCGACGGCGCCGGCTGGTTCCGTCTCTTCGGTTCCGTGACCCTCCAGGGGGTGCGGCAGGAGATCGTCGTGCTCGTCACGATCACGATCATCTCGGCGCTGAGCAGTTTCGACATCATCTACACCACGACCAAGGGCGGCCCCGGCACGACGACCCTGGTGCCGGGGATCTCGATCTTCCGACTCGCGTTCGTTCAGAGCCAGGTCGGCCTGGCATCGGCGCTCGGGGTCGTGCTGCTGATTCTGGTGCTCGCGGTCGTGCTGCCTGTGCAGCGCTTCGGACGGGACAACTCGTGATCACCTCCAAGCGCGAGGTCATCGTCGGCAGGGTCGTCCTGCTCCTGGTCCTCATCCTCACCGTTCTGCCCCTGCTCAGCATGCTGTCCGCCGCGTTGCAGCCCGCCGACCGGCTGCCGACCGGGATCGCCTGGCCGAGCGATCCGCACTGGGATAACTTCGTGACCGCCTTCACGGTCGGTCACGTCTGGGTTCTGCTGGGTTCCAGCCTGCTCATCGTGGTCGTCGTCGTCCCGGTCAGTCTGCTCTTCGCGACCCTGGCCGGTTATGCCCTCGGCAACCTGCGGGTCCGCGGCGGTCGCATCGTGCTGGTCGCGATGGTCCTCGGCCTGACGATCCCGTTCGAGGCGATCATCATCCCGCTCTACTACCAGATCACCGCCTACGGTCTGATCAATACGCAGTGGGCGATCATCCTTCCGCTGATCGGCCTGTACATGCCGTTCGGGGTCTTCTGGATGCGGGCGCACTTCCTCGGCGTTCCCCGGGAGCTCTCCGAGGCGGCGCGGGTCGACGGTGCGGGGATCCTGCAGGAGTTCCGACGCATCCAGATCCCGTTGGCGCGCCCCGCGTTGTCGGCCCTGGGCATCCTGCTGTTCCTCTGGACCTGGAATCAGTTCCTGCTGCCCCTGGTGCTCGTCGACGACCCGGACAAGCGCACCATGGCGGGAGCGCTCGGCGCCTTCCAGGGCCAGTACATCGACGCTCTGCCGTTGTTGTTCGCGGCCGCCCTGATCGTGATGCTGCCGACGATCATCATCTACGTCATCTTCCAACGTCAGTTCATCCGCGCCCTGCTCCAAGGCGCGGTCAAGGGATGACGGCCACTTCGGCTGCGCGGCATCTTCCGCGTCCGGGCTACTCGTGTGTCACCGATCAAGGAGTCTGTGCATGACCTTCTCGTTACCGGATCACTGGGTCTGGGACTTCTGGGTGGCCGATGACGGAGAGTGCTTCCACCTCTTCTACCTCCGAGCGCCGAAATCCCTCGTCGACCCCGAGCTGCGTCATCGGAACGCGACGATCGGGCACGCCGTCTCGGACGACCTGGTGCACTGGCAGGACCGAGGCGTGGTCATCGGACCCGGAGCCGTCGGAGTGGATGACGAGACCGCGACGTGGACGGGCAGCGTGCTGCGCGGTCCGGATGGCCTTTGGCGGATGTTCTACACCGGGTCCCGCTTCCCCTCTCCGAGCAGCAACGCCAACATCGAGACGATCGTGGTCGCCGAGTCCACCGACTTGGAGAGCTGGACGACGCGCAGCCAGGCGGTCTGCCGAGCCGACCCGCGGTGGTATGAGACGATCGCCGACGGCACGTGGCGGGAGGAGGCCTGGCGGGATCCATGGATCTTCCCGGACCCGCTCGGTGGCGGCTGGCACATGCTCGTCACGGCCCGCGCCGGTGGCGCGCTGCCTGACGATCGGGACCGCGGCGTCGTCGGCCACGCGACATCCGTCGACCTCGAGACGTGGCAGGTGCGTGCTCCGCTGAGTGCTCCGGGCGGGGGATTCGCCCACCTGGAGGTGCTCCAGTACGTCCAGATCGAGGGACGGGACGTGATCCTGTTCTCATGCGACACGGCTCATCTCGCGGGCGAGCGCGCGGCATCCGGGGGACGCGGAGGCATCTGGGCCGTGCCCGGGGCTCCGCTCGGCCCGGGCATCTCGATCGAGTCCGCCGAGCTGGTGATCGGTGAGGAACTCTACGCGGGGCGCGCGGTCCGGGAGCGCGACGGTTCGTGGGTGCTCCTGGGGTTCGAGAACATCGGAAGCGACGAGGCGTTCGTGGGACGCCTGTCGGACCCGCTTCCATTGCGGTGGACGGACGACGGGCGACTCGGCGTCGAGCACGTGACGGCGATTCGATGAGCGTCGAGATCGACGGAGCATCCGAAGCGGGCTGGGAACCGGTGCGGGATGCCTTCGCCCGCGCATTCCAGACCCACCCGCGGATGGGCGGCGCCCTGGCCATCCGACATCGCGGGCGCACCGTCGTCGACCTCTGGGGCGGTCTGGCCGACGCACGCACTGACGAGCCATGGAGGCGGGACACCCTCTCCGTGGTCTTCTCGTCGACGAAGGGACTGATGTCGCTCCTCGTGGCCCTGCTGGTGCAGGAGGGCAGGCTCGACTACGAGGAGCTGGTCACCGCCTATTGGCCGGAGTACGGTCAGGCGGGTAAGTCCCGATCGCGTGTCAAGCATCTCCTGGCCCACCGAGCCGGACTCTCGGCACCGCGGCAGGCGATGTCGCTCGAGGACATCCTGCAGTGGGATCGTGCGATCGCCAACCTGGTGGCGGAGGAGCCGCTCTGGGCTCCGGGTGAGGGCTGGGCGTACCACGCGATCACCCACGGGTGGTTGGCCGGAGAGCTCATCCGACGGGTCACGGGAACCTCGGTCGGCGACTACCTCCGCTCGGCGCTCGCCGACCTGGCGCCCGATACCTGGATCGGCCTCCCGTCGACCGAGCAGCATCGGGTTGCGCATCTGTCAGTCGGCCCCACGCTTCGCGAGCTGACCACGAAGCAGCTCAGGGAGCAGTCCGACCCGGACTGGCCCCTTCGTGCGATGACGCTCGGCGGTGCCCTGCCCCTCGACCTCGTCACCGACGCCCCGGGGTTCAACGATCCGCGCCTGCAGGCGGCTCAGATCCCGGGAGCCGGAGGGATCGCCACCGCGCGGGACCTCGCGGCGATCTGGTCGGCGACCGTCTCCGAGACATCCGGCCGGCGGCTCCTCGGACCGGACGTACTCGGAGCGGCCCTCGTCGAGCAGAGCGCCGGGGCTCCCGTGTTCCCGGTCCCCGGCCCGTGGCCGCGGTGGGCGATGGGGTTCCAGCTCGATTCGGAGGCGAGACGGTATCTGACCGCCCAGAGCTTCGGGCACGACGGAGCCGGCGGGCAGGTGGCCTTCGCGGACCCGACCCACGAGATCGGCTTCGCCTTCGTCACGAACTGGATGGAGGCGGACGACCCGCGCGCGACTCGGATCATCGATGCTGTTCGCGACTGCGTGTCGGAGCTTGCAGCGAACTGAGACTCGCCCGGCTCAGTACTGCCAGGGGTACGGCCCCCAGTCGGGCGCGCGCTTCTCGAGGAAGGCATCCCGGCCCTCGACGGCCTCGTCGGTGCCGTAGGCGAGACGGGTCGCCTCCCCGACCAGGACCTGCTGACCGGCGAGTCCGTCGTCGACGGCGTTGAAGGCGAACTTGAGCATACGGATCGAGGTGGGCGACTTCCCGAGGATCGTCTCGGCCCACTGCAGGGCCGTGCCCTCGAGCTCGGCGTGCGGCACGACGGCGTTGATCGCGCCGGTCTCGTAGGCGCGCTGCGCGCTGTACTCCTGGCCGAGGAAGAAGATCTCGCGGGCGAACTTCTGCCCGACCTGGCGGGCCAGCAGCGCGCTGCCGTAGCCGCCGTCGAAGGAGCCGACGTCGGCATCCGTCTGCTTGAAGCGGCCGTGCTCGGCGCTCGCGATCGTGAGGTCGCAGACGACGTGCAGCGAGTGCCCGCCGCCGGCGGCCCAACCGGGAACCACCGCGACGACGACCTTGGGCATGGTGCGGATCAGGCGCTGCACCTCGAGGATGTGCAGGCGCCCGGTCGCGGCGGTCCCGTCGGCGTACCGGTATCCGTCCCGGCCGCGGATGCGCTGGTCGCCGCCCGAGCAGAACGCCCAGCCGCCGTCTTTGGGACTCGGTCCGTTGCCGGTGAGCAGGACGACCCCGATGTGCACGTCCTGGCGCGCGTGATCGAGCGCGCGGTACAGCTCGTCGACGGTCTGCGGTCGGAAGGCGTTGCGCACCTCGGGCCGGTTGAATGCGATGCGCGCGATCCGGCCCGTCGTGTCGTGGTGATAGGTGATGTCGACGAGCTCGGAGAAGCCGTCCACGTCGCGCCAGCGCGACGGGTCGAACAGTTCGGATACTTGGGTCACGCCTTCACCGTATCCGCCCGCGAGGCCGCCAGGGGTTCCGAGCGACGGCGAAGGCACCCGGCAGGGGAGATGATGGAATCCGGTGCGATCGCGCCGGGCATCCCACACCCACAAGGAGAAACTCCGTGGAATATCGCCGTCTCGGCCGCTCCGGCCTTCAGCTCAGTGAAGTCTCGCTCGGCTCCTGGGTCACCTTCGGCAAACAGGTCGACGAGAGCGAGGCCATGAGCCTCATGACGCTCGCCTACGACAGTGGGATCAACTTCTTCGACAACGCCGAGGGCTACGAGGCCGGGGCATCCGAGGCCCTCATGGGCGCCGCGCTCGAGAAGCTCGGCTTCGCGCGCGACACCTTCGCGGTGTCATCGAAGGTCTTCTTCGGCGGCAGCAAGCCGACCCAGCGCGGGCTGTCGCGCAAGCACGTGACGGATGCCGCCCACGCCGCCCTGAAGCGCCTGCGGGTGGACTACCTCGACCTCTACTTCTGCCACCGCCCCGACATCGACACCCCGATCGACGAGACCGTGTGGGCGATGCACAACCTCGTGACCCAGGGCAAGATCCTCTACTGGGGCACCTCCGAGTGGACCGCGCAGCAGCTCACCGAGGCCTACGCGGTCGCGCGCGAGAACCACCTCACCGCGCCGACCATGGAGCAGCCCGAGTACAACCTGTTCCGGCGCGACAAGGTCGAGGGCGACTTCCTGCCCCTCTACGAGCTGTTCGGGCTGGGCACGACCATCTGGTCGCCGCTCGCCTCCGGCATCCTGACCGGCAAGTACAACGACGGGATCCCCGCCGACAGCCGGATGAACCTCCCGGGCTACGAGTGGCTCAAGGCGCAATGGGAGAGCGAGGCGGGCCTGGTCAAGCTCGAGAAGGTGCGCAAGCTGGCGGCGGTCGCCGAGCGGGCCGGGCTTCCCTTGACCCACCTCGCCCTGCTCTGGTGCCTCAGCAACCCGCACGTCTCGACCGTGATCCTCGGGGCATCCCGTCGCTCGCAGCTCGAAGACAACCTCGCCGCGCTCGACGCGAAGGCGAAGCTGACGCCCGAGGTGCTGGCCGAGATCGAGACGATCGTCGACAACAAGCCGGCCGGCCCGAGCCGGTTCTGACCCGCCGACCCGAGACGCCCTGGACGGCGAGACGCCCCCGGCCGACGCGCGCGGCGTCGCCCGGGGGCGTCTCGGTGAGCGGCTGCTACGCGTCGACCGGGGTCGCTTCGCGGTGCGGCAGCTTCCAGTTCGGCCGCACGAAGTGGCAGGTGTAGCCGTTGGGGTGCTTGCGCAGGTAGTCCTGGTGCTCCTCCTCGGCCTCCCAGAACGGCCCGGCCGCCGTGACCTCGGTGACGACCTTGCCCGGCCAGAGGCCCGAGGCGTCGACATCCGCGATCGTGTCGAGCGCGACGCGCTTCTGCTCCTCGCTGGTGTAGAAGATCGCCGAGCGGTAGCTCGTGCCGACGTCGTTGCCCTGGCGGTTCATGGTCGACGGGTCGTGGATCTGGAAGAAGAACTCCAGGATGTCGCGGAACGAGATCACCGTGGGATCGAAGACGACCTCGACGGCCTCGGCGTGCGTTCCGTGGTTGTAGTAGGTGGCGTTGGCGTTGGTGCCGCCGGAGTAGCCGACGCGCGTGGAGATCACGCCCGGTCGCATCCGGAGCAGCTCCTGGGCCCCCCAGAAGCAGCCGCCCGCGAGGATCGCGGTCTCGGTCGTCGGTGTCGTGCTGGTCGTGTCGCTCATCGTGCGGCCTCCTCGGTGGTGAACAGGTGGGCGAAGTCACCGTATCCGGCGGCCTCGAGTTCGGCGAGCGGGATGAACCGCATCGCCGCGGAGTTGATGCAGTAGCGCAGACCGCCCTGCTCGCGCGGGCCGTCGTCGAAGAGGTGGCCCAGGTGGCTGTCGCCGTGCTTGGAACGCACCTCGGTGCGCACCATGCCCCAGCTGCGATCCCTCTTCTCCACGATGTTGTCGGGGTCGACCGGCACCGTGAAGCTCGGCCAGCCCGAACCGCTGTCGAACTTGTCGATCGAGGCGAACAGGGGCTCGCCCGAGACGATGTCGACGTACAGGCCCTGCTCGTGGTTGTCCCAGTACCGGTTGCGGAACGCGGGTTCGGTCGCGGCCTCCTGGGTGATGCGGTACTGCTCCGGGGTCAGCTTCGAGATGGCCTCGGTGGTCTTCTGGTAGTTCGACACGGGGTGTCCTCCCTGGGGTCGTCGCCGCTGGCTGCGGCGCCGGACGCGATCCCGTCGCGCCCGAGACGTACAACCGCGTGGGCGCCCCGGCTGTTCCGCGTTTCGCGGGCTATCGTCGCGACTTCTCGAGCAGCGCGGCGATGCGCGCCCGGGTGTCGGGATGCGCCGCGAACCCCGTGATGTCGGCCGCCTCGGCGTCGAGGTGGGCCCGGTATCCGGCCAGCCGCTCGGCGCCGAGCAGGCGCTTGGTCGCGGCGAGCACGTGCGACGGCCCGTCGGCCAGGCGCCTCGCCCACTCATCGGCCCGGGAATCCACCTCATCGGGTTCGACCAGCTCGGCGACGAGACCCCAGTCGAGCGCCTCCTGCGCCGTGACGGGACGCCCCGCGAGGAGCATCGCGGCCGCCCGCTTGGAGCCGATGGCCGGCGGCAGCAGATACGAGACGCCGGCGTCGGGGCTCAGCCCGATGGCCCCGTACGCGCCGAGGAACGTCGCACGCGAGGAGGCGAGCACCAGATCGGTGTTGAGCACGAGGCCGAGTCCGGCGCCGGCGGCCGCGCCGTTGACGGCGCAGATCACGACGAGTGGGGACGCCGCGAAGGCGTACATCCCGTCCTGGAGCACGGTGACCATCCGCTGCCTCAGCTCCTCGTCCTCCCCCGCGCGGGCGAGGTCGTGCAGGTCACCGCCCCCGCAGAACACCCGGCCCGTCGCGTGCAGCACGGCGACCCGGCAGTCGGGATCGGCTTCGGCATCCCGCAGCCCCTGCAGCAGCGTCTCGAGCATCTCGATGCTCATCGCGTTGCCGAGCGCGGGACGGTTGAGCGTGAGGCTGGCGACCCCGGTGTCGATGGCGGTGATGACGAGCGGCTCGGTCATCTACGCAGGCTACCCCGGCTCACGACGTCGAGGACCCGTGCCAACTCGAGACGATCAGCAGCACGGTGACGAAGAAGCCGACGACATAGTTGACCCAGAGGAATCGTTTCCAGCCCCGATTGGCGCGCGCGGAGTCGGCATCGGAGACCGACCAGTACGGCATGGCCAGGGCGATGTAGGGCACGACGAGAAACGCGGCGAGCCGTCCCGGCCATCCGAGCAGCAACATCACCAATCCGGCGGTGACCCACACTCCGATGGCGAGACGCACGGTCCAGCGGGCGCCGATGGCAGTGGCGATCGACGAGATGCCGGCCGCGCGGTCGGGCACCACGTCCTGTACAGCGCCGAAGGCGTGACTCGCGATTCCCCAGAGCAGGAACGCCGCCACCGTCAACGTCGACGCGGGAGTGGGGGATGCGCCAGCGAGCGCGAGCCCAAAGACGGCCGGGCTGACGAAGTGGACGCTCGACGTGAGGGAATCCAGGAACGGTCTCTCCTTGAGTCTGAGCCCCGGCACGGAGTAGGCCACCACGGCGAACAGGCTGATCGTCAGGACGCCCCACGACCACGGTCCGCTGAGAGCGATCAGCGTGATGACGAACGGCGTGCTCAGCAGGACGGCCGCTCGCAGGGTCACCGCGTGGGCTTCTCGAGTGAGGACGGCTCCCTCGGCCCCGCCCTTGCGCGGGTTGGCGAGATCGGATTCGTAGTCGAAGACGTCGTTGATCCCGTACATCGCGAGGTTGTAGGGAATCAGAAAGAAGACCGTTCCCACGATCAACGGCGCGTCGATTCTCCCCGTGGTCACCAGGTATGCGGCGGCGAAGGGGTATGCAGTGTTGATCCAACTGACCGGCCGGGAGGCCAGGACCAGCTCTCGGATCATGCGGCGAGTGCTGTCACCGGTCACGTGCGCCACGCCTCCCGAACAGGAGCCACAGGGAGGGAAGCAGGATCATGCCCGCCACGGGATAGGCGAAGTCCTCGACGGGAGCTGCCCCGAGGAACATCCCGGAGATGGCCGACGACGCGTAGCTCACGAGGCCGATGTCGATCATGACGTTGTCGAACACGATGGTCAGGACCAGCACCGACGCACCGGCGGCAGCGATCGGCACGGCCCAGCGGGTCACGACGCGGCCGGGTCGAGGCGTCAACCGCACCGCGGCGAGGAGCACCGCGCTCGCGACCGCGAGGAAGACCAGGTTCAGCCACCAGTAGGTCACGGAGCACCCCGCTTGGCGTGCGACATGACGCGGCCTGCGCCGGTCACGAGCACCATGATCAAGTAGCAGAGGAATGCAAGGAAGACGGGCTCCTCCACGGGGAGTTCCGGAGCCAGCACGATGCCGGTCGCAAACGAAGACGACCCGCGGGAGAAGATCCCCAGGTGGATTCCGCAGAGGTCCCAAGCGAGGAAGAAGAGGATCCCGATCACCAGCACCGCTGCGGCCCGCCACGCGTCGTGCCAGAAGAACAGGCGATAGCGACGGTCGACCAGGATCGTGCTGAAGATCGCGGCAAGGAGGACCAGCAGGTATCCCGCGCTCACAGCGGCTCCGCCAGGGGAGAGGCGCTGGTGTCGTTGCGCAGTCGCTTCACGACCAGCTCCGCGCTGATGAGGCACATGGGCAGTCCGATGCCCGGAATGGTGCTCCCGCCGGCATAGAACAATCCGCTCACACGAGACGAGATGTTCCTTCCCCGCAGGAAGGCGCTCTGCCGCAGCGTGTGTGCCGGCCCGAGCGCGCTGCCCTTCCAGGAGTGCAGCTCGCGTTCGAAGTCGGCTGGTCCGATCGTGCGGCGCACCACGATGCGGTCGGCCAGATCAGGAATGCCCGCCCACTCGCTGATCTGAGCGATGGCTCGATCGGCGACCGCCTCGACGGAGGGGTCCCCGCGTCCGCCTACGCCGCCGGAACCGATTCCCGGATCCGCTGGGACGGGCACCAGGACGAACAGATTCTCGTGCCCAGGCGGCGCTACGGCGCGGTCGGTCGCGCTGGGCCGGCAGACGTAGATCGACGCGGGGTCCGGGATCGAGGTCGGCTCGGTGAAGATGCGAGCGAAGTTGTCGCCCCAATCGGTGGTGAAGAACAGGCTGTGATGGGCGAGTTCGGGCAGGGCGCCTCGCACCCCGAGAAGCACCAGCACGGCGCCGGGGCCCGCGACCCGGGTCGTCCACCAACTCGCCGGATAGCTGCGCAGCGCCTCGGGCAGCAACTCGGTCTCCGTGTGATGCAGATCGGCCGTCGAGACGACCACCTCTGCGCTCATGTGCTGCGGCGTACCCTCGGCGTCCATGAAGTCGACGCCGGTCACACGCGGATGGCTGCCCGCGCTGGTGGCGATGGCGGTCGCCCGGGCTCCCGTGACGATGTGCACGCCCTCGGCCCTGGCCAGTTCGGCGATGCCCCCGATGACCGCGGAGAAGCCGCCGTCGGGGTAATACACGCCGTCGTCAAGATCGAGATGGCTCATGAGGTGGTAGAGGCTCGGTGTCATCGAGGGCGATGATCCGAGGAAGACGGCCGGGTACCCGAGGATCTGCCGAAGGCGCGGGTCCTGGAACGAGGCGGCGGCGAACCGGTCGAGCGGGTGCCGGAGCAGACGCAGTAGCCGTGCGCTCCGTCTCAGCACGGCGGGGCTCAGGAGCGTGCGGAACGAGGCGAAGGTGGTGTAGAGGAAGCGGCGCAGGGCCATCGAGTAGGCATCTTTCGCCGAGGAGAGATAGCGATCGAACGCGTCACCTGCGCCGGGTTCGAGTTGCTCGAAGGTCTGCCGATTACGACTTCTGTCGGCGACGATCTCGACCGGCTCGTCGTATCCCTCGAAGAAGACGCGATAATTCGGGTCCAGCCGGACCAAGTCGAGCTGCTCCGCGCTGGAGGTTCCAAGCAGGCGGTAGAAGTGGTCGAACACCTCGGGCATCAGATACCACGACGGTCCCGTGTCGAAGCGGAAGCCATCGGATGACCAACTCCCGGCACGCCCGCCCAGTTCGTCGCGCGCCTCGAGCACGGTGACGACGAACCCTTCCCGCGCGAGCAAGGCGGCCGTGGCCAGCCCGGCGATCCCGGCTCCGATGACGACGGCGGGAGTGCCCGGGGTGCGGCCGGCCTTCATCGTCGTCGCTCCGCGCGGCCGAGCAGCTGTGCCTCGAGCAGGATGCGCAGCTTGGCGAGGGTGGGTACCCGGATGCGTCGACTGAGCAGATCGGATGCGGGCGTCGCGCGGATCCGCGCGGTCAACTCCCGGAACAGTCCGTGCGCGGCCGCGACGGCCGCGCGACAGCTGCGAGGGAGGTACGGGATCGCCGTCCGGGCGATCTCGAGGTCCGCCTCGATGTCGGCGAGCAGCTGCTGCTTCTGCGCTTCGCTCAGCCGCGCCGGGTCGATGTCGGGGAAGTAGTTCCTGTGCAGCGCGATCCAATCGGTTCGCAGGTCACGCAGGAAGTTGATCTTCTGGAACGCCGCGCCCAACCGCCGAGCACCCTGTTCGAGCCGACGGCGCTGATCGGCTTCGTCGGGGCCCTCGCTCAGAAAGACCTTGAGACACATCAGGCCGATGACCTCGGCCGAGCCGTAGATGTAGTCGCGTACCTGCTCGTTCGTGAAGGCCGCGGGGTCGAGGTCGCGCCGCATGGAGGCGAAGAACGGACGGGTCAGCTCGGGGCCGATTCCCGCCGCTCGGGCGGTGACCGCGAAGGAGTGCACGATCAGATTGGCGCTGTAGCCGAGTTGAAGGGTTCTCTCGGTTTCGGCCTCGAGCGCGTCGAGGAGCGCCCGCTGGGCCTCACGTCTGAGGCCCGCCTCGGCGGCGGCCCCGTCGACGATCTCGTCGGCGATGCGCACGAGTCCATAGATGTTCTCGATGCCCGGGCGGAGGCGACGATCCATCAGCCGAGTCGCCATTCCGAACGATGTCGAGTACTCGTGGATGACGCGGGCTGAACTCAGCTGGGCGGCGCGCGAGTAGAGCGCGAGCCCCGAGTCGAGGCGGCTGCCGATCACGAAACGCGCTCCCGCGCCGCTGAGGCCACGCGGTCCAGATGCTGTCGCAGGCTCGCGGGCACGGCGGGCGACGCGAGCGCCGCCGAGGCAATGCGCGTGCAGTCGTCGATCAGGTTCTCGGTGAACGCACGCGCGCCGTTGCGCTCGAGCAGCGCGCGCACCCTGCAGGCGTCCCGATCGGTCACCACCCCGAGCGCGAGGGCGTTCCGCAGCTCGCCGTCATCGTCGTGCTGAAGCGCGTAGCACATCATGGGCGTCATCTTTCCGGTGTGCAGGTCGCTCGACGTGCTCTTTCCCGTCAGGTGCTCGGCTCCGTACACCCCGAGAACGTCGTCACGCAGTTGGAAGGCGATCCCGATCTGATGCCCGAATTCGCTCAGGGCCCGCAACGTCTCGTCCGAGGCCCCGGCCAAGATGGCCCCCGCCAACAGAGGAGCCTGAAACGAGTAGTGGGCGGTCTTCCACTGCGTCATCGACAGGCTCTCGGCGAGCTCGGGCACCTCGACGCCGGTGGCGAAGGCGACGTCGGCCAACTCGCCCGCCGCGGTCACGAACATGGTCTCTTCGATCAAGTCCAACAGCGCCGAACGTCGCGTGGCCGAGATCTCGAGTCGTGCGATGTGAGCCTGCGCGGCGTGTATGAGCAGGTCGCCCGCGAGGATCGCCGACGCCGCACCCCAGTCCTCCGCGGATTTTGCGCTCACGCCACGTTCCGTCGCACGTGTCGTGAAGGTGCCCGCCAGGTTCGGTCGGCCCCGCCGCGTCGTGTCGCCGTCGATGACGTCGTCGTGCAGGAGAAACGCCGTATGCAGGAGCTCAAAGGCCGTCGCGACGGTGATCACGTCGTCGTGGGCTCCGCCCAGTGCGTGATACGCGTCGATGACGAGGGCTGGACGGAATCGTTTGCCGCCCTCGCTCGAGAGCCGTGCTGCGCCCCACAGCTCCGCATAGCGACGGCCCAGCGGGAGCGCCATGGTCTGCATTCGGGCGAAGAACTCCTCGATCCGCAGGGAGACCTCGGTGACGGCATCCGAGCTGCCGGGCCGAGACATGATCAGCGTCATCGCGGCGCCCCGTGGCGCGACGCGGGCTGCGCCGTGCTCGCTGAGCTGGCCGATCCGCCGAGCAGGGGAAGCACCTGCGCCTGCAGCACCATCCAGGGGCTGAAGGCCCACGGGGTCGCCCGAACCGATCGGCCGAGGTCTGCCCTGTCGACCCAGGCGTGATCCATGACCTCTCCCGGGTGGGGCGTCACATGGCCTCGCAACGAGGCGACGTAGACCGGACACACCTCGTTCTCGACGACTCCGCTGGAATCGGTGGCGCGGTACCGGAACACGGGCAGGGCCAGCTCGACGTCTGACAGCTCCACACCGATCTCGTAGTCGGCACGCCGGTGCACGGCGGCCAGCAAGGACTCGCTCGGCTTCGGGTGACCGCAGAACGAGTTCGACCAGACGCCCGGCCAGGTCTTCTTGGTCAGCGCGCGGCGGGTCACGAGCACCTCGCCCCGGCCGTTGAGGACGTAACACGAGAATGCCAGGTGCAGAGGGGTATCCGGGCCGTGGACGGCTGCCTTCGAGGCCGTGCCGGTGGGAGTGCCGTCGATACCCAGAAGCACGACTTCGTCGACATCCGTACTGGCCGTCATGCGGTCTCCTTCTCATCGCTCTTGCGTGGCTAGCCTAGCTAAAAACTAGCTAAGAAAGCATTCTTCATCCGCATACAATATCCACATGCGAGCGTCCCGCAATCTGCCATCGCGGGACGCCGACACGATGCTCGACCCGCGCGTGATCGACCCGCGCCAAGAACTCGTCGACTACTCCGGGATGGATGACGCCGAGATCGCGCAGATCGTGAAGGTGCTGTCGGGCCTGCGTCGCTGGCGCGAAGCGGAGCAGGCCCTCAGTCTCGAGTCGCGCAGCCACATGAGGTTGAACGAGACCGACATGAAGGCGCTCCGATTCCTGGTCGTCTCGAAGAACCAGGGGGTCGTCGTGACGCCGGGCAGCCTCGCCGAGCACTTGAACATCTCCACGGCGTCGACCACCAAGCTCCTCGATCGCCTCGCGACCGCCGGGCACATCGAGCGCTCGCCGCATCCGACCGATCGCAGAGCGCTGAGGATCACGATCACCCAGTCCACGCACGAACAGGTGCGGGAGTCGGTCGGGCGCACTCACGCTCTGCGGTTCGACGTCGCCGCCCGACTCAGCCCGCCGGAGCGCGAGGTCGTCATCCGGTTCCTGAATGACTTGAGCAGTACCGGCGCCGAACCGGAGGCGACGAGCTAGGCTCGACGGCGCGGCGATCCGCCGTGCGGGGAGGTGAATCGATGAGCGATCAGAACGGGGCCCCGATCGACCCGCGGTACGACCCTGCGTTCCAGCGGGGGTTCGAGGGCGAGGTCACGACGGCGCCGCGTGGCCAGTCGACCCTGCGGCGGACGGCGGCGGTCAACCCGGCTCCGGCTCGCCCCGTTGCACAGCAGGTCGAGGAGTCCCCGCGTGCCGCCGATGTCGCAACGCCGCGCCCGCCCGTCGAGGAGCTCGCTGAGGCGACGGCCGATGCCGACGCGGCCGCCCCCGTGGCCCCCTCGCCTACTGCCACACCGCGCGAGCTCGCCCGCAATCCCTTCGTGATCGCGCTCGCCGCCCTCGCGGTCGTGCTCGTGATCGGCGGTGCGATCTGGGCGTACGAGGGCTTCGCGACGATCGTCCGCAACGGGGGAACCCGCAACGAGGTCGAGTACTGGGCCGCGCAGACGATGTCATTCGGGGCGCCTCTCACGATCATCGTCGGCGTCGCGGTGGTCGCCGCCCTGCTCGTGCTCTTCGGGCGGAGCTGGCAGCGCAGTCACCGTTCCGGCTGACCGCCGCGCACCGCGCCGGCGGGGGTCAGCGGTGCTCGCGCCGCCACACGAGCTTGAGCCCCGACCAGTCGTCGTCGATTGCGGCGACCTTGACGTCGACCAGCGTGCGCGCCAGTGCCGCGGCGCGCACGACCGAGTCGCTCAGATCGCTGACATGACCGGCGGCCTTGCGCGGCCACGCGATCCAGAGCGCACCGGCCGGGAAGATCCGGGACTCCTGGGCGAGCAGCACCGACTCGAGTTCGGCGGCGGTGCGGACGAACGCCACGACCACGTCGGCCGGTGCGTCGTCGGGCGCGCGGTCGGCGGCGTCCGGGTCGGTCGCGAAGGCCCAGCCGTCGTCGGCGCCGACGAGCGACCAGCGCGCGCCCGGCACGATGCCGAGCTTCGTAAGCTGGGGCGTCCCGGAGTAGCCCGCGTCCGCCATCCGCGGCTACTTCGGGTCAGGGCCGTCGAGAGGGCGCCCATCGAGAGAGCGTCCGTCGAGGGGTCGACCGTCGACCGGCATTCCGTTGAGGGTCGTGCCCTCGGAGGTCTGATTGTCGAGCCCCTGGCTATCGAGCATCTGGCCGTAGCGCGGCCTGCCGTCGGGCGTCTGACCGGAGGCGCTCGGAGCACCCGACGCGGCATCCGTCGGCGCCTGCGCGCCCGACGGCGGCGCGACCGGGGCGCTCTCGGCCTGTGGCATCCGGGCCTGACGGAAGGCGCCGCGCAGGATGCTGAAGCAGCCGAGCAGACCGAACGCGGCTGCGAGCAGCAGGCTCACGAACGCCTGACCGGTCACCATGTCCTGGAATGCGAACGACCACACCCGCGAGTCGACGATCCCCTCGGGGATGCTGCCGCCCGTCTGCTGCGTGAACTGGACGACATTGTCGATCACGTAGCCCGAGATGAAGGCGAGCACCAGGGTCAGGACCGTGACGACGGTGACCGCGATCGCGCCGTTGCGGCTGATGCGACCGCCCGAGCCGAAGCGGTAAAGGCGCATCGCGAGCCAAGCCACCCCGAAGGCGACGAGCGAGGCCACGAAGCCAGCGCTCCAGATGATGTCCCAGACGATGATGCCGGCCGGCAGGGCGAGCAACGCGAAGATCAGGCCGCGCTGAAAGTTCTCCGATGGCAGGGACGAGGGTGACGGCTGGGTCATGCCCCCACCATAGCCAGGCCGTCACCCCTGCGGGCGCGGATAGTGAGAAGAACTTCCCTCGCCCGCGGCCGTCGGGATGCCGCGCTTCGCCTCACTGTCATCGCTGGCACCGCGGGCACCATGTGACGATCCGCGCCTGACCCGGTCGTTCGCCGAGTTCGCCGCCGAGCAGCGGGGTTCCGCAGCGCCGGCACGGTGATCCGGTCCGCCCGTAGACCCAGCTTCGCCGGCCAGGACGCGGGTCGCCGGTCGTGGTGCGGGCGACTCGGCTGCGGTTGGCCCAGAGCAGGCGGCGGGCCAGGTCGACGGCGGCGGCGGCATCCACCTCGGCGACCGGCGTCGTGGGCAGCATCCCGCGCAGAAAGCACAGTTCGTTGGCGTAGACGTTGCCGATCCCGGCGAGGTTGCGCTGCTCCAAGAGCGCGGTGAACACCGCCGTGCTGGGATGCGCCGCGAGGCGTCGAGCGGCCTCGGCGGCCGACTCGGCGTCCCAGCCGGGGTCGAGCAGATCCGGACCGAGGTGCCCGACCACCGAGTGCTCCTGGGTGGTCGGGATCAACTCGGTGATGCCCAGCTCGAAGCCGATCGAGGTGACGGATGCCGTCTGCAGCACCGCGCGCGCCTGGAACGCCGGTCGCGGCCATCGCTGGCCGGGACGCACGAGGCGCCACGATCCCTCCATCTTGAGGTGGGAGTGCAGCGAGAACTCGCCGATTCGATGGAACAGGTGCTTGCCGCGTGACACCACCTCGTGCACGGTCTCGCCGCGCAGATCGTGCGTGGCGAACGCCGGCACCCGCAGCTCGAAGCCCGTGAGTACCGCGCCCGCGAGCGCCGCGTTCTGGTGCCGCGCGGTCTGGTAGACGGTGTCGCCCTCGGGCATGGATGCCGCCCCTACCCGCGCAGCCGCAGGCCCTGGGGCGTCGGCACGAATCCCGCCGCCACGAGCGCGTCTCCGAGCACGGTGCCGACGGCGAACTCGCCGTTGACCTTCTCGACGCGCAGCCGTCCGCCGGTCGCCCGCAGGGTCGTCGTGAGCGACTGGGCGGCGGAGGCCCGGCCGCCCTCGTCGTCGGCCTCGAGGAAATCGAGCACGGTCTTGCCGCCGCGCTCGACGTAGAGCGCCAGCGCGCCGTCGACGAGCACCACGAGGGCGCCGGCCTTGCGTCCGGGGCGATGGCCGGTGGGCGGGTCGGGCCAGCCGAGGGCGGCGCCGTAGGCGTTGGCGGGGTCGCAGGCGGCGAGCGTCAGGGCCATCCGCGGTTCGTCGCTGTTCACCTCGGTCGCGAGCTGGTCGGGCGCGAAGGCGCGCAGCCGATCGACCGTGGCCGGGGTGGCGAACTGCGCGGCGCCGAGCCCCTCGACGAAGTAGCCGCGGCGGGTGCGCCCGGTCTCTTCCAGCCCGCTGAGCACCTTGTAGGCCAGGGCGAAGCCGCCGACGACCCCCTCGTTGACGACCGCGCCGCGGGTGACGACGCCGTGCCGCTCGAGCAGCTGCTCGGCCAGCGCCGTCGCCCGGGCGGTCGTGACGGGCTCGGTCTCGGGCAGCAGGCTCCAGCGGCCGGCGACGGAAGCCGCGCTGGAGCTGGAGGCGAAGCCCATTTCTGGCCTTCGCCGCGACGCCAGCGCCGACGACCGTCTCGGTCGTCGGGTCACCGCTCGTGCCCGGGGCGTGGCACCGAGCCGCGCCCGGATCGGCGCGAGGGTGTCGTTGCCGACGAGTCCGGCCCAGACCAGATCCCAGAGGGCGGTCGCCAGCACGGTGTCGTCGACGGGTCCGGCCGGCGCGAGGGCGGCCGCCAGCTGGCGGAAGAAGTAGGCGCCGCCGCCGGTCAGCGCGAGCAGGATGCGGTCGTGCAGCTCGTTCGCGTCGAGCAGCGTGGGCTCGGCCAGCGTCAGCGGTGCGCTGTCGGCGAGGTGCAGACTCAGCCAGCCGTCGCCTCCGCTCAGCTCGCCGTGCCCCGACCAGAGCACCTCGCCGGTCGACATGAGCTCGTCGAGCATGGCGGGCGAGTAGTCGCGCACCCGGCTCGGCAGGATGAGGCTCTCCCAGGCGGATGCCGGCACCGCCACCCCGGCGAGCTGGTCGATCGCGGTGACGAGGCCGTCGATGCCGCGCAGACCCGGTGCAGGTGCCGCCGCAATCGGCGCCAGGGCGCCGACGTGCTGCCAGTCGGCCAGGAAGCGCGCGAGCGCGCGCTGCGGCACGGGCTCGACCTCGGAGCGCAGGGCGGCAAGCGAGCGGGTGCGCAGCCGGCGCAGCACCTCGGCGTCGACCCACTCCGAGCCGGTCGCGCCGGGGCGGAACTCGCCCTCGACCGCGCGACGGTCGGTGGCGAGCCGGCGCAGCGCGTCGATGACGACGGCGACGCCGAGACCGAGGCGCACGGCGGCATCCGCGGCGGGGAACGGCGTGTGGGTGCGGGTGTAGCGACTGACGAGGTCGCCGACCGGATCGCCGACCGGGTCGAGGAACGCGTTGGGCACGCCGATCGGCAGGGGAACGCCGAGAGCGTCGCGCAGGCGGCTGGCGTCCTCGATGACGGCCCAACGCTGCTCGCCCGCGATCGTCGCCCTCAGCACCCGGTTGGCGCGGGCGAGCTCGGCGAGCACGGTGTCGTCGGCGACCCGCGGCAGGGATCGGGCCTGCAGCTCGGCGGTCGAGAGCGGGCCGAGCAGGCGCAGCAGATCGACGAGCCCCTCCGCGTCTTTGGCGTGCCGTTCCGGGTCGAGGCGCTGCAGCTCCCGTTCGGTCTGCTCGATGACCTGCGGATCGAGCAGCTCGCGCAGCTCGGCGCGACCCAGCAGCTCGGCCAGCAGAGTCGGGTCGAGCGACAGCGCGGCGGCCCGCCGCTCGGCCAGGGGCGAGTCGCCCTCGTACATGAACGCAGCGACATATCCGAACAGCAATGTGCGGGCGAACGGCGACGGCACCTCGGTCTCGACCTCGACGAGACGCACCTTGCGTGCCGCGATGTCGTGGGTGAGCGCGGCGAGGGCGGGGAGGTCGTAGACGTCCTGCAGCACCTCGCGCACGGTCTCGAGGATGATCGGGAAGCTCGGGTACTTGCGCGCCACCTCGAGCAGCTGGGCGCTGCGCTGCCGCTGCTGCCAGAGCGGCGAGCGGCGGCCGGGGTTGTAGCGCGGCAGCAGCAGGGCGCGGGCCGCGCACTCGCGGAATCGGGAGGCGAACAGGGCCGAGCCGCCGACTTCGCTCGTCACGAGCTCGTCGAGCTCGGCCGGCTCGAACAGGAACAGTTCGGCACCGGGCGGTTCGGCATCCGTCTCGGGAAGGCGCACCACGATGCCGTCGTCGCCGGCCATCGCCGAGCCGTCGACCCCGAGCCGCTCCCGGATGCGTGCCGTCACGGCGAGCGCCCACGGCGCGTGCACGGGCATGCCGTACGGGGAATGCAGTACGAGCCGCCAGTCGCCCAGCTCGTCGCGGAATCGTTCGACCAGCAGCGTGGTGTCGGTCGGAACGGTCCCGGTCGCCTGCGTCTGCTCGCTGACGAAGTTGCGCAGGTTGGTGATCGCCCACGGATCGAGTCCCGCGCGCTGGAGCCGGTCGTCGGCGGCCGAGGCGAGCTCGGCCGTGAATGCCCCGATCGCCTTGCCGAGCTCGGCCGGGCGGCCAAGCCCGTCGCCCTTCCAGAACGGCACGCGCCCGGGCTGGCCGAACGCGGGTGAGACCAGCACCCGGTCGGAGGTGATCTCTTCGATGCGCCAGCTGGTGGCGCCGAGCGCGAAGACGTCGCCGACCCGCGACTCGTAGACCATCTCCTCGTCGAGCTCGCCGACCCGGCGCGCGCCCTCCTGGCCGCCGACGATGAACACTCCGAACAGACCGCGGTCGGGAATCGTGCCGCCGCTCGTGACGGCCAGCCGTTGGGCTCCGGGCCGCCCGGTGATCGTGCCGGCGACGCGATCCCAGACGATGCGCGGGCGAAGCTCGGCGAACTCGTCGCTCGGATACCGCCCGCTGAGCAGATCGAGCGTCGCCTCGAACGCCGAGCGCGGCAGGGTCGCGAAGGGGGCGGAGCGACGCACCGTCTCCCACCAGTCCTCGACGTCGAGCGTGTCGAGGGCGACGGCCGCGACGGTCTGCTGCGCGAGGATGTCGAGCGGGTTGGTCGGCACGGCCAGCTCCTCGATGAGACCGGTGCGCATCCGCTCGCTCACGACCGTCGTGTGAAGCAGGTCGGCGCGGTGCTTCGGGAACAGGATCCCCTTGGAGATCTCGCCCACCTGATGGCCCGCGCGACCGACCCGCTGCAGGCCGCTCGCGACGCTCGGCGGCGACTCGACCTGGATCACGAGGTCGACGGCGCCCATGTCGATGCCGAGCTCGAGCGAGCTGGTCGCGACGACGCAGCGCAGGCGGCCCGACTTGAGGTCGTCTTCGATGAGGGCGCGTTGCTCCTTGGAGACGCTCCCGTGGTGCGCGCGTGCGAGCAGTGGTGCGTCCGAGACCGCGGTGGCGAGCTGTCCCGCCTTGGTGATTCCCGATCCACCCACCGCCTGGGCCGGGAACCCGACGATGGGCGCGCCCGTCAGCTTCTCTTCGTACAGCTCGTTGAGTGACGCGGTCAGCCGCTCGGCCAGCCGTCGCGAGTTCGCGAACACGATCGTCGAGCGGTGCCGCAGCACCTCGTCCATGATCGCGGCGTCCACGTGTGGCCAGATCGATCCGGCACTCTGCAGGGCGCCGTCGTCGGCATCCAGCGTTTCGGACGTGGCTCTCGCTCCCAGTTCCGTCATGTCCTCCACCGGAACCACGACGCGCAGGTCGAAGGTCTTCTCGGTCGGCGGCGAGACGATCTCGGCCGGGGTGCGCCCGCCGAGGAAGCGCGCGACCTCTTCCATCGGACGCACCGTTGCCGACAGGCCGATGCGCTGCGCGGGCGCCGACAGCAGCGCGTCGAGCCGCTCGAGGGAGACGGCGAGGTGGGCGCCCCGTTTGGTGGCGGCGACCGCGTGGATCTCGTCCACGATCACGGTGTCGACCCCGGCGAGCGTCTCGCGCGCCGCGCTCGTCAGCATGAGGAACAGCGATTCGGGGGTCGTGATCAGGATGTCGGGCGGCTCCCGCAGCAGCAGCCGCCGGTCTGCCGAGGCGGTATCGCCCGATCGCACCCCCACCGTGATCGCGGGCACCGAGGTGCCGAGCCGCCGGGCGGTCTGCGTGATCCCGACGAGCGGCGAACGCAGGTTGCGCTCGACGTCGACGCCGAGGGCCTTGAGCGGCGAGATGTAGAGCACCCGGGTGCGATGCCGCGGGTTGTCGGGTCGCGGGGTGGTGGCCAGCCGATCGAGCGACCAGAGGAACGCCGAGAGTGTCTTGCCGGATCCGGTCGGCGCCACCACGAGAGCGTGCCGCCCGGAGCTGATCGCCTGCCAGGCCCCGGCCTGCGCGCGGGTCGGTGCCGGGAACGCGCCCGAGAACCACTCGCGCGTTGCCGGCGAGAAGCGCTCGAGGGCGGGATCCATGCCCCCATTGTCGTCGCGACCGGTGTCAGCGCGCCGGGGACGACGGGAGCGGGCCCCGCCCTCGTTCCGCTCAGCTCTTGAGGAAGCCCAGCAGTGCCGAGTTGACCTCCTCGGCGTGCGTCCACAGCATCCCGTGCGGAGCGCCCTCGATCTCGAGGTACTTCGCCTCGGGCAGCAGCTTCGAGAACGGGCGCCCTGTGGCGTCGATCGGCAGGATGCGGTCACCGGTTCCGTGCACGATGAGCACCGGGGTGCCCGCCGTCTTCACCTGCTGCACGTCGCCGCGGAAGTCCTCGAGCCAGGAGGGCACCACGGCCGAGGCCGCGTGCGGCGAGCTGCCCGCCGCGACGTTCCAGCTGGCGTTCACGGCCTGCTGGCTGATGCGGCTGCCGAGGTTCTCGTCGAGGTTGTAGAAGTTCTGCAGGAAGTCGCCGAACCAGGCGAAGCGGTCGGCCGTCGCGGCGGCCAGGATGCCGTCGAAGACCGACTGCGGCACGCCCGTCGGGTTGTCGTCGCCCTGCACCAGATACGGCTCGAGCGAGCCGAGGAACGCCGCCTTGGCGATGCGCTCGCCGCCGAAGCGCGCGATGTAGCGGGCGATCTCGCCGGTGCCCATCGAGAACCCGACGAGGACCACCTCGCGCAGGTCGAGCGCGGTCAGCAGTTCGTTGAGGTCGGCCGCGAAGGTGTCGTAGTCGTAACCGACGGTCGGCTGGCTGGACTTGCCGAAGCCGCGGCGGTCGTAGGCGATGACCCGGTATCCGGCCGACAGCAGGGCCGCCGTCTGGCGCTCCCAGGAACGGCCGTCGAGCGGGTAGCCGTGGATCAGCACGACCGGCTGACCCGAGCCGTGGTCCTCGTAGTAGAGCTCGATGTCGGTGCTGTTCTCGTGACCGACCTTGATGTGCGCCACAGTTCTCTCCTTTGTCCGAACGACGAGAACGTGCGTTCTCGCCGGTATCGACTACACTAGAGAACGAACGTTCTCAATGCAAGTCGACATCAGGAGCCCGCATGAACGACATCGAGACCCGGGATCGCGTGATCGCCGCCGCCGACCGGCTGTTCTATCTGCGCGGCATCCAGGCGGTGTCGATGGACCAGTTGCGGGCCGAGGCCGGCATCCCCCTCAAGCGCATCTACGCCGAGTTCCCCTCCAAGGAGGCGATCGTCGAGGCGGTGCTGCGGCATCGCACCCGTATCTGGGCGGAGGGTGTGCAGGATGCGACCGACCGCGCCGCCGACACGCGCGGCAAGCTGCTCGCCGTCTACGACTTCCTGGACAGGTGGTTCGAGACGAGCGACTTCCGCGGCTGCGTGTTCATCAACTCCTTCGGCGAGCTCGGGGCCACCTCGCCCTCGATCGCGCGCATCGTGCGCGAGCAGAAGGCCTCGTTCCAGCGTTACGTGGCCGACCTCGTCGCCGAGGCCGGTGGGCCGGAGTCCCTGGCGCCCCAGCTCGCGCTGCTCGCCGAGGGCGCTCAGACCACGGCGGCCATCTCGGGAGACCCGTCCGCCGCCACCCACGCCCGGGCCGCGGCCGAGACGCTCATCGACGCCGCACTGCCGGCCCTCGTCCCCTAGGCCAGCCGACTCCGCAGGAACGCCGCGATGTCGTCAAGCTCCTCGAGCGAGATCGAGTGGCCCAGCCCGGGATAGACCCGCTGCGTCAACGCGACGTGCTCGGGCAGCCAGGCCTGCGTGCGATCGATCGCCCAGTCGGGGATGACGACATCCTGATCGCCGCGCCCCCAGAACACCGGATGCCGCGCGATCGCGTCGTCGCCGGGCTCCTCGCCCGCCACCGCGAACCCCGACAGGTTGAGCGCGAAGGCGATCCGCTCGGGCTCCCGCCGCAGCGCCTGCAGGGCCATCACGCCGCCCTGCGAGAAACCGAGGATGCCGATGCTCGGCGGGGTCCACGGCAGCGAGTCGATCCAGGCCAGCACCGTGTCGGCGGGCGGATCGGCGGTCGCGGAGTCTGCGCTGCCGGAGGCGGTCACGAGGAACCACGAGAATCCGGGGCCGTCGCGCAGCGGCGCGCGCAGCGATGCGATCGCGAAGCCGGCCGGAAGCCGGTCGGCGAGGCCGGGCAGGTCGCGTTCGTTGCTGCCCTTGCCGTGCAACAACACGAGCAGGGGCTTGCCGGCCCGCTCGGGCTCGGGCAGGTTCCAGATGACGACGCTCGGGTCGATCGGGGGGAAGTCGCTCATCCGGCCACGCTATCCGGCTCGGTCGGCTCGGTCGGCTCGATCGGGAAGACGCCGCGCAAGAAGGTGTGCACCTCGCCGAGCTCGGCGTCGGTGATCCAGTGGCCGACATCCTCGTAGATGCGCTCGGTCAGGGTGCTGTGCTCCTCGAGCCAGGCCCGGGTGGCCATCACCTGATCGGCGGGAACGACCCTGTCGCTCGTGCCGCGCCCCCAGAACACCGGCGGTCGCAGCACCTCGAGTTCGGGGTCGCCCGGGTCCACGGTCTCGTCGGCGATGGCCGAGAGCAGCACGAGGGCGTCGATGGTCTCCGGATGCCGCCGCAGCGCCTGCAGTCCCAGCACGCCGCCCTGCGAGAA
Source organism: Lysinimonas soli (assembly GCF_042655435.1). Taxonomy (NCBI): domain Bacteria; kingdom Bacillati; phylum Actinomycetota; class Actinomycetes; order Micrococcales; family Microbacteriaceae; genus Lysinimonas; species Lysinimonas soli. Next base: position 679,364 of record NZ_JBHSMG010000002.1, read on the forward strand.
CCCGAGCACGGCCACCGACGAGGCGTCGCCGCGCGCGGTCGCGATCCACTCGGCCAGGGCGTCCGCCGCGGCGTTGAGCGGGGCGGGCCGGGGAGCGGCGACGTCGAACCACGACCACCCCTCGCCGGAGGCGATCGGGCCGCGCGGAGAGGCGATCACGTGGTCGAGCGGCAGGTAGGGCGAGAGCCTGAACAGGCCGCCCTCGTCGCTGCCGAGCCCGTGCAGCAGCACGAGCAGCGGCTTGCCGGCGCGCTCGGCGACCGGGGTGCTCCAGATCACATGGGCCGGATCGATCGACGACATCCCCTCACGCTACGCGAGCGCCGAGCGTCGCTACCAGGTCAGCACGATCTTGCCGCGGCCGCTCGAACGGTCGTTCAGGGCGCGGTAGGCGTCCGCGGCCCGTGCGACCGGGAAGGTCTGCGCGACTCGGGTCGTGATCTCGCCGCTCTCGGCCAGCCGCACGATCTCGATCAGGCCGGGCCCGTCGACCGTGACGCCGACGCGGGCGACGTCGATGCCGCGCTCCGCGTCGGGGAGGACCGTCACCGAACGGTAGCGGCCGCCGTCGCGCACGGCCGCGATCCCGGGTGCCGTTCCGGGCGCGGTGTTCAGCACGGCGTCGACCCCGCCCGGGACGAGCTCGCGCACCGCGGCCGCCAGGTCGTCGACCTCGCGAGGGATGAACCGGACGCCGAGGGCGGTCAGCTCGGCGCGATCCTTCTCCGCCGCCGTCGCGATGACGTCGAGCCCGGCATGGACCGCCAGCTCGACCGTGAGCCGGCCAACGCCCCCGGCGGCCGCCGTCACGAGGACGCTCCGCGCATCGCCCGCGGCGCGCAGCAGGTGCAGGGCGGTCAGCCCGATGAGGCCGAAGGTCGTCAGCTCGCTCGCGGGGATCGTGCCCGACGCGACGGCCACCTGGTCGAGCGGCAGCGCGACCAGTCCGGCCTGGGTTCCGCGTGCGGTTCGGAACCACGGCGAGAAGCCGAGCACCCGGCGGCCGACGAGCGCGGCATCCACACCCTCGCCGACCGCGGTGACGGTGCCGGCCAGGTCCCAGCCCGGCACGTACGGCGGCCGGGCGCCGGTCGGGAAGCGCGACGTCGCCGCGCCGCTGACCACGGCGTTGTCGGCCGGGTTGAGGGTCGCCGCCTCGGTGGCGATGAGCAGCTCGCCGGCCGCCGGGCTCGGATCTGGCAGCTCGCGCACCTCGATCGAGTCGGGTCCGGCCGGGGTGGTGACGGTGACGGCGATCATGGAGGCTCCCTGTCGAGGCGGGCGTCGAGGCGATGCGGATCGAGCGTATGACGGAACGCCGGGTCGGTGCTGGGTCGCTCCGGGCCGCCGCTGGGCCACAATGGAGCATGAGCTCCGTTGGCACCCCCGACCCGAACTCGTCGTGGCTCTCTGATGAGGAGCTCGCCGACGTGCGCCGCCGCATCCCGCTGCTGTACGTCGAGGCCGTGCCCGTGCGCGTCGACGGGATGGGCGTCGTGACGAGCGTCGGCATCCTGCTGCGCGCGAATGCGCAGGGCGCGATCACCCGCACCCTGGTCAGCGGCCGCGTCATGTTCGGCGAGACGCTGCGCGATGCGCTGTTCCGGCACCTCGAGAAGGATCTCGGCGCGCTCGCGTTCCCGCAGCTGCCGCCGAGTCCCGTGCCGTTCTCGGTCGCCGAGTACTTCCCCATCCCCGGGCTGAGCGCCTACGTGGATGAGCGCCAGCACGCGGTCGCGCTGGCCTACGTCGTTCCCGTCACGGGCACGCTCGAGCCGCGATCGGACGCGCTGGAACTGACCTGGATGACCCCCGCCGAGGCGTCGTCGCCCGAGGTGCACGCCGAGATGGAGGGCGGGCGCGGCACGCTGCTGCGCGCCGCCCTGGCATCGGTGGGCGTGCTCGGCTGAGCCGAGCGCGCCTAGCGGCCGGCGCCGGCCGGGCGACCGGCGCGACGGCCACCCGTGCGGGGGTTGCCCGACGGGGCCGAGGCACCGCTCGCCTGCGACGAGCCGCCGGTCGAGGTGCTGTAGAAACTCGACGAGCCGCCGCGCGTGACCTGGGCCGCTCCCGAGCGCCCGGAGGCGGAGCCGGAGCGAGCCGAGGAGGAGCGCGCCGGGCGACCCGAGCGGTCCGAGCGCTGGCCCGACCGCACCGGAGCACCGCTGCCGACGCCCTGCCCGTCGCGGTTCGCCCTCTTGCGCTGCGCGTTCGCGCCGGTGCTGCGTCCGCCGCCGCCCTGCTGCTGACGCTGCGCGTCGCGCGGGGCCGGGGTCACGTACTGGGCGCGCTCGCCGACCAGGGCGACCACGGCATCCGAGTTCGGCGTGACGCGCTGGGTCGCCGCCTGGATGCCGGCCTTGCGCATCAGCTGCGCGAGGTCCTTCTCCTGGCTCGGCAGCACGAGCGTGACGACGTCGCCCTCCGAGCCGGCCCGGGCCGTGCGGCCGCTGCGGTGCAGGTAGGCCTTGTGCTCCATGGGCGGGTCGACGTGCACGACGAGTTCGACGTCGTCGACGTGCACGCCGCGGGCCGCGACGTCGGTCGCCACCAGAACGCGCACGTCGCCCGCGCCGAACGCGGCGAGGTTGCGGTCGCGTTGCGGCTGGCTGAGGTTGCCGTGCAGGTCGACGGCGGGGATCCCCGCCGCCGTCAACTGCAGGGCCAGCTTCTTGGCGTGGTGCTTGGTGCGCATGAACAGGATGCGGCGGCCGGTTCCCGACGCGAGCGTCTCGATCAGCTGCTTCTTGGTCTCGGCGTCGGCGGTGCCGAACACGTGGTGCGTCATCGCGGCGACCGGCGAGTTGGCCTCGTCGACCTCGTGCAGCTTCGGCGAGTGCAGGAAGCGGGTGACCAGCTTGTCCACGCCGTTGTCGAGCGTCGCGCTGAACAGCAGGCGCTGGCCGTCGGCCGGGGTCGCGTTCATGATGCGGGTCACGCCGGGCAGGAAGCCGAGGTCGGCCATGTGGTCGGCCTCGTCGAGCACGGTGATCTCGACGGCGTCGAGGGTCACGAACTTCTGCTTCATGAGGTCTTCGAGCCGCCCGGGGCAGGCGACGATGATGTCGACGCCGGCCTTGAGGGCCGTGACCTGGCGGTTCTGCGAGACGCCGCCGAAGATCGTGGTGGTGCGCAGCCCGTAGGCCGCGGCGAGCGGCTCGAGCACCGCGTTGATCTGGGTGGCGAGTTCGCGGGTCGGGGCGAGCACGAGGCCGAGCGGGCGCCCGGGGCGACGGCCGCCGCCGGCGAGGCGCGTGCCGAGCCGCGAGACCATCGGGATGGCGAAGGCGAGCGTCTTGCCGGATCCGGTCTTGCCGCGGCCGAGCACGTCGCGCCCGGCGAGGGTGTCGGGCAGGGTGTCGACCTGGATCGGGAATGCGTCGGTCTTGCCGTCGGCGGCCAGGGCCTCGACGAGCGGGTACGGCACGCCGAGCGTGCGGAAGGTGATGTCAGGCATGGGTGTCTGTGTCTTTCGGGATTCGACCCCCGGCACGCACGTCAGGCGTGCGGGACTACGAGGGTCTCAATGGCGAAGGTGGCGATGGCCACATCCGTTCGCCGGAGAAGATTGTCAGCCGGGCCCGGTGCCGTTCCTGGGGGAACGAGCGGGCGGCGAGGGAAGCGTTCTACGACGCAAGAAGCGCGTGCCCTTTCGAGCACGGTGCGCTGCAAGTCATCCCAGGCTAGCAGACGCCGCGGTGCGAGCCCGGCACAGGGGGCGTCAGGAGACGCCGAAGTACCGCTCGCCCACCGGGATCTCGACGGCGACCGTGTTGCCCGCGGGAGCCAGCGGGCAGGCCCAGGCGGGGTCGTAGGCGCACGACGGGTTGTACGCGAAGTTGAAGTCGAGCACGAGCGTGTTCGCCTCCGGATCGGACCCGAGGTCGGCGCCCTTGATGGTGTCGATGAGGTAGCGGCCGCCCCCGTAGGTGCCGCCGGGGCGGCCCTTGAGCGCGTCCTTGACCGGCACGAAGATGCCGCCGCCATAGCTCGTGAGGCGCCACACGTCGAGCGAGCCGACCTCCGGGACGCGCACCTGCCCGATCCGCTCGAAGGGCACGAGGCCGTCGGTGCCGGTCTCGTAGTCGAAGCGTCCCTCCTCGGCAGGCTCGAGGTCGAGCTCGAAGCGCCACGCGGGGTCGTAGGCGGCGACCGGCAGTCCCGTGAAGCCGGGGCGGTCATCCGCCATCAGCGCGGATGCCGGGTGGTGCAGGAACAGCTCGTCGCGCACCGTGCGCCACCGGGTGTGGGCGGCCGCGGCATCCGGGGTCTCACGCACTTCGGCGTAGAGCGCGAACACGCGCCGGCGCCAGTCGGCGACATCGAGCGGGGTCATGGCGACAGGCTAACCCGAGGGACCTCCGGCCCTGTCGCTCGCCCGTGCGGGCGACTGCACTCGGTGCATGGAGAAACCGGTCAAGCTGGATGTCAAGGCCGACCACGAGCTGTACCGCCCGCCCGCCGATCGCTTCGTCGAGGTCGACGTGCCCGAGATGCCGTTCCTGATGTACCACGGGCAGGGATCGCCCGAGGGCGAAGGATTCCAGGCCGCGATCGGCGCGCTGTACTCGATGAGCTACGGGGTCAAGTTCGCCAGCAAGAGCCGCTTGGGCCGGGACTACGTCGTGCCGCCGCTCGAAGCCCTCTGGTGGACCGACGACCCGCAGGACTTCGCCCGCACCTCGCCGGAGCAATGGCGGTGGACGGCCATGATCCGGCTGCCGGACTGGATCGACGAGGCCTTCGTCGAGCAGTGCCGGGCCGAGGCGGTCGCCAAGTCGCCGCTCGCGGCCGAGGTGCGGTTCGAGCGCTGGACCGAGGGACGCAGCGTGCAGATCCTGCACCTCGGCAGCTATGCGGATGAGGCCCCGACGATCGCGCGACTGCACCAGGAATACCTGCCGCAGCACGGTCTCGTCGAGAACGGGCATCACCACGAGATCTACCTCGGGGATCCGCGCCACTCGGCCCCCGAGCGCCTGCGCACCGTGCTCCGGCAGCCCGTGCGTCCGGCCTGAGCGGGTCAGTCCGTCGAGAACCGGCGCGCGAAGCCCGGGGCGAAGCGCCGCAACCGGGCGGCGCGCCACTGCCAGAACAGCCACACGCCGACCCAGACCAGCGGCGTCGCCGCGCCGGCCGAGAAGTCCACGCGGTCCCGCAACAGCGTGCCACCCCCGGCCGCCGGCGCGACCGCCATGCGGTGCCGCCAGCGGGTGACGACGGCGAGCGGGCCGGCGGTCGCGCCGCCGCTGTCCTCGAAGATGCGCACGGCACCCGTGGTGCGGAAGTTCAGCGCGATCCGCTGCGTGCCGAGCGGGAAGATGCCGTACAGGGCGTGCGCCACGACCTCGAACTCCGCCTCGTCCCAGCGCTCCGGGAACGGCGTCACCCCGAGCGGCTCGAACTCGACCAGGGGATACGCCACGTCGCGGAACACCTCGGGCGAGCGGATCGCCGCCCAGGCCGCATCGGGCGGGCAATCGAGCACGAGCTTGAGTTGGACGTGCATGTCCCCAGTCTGCGGCATCCTGCTGGCATGGACTACTGGATGGGGGTCGTGCACCGCGACCATGCCCTGCGGGGCGTCGCGCAGGGGATCGCGCAGACCAACCACGGGGCGAGGTTCGGCGTCGCGCGAATGCAGCCGGGCGACGGCTTCGTCTACTACTCGCCGAAAGACGTCTACCCCGACGGGCACTCGCTGCGCGAGTTCACCGCGATCGGTGTCGTCGCACCGGGCGAGGTCTGGCAGGCCGAGCAGGGTGAGTTCCGGCCATGGCGTCGCAAGGTCGACTGGGACGAGTCGGCGACGCCGACCCCCATCACGCCGCTGCTCGACGTGCTCGAGTTGACCCGTGGCGTCCGCAACTGGGGGCTGCAGTTGCAGAAGGGCCACCTGTCGCTGTCCGAGCACGACTTCTGGCTGATCGCGCACGAGATGAACGCGGAGGCGGTGCTGTCGACGCGGCACGGCAGCGCGCGCGAGTCCGGCAGTTCACGCGGGTCGGTAGCCTGACGGGGTGAGCGATCCGCACGGCCAGAGCAGCTACCAGGTGCGATTCGACTGGGGGGCGGCCGGCGCCGCGACGATCGGTCCGGGCGCGCACGCCGTGGTCTGGGTGGATCAATTGACGGGCTCCGGCAGCCCCGAGCCCCGGCCCGGTGGGGAGCACGTGATGACGGCGACCCTCGAGACGGCTCCGGATGTCGCGGCACACGCCCTCGCGCGCCAGACCGAACTCGGCGGTCGCTTCACGATCGCGGTGGTGGCCGCCGGAGCGACCCGACCCGATGGCACGCTCCGGTTCGCCGTCGAAGACCTGCTGGCGGCCGGCGCGATCATCGAGGCCCTGGCCGCGGTCGGCATCGATCACCAGTCCCCCGAGGCCGCCGCCGCGGCATCCGCGTACTCCGGTCTCAAGAACGCGACCCGCCACCTGATCTCGGCGTCCGCGAGTTCCCGGGAGGCCCGGGAATCCTCGCCGGCCTGATCCGGTTACCCCCGCAGGACCACATTCAGGAGGATGTCATGCCCCAGGCAGTGCTCAACGGAACCGTCATCGCCGATGCGCCCGAGTCGGAGGTGCTCCACATCGAAGGCAACGTCTACTTCCCGCCGTCGAGCGTGAAGAGCGAATACCTGCAGGAGAGCCCGACCCCTTACACCTGCCCGTGGAAGGGCGAGTGCCAGTACTTCTCGGTGAAGGACCCGACCTCGGGCGACCTGCTGCAGGATCGCGCCTGGAGCTACCCGACCCCGTATCCGACCGCGTTCGAGCGGGTCGGCGCCGACTTCAGCAACTACGTGGCGTTCTGGAAGGACGTGCAGGTCAGCTAGGCGAGCTCGGGACGGTCGGGAACCGGCGCCGGGACGGCGTCGGCGCCGGTCCGCGGGACGGTTGAGACCGACGCCGGGACGGCGTCGGCGCCGGCCTGCGGGACGGTCAGAAATGACCGTCCCTCTCAGCAAGGCCGGCGCGCTCGCGATAGGCCCGTACCTTGGCGCGGTTGCCGCAGCGCTGCATCGAGCACCAACGCCGGTTGATGGTGCGGGACTCGTCGTGGAACACGCGACGGCAGTCCGCGGCGGCGCAGCGGCGCAGGCGCCCCGAGCCGGTGTCGGCGAATACGGCGACCGCATCCCGAGCCAGCGAGGAGAGCGCTTGGGCGACCCGGATTCGGGCGGCGCCCGCGTGCCGACGACCACCCGGGAGCGCGGGCGGGACGTCGGGGGTCGCGGCGAACAGGTTGACCGTGTCGACGTCGTCGGGGTCGGCCCGATCGCCATCGGCGGCTGCCACGGCCATGCGGCCGATCGCGTCGCGCAGGGAGCGCGCGTCGACGAGTTCGCGTTCCCCGACCTCGGCCGGGTCGAGCCGCGGAAAGCGGGTGCACAGCCAGCCCGCGAGGTCGGCATCCGGTCCGGTCGTGAAGTCGAGGCAGTCGGCGCCGGCGTCGAAGAGCCATCGCGTGCCATCGGTCTCGAGCCAACGCCCGGCGCTCACCGGAGGGCTCCGCTCGACTCCGCGGTCATGTAACTAGTCTGACCGGTTACCGATCGGTCGCGGGGCGACTCGCCGCGGACCGCACCTCGCGGTACTCCCAGGCGACCCGGTAGAGCGGATCGAATCGACGGGAGCATCTCGCGCAGGACAGGGCGCGGGTGGGCTTGCGGTAGCGGAAGTGCACATGCCCGTTGGGGCAGGTGCCGACCCAGGGCGCGAGCTCGTCGGCGATCGCGCCGCCGTGCAGCCGCTTGCCCTCGTAGCCGAGCTCGGCGGCGACGGCCTTCCACTTCGGCCCGTGCCCGGCCCTCGGGCCGGCGATGGCGTGCGCGACCTCGTGCAGCAGCACCTGGTGGATCTCGTCGTCGTCGTAGCGCGCGGCCAGGTGACGCGAGACGGTGATGCGGTGGGTCGCGTACGAGCACAGCCCGGCCCGCGTCGTGGCGCGATCGAAGCCGAACGACCAGACCGTCGGGTCGAGGTGCAGGGCGATCAGGGCATCCGCCCAACGTCGCACGCGATCCAGATCCGCCATGATTTCGACGCTACTCGCGCCCGCCGTCGCTCGACCGGGAATCGCCGGGGCGCAGTTGGAACACGCCGCGGTTCGGGGGTGGGGAGGGGAGGGCGGTCTGGTCGGTGACGACCGGGGCGCCCGCGATCCAGTCGCGCAGCTCACGGCCGTGGACGAGCGTCGACGGATGCGGCCCGCGGGCGAGCAGCCGCGGCATCCATTCCAGAGGAAGAGGGCTGCGCGACGCGACGAGCACGAAGTTGCCGAACCGCCGCCCGCGCAGCACCTGCGGTTCGGCCAGCACCGCGACGTCGTCGAAGACCAGCTCGAGTGTCGCCCCCTGGCCGCGGGCGAAGGCCGCCCCCGAGCCGTCGGCCACGTTCACCAGCAGCACGCCGTCGGGCGCGAGGAACGCCGCGCACTCGCGATAGAACTCGACGCTCGTGACGTGGGCCGGTATGCGCGCCCCGCCGAACACATCGACGATCAGCACGTCGACGGTGCCCTTCAGCCCCGCGGGCAGTTTGGCGAGGGTCTCGCGTGCGTCGCCGTAGCGCACCCGGATCGACGCGCCGCGGGGGAGCGGAAGCTCGCGCCGCACCAGCTCGACCAGCTGCGGCTCGAGCTCGAGCACCTGCTGGCGCGATCCCGGGCGGGTCGCCTCGATGTAGCGCGGCAGGGTCAGGGCGCCCGCCCCCAGGTGCAGGGCCGTGATCGGCTCGCCCGGCGCACCGAGCTGATCGATCACGTGGCCCATGCGGCGCACGTACTCGAAGAACAGCTCGCTCGGGTCGCCGAGGTTGACGTGCGATTGCGGGGTGCCGTCGACCACCAGTTCGTAGGCGCCGGGCACCCAGCGATCGGCGCGGATCTCGGCATGGAATCCGCTCGCGAGAGTCGCCGACGGGTCGTGGTCCACGGTTCGATCATCGCAGTTCCTCCTGGGCGACCGCGGCGGCATCCGGATCTCCACCCGGGCTCCCGCCCGGCTCCACCCCACGGTGGTGGTCGCGTCGGCGCCCGCCGGACAGGCTCGAGGCATGAACGCAAGCACTCTCGTCAACATCCTGATCGGACTGGCGATTCTGGTCTGGATCGGCTACCGGCAACTGAACTGGACGGCCGTGGCGCCGGACCGCATGCTGCGCCTGCCGGCGATCCTCGCCATCATCGGGGTCGGGCTGCTGGTGCAGAACGCCTCGGGCATCCAGGTGAGCGGAACGGATCTGGCCGTCCTCGGGGTCGAGGCCGTCATCTCGGGGGCGATCGGGGCCGTCATGGGCCTGCTCGCGCACTTCCGGCCGATGTCCCCGGCGGCGGTGACCGCCTACCTGGCCCGCGACTCCGGCCGCCGCCGTCCCGGCATCCCCCCGACGCTCGAGACCCGCAACGGCTGGTTCGGTATGGCGCTGTGGCTCGTGCTCATCGCCGTCCGCATCGGCGGCGAGGTCTGGGCGCACGAGACGCATTCGCAGCTGCTGATGTCGACCGGTGTGATCCTGCTGACCGTCGCCCTCAACCGGCTGGTCCGGATCGCGGTCATCCTGAATCGCGCCACGCACGTCGCGCCCGTGGCGTCGACGGTCGCGACCGGGACCGGTGCCGCAGCATGATGGACCGGTGACCGATCGCGAGCCGACCCTCCCGGCCGAGCCGGGGCGGGGTCGGCTCAGTCGGCTGCTGAACATCGCGGGCGTCGTGCTCGTCGGCTCGCTGCTGGTGCGCCAGGGGCTGCTCGCTCTTCCGCTCTGGATCGTGATCGTCACCGGAGTGGCCCTGTTCGGTTGGCTGCTGCGCGAACTGCTGCCGTTCCGTCCGTGGTGGAGCGCGATCCCGCTCCTGGTCGCCGTCGCGGCCGCGGCCACGATCGCCGTGCCGACCAATGTGCTCGGGGTGGTGCCGGGCGTCGTCTGCCTCGCGGGGCTCATCGCGTCCGAGTCGCGGCCGCTCTGGCTCGGGATCGCCGCCGCGGCCGCCGCCTTCCTCCTGTTCCTGGCCGTCGCCGCGGTTCTCGATGCCGGGCCCGGAGTGCTGATCGGCGTGTCCGCGAGTCTCGTGGTCGCGGTGCTCGCGGGGATCAGCCGACGCCAGTTCCGGGTCGCGGCGGCGCGGGATCGCGAGCTCCTCGCCGAGCGAGCCCGCCTGGGGGAGGAACGCGCCCACACCGCCGCACTCGCCGAGCGCTCGCGGATCGCCCGCGACATCCACGATGTGCTCGCGCACAGCCTGGGCGGTCTGGTGATCCAGCTGGACGCGATCGACGCACTGCTCGAGTCGGGTCGGGCGGCCGACGCGCACCGACGGGTGGTGGCGGCGCGGGCGCTCGCGGCGTCCGGTCTCGAGGAGGCGCGGCGGGCGGTCGACGCGCTCCGGGATCCCGAGGCCTCCGCCGATCTGGCCGGGTCGATCGCCGCCCTCGTCGCCACGCATCGTTCGCTCGGAGGCGTTGCCGAGCTGCGCGAGAGCGGCGAGCCGGGCCCCCTCGACGACGCCGCGGCGGGGGCGCTGCGGCGGGCGGCGCAGGAGCTGCTGAGCAACGCCCGGCGTCACTCGCCCGGTCAGCCGACGACCCTCGCGCTCGCCTGGGGGCCGGATGCCGCGAGCCTCACCGCGTCGACGCCTCTCCTGCGGAGCACGCCCGCGTCGGGGTCGGGGTCGGGAGCGTTGCCGGGCGGCGGCGGTCACGGACTGCTCGGACTCCGCGAGCGGGTGCAGGCGCTGGGCGGCGTCGCGGACTGGGGCGCCGAGGGCGGGGTCTTCGTCGTGCGGGCGGAGGTGCCGCGATGACGGCCGCCGACGGCGCGGCTGCGGGGGCGGCGGGCGCGGCGGCCCGCATCCGGGTGCTCGTCGCCGACGATCAGGCGATCGTGCGCGACGGACTGGTGACCCTGCTCGGACTGCTCGACGACCTCGAGATCGTGGGGGAGGCCTCCGACGGCGAGCAGGCCGTCCGACTCGCGCTCGCGACCCGGCCGCAGGTCGTGCTCATGGATCTCAGGATGCCGACGCTCGACGGCGCGGGGGCGACCGCGCGCATCCTCGAGGCCCTGCCCGAGACGGCGGTCGTCGTGCTGACCACCTTCGCCGACGACGCCTCGATCGCGGGAGCGCTACGGGCCGGCGCGCGCGGCTACCTGACGAAGGACGCCGGTCGCGCCGAACTGGCCGCCGCGGTACGTTCAGCCGCCCGGGGGCAGTCGACCTTCGCGCGCGAAGTCGGCGACCGCCTGGTGCAGGGCTTCGCCGCCGGTGTCGCCGTCGGCCCCGGTGCGCCAGCGGGGATCCCGGATGCCGCGGTGCCGACCTCCCCGGACCCCACGGCGCTGCGCTCCCGCTTCCCCGCCCTCACCGCCCGGGAGTCCGAGGTGCTCGCGCTCATCGCCTCCGGGCGCAGCAACTCCGAGATCGCGGCGGAGCTGTTCCTCGGCGTCTCGACCGTCAAGAGCCACGTCAACGCCCTCTTCGCCAAGCTCGGCGCCCGCGACCGGGCTCACGCCGTGGCCCTCGCCCTCGGCGCCGCCCCCGCCTGACCCCGCCGTCGGCCGGCGAAATGCCACTTGGTGCGGCATCCGGTCCAGAATTGCGCACCAAGTGGCATTTCGCGGGCAGGGGGCAGGATGCCGGACGGGCTTTATAGCCCTAATCCGGAATCAAGTCAAGGAATAACTAGACACGTCATCCAGTTGCGACATATGATTGATCCTTGCGCTCCCACACTTCCCCTGTCGTCATATTGCGGACGACGGCTGCGCCCAGACAAAGTTCCCGAGTATAGCGGCGGGACCCCGTTTCTGAGGCCGTGAGGCGTCTTCTCCACTACCGACACAACGAGACCGACGGGTCTCACGGAGGTTGTTTCCTACCTTGGCCGCTGCGCGTTCCGCATCCAACAAGAATTCCGCCAAGAACGGTCGTACCGCATCGCGGTTGTCGTTCGCCAAAATCACCGACACCCTGACGGTTCCGGATCTGCTCGCTCTGCAGACCGAGAGCTTCGACTGGCTCGTCGGCAACGACGCGTGGAAGGCGCGGGTCGCCGAGGCCAAGGCCGCCGGCAACGACTCGGTGCCCGAGACCACCGGCCTCGACGAGATCTTCGAAGAGATCTCGCCGATCGAAGACCTCGGCGAGACCATGCAGCTGAGCTTCACGGCTCCCGAGCTCGAAGAGCCGAAGTACTCCATCGAGGAGTGCAAGGAGCGCGGCAAGACCTTCGCCGCCCCGCTGTACGTCAACGCCGAGTTCATGAACCACATGACGGGTGAGATCAAGACCCAGACGGTCTTCATGGGCGACTTCCCGCTCATGACCGAGAAGGGCACCTTCATCATCAACGGAACCGAGCGCGTCGTCGTGTCGCAGCTGGTCCGTTCGCCCGGTGTCTACTTCGAGCGCCAGCAGGAGAAGACCTCCGACACCGACATCTACTCGGCGCGCATCATCCCGAGCCGCGGTGCCTGGCTCGAGTTCGAGATCGACAAGCGCGACCAGGTCGGCGTGCGCATCGACCGCAAGCGCAAGCAGTCGGTCACCGTGTTCCTCAAGGCCCTCGGGCTGACGAGCGAGGAGATCCTCGAGAAGTTCGCCGGCTACGAGTCGATCGCGGGCACGCTCGAGAAGGATGCCATCCTCAGCAAGGAGGACGCGCTCAAGGACATCTACCGCAAGCTGCGTCCGGGCGAGCAGGTCGCCGCCGAGGCCGCGCGTGCGCTGCTCGACAACTTCTACTTCAACCCGAAGCGCTACGACCTCGCCAAGGTGGGTCGCTACAAGATCAACCGCAAGCTCGGTCTCGACGCCGGTCTCAAGGACTCGGTGCTCTCGATCGACGACATCATCGGCACGATCAAGTACCTGGTCGCGCTGCACGCGCGCCAGACCACGCTTCCGGGCATCCGCGACGGCAAGAAGATCGAGCTGCGTCTCGACGTCGACGACATCGACCACTTCGGCAACCGCCGCATCCGCGCCGTCGGCGAGCTCATCCAGAACCAGGTGCGCACCGGCCTGTCCCGCATGGAGCGCGTCGTCCGCGAGCGCATGACCACGCAGGACATCGAGGCGATCACCCCGCAGACCCTGATCAACGTGCGCCCCGTCGTCGCCGCGATCAAGGAGTTCTTCGGAACCTCGCAGCTGTCGCAGTTCATGGACCAGAACAACCCGCTCGCGGGCCTGACCCACAAGCGCCGCCTCAGCGCCCTCGGGCCCGGCGGTCTGTCGCGTGAGCGCGCCGGTGTCGAGGTGCGCGACGTGCACCCCAGCCACTACGGCCGTATGTGTCCGATCGAGACCCCGGAAGGCCCGAACATCGGCCTCATCGGCTCGCTCGCCTCGTTCGCGCGCATCAACTCCTTCGGCTTCATCGAGACCCCGTACCGCCGGGTCGCGAACGGCAAGGTCAGCGAGAAGATCGACTACCTGACCGCGAGCGAAGAGGACGAGTTCATCGTCGCTCAGGCCAACGCGCCCCTGACGAGCGACTCCCGCTTCGCCGAGGACCGCGTTCTGGCCCGCCGCAAGGGCGGCGAGGTCGACCTCTTCCACGCCGAGGACATCAACTACATGGATGTCTCCCCGCGCCAGATGGTCTCGGTCGCCACCTCGCTCATCCCGTTCCTCGAGCACGACGACGCGAACCGCGCCCTCATGGGTGCGAACATGCAGCGTCAGGCCGTCCCGCTGCTGCGCAGCGAGTCGCCGTTCGTCGGCACCGGTATGGAGGGCTACGCGGCCATCGACGCGGGCGACGTGATCACCGCCGACAAGGCCGGTGTGGTGCTCGAGGTAAGCGCCGACCAGGTGACAGTCCAGCTCGACGAGGGGGGAACGCAGGAGTACTTCCTGCGCAAGTTCGACCGCTCCAACCAGGGCACCTCGTACAACAACCGCGTGATCGTCGACCAGGGCGACCGCATCGAGGTCGGCCAGGTCATCGCCGATGGTCCCGCGACCGAGAACGGCGAGCTCGCGCTCGGCAAGAACCTGCTCGTGGCGTTCATGCCGTGGGAGGGTCACAACTTCGAGGACGCGATCATCCTGAGCCAGAACCTGGTGAAGGACGACGTGCTGTCGAGCATCCACATCGAGGAGTACGAGGTGGATGCCCGCGACACCAAGCTGGGCAAGGAGGAGATCACGCGTGACCTCCCCAACGTCAGCCCCGAGCTGCTCGCCGACCTCGACGAGCGCGGCATCATCCGGATCGGTGCCGAGGTGCGCCCCGGCGACATCCTCGTCGGCAAGGTCACGCCGAAGGGCGAGACCGAGCTGAGCGCCGAGGAGCGCCTGCTGCGCGCGATCTTCAACGAGAAGAGCCGCGAGGTGCGCGACACCTCGCTCAAGGTTCCCCACGGTGAAGAGGGCACCATCATCGGCGTCAAGGTGTTCGACGCCCTCGACGGCGACGACGAGCTCGGCTCGGGCGTCAACCAGCGCGTCGTGGTGTTCATCGCCCAGAAGCGCAAGATCACCGAGGGCGACAAGCTCGCCGGCCGCCACGGCAACAAGGGCGTCATCTCGAAGATCCTGCCGGTCGAGGACATGCCGTTCCTCGCCGATGGGACTCCGGTCGACATCATCCTCAACCCGCTCGGCATCCCCGGTCGCATGAACTTCGGCCAGGTGCTCGAGACCCACCTCGGATGGGTCGCCAAGCAGGGCTGGGAGGTCGAGGGCAACCCCAAGTGGGCAGGACGCCTGCCCAAGGAGGCGCACTCCGCCGCCCCCGGCACCAAGGTCGCGACCCCCGTGTTCGACGGTGCGTTGGAGGAGGAGATCGCAGGTCTGCTCGACTCGACGACCAAGAACCGCGACGGCGAGCGCCTGATCGACTCCACCGGCAAGACGCGGCTGTTCGACGGCCGAAGCGGCGAGCCGTTCCCGGAGCCGATCTCGGTCGGCTACATGTACATCCTCAAGCTGCACCACCTCGTGGACGACAAGATCCACGCCCGCAGCACCGGCCCGTACTCGATGATCACGCAGCAGCCGCTGGGTGGTAAGGCGCAGTTCGGCGGCCAGCGCTTCGGCGAGATGGAGGTCTGGGCCCTCGAGGCCTACGGTGCCGCCTACGCGCTGCAGGAGCTTCTGACGATCAAGTCGGACGACATCCTGGGTCGCGTGAAGGTGTACGAGGCCATCGTCAAGGGCGAGAACATCCAGGAGCCGGGTATTCCCGAGAGCTTCAAGGTGCTCATCAAGGAGATGCAGTCGCTGTGCCTGAACGTCGAGGTGCTCGCGGCCGATGGATCCGTCATCAGCCTGAAGGACACGGACGACGAGGTCTTCCGTGCCGCGGAGGAGCTGGGCATCAACATCTCCACCCGCTTCGAGTCGTCGTCCATCGACGACATCTGAGCCGGGCCATCCCTACAACTTCGAGAACTAGCGAAAGAAGACACTAAAAAGTGATCGACGCAACAACTTTCGACCAGCTTCGGATCGGCCTGGCCACGAGCGCGGACATCCGCGCCTGGAGCTACGGCGAGGTCAAGAAGCCCGAGACCATCAACTACCGCACCCTCAAGCCCGAGAAGGACGGCCTGTTCGGCGAGCAGATCTTCGGACCCTCGCGCGACTGGGAGTGCTCCTGCGGCAAGTACAAGCGGGTGCGCTTCAAGGGCATCGTCTGCGAGCGCTGCGGCGTGGAGGTCACCAAGAGCTCCGTCCGTCGCGAGCGCATGGGCCACATCGAGCTCGCCGCGCCCGTCACGCACATCTGGTACTTCAAGGGTGTTCCGTCGCGGCTCGGCTACCTGCTCGACATGGCGCCGAAGGACCTCGAGAAGGTCATCTACTTCGCCGCCTACATGGTCATCTCGGTCGACGAGGACGGCCGTCACGCCGACCTGCCCGGCCTCGAGAACGAGATGAACCTCGAGATCAAGCAGCTCGAGCAGCAGCGCGACGATGCGATCGCGACGCGCCTGGTGGCGCTCGAGACCGACCTCGCCGCTCTGGAGGACGAGGGCGCCAAGGCCGACCAGAAGCGCAAGGTCAAGGACTCCGCCGAGAAGGAGATGGGGCAGGTCCGCAAGTCGTTCGACGAGCAGATCGCCCAGCTCCAGCGCGTGTGGGAGGACTTCCGCACGCTCAAGGTCGGCGACCTCAAGCCCGAGGACTCGGTGTTCCACGAGCTGCAGGACCGCTACGGCCTGTACTTCGAGGCCTACATGGGTGCCGAGAGCATCCAGAAGCGTCTCGAGGCCTTCGACCTGGCCGCCGAGAGCGAGCTGCTCCACGAGCAGATCGCCACAGGCAAGGGCCAGAAGAAGATCCGTGCGATCAAGCGCCTGCGCGTCGTGAACTCCTTCCTGCAGACCGGCAACTCGCCGGCCGCGATGGTGCTCGACGTCGTGCCGGTCATCCCGCCGGAGCTGCGCCCGATGGTGCAGCTCGACGGTGGCCGCTTCGCGACCTCCGACCTGAACGACCTGTACCGCCGCGTGATCAACCGCAACAACCGTCTGCGTCGTCTGCTCGACCTCGGGGCTCCCGAGATCATCGTCAACAACGAGAAGCGGATGCTGCAGGAGGCCGTCGACGCACTGTTCGACAACGGCCGTCGCGGCCGTCCCGTCACGGGCACCGGCAACCGCGCGCTCAAGTCCCTGAGCGACATGCTCAAGGGCAAGCAGGGCCGGTTCCGCCAGAACCTGCTCGGCAAGCGCGTCGACTACTCCGGTCGTTCGGTCATCATCGTCGGCCCCCAGCTCAAGCTGCACCAGTGCGGTCTGCCCAAGCAGATGGCGCTCGAGCTGTTCAAGCCGTTCGTGATCAAGCGCCTCATCGACCTGAGCCACGCGCAGAACATCAAGAGCGCCAAGCGCATGGTCGAGCGTTCGCGTCCGCAGGTGTGGGACGTGCTCGAGGAGATCATCCGCGAGCGCCCGGTTCTGCTGAACCGCGCGCCCACGCTGCACCGCCTCGGCATCCAGGCCTTCGAGCCTCAGCTCGTGGAGGGCAAGGCCATCCAGCTGCACCCGCTCGTCTGCGCCGCGTTCAACGCGGACTTCGACGGCGACCAGATGGCCGTGCACCTGCCGCTGTCGGTCGAGGCTCAGGCCGAGGCCCGCATCCTGATGCTCGCCTCGAACAACATCCTCAAGCCGTCGGACGGCCGCCCGGTGACCCTGCCCACCCAGGACATGATCATCGGTCTGCACCACCTGACGACGATCAAGGAGGGCGCCGCCGGCGAAGGCCGTGCGTTCTCGTCGATCGCCGAGGCGATCCTCGCGAAGGATCAGGGCTCGCTCGACCTCAACGCGGTCGTGCGCATCCGCCTCGAAGGGGTCTACCTGCCGGAGGACGTCGCGCCCGAGGGCTTCGTGCAGGGCTCGACGGTTCTGCTCACCACCTCGCTCGGCCGTGCGCTGTTCAACGAGACGCTCCCCGTCGACTACCCCTATGTGGAGGCCGTCGCCGACAAGGGCAAGATGAGCTCGATCGTCAACGACCTCGCCGAGCGCTACCCCAAGGTGGAGGTCGCCGCGGCGCTCGACCGGATCAAGGACGCGGGCTTCTACTGGGCCACGCGTTCCGGTGTGACGGTCGCCCTGTCGGACGTCATCACCCCGAAGGACAAGCCCGAGATCGTGGCCCGCCACGAGAAGCGCGCCGCCAAGGTGCAGGGCGAGTTCGACAAGGGTCTGATCGACGACGCCTCGCGTCGTCGTGAGCTGATCGACATCTGGACGGAGGCCACCAACGAGGTCGCCGCCTCGATGCAGGCCGCGTTCCCGAAGGACAACAACATCTTCCGGATGGTGTCCTCCGGCGCTCGAGGCAACTGGCTGCAGGTGCGCAACATCGCCGGTATCCGTGGTCTGGTGTCGAACCCGAAGGGTGAGACCATCCCGCGTCCGATCATCTCCTCGTACCGCGAGGGCCTGTCGGTGGCGGAGTACTTCATCGCCACCCACGGCGCTCGCAAGGGTCTGGCCGACACGGCGCTCCGTACGGCCGACTCGGGCTACCTGACCCGTCGACTCGTCGACGTCTCTCAGGACGTCATCATCCGCGAGGACGACTGCGGCACCAGCAAGGGCCTCGAGCTCCGCATCGCGGTCAAGCTCGATGACGGCACCCTGGTTCGCGACGAGAACGTCGAGAACTCGGTGTACGCCCGCAGCCTCGCCGAGGACGCGGTCGACGCCAAGGGCAAGGTCGTGGCCGAGGCCGGAAGCGACGTCGGTGACGTGCTCATCGACAAGCTGATGGTCGCGGGGGTCGAGGTCGTCAAGGTCCGCTCCGTGCTCACCTGCGAGTCGGCGGTCGGCGTCTGCGCCGCCTGCTACGGACGGTCGCTCGCGACCGGCAAGCTCGTGGACATCGGCGAGGCGGTCGGCATCATCGCCGCCCAGTCGATCGGCGAGCCCGGAACGCAGCTCACGATGCGCACCTTCCACTTCGGTGGATCGGCGTCGGCCGACGACATCACGCAGGGTCTTCCGCGTGTGACCGAGTTGTTCGAGGCCCGCACCCCGAAGGGCGCGAGCCCGATCGCCGAGGCCGCCGGCCGCGTGACGATCGAGGACACCGACCGTTCGCGTCGCGTCATCCTGACGCCCGACAACGGCGACGAGCCGCACATCTACCCGGTGCTCAAGCGCGCGACCCTCCTCATCGAGGACGGGCAGCACGTCGAGCTCGGCCAGCAGTTCGTGATCGGCAACCTCGACCCGAAGGAGGTGCTGCGCGTGCAGGGCGTCCGCGCCGTGCAGCTGCACCTCGTCGACGGCGTGCAGGGCGTGTACCGCTCGCAGGGCGTGCCGATCCACGACAAGCACATCGAGGTCATCGTGCGGCAGATGCTGCGCAAGGTGACCGTCGTGGAGCACGGTGACACCGACCTGCTCCCGGGTGAGCTGGTCGACCGCTCGAAGTACAACGAGATCAACCGTGCGACGCTCACCGAGGGCAAGAAGACCGCATCGGCTCGCCAGGAGGTCATGGGAATCACCAAGGCCTCGCTCGCGACCGAGTCGTGGTTGTCGGCCGCGTCCTTCCAGGAGACGACCCGCGTGCTCACGCAGGCCGCCATGGAGGGCAAGTCCGACCCGCTGGTCGGCCTCAAGGAGAACGTCATCATCGGTCAGCTGATCCCGGCCGGAACCGGGCTCACGAAGTACCGCAACGTGACCGTCGAGGCCACGGAGGAGGCGAAGGCCGAGCGCTACCCGAACCGCATCTTCACGGATGACTCGGTGTTCAGCGAGTCGGACCTGAGCTTCGTCGACTTCGACAGCTTCAGTTCGGACGACTTCACGCCCGGTACCTACAGCTAGCAGTCCGCTCGAAGGGCCCCGTCGGTTCACCGGCGGGGCCCTTCGTCGTCCCCGGCCTCCGCCTCCGCCCGGCAGACACGCGGCACCTGCCAAATGAAGGAGATGGTGTGCTCGCGAGGGCCGACAGCGGGGAAGAGCGCGGCATCCGGGCACGATCTCCTTCATTCGGCACCACCCCGGAGGGCGAGGCGGATGCCGACGCGACCGGTCGGGGACGCCCCGGCTTTCGCTAGGCTGACAGCCACCACGCAAAGGAGCCGCAGATGAGCGAGCAGACACCCACCTCGAAACCCGACGAGGCCGACGTGACCGCCGCCGAGTCGGTTGACCCGAACGAGACCGACACGACCGCCGCCGCCTCGACCCCGACGCCCGAGCCCGCCGACGAACCGGCATCCGCCGGCGAGGCGGAGCCGGCCGCAACCCCGGTCGAACCGGTCGCTGCGGCAACCCCCGCGGCCGCGGAACCGTCCCCGCAGCAGGTGGTCTATGTCCAGGCCCCCGTTCCGCCGAAGGTGCGCGGCAACCGGGTGGTCGGCGTCCTGCTGGCCCTGCTCGGTGCCGTGATCTTCGCCGCCGTCTACGCGGCAGCAGCGGCCATCCCGATCTCCCTGCGCTACAGCGGCAGCGGGTTCAGTCCCGCCTTCTCGGCATTCCTGCAGGACGCCATCTTCTGGATCCCGATCATGATGTTCGCCCTCGGCTTCGTCGTGGTCACGGTGATCCTCAACCGCGCCGGATGGTGGGCGCACGTGATCGGCAGCGTCGTCGTCGCTCTCTTCGTCTATTTCGTGTCCATCGGACTACTGCTGCTCGTGCGCAACGTCGTCGCGATGACCCCGAGCCAGGCGGCATCCGCCTTCGGCGCGCTCGCGACGAACCCGCTCCTGATCGCGGCGGCCCTGGTCGCGCGCGAGGTGTCGATCTGGATGGGGCTCGCGATCGCCGCCCGCGGGCGACGCGTCAAGGCCCGTAACGTCGAGGCGCGCGCGGCCTTCGATCGCGAGCAGGCGGAGAAGAAGGCGCAGTATGGGGCCGCGTCATCCTGATCCGGCCGACGGGTCTCCCTCGACTCACTCGTCGACCCGGCCCCGCCGGGTGGACCTCGTGGTCGCGATGTTCGTCACGGTGCTCTGGGCGGCGGTGATCTTCGCGCTGGACGGGCTGATCTCGGTCATGCTGAACCGCGATCCGATCGGGGGCGACATCAGTCCGTATTACGGGATCCTGGCGCTGCTGCTCGCCGCGGTCCTGCTCTGGCTCGTGTTGATCGGCACCGCCCGCAGCGTCACCCCGTGGTTCGGCACGCTCGGCGCGGTCGCCGGCGTGTATCTCGTGCTCGTGGCATCCGCCCTGCCGGTCAGTCTGGTGCTCGTGGGGCAGCAGGCCCTCAGCCCCTTCGTGATCGCCGCCGCGCTGCTCGCGGGGCTCACGGTCGTGCTCACCTGGACGCTCGCCAAGCGCTGGGGCCCCTCCGCGCGCAGCTAGCGCCCCGGACCGAGCGGATCCGCGCCCCCTCGGCGCTTACCCCCCAATGCGGGACTGCCGGTGCCGCGGCCGGCCACCTAGCCTGGCACTCTCAGGGATTCGTGCATCAGCCGACGACTCCCTATCGCGCTGAGAACCGGGGGGAACTCAGCCGCGTCATGACACCGAGGGGGTGCCCATGGCCTCCCTATCCGAGATCCTGATCATTCGCGGCCTGATGCCGATCACGAGCCTGGACCAGGTCACGGGCGACCCGGCACGCGACGACGCCCACGTGCGCGAACTCGTCGAGGGCGGCGTCGTCACCGAGAGTCAGGTGGCGTCGGCGCGAGCCGCCCAGCTGGGACTTCCCTTCGTCGATCTCACCGACTACCCCGTCGACCGGGCCGCGGTCGCTCTCGTGCCCGTCGCACTGCTGCGGCGCCACGAGGTCCTGCCGATCGGCCGGGACGGCGATCGCCTGCTGCTGGCCATGGCCGACCCGCGCGACGTACTCGCGCTCGACGACATCCGCGCTGCCGTGAAGATGCAGGCGCGCCCCGTCGTGGCCGAGCGCGGCGATCTGATGGCGGCGCTCGACCGCTTCGTGCGATCCGACGGCGAACTCAGCGAGCTCACCGTCGCGATGGTCGAGGAGAACGCCCCGACCAGCAACGATCTGGTCCCGGTCGCCGAGCAGACCGAGGATGACGCACCCATCGTGCGCTTCGTGAACCTGCTGATCAGCCAGGCGATCCAGGACCACGCCTCCGACATCCACATCGAGCCGGGCGAGCATCAGCTCGATGTGCGGTACCGCATCGACGGGGTGCTGCACGAGATGCAGAGCGCGCCCAAGAGCATCCAGAACGGCGTGATCTCGCGCCTCAAGATCATGAGCGACATCGACATCGCCGAGCGTCGCAAGCCGCAGGACGGCCGCATGTCGGTCGTGCACGGCGGTAGCCGCATCGACCTGCGCGTCGCGACCCTGCCGACGGTGCACGGCGAGAAGGTCGTCATGCGAATCCTCGACAACACGGCGTCGTCGCGCAACGTCAGCGACCTGCACATGCTCGAGCACAACTTCGCCGCGTTCCAGGCCTCGTACCGCAAGCCGCACGGCATGATCCTGGTCACCGGCCCGACCGGTTCCGGCAAGTCGACGACGCTGTACACCACGCTGCACGCCGTCGCCAAGCGCGAGATCAACGTCATCACGGTCGAGGACCCGGTCGAGATGCGCATGAAGGGCATCAACCAGGTGCAGGTCAACCCCAAGGCGGGGCTGACCTTCGCGAGCGCGCTGCGATCCATTCTGCGATCGGACCCGGATGTCGTGCTGATCGGCGAGATCCGCGACCAGGAGACGGCGCAGATCGCCATCGAGGCCTCGCTCACGGGCCACCTCGTGCTCTCGACCCTCCACACCAACAGCGCCCCGGCCGCGATCACCCGTCTGATCGAAATGGATATCGAGCCCTTCCTGGTGGGCTCGGCGCTCGAGTCGGTGGTCGCCCAGCGGCTCGCGCGACGGCTCTGCGACCGCTGCAAGGAGGGCTACCAGCACGATGCGGGCGACCTGCAGCGGCTGGCGTTCCCGATGGCTCCGGATGGCGGCTCGCCTCTGCTGTTCCGTCCGGTCGGCTGCGTGGCCTGCAGCAACACGGGCTACCGGGGGCGCATCGCACTGCACGAGGTCATGGTCGTCAACGAGGAGATCGAGCGGCTCGCCGTCGCCCGAGCCTCGAGCGCCGAGATCACCCGCGCCGCCATCGCCGGCGGCATGCTCACCCTTCGTCAGGACGGCTGGGCGAAGGTCGCCCTCGGATACACCTCGATCGAAGAAGTCCTGCGTGTCGTCGCATGACGGGCAGTCACACCGACAGAAAGCAGCTGGGGGAACGATGAGCGCCAACAAGCCGGTCTGGGAGATCCCCATCTCCTCCGACGACGAACTCGCGCGGGTCGCGGCAGCCGCCGCCGCGGGGATGCAGGCGGGCCCCGCGTTCGTGCCCGACGCCGCGACGCCCGTCGAGGCACCGGCGCCGCGGGGCCACGAGGCCTGGCCGCCCCCCGGTCAGCCGCCGGTGCCGCCGGCGCAGGCGTCCGTTCCGGCAGCGCCGTTGCCGCCCGCCCCTCCCGTGGTGGAGGTGGCCGCGGTCGCCTCGGTCGCGACACCGGTGGCGGCGCCTGCTGCTCCGATCGCGGCTCCCGCCCCGTCGGCGGCCATGCCGCCCGCGCAGCCGGCTCCTGTCGCGCAGCCCGCGCCGGTTGCCCAGCCCGCGCCGGTTGCCCAGCCCGCTCCTGTCGTCCAACCTGCGCCGCCCGCGCCCGCGCCCGCGCCCGCGCCGGCCGCGTTCCCGACCCTGCCGGCCGTTCCGCAGCCCGGGGCGACCACGATCGCGCCTCCGATCACGGAGGTCAACGACTTCGGCGCGATCGCTCCTCAGACCGACAACGCCGATCCCGACATCATCGCGGCCCTGCAGCAGGTGCTGTTCACGGGTGCATCCGACCTGCACGTCACCGCCAACGCCGCTCCGATGCTGCGCGTCGACGGCGGACTCAGCCCGGTCGCCGGCGCCACGGTGTGGAACGCCGAGCGGGTGCGCGGCGCACTGCGCTCGCTGCTGACCAACCAGCAGAGCGAGATCTTCGAGCGCGAGCTGGAGCTCGACTTCGCCTACTCGCTGTCGGCGAGCGCCCGTTTCCGCGTCAACATGTACCAGCAGCGCGGCGCGATCGGCGCGGCCTTCCGACTCATCCCGACCACGATCAAGACCCTCGACCAGCTCGGGGTGCCCGACTCGGTGGCGCGCTTCGCGACCCTGCCGCGCGGACTCGTGCTCGTCACCGGCCCAACCGGTTCGGGCAAGTCGACGACCCTGGCCGCGCTGATCGACCTCGTGAACCGCACGCGCGCCGACCACATCGTCACGGTCGAAGACCCGATCGAGTTCATGCACGGCAACAAGCGCTCGCTGGTCAACCAGCGCGAGGTCGGCCACGACACGCACAGCTTCGCGGCGGCGCTCAAGCACGTTCTGCGACAGGACCCCGACGTCATCCTGGTCGGCGAGATGCGAGACCTCGAGACGATCTCGGTCGCGCTGACCGCAGCCGAGACAGGCCACCTGGTGTTCGCCACGCTGCACACGCAGAGCGCGGCATCCACCGTCGACCGTGTCATCGACGTCTACCCGCCGCACCAGCAGGACCAGGTGCGCACCCAGCTCAGCGCCACGCTGCAGGGCGTCGTCAGCCAGACCCTGGTCAAGAAGGCGCAGGGCAACGGACGCGTGGTCGCCACCGAGGTGCTGGTCACGACCCCGGCCATCGCCAACCTCATCCGCGAGGGCAAGGGATACCAGATCACCTCCTCGATGCAGGCCGGTCGCGAGCTCGGGATGCACACCATGGATCAGCACCTGGCCGCCCTGGTCGACGAAGGCCAGATCACCCGGGATGCCGCCTTCGAGAAGGCACACGACCCCGAGACGCTCATGCGCCTCATCCAGCGCTCGGCCGCCGTGCCGCAGCAGGTCACGTTCAACGACGAGGGGCTGTACGCCCCGGCAGAGAGGGGACGCCACTGATGTCGATGGCCGTCAAGAGTTGGAACTACACCAGCCGCAATCAGTCGGGCAAGGTCGTCAAGGGCAAGCTCGAGGCGCCCAGCGAGTCGGCAGTGCTCGGCAAGCTGCAGAGCATGGGCTTGTCGCCGCTCTCGGTTCAAGAGGGCAAGGCCGGCACCGGCCTCAACATGGAGATCAGCCTGGCCGGCTTCGAGAAGGGGGTCGACCTCAAGTCGCTCGCGGTCATGAGCCGCCAGTTGTCGACCATGATCAGCTCGGGCCTTGCTCTGCTCCGCGCTCTGCACATTCTCGCCGAACAGACCGAGAACAAGAAGCTCAAGACGATCCTCGCCCAGGTGGCGAACGACGTCGAGGTGGGGGGATCGTTCTCGGATTCGCTGGCGAAGCATCCGATGGACTTCCCGCCGATCATGATCAGCATGATCCGGGCGGGGGAGACCGGCGGATTCCTGGAAGGGGCGCTGGATGCCCTCGCCGTGAACTTCGAGAAGGATGCCAAACTGCGGTCGACGATCAAGTCGGCGATGACCTATCCAGTCATGGTGCTCTGCCTGTCGCTCGTCGCCGTGATCGTCATGCTGACCTTCATCGTGCCGATCTTCAAGAAGATGTTCGAGGGGTTGGGCAGCTCGCTGCCTGCTCCGACTCAGATGCTCGTCTCCATCTCGCAGAACATGTTCTGGGTGGTCCCGACTCTGGTCGTGCTGATCATTGTCGGCCTCGTCTGGTGGAAACGCAACAAGAACACCGAAGCTGTGCGGAAGGTGCTCGACCCGCTGAAGTTGAAGGCTCCGGTCTTTGGCAGCCTTGTCCGAAAGATCGCCGTGGCCCGCTTCACCCGAAACTTTGCGAACATGATCGGCGCAGGAGTGCCGATTCTGCAGGCATTGAGTGTGATCGGTGCGACCTCGGGCAACTACGTGATTGAGCAGGCGACCAAACGGGTGGCGGACTCGGTCCGGAGCGGTCAGTCCCTATCCAAGCCCCTTGCCAACGAACCCGTCTTCCCACCGATGGTCGTTCAGATGATGGCCGTTGGTGAGGATTCGGGGTCTCTCGAGATCATGCTGACTAAGATCGCCGACTTCTACGACGATGAGGTGCAGGCCATGACCGAGGCATTGACCTCGCTGATCGAGCCCCTGCTGATCGCCTTCCTCGGCGTCGTGATCGGTGGAATGGTGGTCGCCCTGTACATGCCCATCTTCAGCATTGCGACGGCGGTGCAGGGCGCTCATTAGGAACGACGGTTAGATCCAGGGGCCCCGGCGACGTGGCCAGCTTCGGTGTGCTGCGTGGCTAATGTCCCCCTTTCTGTCCACCCCCGCATTGGGGTCCTGAACTGGGGTTTTACCCCCCGGATGCGGGATTCACGCCCCGGTGCATGCACCCTAACGTGAGCGTGTCGGGTCACCGCCGTAGGGGGGGACGGCTCGATTCCCATTCACACGAATCACTCCAACGAAATGGAATCCACCATGATCACCCGCATTCAGAAGGCTCTCGCGGCTCGCCGCGAAGAGGTCAAGGATGGCGACAAGGGCTTCACGCTCATCGAGCTGCTCGTCGTCGTCATCATCATCGGCATCCTCGCCGCCATCGCCATCCCGGTGTACATCGGGGTCCAGAACAACGCGAAGGACTCGTCGGTCAAGTCCGATGTCTCCAACCTGAAGACCGCACTGGTCTCGATCCAGACCGGAGGGACCGCGTTGCCGACCTCCTCCACCACGGTGACGAGCTTTGCCGGGCTTGGCACTGCTCTCTCGCAGGCTGGCGCGACCTACGGTGCTGACACGACCAGCCTCACCTATGGCCCGTCGGGTACCGGCTTCTGCATCATCGGTCAGAGCGACACCAGCTCCACCGCGAAGTTCTACGCCACCGACTCGAGCGGTGTGACATCCACGGCGTGCACGATCGGCTGAGCCTAGCTGCACAGAGCGGGGCGCCGTGTGTCGGCGCCCCGCTCTCCCGGTGGAGGGAAACCGCGCCGTCCACCGTTGAGGGGGAAGCCTCTCATTCTGTCGAGACTCCGGGGGGAGGTCACAATGTCGATCAAGCGTTTCCGCGAACGTCTCGACCTGGGACGCGATGTCGACGACGCAGGCCTCGGCATCACCGAGGTGATCGTCGCCCTCATGGTCTTCACTCTCGTGATCCTCGGCCTCGCGTATTCCCTCGTGACCATGACCAAGCTGGTCGCCGACGACCGCAACCGCGAGGTCGCCGCGGGCCTGGCATCCCAAGAAATCGACGAGGTGCGCGCCGTCGGTGACGCCTTCAAGGTGCAGGCCGCGCCCAACCAGACTCAGACCATCGGGTCGACGACGTACACGATCTCCCGCACGACCGCCTGGGTCAACACCGACGGCTCGTCGGCCACCTGCGGTGGCGCCGGCGGCAATCTGCAGTACAAGCGCGTCAGCGTCGAGGTGACTTGGGCG
This sequence comes from Lysinimonas soli, assembly GCF_042655435.1. Classification (NCBI taxonomy): domain Bacteria; kingdom Bacillati; phylum Actinomycetota; class Actinomycetes; order Micrococcales; family Microbacteriaceae; genus Lysinimonas; species Lysinimonas soli. Next base: position 706,187 of record NZ_JBHSMG010000002.1, read on the forward strand.
AGCATGCTGACCCTCAAGACCGCGGTGCGCAGTGACACGATCCTCGCACCGGCCACGCGGATCAACGACCCCAGCTACGGCACGATCCTCGTCTCGGTGACCGGAGCCGACGGGACCGGTCGGGCGGGCGTCGCGGTGACCGCGACCGCGACCAGCGGCGGCGCCGCGGTCGGATCGATCCCGTCCACGGACAGCGACGGCTGCACCTACGCTCTGAAGGTCACCCCGGGAACGTACAAGGTCAGCGCCAACAAGTCCGGCTACGTCGACATCACGCAATCGACGGCCCCGAGCACCAGCGTGACCGTGGCGGCCGGCTCATCGCAGACCGCCTCGTTCAGCTACGACCTCGCTGCGAAGTACTCGCTCGCTTACGCCTCGAACTATGCGGGGACGGCGAAATTGCCAGACTCGCTGACGACCAACTTCATCAGTTCCGACGGAACGCTCGTGCTGACCACCAAGACGAGCCCGCTGAGCCTCTATCCGTCGACACAGGGCTACGCGGCCGTCGCCGGACACTACGTCTCGACCTCCACGATCACCTCGGGATGCCTCTCGGTCGATCCCGCCACCTGGGCCGCGGGCGCCGTCAATGGCGTGAGCATGGCCGACGGGCAGCGACCGGCCGTCGGCGTGGCGGCCGGCGGAGCGGGGACCCTCCCGATCCCGATGGGGGTCATTCAGGTCTCGTCGTTGACCGCGACCACGATCTACGTCCGCGGAGTCGCGGCGCCCGCCGGAACCGGTGACCCCGGTTGCGTCGAGCTGACCAACTACACCTTCTCGGGGCTCACGATCGGTACGACCGCGTACCTCGCGGCGCCGTTCGGCTCGTGGATCGTCTCGACCTCACTGACCGGGGCAGCGATGTCATCCAACGTCGCCCCGGCAACCACCGGAGAGATGACCGGAACCACCGTGACGCTCGACCCGCGGATGCCGTCATGATCCACCGCATGAAGGTGCGACTCGCGCACGAAGATCATGGGCTGAGCCTGACCGAGTTGCTCGTCGCCTCGATGCTGACCCTGCTGATCATCGTGATGGTGGGAACGATGTTCGCGAACACCGCGCAACTGACCTCGAACGCGACGCAGAATCGGAACTCGAACACGGTCGCCTCGAACATCGCCAACGAACTGCGCACGGTCATCGGGCTCGCGGTTCAGGTTCCGGTCTCGGGCTCGACCACCCCGCTTCCGGCCGTCAGTTCGGGCAGTGACAGCGTCCTCGTGATCTACTCCCTCGTCGACGTGACCGACCCGAGCAACCCGGCCCCGACGCGGGTCACCTTCGACAGCAGCACGGGGAGCCTGATCGAAAGCCGCTGTGTCGGCAAGTCGGTTTCGGGCTTCTGGACCTTCTCCAGTTGCGCGTCCAGCTCGACCCGGAACCTCGGTGGCGTCATCACCGCCCCGACGCCCTCGCAACTGCCGCTCTTCACCTACGTCAACGGTACTGGTGGCGCCCTTGCGCTCGCGGCGGGGTCGCTTTCCAGCGCGTCGCTCCCGCTTGTCGCCTCCATCACGGTTTCGGTCAAGGTGCAGGCCCCCGGCTCGAAGACCGCACCGGTGTACTTCTCGTCGAATGTCGGAATGCCCAACATCGGCCTTCAGCAGGGGAGCTCCTGATGATCCGCAGCCTGATCCGACGCCTCGACGCCGACGAGCGGGGCATCGCGCTGCCCGTCGTGCTCGGCCTGGGGCTCGTCATGCTTCTGCTCGTCTCGGCGGCGCTCGAGTCGGTGACCGGCGGGGTGCGCAAGACCAGCACCGACGAAGACATGGCCGGCGCCCGAAGTGCCGCGTATGCGGGCGTCGAGGAGTACCAGAGCCGTCTCGCGAACGACAGCACCTACTACAAGTTCGGCAACCCGAATGCGGCCTTCAGCGCGAGCTCGAAGGCCCTGCTCAGCCTCCCGACCGGGACCAACGCCAACCCGGCCTTCAACATCTCGGCCTCGCAGCCGTGGGCGAAGATCCCGGGTTCCACCGATGCCTCGTATCGCTACGAGGTGGACATCTCGGACTACGGCAACAAGGGCATCGTGCGGCTTCGCTCGACCGGCAAGGTGGGGTCGAGCGTGGTCTCTCTGGTGGCCGACCTGCGCCAGAGCGGCTTCATCGACTTCCTCTACTTCACCAGCTACGAAGAACTCGATCCCGCCTTCAACGCCAAGTACCGCACCACGCTGCCGCAGCCCTGCGACGCTTTCCTGTGGGCATCGCCGACCCGCCCCAGCGACTGCAGCCAGCGCATCCAGTTCGGGCAGTTCGACGAGCTCCACGGCCCGGTGCACAGCAACGACACCCTCGATATCTGCGGAGCGACGTTCGACGGAACGGTCACGACCTCGAACCCGACCGCCGCGTATGACGTGCCCAACGGATGCCCCGCCGCGACCTTCAAGGTCAGCAAGCCGGTCTACGAGAAGTCGCTCGACATGCCGCCAACCAACTCGCAGATGAAGAAGGAGACGCGCAACGACCTGCCCGCCGACGTCCCGAACCCGGGCTGCCTGTACACGGGACCCACGAGCATCACCTTCACCAGCGACGGCAACATGAGGGTCGTCTCGCCGTACACGAAGGTGACGCAGACCACCGCGAACGCCGCCGGTGCGGACATCAGCGGCACGACGCCCGCGAAGTGCGGCAAGATCTCGGACCTGCAGAGCACGGCAGGTGCCGTGATCCCGGTGCTCGACCTCAACCTGGTGTTCGTGCAGAACGTGCCGAGTGTCAGCACCGATCCCAACTACTGGGCGTCGAACAAGACCCCGACGGGCTTCAGCTGCCTCTCCTTCGGCGGAGTGTCCAACGCCGGCTGGTCGTTCGGGACGACCCGCTACCCGCTGGCCAACGAGGTCACGCCGTCGACGTCGACCACCGACACGCCGGCATATGGATGCCGTAACGGCGACCTCTTCGTCAGCGGCACCGAACACGGGCGCACGACGATCGCCGCCTACAACTACGTCTATGTCACGGGGAACATCACCTATGCCGACCCGAGCAACGACATCCTCGGAATCGTCGGTCAGAATGCGATCTGGGTGTGGAACCCCATCACGAAGTCGGGTTCGGGCTGGAGCACGAGCTATGCGTATGGGGCTCCCGGACCGAACCGCACCATCGACGCCGCCATGCTCTCGGTCGCCCACACCCTCCAGGTGCAGAACTACGACGCCAACGGAACCGGGTTGGGCAATCGGGGTACCTTGACGATTCTGGGCGCGATTGCGCAGAAGTACCGAGGGACCGTGGCGACGAGCAACGGCAGCGGGGGAGTGGCGACAGGCTATGCGAAGGACTACCAGTACGACACTCGCCTGCGTTATACGGCTCCACCCAAGTTCCTCACCCCGGTCTCGACCACTTACGGAGTGACGCAGTACTCGGGAGTGAAGGCGGCCTACAACGCCGACGGGAGCCCAGCCCCATGATGATCCTCGCCGCATCGCTGCTCATCGCCTTCGTGGGCATCACCGGTCTCGCGATCGGCTCGTTCCTCAACGTGGTGGTCTACCGCGTGCCCGCCGGCATGTCGGTCGTGCGGCCGCGTTCGGCGTGCCCGAACTGCGGGCATGAGATCACGGCGCGCGACAACGTCCCGGTGCTGTCGTGGCTGCTGCTCGGCGGCAAGTGCCGCTCGTGCGCCGAGCGGATCTCGAAGCGCTATCCGCTGGTCGAGTTGGCGGGTGCCGCCGCCTTCGTGCTCGTCGCGATCTGGGCCGCGCCCACGCTGTCGACCGCCACGGATGTGACCACCGCGATCGCGGCCGTGCTCCGCCTGGTGGCCTTCCTCTATCTCGCGGCGATCTCGGTCGCGCTCGCGATCATCGACATCGAGACGCATCGGCTCCCGAACGTGATCGTGCTGCCCGGCTACGGCGTCGGCATCGTGCTGCTGGGAGTGGCCGCGCTTCTGCAGGGCGACATCGCCGGGTTGATCCGCATGGCGGCGGGTGCCGCCATCCTGTTCGCGTTCTATCTGCTTCTGGCGATCATCTCGCCGCGCGGCATGGGCATGGGCGACGTCAAGCTCGCCGGAGTGCTCGGACTCTTCCTCGGCTCTCTGGGCTGGGGTCAGCTGGCGGTCGGGGCGGGCGCGGCGTTCGTGCTCGGCGGGCTGTTCGGCGTCGTTCTGATGGTCATGAAGCGTGCCGGTCGCAAGAGCGGCATCCCGTTCGGTCCCTGGATGTTGCTGGGGGCCTGGATCGGGGTTTTCGCGGGTCAGGCGATCGCGGGGGGTTACCTCGCGCTCGTCGGTCTGCTCTGAGTGGGGGAGAAGAAGGGTATGGCTAGATCAGTCGTCGGGCTCGACATCGGGCATGGAGTGCTGCGCGCGGCGGAGGTGGCCAATCCGGCCAAGCCCCGCCCCACGCTGCTGCGCTACCACGAGATGTCGGTGCCCATCGAGGCAGTCAACCGAGGCGAGGTCACCGATCCCGCCCTCGTCGCACAGGCGCTCAAGGTCATGTGGTCGCGGGCGAAGTTCGGCACCAAGGACGTCGTGCTCGGCATGGGCAATCAGCGCGTGCTCTCGCGCGACTACAGCGTGCGAGCACAGCCGCTCAACCGCATCCGCGAGTCGTTGCCCTTCCAGGTGCAGGATCTGCTGCCGGTCCCGGTGGCGGACGCCCTGCTCGACTTCTACCCGATCTCGCGTGAGATGACCGATCAGGGCCCGATGATCAACGGCCTGCTCGTCGCCGCGATCAAGGATGCCGTGCTCGGCAACGTCGAGGCCGTCGAGGCGGCCGGACTGCACGTGGCCGAGGTCGACCTGATCCCGTTCGCCCTCACCCGGCTGCTGCTCGGATCGGCGAGCACGACCGGCGTCACGGCGCTCGTCGATATCGGAGCCTCGACGACCAACGTCGTCATGGCGGTGGGCGGGGTGCCGCACTTCGTGCGCGTCCTCCCGTCGGGAAGCCGCGACATCAGCGACGCGATCGTCGCCAAGCACGGCATCGCCTTCGACGACGCCGACCGGATCAAGCGCCAGTTCGGCGTCGCGCCGAACGTCGTCACCCCGGAGCAGCGACCTGTGATCGACACGATCCACGCCGCGACGGGGGAGCTGCTCGGCAGCGTGCGCAACACGATCAGCTACTTCGTCAACAGCCGCCCCACCCTGCCGGTCACCCAGTTGATGCTGAGCGGCGGCGGGGCGGACATGCCCGGGATCCGCGAGGCATTCGCCGAGCTGACCCGCCTGCCCGTCGTGGAGGCCGACCCGTTCGGTCACATCGCGATCGCCAAATCCATCGCCTCCGAGGGCCTGCGGACCGCCCGGAGCAAAGCGCCGGTCGCGATCGGCCTCGCCGTAGGGAGCCTCGCATGAGCCTCGCATTCCTGACCAAGCCGATCGGCGGATCCAAGAAGGATGCCGCCGACGAGCCCGACAAGCCTGGCCGGGGCAAGCCGGCCGGTCCGGTCCGCAGCCCCGCCGCTTCGTCGCATGTCGCCGTCGGGGGAGCCCCCCGGGTCGACCTGATGCCTCCCGAGGTACGCCTCAAGCGTTCCCAGCTGCGCACGCGCCGATCACTGCGGCTCGCGCTCCTCGGCGTGCTTCTCGTCGTCGTCGTCGCGTGTGGTGGTGCATGGGCTTGGAACACGGTCGCGCAGACCTCCCTGGTCGCGGCGCAGGCCGAGCAACAGGCGCTGGTCGTGCAGCAGACCCAGTACTCGAAGGTCACCGCGGTCAAAGATGGAATCGCCTTGATCCAGGCCGGCCAGGTGGTGGGGGACTCGACCGAGATCGACTGGCAGGCCTATCTGACGAAGCTCCAGGCCACGCTCCCGGCGGGCGTGACACTCTCGACCGTGACGATCGACACGGCCGATCCGCTCAAGACCTATGCCCAGACCTCGGTTCCGCTGCAAGGTGGCCGCATCGCGACCCTGGCGTTCACCGCGACGAGCGCTTCGCTGCCGTCCATCCCGGTGTGGCTCAACGGGCTCGAGACCCTTCCCGGCTTCGTCGACGCGACTCCCGGGCAGGTGTCGCTGAGCAGCGGCGTCTACACCGCCGATGTCACGATGCACATCGGTCCGGCCGCGTTCGCCAACCGCTTCACGCCGGCGACAAAGACACCGACCAGCGCCGCCACGCCTGGCACGTCGGGCACCTCGACCACAGGAGGGAACTGACATGCAGTCCCATCGCATTCTCAGCGCGTTCACCATCTTCCTGATGGTCGTCTTGGTCGCCGCCGGGTGGTTCCTCGTCGCGCAGCCGCAACTCGCGTCCGCGTCCTCGGCGAACAGCAGTCTCACGGGCGTTCAAGCCCAGATTCAGACCGCTCAGAGCACGATCGTGCGCTTGAAGAGCGAGCAGAAGAACCTGCCGGAGCTCACCAAGAAGCTGGAGGCGCTGCGCCTCTCGATCCCGCAGGAGGCGAACAGCTCGGCGTACATCGACGGCATCGACGCCCTGGCCGCGGCGTCGGGGGTCACGGTGACGGGCCTTCAGGTGGAGGATGCGGTCGCCTACTCCCCGCCTGCTCCCGCGGCGTCCACGACGCCGCCGACCGGCGCGACGCCCGCGCCGACGGCGACGCCGACCGCGGCTGCGACGGCCCCGACGACCCCGAAGTCGCCCACGGCGTGGGTCGCCCCCACCGATCCACGCATCACGGGGACGAACTTCATCGCGATCCCGGTCTCGGTGACGACGGAGGGCGACTGGCCGAGCACGCTGAGCTTCGTCAAGGGGCTTCAGAGCGGGCAACGCCTGTTCCTGGTCACGGGCATCTCGACGACGCACAGTGCTGACAAGCCCAATCTGATCAGCGCGACCGTCAAGGGCTACATCTACGTGCTGCTCGACCCGAAGTCGGCGAAGGTCGAGACGGCAACGTCGACACCCACACCCACCCCGACGCCGACGCCCACCGCGTCGTCGTCCCCGAACCCGTCGGGCTCTGCGACGCCCACTCCGACGCCGAGCCCGACGCCTACCAAGTAGCCCCGCAGCATCCGGCTACGAGAGGGGCCGTCCGTCCGCGCACAGCGGAACGGGCGGCCCCTGCTCACGTTGCGGCAAGTTACGCGGGCGACTACACTCGACCGGGTGTGTGCGCGTCACGCACGCTTCCCCTGCCTCGAAACCGAACCGACTCGAAATGGTCGGGTCTGTTCCGTGCGCGGGAAGGGCCGAGCGGCCCCCACGGCATATCCGCCAGCAGTCCCGGAACGATTCCGGTCCGGGTGACGGATTGCGATGGAAGTCCATCAACCGCTGTCACCGTGCAGCGACAACAAGGAGCAATTTTGCCCACCATTCAGCAGTTGGTCCGCAAGGGCCGCACGCCGAAGGTCGTCAAGACCAAGGCACCGGCCCTCAAGGCCAACCCGCAGCAGCGCGGCGTCTGCACGCGCGTCTACACGACGACCCCGAAGAAGCCGAACTCGGCTCTGCGCAAGGTCGCCCGCGTCAAGCTCTCCAACGGCACCGAGGTCACCGCCTACATCCCCGGCGAGGGCCACAACCTTCAGGAGCACTCGATGGTGCTCGTGCGCGGCGGCCGTGTGAAGGACCTCCCCGGCGTGCGCTACAAGATCATCCGCGGCGCCCTCGACACCCAGGCGGTCAAGAACCGCAAGCAGGCTCGCAGCCGCTACGGCGCGAAGATGGATAAGAAGTAATGCCTCGTAAAGGACCCGCTCCGAAGCGCCCCGTCGTCGCCGATCCGGTGTACGGCGCCCCCGTCGTGAGCCAACTCGTCAACAAGATCCTCGTGGATGGCAAGAAGGGCCTCGCCGAGCGCATCGTCTACGACGCGCTCGCCGGTGTCGGCACCAAGTCCGGTCAGGACGCGGTCGTCGTGCTCAAGAAGGCGCTCGACAACGTGCGCCCCACTCTCGAGGTCAAGAGCCGCCGCGTCGGTGGCTCGACCTACCAGGTGCCCGTCGAGGTCAAGCCGCACCGCGCCAACACGCTCGCGCTGCGCTGGCTGACGAGCTACGCCAAGTCGCGTCGTGAGAAGACCATGACCGAGCGCCTGACCAACGAAATCCTGGATGCCTCGAACGGCCTGGGTGCCGCGGTCAAGCGCCGCGAAGACACCCACAAGATGGCCGAGTCGAACAAGGCTTTTGCGCATTACCGCTGGTAGTTCTCGTTGATCGAGCCTGTCGAGATCAACCGGTCTCGACAGGCTCGACCACCGTTTCACGCAACATCAAGAGGAAGTAGTACAAGTTGGCACAGGACGTGCTCACCGACCTCACCAAGGTCCGCAACTTCGGCATCATGGCCCACATCGATGCCGGCAAGACGACGACGACCGAGCGCATCTTGTTCTACACGGGCATCACGCACAAGATCGGCGAGGTGCACGACGGCGCCGCGACCATGGACTGGATGGCGCAGGAGCAGGAGCGCGGCATCACGATCACCTCGGCCGCGACCACCTGTTTCTGGAACAACACCCAGCTCAACATCATCGACACCCCGGGCCATGTCGACTTCACCGTCGAGGTGGAGCGCAACCTGCGCGTGCTCGACGGCGCGGTCGCGGTGTTCGACGGCAAGGAGGGCGTCGAGCCCCAGTCCGAGACCGTCTGGCGCCAGGCCGACAAGTACGACGTGCCGCGCATCTGCTTCGTCAACAAGATGGACAAGCTCGGTGCCGACTTCTACTACACGGTCGACACGATCATCAAGCGCCTCGGCGCCAAGCCGCTTGTCATCCAGCTTCCGATCGGATTCGAGAACACCTTCGAGGGTGTCGTCGACCTGGTCGAGATGCGGGCACTGACCTGGCGCGGCGACTCCAAGGGTGACGTCGAGCTCGGCGCCAAGTACGCGATCGAAGAGATCCCGGCCGACCTGGTCGAGAAGGCCAACGAGTACCGCCACATCCTGCTCGAGACCGTCGCCGAGAGCGACGACGCGCTGCTCGAGAAGTACTTCAGCGGCGAAGAGCTCACGGTCGCCGAGATCAAGGGCGCGATCCGCAAGATGACGATCGCCAGCGAGCTCTACCCGGTGCTCTGCGGCTCGGCCTTCAAGAACCGCGGCGTGCAGCCGATGCTCGACGCGGTCGTGGACTACCTGCCGTCGCCGCTGGACATGCCGGCGATCGAGGGCCACGACGTCCGTGACGAAGAGAAGGTCATCGAGCGGCACGCCGACTCGAGCGAGCCCTTCTCGGCCCTCGCGTTCAAGATCATGACCCACCCGTTCTTCGGGCGTCTGACCTACATCCGCGTCTACTCCGGCAAGCTCGACTCCGGCGCTCAGGTCATCAACTCGACCAAGGGCAAGAAGGAGCGCATCGGAAAGATCTTCCAGATGCACGCCAACAAGGAGAACCCCGTCGACGGCGTCACCGCCGGACACATCTACGCGGTCATCGGCCTCAAGGACACCACGACCGGTGACACCTTGAGCGACCCGAACGCGCAGGTCATCCTCGAGTCGATGACGTTCCCCGAGCCGGTCATCGAGGTCGCCATCGAGCCGAAGACCAAGGCCGACCAGGAGAAGCTGGGCACCGCGATCCAGAAGCTGGCCGAAGAGGACCCGACGTTCCGCACCGAGCAGAACCAGGAGACCGGCCAGACCATCATCAAGGGCATGGGCGAGCTCCACCTCGACATCCTCGTCGACCGCATGAAGCGCGAGTTCAACGTCGAGGCCAACGTCGGCAAGCCGCAGGTGGCGTACCGCGAGACGATCCGCAAGGTCGTCGAGAAGTACGACTACACGCACAAGAAGCAGACGGGTGGCTCCGGTCAGTTCGCCAAGGTGCAGATCACGATCGAGCCGCTCGAGGTCACCCCCGAGACGAGCTACGAGTTCGTGAACGCCGTGACCGGTGGTCGCGTTCCGCGCGAGTACATCGGCTCGGTCGACCACGGCATCCAGGATGCGATGCAGGTCGGCGTGCTCGCCGGCTACCCGACCGTGGGTGTCAAGGCGATCCTCGTCGATGGCGCGTCGCACGACGTCGACTCCTCGGAGATGGCGTTCAAGATCGCCGGATCGATGGCCTACAAGGAGGCCGCCCGCAAGGCGAGCCCCGTGCTGCTCGAGCCGCTGATGGCCGTCGAGGTGCGCACGCCCGAGGAGTACATGGGCGACGTCATCGGCGACCTCAACTCGCGGCGCGGTCAGATCCAGTCGATGGAGGACGCGACGGGCGTGAAGGTCGTCCGCGCGCTCGTTCCGTTGTCAGAGATGTTCGGATACGTCGGTGACCTGCGCTCGAAGACTTCGGGTCGCGCGGTCTACTCGATGACGTTCGACAGCTACTCGGAGGTCCCCAAGGCTGTTGCCGAGGAGATCGTCCAGAAGAGCAAGGGCGACTAACTGCCGTTCGCTCGCCCATCGGGCCCATGCCCGGACCAACTAAAGTAGATACACACCAAATCGCATCGCATCCGGAATCCATCCGGATGCCTGCAAACGAGTCCTGAGGAGGACCCAGTGGCTAAGGCCAAGTTCGAGCGGACCAAGCCGCACGTGAACATCGGAACGATCGGTCACGTCGACCACGGTAAGACCACGCTCACCGCGGCGATCTCGAAGGTGCTTGCCGACAAGTACCCCTCGGCGGTCAACCAGCCCCGCGACTTCGCGTCGATCGACTCGGCTCCCGAGGAGCGTCAGCGCGGCATCACGATCAACATCTCGCACGTCGAGTACGAGACGCCGAAGCGCCACTACGCGCACGTCGACGCCCCGGGTCACGCCGACTACATCAAGAACATGATCACCGGTGCCGCCCAGATGGACGGCGCGATCCTCGTGGTCGCGGCGACCGACGGCCCGATGGCGCAGACCCGTGAGCACGTGCTGCTCGCCAAGCAGGTCGGCGTGCCGTACCTGCTGGTCGCGCTCAACAAGTCCGACATGGTCGACGACGAAGAGATCCTCGAGCTCGTCGAGCTCGAGGTCCGTGAGCTGCTCAGCAGCCAGGGCTTCGACGGCGACAACGCTCCGGTCGTGCGCGTCTCGGGCCTCAAGGCTCTCGAGGGTGACGAGAAGTGGGCCCAGTCGGTGCTCGACCTCATGGAGGCCATCGACGAGTCCGTTCCCGACCCGGTGCGCGACAAGGACAAGCCGTTCCTGATGCCGATCGAGGACGTCTTCACGATCACCGGTCGTGGAACCGTCGTCACCGGCCGCGCCGAGCGCGGAACCCTCGCCATCAACTCCGAGGTCGAGATCGTCGGCATCCGCCCGACGCAGAAGACCACGGTCACGGGTATCGAGATGTTCCACAAGCAGCTCGACGAGGCCTGGGCCGGCGAGAACTGTGGTCTGCTGCTCCGCGGCACCAAGCGCGAGGATGTCGAGCGCGGCCAGGTCGTCGTCAAGCCGGGTTCGGTCACGCCGCACACCCAGTTCGAGGGCACCGCGTACATCCTGTCCAAGGATGAGGGTGGGCGTCACAACCCGTTCTACGCGAACTACCGCCCGCAGTTCTACTTCCGCACCACCGACGTCACCGGCGTCATCACGCTGCCCGAGGGCACCGAGATGGTCATGCCCGGCGACACCACCGACATGACGGTCGAGCTGATCCAGCCCATCGCCATGGAGGAGGGCCTCGGCTTCGCCATCCGCGAGGGTGGCCGCACCGTGGGCGCCGGCAAGGTCACGAAGATCCTCAAGTAGCGCGCGCTCCGCTATGAGCGGAGGGCATTTGCACTGCACACGAAGGGGCCGGGCCGAAAGGTCCGGCCCCTTCTGCATGCCGGGACTTCCGACCCGGATGCGACGGCCCGCCAGGCCGTACTCTTGCGCTTCATGAGCACGTCGTCCCTTCCGCCGATCGTGACCGTGACGCTCAACCCGGCGCTCGACGTCAGCACCTCGGTCGACCGGGTCGTGAGCCGGCACAAGCTGCGCTGCGATGCCCCGCGGGTCGAGGCCGGCGGCGGCGGGGTCAACGTGGCGCGCACGATCGTCGCCCTCGGGGGTGCGGCGACGCCGGTGTACACCGTCGGCGGCCTGACCGGCGAGCGCTACCGCTTGCTGCTGCACCAGGAGGGCCTGCCGGGCGTGCCGATCCCGATCGGCGGTGAGACCCGCGAGAGCATCAGCGTGGGCGACCGCAGCCAGGGCGACCAGTACCGCTTCGTCTTCCCCGGACCCACCGTGACCGCCGAGGAGTGTCGGCGGTGCCTCGATGCCGCCGTCGAGCTGCTGCGTCCCGGCGGCTACCTGGTGGCGAGCGGCAGCCTGCCCCCCGGCGCCCCCGAGAGCTTCTACGCCGACGCGGTGCGGCTCGCGAAGCAGCGCGGCGCGCGCTGCGCCATCGACGCCTACGGTTCCGCGCTGACACTCGCTCTCGCCGCGGGACCCGATCTCGTGAAGCAGAGCGTGCGCGAGCTGGGCGAGCTGACCGGTCGTGAGCTGTCGACCATCGAGCTGCAGGACGCCGCCCTGCACGAGCTGCTCGACGGCAGCAGCGTCGGGGCGATCGCCCTTTCGCTCGGGGCGGCGGGGGCCGCGCTCGCGATCCGGGGCGAGGCGCAGGTGCTGCGCGCCCCCGCCTTCCCGGTGGCCGAACGCAGCACGGTCGGCGCGGGCGATGCCTTCCTGGGTGCGTTCGTGCTGCGCACAGTACAGGGTCGTTCCACGGGAGAGGCGCTCAGGGCAGCTCTCGCGGCCGGCTCCGCCGTCGCGGCATCGGTCGGCACCACCGCCCCGCACCGCGAGCTCGTCGAGCGTCTCGAGCGCGAGGGGTGAGGGCGTTGCGCCTCGCGGCGTTCACAAAGACACCCAACGCGAGCAGAATGGCTCGGGTCGGAAGCAGTCTCAACGCAGAGGAAGGAACACCATGGGATCCGACGACATTGTGGACAAGTCCAAGGGCGTCGCACACGAAGCCGCGGAGACCGTCAAGGAGGCCGCGGGCGACGTGAAAGACGTCGCGGGTCACGTGGCGGAGAAGGCCAAGGCCGCCGCAGGGGGAGTCGCGGATGACGCGAAGGACGTCGCCGGCGACGTCTCGGAACGCGCCCACGACGTGATCCACGGAGGCGACGAGGCCCCGCCGACCAGCCCGCCGGCGCCGTAACCGCGGAGGTGGCACGGGATGCCGCCGCAGCGGGTCACGTCACGACGGAATCCTCACGCCGGCATCCCCGTATCGCCCATCGGCGAGTCCAGGAAGGTCGCACTGCCGGTGCCCGACGGGGGAGCGGTCGAGGTGCGCATGATGAGACGGGCGTGCAGCCGCACGACGCTCGGCGGCAGCTCGGGGTCATCGATGTGGCGGAGCAGCAGATCGACCGCTGTGGCGCCCTGCTCGCGAGGCACCTGCTCGAGCGTGGTGAGTCCGAACATCTCGGCATACTCGTGGTCGTCGATCCCGACGACGCTGAGGTCGGTGGGAACCCGGATGCCGAGCCGCCGTGCGGCGATCATCGTCCCGATCGCCACCTCGTCGCAGGTGGCGACGACCGCGGTCGGCCGGGTCCTGGCGTCGCCGAGCAGGTCGACGGCGGCCGCGTAGCCGCCGGGAAGGCTCACGTCGGAGGGCACGTGCAGCGTCTCGGCGCTGAGACCGGCATCGCTCATCGACCCGCGGTAGCCTGCCCACCGCCGACGGTCCACCTGCGCCCAGTGGCCGTCGGCCGTGCCACCCACGAAGGCGATGTGGCGATGCCCGAGGGCGATGAGGTGATCGGTCGCGCGCCGCGCCGCGTCGTCGTCGTCGATCTCGATGACGCTCGTGCCGTCGCCGGCTCCGACGACGCTCACCATGGGCCGGTTCAGCGCCACGAGGCGCTCCAGTTCGTCGTCGCCCGGCTCCAGACCGACGGCGACGAGCCCGTCGAATCTCTTGCGCGCCAGGAACTGCTCGAAGATGCGGTGTCGCCCCTCGGTGCCGTGCCGGGCGTCGTAGAGGGTGAGGTCGAGGTCCCGGGCCAGGAGCGCATCCTGGATCCCCTCCAGCACCTCGGCGAAGAACCAGCGCGTCACGTAGGGCATGAGCACGCCGATGTTCTGGGTGCGGCCGGTCGCGAGGCTGACGGCACTCGTCGATGCCACGTAGCGGAGTGAGTCGGCGGCCTCGATCACGCGCAGCCGCGTGGATTCGGACACATAGCCGGTGCCCGTCAGCGCACGGCTCGCGGTCGACTTCGAGACGCCCGCAAGACGTGCGACCTCGGCGATTCCGCTCACCTGCGCCTGCCGCCTCTCCGCCGCGAGCCGACTCGCGGGCGGCCCCATCCTAAAGGAGCTGCGGCAAAACTGGAACCGCTTCCAGAGAAAGCGAGACGCGATCGGGCCCTTGAACGAGCGCAATCGGGGGCTGCGGACGGGTGATTCCGCCCCGGTTACCGAGTTGTGATGCGCGCCGGTTGCGCTCGACCCGGATTCATGAATACCGTGTGCGGGAGCGGTTCCCGAGAAAGGGCCGCGAATCGCGTGGACAGACCCGCGTTCTCAATGAGGAGGAATACATGGGCAAGTCATCTCGACGCCGCCTTCTGGCCCCACTCGCGCTCGTCGGAGTGGCGGCCCTTGCGCTCGCCGGCTGCGCCGAAAGCAGCACGGGCGGCGGAAGCAGCGTCAAGGGCCAGACGGTCAAGATCTCGGGGGGAATCACCGGATCCGAGGCAGACGCGCTCAACAAGACCTTCGACAAGTTCACCAAGGACACCGGAATCAAGGTCGAGTACACCGGTGACAAGAGCTTCGAAGGCAACATCGTCACGAAGGTCAACGGCGGCTCCGCCCCCGACATCGCGATCGTGCCCCAGCCGGGCCTGCTGAAGACCCTGGTGGGGACCGGCCAGGTCGTCGCGCCCGACCAGACGGTGACCGACAACGTCGGCAAGTACTGGTCGAAGGACTGGAAGGCGTATGGCACCATCGACGGCAAGTTCTACGCCGCCCCCATGCTCGCCAACGTGAAGGGGTACATCTGGTACTCGCCGGCGAAGTTCAAGGAGTGGGGCGTCTCGATTCCGAAGACCTGGGACGAGCTGCTCACCCTGACCAAGACGATCCAGGCGAAGACCGGGGCGGCTCCGTGGTGCGCGGGCTTCTCGTCCGGTGACGCCTCAGGCTGGCCGGGCACCGACTGGATCGAAGACCTCGTGCTGCGCCAGTCCGGCCCCGAGGTCTACGACAAGTGGGTCAGCGGCTCGGTCAAGTTCACCGACCAGCCCATCAAGGACGCGTTCACCGCGGTGGGTCAGATCCTGCTCAACCCGAGCTACGTCAACGCCGGCTTCGGCGACGTGAAGAGCATCAACTCGACGGCCTTCGCGGATGTCGCGGCAAAGGTGGCCGACGGCACCTGCCCGATGACCCACCAGGCGTCGTTCCTGTCGTCCAACTTCCTCACGGTGCAGACGAAGGCCGGCAAGGCGCCGACCGTCGCCCCCGACGGTGACGTCTACGCCTTCATCCTCCCCGGCATCAAGGAGGGCGCCAGCTCGGTCGAGGCCGGTGGCGAGTTCGTCGCGGCGTTCTCCAAGTCGGCGGCGGTCCAGAAGGTTCAGGAGTACATGTCCACGCCCGACTTCGCCAACGCGCGGGTCAAGCTCGGCGGCGTGATCTCGGCGAACAACGGTGCCGACCCGTCGCTCGCGTCGAGCCAGTTCCTCACCGACGCGATGAAGACGCTGCAGAACAAGAGCACGGTGGTCAGGTTCGACGCGTCCGACCTCATGCCGGCCACGGTCGGGTCCGGATCGTTCTGGAAGGGCATGGTCAACTGGATCGACGGGACGCCCACCGACCAGGTGCTGAGCGCCATCCAGGCGGGATACCAGAACTAGCGATCCCACGGGTTCGGGCACACGGACGGGGCCGCTCGCATTCGCGGGCGGTTCCGTTCGTCGCCCCGCTCGTCCGCTTCCCGAGCCCGACGACGTGCTCAGAAAGGCAGCATCATGACCGCATCGCTCACGGCCGGCCGCGAGTCGAAGAACAGGATCTCGCGGCGCGCGACCGGCATCATCGTCGCGATCGCCGCCGTGCTGATCGTGGCCCTCGCCATCTTCATGGTGACGCGAGGCCCCGATGACTCGGCGCTCCCGGTTTCGCTCGGGTTCTCGCTGAACAGCTTCTTCATCTGGATCGGCAACCTCACCCCGCTGCTTCAGATCCCGATCGTCGTCGCCGTGTTCGCGGTCGTCGTCACGATCATCCTGGTGCTCGTCGAGTTCGCCCCGCGAAGCGGCGCCGGCTACTTCTGGCTGCGGGCGGCGGCCTGCTTCGTGATCCCGGTGATCGCGTTCATGCTGCTGCGGCCGTATCAGAACGCGGTCGTCTACGTCGTGGCGATCGCCCTGCTCGCGGGCGCGCTGCTGTTCTTCGCCGACTACCGCGCTCGCGCGGGCACGGGCTACGTCTTCCAGCTCATCATCTTCATGGCGCCGGCCGCCGTGCTGATCCTGGTCGGCCTGATCTACCCCGCGCTCGCCACGATCGGCCAGTCGTTCTTCGACAAGACGGGCAAGCAGTTCGTCGGGCTCGAGAACTACGTGTGGGTCTTCACCAACCCCGACGGCTTCTGGTCGGTGATCAACACCCTGATCTGGGCGGCGCTCGCGCCGACCATCTCGATCATCCTGGGACTGGCCTACGCGGTCTTCATCGACCGGGCGCGCGGCGAGCGGTTCCTCAAGGTGCTGGTGTTCATGCCGGTGGCCATCTCGTTCGTCGGCGCCGGCATCATCTTCAAGTTCGTCTACGACTACCGCCAGGGCCAGCAGATCGGACTGCTCAACGCCGTCATCACGGCATTCGGCGGCCAGCCCGTCGGATGGCTCGACGCGCAACCCTTCATCAACACCTTCTGCCTGCTGGCGGTCTTCATCTGGACCCAGACCGGCTTCGCCATGGTCTTCCTCTCCGCGGCGATCAAGGCGGTTCCCGCCGAACAGAACGAGGCGGCATCGCTCGACGGGGCGAGCGCGTGGCAGCTCTTCACGAACGTCACGGTTCCGGGCATCCGGTCCTCGCTCATCGTCGTGCTGACCACGATCACGATCGCCTCGCTGAAGGTCTACGACATCGTCGCGGTGCTCACCGGCGGACGGTCCAACTCGACGGTCGTCGCCTTCGAGATGGTGAACCAGCAGCAGCGCTTCCAGAGCTACGGGCACTCCGCGGCCCTGGCGTTCGTGCTGTTCCTGTTCGTGCTGCCGTTGATCATCTACAACGTGCGGCAGATGCGCAAGCAGAAGGAGATCCGCTGATGGCCGTCACCGATGTCCACCCGAGACTCGACGCCGAGACGGCCCGGGAGTTCGCGCGGAGGATGCGCAAGAGCGAGGCGGAGGCGCAGAAGCGGCTCACCTCGAAGGGCGCGACGCTCGCCGCGATCATCATCGCGATCATCTGGACGATCCCGACCTTCGGCCTCTTCGTCACCTCGTTCCGGCCCGGCGCCGATTCGGCGACGTCCGGTTGGTGGACCGTGTTCGTCAACCCCGGCTTCACCCTCGACAACTACTACCAGGCACTCACCTCCGGGGGAACGGCCCTGACGCTCGGTGCCTCGTTCCTGAACTCGTTGGCGATCGCGATCCCCGCGACGGTCGTACCCATCGCCATCGCGACCCTGGCGGCGTATGCGTTCGCCTGGATCCCGTTCAAGGGGCGCGGCCTGCTCTTCGTCTTCGTGTTCGCTCTGCAGATCGTGCCGATCCAGATGGCGCTCGTGCCGCTGCTGAGCCTGTTCTCGCGCGGCCTCACGATCAACGGTGTCGGCGTCTTCCCCGGGTTCACGCTCCGCGACGTCGATCACAGCTTCGCGACGGTGTGGATCGCGCACGCCATCTTCGCAATGCCGCTGGCGATCTTCCTGCTGCACAACTTCATCTCCGAGATCCCGAACGAGCTCATCGAGGCCGCGCGGGTCGACGGGGCGGGGCACGGGCAGATCTTCTTCCGGATCATCATCCCGCTGGCGACTCCGGCGATCGCCTCGTTCGCGATCTTCCAGTTCATCTGGGTGTGGAACGACCTGCTGGTCGCGACGATCTTCGCGCCGTCGTCCTCACTGCCCCTCACCCAGACCCTGAACTCCCTCTCCGGCTCCTGGGGCGACCGGTGGTACCTGCAGTCGGCGGGTGCGTTCATCTCGATCCTGGTGCCGCTCGTCGTGTTCTTCTCGCTGCAGAGGTTCTTCGTGCGGGGCCTGCTGGCGGGCGCGACGAAGGGCTGAGCCACGCCCCCGAGGCCCGCCTCGAGATCTCGCGACACGCCCGGCTTGCAGCAAATGCAGGCGTGTGGCAAACTCGTCTAGTTCAACATTCCGTGCGTTCGCGTGCGGATCACTGTCAGAGCAGTGCACAACCAAAGAACTGTGCCTCGCTGAGCTTCTGAAGCTCGGGTGAGGGACCGGTCCTTATTCGAGGTTGGGCGGCGGGCAGAAGAGCACAGCTTCAATCGAATCCCGAATCCCCACGGGGAGAGGTGTGTCGTGCCCGCAAGGGCATGCGACACGCCCGACCGCGTGGGTCGGACGGATTGACAGAAGAACAGCGGTGCGCGAGCAGTTCATGTGTCGCGCGGGTACGGGCTCGAGCAGAGTGCCGTGCGGAAACGAGAGAGAGAAGACATGGCGGGACAGAAGATCCGCATCCGGCTGAAGTCGTACGATCACGCCGGCCTCGACGCGTCGGCGCGCAAGATCGTCGACACGGTGACCCGCGCGGGCGCTACCGTCGTCGGCCCGGTGCCCCTGCCCACGGAGAAGAACGTGATCGTCGTGATCCGTTCTCCCCACAAGTACAAGGACAGCCGCGAGCACTTCGAGAAGCGCACCCACAAACGTCTCATCGACATCATCGATCCGACGCCGAAGGCCGTCGATTCGCTCATGCGTCTCGACCTGCCTGCTGACGTCAACATCGAGATCAAGCTTTAGGCCCGAGAAGGAATCCGCATGACTGCCATCAAGACGACCAAGGGTCTGCTGGGCACCAAGCTCGGCATGACCCAGGTCTGGGACGAGAACAACAAGCTCGTTCCCGTCACCGTCGTCCAGATCACTCCGAATGTCGTGACCCAGGTCCGCTCGGAGGAGAAGGACGGCTACTCCGCGGTTCAGATCGCGTACGGCGCGATCGACCCGCGCAAGGTCAACAAGCCCGCAAGCGGCCACTTCGAGAAGGCCGGCGTCACGCCGCGCCGTCACCTCACCGAAGTACGCACCGCCGACGCCGCCGAGTACACGCTCGGTCAGGAGCTCGCGGTCGACATCTTCGAGGCGGGTCAGCTCGTCGACGTGGTCGGCACGAGCAAGGGCAAGGGCTTCGCCGGTGTCATGAAGCGCCACAACTTCAAGGGCGTCTCGTCGTCGCACGGTTCGCACCGCAACCACCGCAAGCCGGGCTCGATCGGTGCGTCCTCGACGCCCAGCCGTGTCTTCAAGGGCATGCGGATGGCCGGCCGCATGGGTGGCGAGCGCGTCACCGTGCAGGGTCTCAAGGTGCACTCGGTCGACCTCGAGAAGGGCCTCATCCTCGTCAAGGGCGCCGTTCCCGGCGCCCGCGGCCGCATCGTCTTCGTCCGCAACGCCGTGAAGGGAGCCTGATCATGGCTGACTCCACCACGCTGAGCGTCCTCGACGCCAAGGGCAAGGCGACCGGTTCGGTCGAGCTTCCCGGCGCGATCTTCGACGTCCAGACCAACGTCCCGCTGATCCACCAGGTCGTCACGGCGCAGCTCGCCGCGGCACGCCAGGGCACGCACAACACGCTGCGTCGCGGCGAGGTCTCGGGTGCCGGTCGCAAGCCGTTCAAGCAGAAGGGAACCGGTCGCGCTCGTCAGGGCTCGATCCGCGCCCCCCAGCACACCGGCGGTGGCATCGTCCACGGACCCCACCCGCGCGACTACTCGCAGCGCACCCCCAAGAAGATGATCGCCGCGGCTCTGCTCGGTGTGTTGTCGGACCGGGCTCGCGGCGAACGCCTTCACGTGATCGAGAACTTCGGCACCAACGGACCGAGCACGAAGAACGCGTCGGCGCTTCTGGCGGATGTCGCCACGAGCAAGAACGTTCTGATCGTTCTCGAGCGGGGGGATGACGACGCCTTCAAGAGCGTGCGCAACCTCAAGCACGTCCACGTGCTGTTCGCCGATCAGCTCAACGCCTACGATGTCGTCGTCAGCGACGACATCGTCTTCACCAAGGCCGCGTTCGAGTCGTTCGTCGCTGCCAAGTCCGGCGCCGGTTCGGCGACTACCGAGGAGGCTGCGAAGTGAGCGGCTACAACAAGGACCCGCGCGACGTCATCCTGTCGCCGGTCGTGAGCGAGAAGAGCTACGGCCTGATCGACGACGGCAAGTACACCTTCGTGGTGGACCCGCGGTCGAACAAGACCGAGATCAAGCTCGCCATCGAGAAGATCTTCAACGTCAAGGTCGCCTCGGTCAACACGCTCAACCGCACGGGCAAGAAGCAGCGCACCAAGTTCGGCATCGGCAAGCGCAAGGACACCAAGCGCGCGATCGTCACGCTCAAGTCCGGCTCCATCGACATCTTCACGGCTGTCGGCTAGGTCCGGGGAGGAACACACTCATGGCCATTCGCAAGTACAAGCCCACGACTCCGGGTCGTCGCGGTTCGTCGGTCGCCGACTTCGTCGAGATCACGCGCTCGACCCCCGAGAAGTCGCTGCTCAAGCCGCTCTCGAAGTCGGGTGGACGCAACAACACCGGTCGCATCACGACCCGCCACATCGGTGGAGGGCACAAGCGCCAGTACCGCGTCATCGACTTCAAGCGCAACGACAAGGACGGCGTCGACGCCAAGGTCGCGCACATCGAGTACGACCCGAACCGCACCGCGCGCATCGCGCTGCTGCATTTCGTGGACGGCACGAAGCGCTACATCATCGCGCCGAACAAGTTGAGTCAGGGCGACGTGGTCGAGTCGGGTCCCGCCGCCGACATCAAGCCCGGCAACAACCTGCCGCTCAAGAACATCCCGGTCGGTACGGTCATCCACGCGATCGAGCTGAAGCCGGGCGGGGGCGCCAAGATGGCGCGTTCCGCCGGAGCCTCGGTTCGACTCGTCGCCAAGGACGGCCCGTACGCCCAGCTGCGTCTGCCCTCGGGCGAGATCCGCAACGTCGACGTGCGCTGCCGCGCGACGATCGGCGAGGTCGGCAACGCCGAGCAGTCGAACATCAACTGGGGCAAGGCCGGCCGCATGCGCTGGAAGGGCGTCCGCCCGACCGTCCGCGGTGTCGCGATGAACCCGATCGACCACCCGCACGGTGGTGGTGAGGGCAAGACCTCCGGTGGTCGCCACCCGGTCAGCCCGTGGGGCCAGAAGGAAGGCCGTACGCGGCACGCCAACAAAGAGAGCGACAAGCTCATCGTTCGTCGCCGCACCGTCGGCAAGAAGCGCAAGTAGGGATCGACAACAATGCCGCGCAGTCTCAAAAAGGGTCCGTTCGTCGATGACCACCTGTTCCGCAAGGTGGCGACGCAGAACGAGGCCAACACCAAGAACGTGATCAAGACCTGGTCGCGCCGCTCGATGATCGTGCCGGCCATGCTCGGCCACACCATCGCCGTGCACGACGGCCGCAAGCACATCCCGGTGTTCGTCACCGAGACGATGGTCGGTCACAAGCTCGGCGAGTTCGCGCCGACGCGCACCTTCCGCGGCCACGAGAAGGACGACAAGAAGGGTCGTCGCCGCTAACGCGGTGACGAAAGAGGAGGAAGAGAAATGGTGGAGTCGATCGCCCGCGTGCGACACATCCGCGTGACCCCTCAGAAGGCCCGACGTGTCGTCGACCTGATCCGGGGCAAGCAGGCCGCTGAGGCCCTCGCGATCCTGAAGTTCGCCCCGCAGAGCGCGAGCGAGCCGATCTACAAGCTCGTCGCCTCGGCGATGGCCAACGCCCGCGTGAAGGCGGATGCCAGCAACAGCTACCTCGACGAGCAGGACCTGTTCGTGTCGAAGGCATTCGTCGATGAGGGAACGACCCTGAAGCGGTTCCAGCCGCGCGCCCAGGGCCGTGCGTTCAAGATCCTCAAGCGCACCAGCCACATCACGGTCGTGCTCGCGACTCCGGATGAGCTGGTCGCGGCCAGCGCCGGAAGCCAGCGCCGCCCCAACACCGCCAAGGCAGGGAAGAAGTAATGGGCCAGAAGGTCAACCCGTACGGGTTCCGACTCGGGATCACCACCGACCACGTGTCGCGCTGGTTCTCCGACTCGACGAAGCCCGGTCAGCGCTACGCCGACTACGTCGCCGAAGACATCAAGATCCGCAACCTGCTCAAGACGAGCCTCGACCGCGCCGGCGTGGCGAAGATCGAGATCGAGCGGACCCGTGACCGCGTGCGTGTGGACATCCACACCGCGCGCCCCGGCATCGTGATCGGCCGCCGTGGAGCCGAGGCCGAGCGCATCCGCGCCGACCTCGAGAAGCTCACCAAGAAGCAGATCCAGCTCAACATCCTCGAGGTGAAGAACCCCGAGGCCGAGGCTCAACTGGTCGCCCAGGGCATCGCCGAGCAGCTCAGCGCCCGTGTGGCTTTCCGCCGCGCGATGCGCAAGGGTCTGCAGGGTGCACAGCGCGCCGGTGCGAAGGGTGTCCGCATCCAGGTCTCCGGACGCCTCGGCGGCGCCGAGATGAGCCGGTCGGAGTTCTACCGCGAGGGGCGCGTGCCGCTGCACACCCTGCGCGCGAACATCGACTACGGGTTCTACGAGGCCAGGACCACCTTCGGCCGCATCGGCGTGAAGGTCTGGATCTACAAGGGCGACATCACCAACAAGGAACTGGCTCGTGAGCAGGCGTCGCAGAAGTCGACCCGCCCCGAGCGTCGTGACGCGCCTCGTGGCCGTCGCACCGACGCGCCCGTCGCGGCAGGAGCGGAAGGCTAGTCATGCTCATCCCCCGCAAGGTCAAGCACCGTAAGCAGCACCACCCCGGACGCTCCGGACAGGCGACGGGCGGCACCAAGGTGTCGTTCGGCGAGTTCGGCATCCAGGCGCTGACGCCGGCCTACGTGACCAACCGTCAGATCGAGTCCGCGCGTATCGCGATGACCCGTCACATCAAGCGCGGTGGAAAGGTGTGGATCAACATCTACCCCGACCGCCCGATCACCAAGAAGCCGGCCGAAACCCGCATGGGTTCCGGTAAGGGTTCACCCGAGTGGTGGGTCGCCAACGTCAAGCCGGGCCGCGTGCTCTTCGAGGTCGCCGGCGTCGACGAGACGCTCGCCCGCGAGGCGCTCATGCGCGCCATCCACAAACTGCCGCTCAAGGCACGCATCATCAAGCGCGAGGAGGGCGACGCATAATGGCCGTCGGATCCAAGGAGCTCGTCACGCTCGAGCTCGACACCTTCGAGAACGATCGTCTGATCGACGAGCTGAAGAAGGCCAAGGAGGAGCTGTTCAACCTGCGCTTCCAGTCGGCCACCGGTCAGCTCGAGAGCCACGGCCGCCTGCGCGCCGTGAAGCGCGACATCGCCCGCATCTACACCGTCATCCGCGAGCGCGAGCTGGGCATCCGTGCCACGCCCGTCGCGACCGAGGTCCCGGCCAAGCCGGTCAAGAAGGCGGCGTCGAAGGCGCCCAAGAAGTCAGAAACCGTGAAGACCGAGGCCGATGAGGCCGAGGTCGTCGCCGAGGCGTCGGACGACGCCTCGAGCACCGAGGAAGAGGCCAAGTAATGGCACAGGTCAAGGCTGAGGCCACGCCCACCGGGCACGAGCACTCCGCGCACGACGTCAAGGACGTGGGTGCGCGCGGATACCGCAAGGTGCGCCGCGGCTACGTCACGAGCGACAAGATGGACAAGACCATCGTCGTCGAGGTCGAAGACCGCGTGAAGCACCCGCTGTACGGCAAGGTCATCCGCCGCACATCGAAGGTCAAGGCGCACGACGAGGCGAACACCGCCGGCGTCGGCGACTTCGTGCTCATCAGCGAGACCCGTCCGTTGAGCGCCTCCAAGCGCTGGCGTCTCGTCGAAATCGTAGAGAAGGCGAAGTAGCTCATGCTGCAACAGGAATCACGACTCAAGGTCGCCGACAACACCGGCGCCAAGGAGCTGCTCACCATCCGCGTGCTCGGCGGCTCCGGCCGGCGTTACGCCGGCATCGGCGACGTCATCGTCGCGACGGTCAAGGATGCGATCCCGGGCGGCAACGTCAAGAAGGGCGACGTCGTCAAGGCGGTCGTCGTGCGCGTCGTCAAGCAGACCCGTCGTGCGGACGGCTCGTACATCAAGTTCGACGAGAACGCCGCCGTCATCCTGAAGGGCGACGGTGACCCCCGCGGCACCCGCATCTTCGGACCGGTCGGCCGTGAGCTTCGCGACAAGAAGTTCATGAAGATCATCTCGCTCGCCCCGGAGGTCATTTAGTCATGGCGAACATCAAGAAGGGCGACATCGTCCAGGTGATCAGCGGCCCGACGCAGGAGCGCGGCGGAGACCGCGGCAAGCAGGGGCGCGTCATCGAGGTCCTGGTGGAGAAGAACAAGGTGCTCGTCGAGGGCGTCAACTTCGTCACCAAGCACGTGAAGGTCGGACAGACCCAGCGCGGCACCAAGACGGGTGGCATCGAGACCCACGAGGCCCCCATCCACATTTCGAACGTGGCCGTCATCGACCCGAAGACCAAGAAGCCCACCCGCGTGGGATTCCGCGAAGAGGTCATCGAGAAGGACGGCGTCAAGAAGACGGTTCGCGTTCGCTACGCGAAGAAGTCCGGAGAGAAGCTCTAAATGGCTACCGCAACGACTGCTGTCGAGTCTGGCAAGACCCAGCCTCGCCTGAAGCAGAAGTACCGCAGCGAGATCGCCGCGAACCTGACCAAGGAGTTCGGTTACACGAACCCGCACCAGGTGCCCGGACTCGTCAAGATCGTCGTCAACACCGGTGTCGGTGAGGCCGCGCGCGACTCCAAGGTGATCGACGGGGCCGTCAAGGACCTCACGCTGATCACCGGACAGAAGCCGCAGGTCACCAAGGCCCGCAAGTCCATCGCACAGTTCAAGCTGCGCGAGGGCATGCCGATCGGTGCGCACGTCACGCTGCGCGGCGATCGCGCCTGGGAGTTCCTCGACCGCCTGCTGTCGCTCGCGCTCCCGCGCATCCGCGACTTCCGCGGCCTGAGCGACAAGCAGTTCGACGGCAACGGCAACTACACCTTCGGTGTCGCGGAGCAGAGCATCTTCCACGAGATCAACCAGGACCAGATCGACCGCGTCCGCGGCTTCGACATCACGGTCGTCACCACCGCCAAGACGGATGACGAGGGTCGCGCTCTCCTGCGCGAGTTCGGCTTCCCGTTCAAGCAGGCCGACGCCCCCGCGTAACACCCACCCATCCAGGTCGGCCACCTTGAAAAGTGTGCCGAAACCAGTTGAGACAAGGAAACCAACCACATGACCATGACAGACCCGGTCGCCGACATGCTGACTCGTCTGCGCAACGCCAACCGTGCGTACCACGACACGGTGTCGCTGCCCAACAGCAAGCTCAAGGGCCACATCGCCGAGATCCTCCAGAAGGAGGGCTACATCGCCGGCTGGAAGGTCGAAGAGGCGCGCGTCGGCTCGACGCTCACCATCGACCTCAAGTACGGCCCGAACCGCGAGCGCAGCATCGCCGGCATCAAGCGCGTCTCGAAGCCCGGCCTGCGCGTCTACGCGAAGTCGACCGAGATCCCGCGCGTTCTCGGCGGCCTCGGCGTGGCCATCCTGTCCACTTCCTCCGGTCTGCTGACCGACCGCGAGGCGAGCAAGAAGGGCGTCGGCGGGGAAGTCCTCGCCTTCGTGTGGTGACCTGAGATGTCTCGAATCGGACGTATGCCCATCGACGTTCCCAGTGGCGTCACCGTGACCATCGACGGCCAGGCCGTCAGCGTCAAGGGGCCCAAGGGCGAGCTGTCGCTCACCGTCGCGAACCCCATCGAGGTCTCGCTCGAGGAGGGTCAGGTGCTCGTCACCCGTCCCGACGACGAGCGCGCCTCGCGGTCGCTGCACGGCCTGACCCGCACGCTCATCGCGAACCAGATCACCGGCGTCACCGAGGGGTACGCGAAGACCCTCGAGGTCGTCGGCACCGGATACCGGGTGCAGTCCAAGGGGAGCGCAGTCGAGTTCGCCCTGGGCTTCTCGCACTCCATCACCGTCGACCCCCCGGCTGGGATCAGCTTCGAGGTCGAGGGCAACAACAAGCTGACCGTCAAGGGCATCGACAAGCAGGCCGTCGGTGAGGTCGCCGCCAACATCCGCAAACTGCGGAAGCCGGAGCCCTACAAGGGCAAGGGCGTGCGGTACTCGGGCGAGGTCGTCCGCCGCAAGGCCGGAAAGAGTGGGAAGTAATGGCTGCCAAAGTCAAGATCGCCGCGAGCAAGTCGGCGCAACGCGAACGCCGTCACACTCGGCTGCGCAAGCGCATCTCGGGCTCCACGGAGCGTCCGCGCCTCGTCGTGACCCGCTCGGCCCGTCACGTGTTCGTGCAGGTCGTCGACGACAGCAAGGGCCACACCGTGGCATCCGCGTCGACCCTCGAGGCCGAGCTGCGCACCTTCGACGGTGACAAGACCGCCAAGGCCCGCAAGGTCGGCGAGCTCGTCGCCGAGCGCGCCAAGAAGGCCGGAGTCGAGGCGGTGGTGTTCGACCGCGGCGGCAACCGCTTCGCCGGTCGGGTCGCCGCGATCGCCGAAGGCGCCCGCGAAGGAGGGCTGGACCTGTGAGCGACATCGCGAACACCGCAGACAACAAGGAGCAGGGCGTGACGTCCGAAGAGACCCCCGTCGTGGAGGTGCCGGTCATCGAGGGTGCCGTCGTCGAGACGGCCGCCGGAACCGCACCGAACGCGAATGAGCCCCGCGAGGCCCGTCGTGGCAGCCGCGAGCGCAGCCCGCGCAACGACCGCAACTCGCGCGACCGTTCCGACAGCCAGTTCCTGGAGCGCGTCGTGACGATCAACCGCGTCTCGAAGGTCGTCAAGGGCGGCCGTCGCTTCAGCTTCACGGCGCTTGTCGTCGTGGGTGACGGCAACGGTCTCGTCGGCGTCGGCTACGGCAAGGCGCGCGAGGTTCCGCTCGCGATCTCGAAGGGCGTCGAAGAGGCGAAGAAGAACTTCTTCCGCGTTCCGCGTTCCGCGAAGACCATCCCGCACCCGGTGCAGGGCGAGGCCGCTGCCGGCGTCGTTCTGCTGCGTCCGGCCGCGGCCGGTACCGGTGTCATCGCCGGTGGTCCGGTGCGCGCCGTGCTCGAGTGCGCCGGGATCCACGACGTGCTGAGCAAGTCGCTCGGCTCGTCGAACACGATCAACATCGTCCACGCGACGGTCGCTGCCCTCAAGCAGCTCGAGGAGCCCCGTGCGGTCGCCGCGCGCCGCGGCCTCGAGTTCGAGGACGTCGCACCGGAGCGTCTGATCCGCGCCGAGGCCGACGACCGCGCCGCGGCGACCGCGAAGGCAGGTGCCTGATGGCCGCGCGGCTCAAGGTGACCCAGATCAAGTCCGTTATCAGCGAGAAGCAGAACCAGCGCGACACGCTGCGGAGCCTCGGCCTCAAGCGGATCGGCGACAGTGTCGTCCGCGAAGACAGCCCGGCCAACCGCGGGTACGTGCGCACGGTGGCTCACCTCGTGAAGGTCGAGGAGATTGACTAATGGCTGAAGAGAAGAAGGCCGCGGCCCCCAAGGCCGCCACCGAGAAGGCTCCTGCCGAGAAGAAGGCGACGACGGCGAAGGCCGCAGCGCCCAAGGCCGCCGCCGAGAAGACGACGGCGGCGAAGGCCGCTGCGCCCAAGAAGGCGGATGCGGCGAAGCCGGCTGCTGAGAAGGCGTCGGCCCCGAAGGCCGCGGCCGCGAAGTCGGCGACCACGGCTGCGGCCGAGAAGCCCGCCGCGGCGAAGCCGGCTGCCGAGAAGGCGCCGGCCGCCAAGGCGCCGGCTGCCGAGAAGGCGCCGGCCAAGGCCGCCGCCAAGAAGGCCGCCGCTCCGGTCGAGGCGCGCCCGCAGATCCTCAAGGCGCACCACCTGCGGCCCGCCGCGGGTGCCAAGAAGGCCAAGACCCGCGTCGGTCGCGGTGAGGGCTCGAAGGGCAAGACCGCCGGTCGCGGTACCAAGGGCACCAAGGCCCGCTACCAGGTGCGCGTCGGCCTCGAGGGCGGCAACCTGAACTCGGTGATGCGCGCGCCTAAACTGCGCGGCTTCAAGAACCCGTTCCGGGTCGAGTACCAGGTCGTCAACCTGGACCGCCTCGCGGAACTGTACCCCAAGGGCGGCGACGTCACCATCGGTGACCTCGTGGCCAAGGGCGCGGTGCGCAAGAACGAGAAGGTCAAGGTTCTCGGTGACGGCGAGATTGCGGTTAAGCTGAACGTTGCGGTCGATAAGGTCTCCAGCTCTGCCGAGCAGAAGATCGTCGCGGCCGGCGGGTCCATCAAGTAGAACCCGTGTAACCATCGGCATGGCGGTCCCCTCGGGGGCCGCCACGCCGAGGTCACCGTCCGGGGTCCGTGAGGACTCCAAGCCCAACCACTTCCCCGGGAGGCGTCGTGTTCAGTGCCGTCGCGCGGATCTTCCGCACGCCCGACCTGCGCAAGAAGATCGGCTTCACGCTCGCGATCATCGCGATCTTCCGGCTCGGTTCGTTCATTCCCGCACCGTTCGTCAAGTTCGACAACGTGCAGTCCTGTCTCGCCGCGAACTCCGGTTCGGCGGGCAGCCTCTACGACCTGGTGAACCTCTTCAGCGGTGGTGCTCTGCTGAAGCTGTCGATCTTCGCGCTCGGCATCATGCCGTACATCACGGCGTCGATCATCGTGCAGCTGCTGCGCGTGGTCATTCCCCACTTCGACAACCTCTACAAAGAGGGGCAGTCGGGTCAGGCCCGTCTGACGCAGTACACCCGCTACCTCACGATCGCCCTCGGCGTGCTGCAGTCGACCACGCTCATCACGGTCGCCCGCAGCGGGGCTCTGTTCGGCTCGAGCAACTCCGCCGCGTCGTGCTCGGATCTGATCTCGAACGACGCCTGGTACGCGATCCTGCTGATGGTCATCACCATGACGGCCGGCACCGGCGTGATCATGTGGATGGGCGAGCTCATCACCGAGCGCGGCATCGGCAACGGCATGTCGCTGCTGATCTTCACCTCGATCGCGGCGCGCTTCCCCAACTCGCTCGGCTCCATCGCGACCCAGAAAGGCTGGGAGATCCTGGTCGGGGTCATCGCGATCGGGGTGCTGATCATGGTGGCCGTCATCTTCGTCGAGCAGTCGCAGCGGCGCATCCCGGTTCAGTACGCCAAACGGATGGTCGGGCGGCGCACCTACGGCGGCAACAACACGTACATCCCGATCAAGGTGAACATGGCGGGCGTCGTGCCGGTCATCTTCGCCTCGTCGCTGCTCTACCTGCCCGCCCTGGTCGCCCAGTTCAACCAGCCGGGTGCAGGCAAGGTCGCGGCGCCCTGGGTGAGCTGGATCCAGAGCTACCTGACCCGCGGCGACAACCCGCTCTACATGGCGCTCTACTTCCTGCTGATCGTCGGGTTCACCTACTTCTACGTGGCCATCACCTTCAATCCGGATGAGGTGGCCGACAACATGAAGAAGTACGGCGGCTTCATCCCCGGCATCCGTGCCGGTCGGCCGACCGCCGAGTACCTCGACTACGTGCTCACCCGGGTCACCCTGCCGGGCTCGATCTACCTCGGTCTGATCGCGCTCGTGCCGCTCATCGCGCTCGCGCTCGTGAACGCCGACCAGAACTTCCCGTTCGGCGGCACCAGCATCCTGATCATGGTCGGCGTCGGCCTCGAGACGGTGAAGCAGATCGATTCGCAGCTGCAGCAGCGGCACTACGAGGGCCTCCTCCGGTGAGCAGGTTCCTCATCGTCGGTCCCCCGGGGGCGGGGAAGGGGACTCAGGCTGCTCGCATCTCGGAGGCCTTCGACATCCCCACGATCTCGACCGGCGACATGTTCCGTTCGAACATCGCCCAGGGAACGGTCCTCGGTCAACAGGTGAAGGCGATCCTCGACGCCGGGGACTACGTGCCGGACTCGCTCACCAACGCGCTCGTGCAGGGTCGCCTGCTCGAGGCGGATGCCGCGAACGGCTTCCTGCTTGACGGCTACCCGCGCACGACCGATCAGGTGCGCTATCTCGATGAGCTGCTCGCGAGCAACGGCCACACGCTGGATGCCGTCGTGCAGCTCGTCGCCGACCAGGACGAGATCGTGCGCCGGCTGCGTAAGCGCGCGCTCGAGCAGGGTCGCGCCGACGATTCCGAAGAGGCGATCCGGCATCGGCAAGAGGTGTACCGCAGCGAGACGGAGCCCCTTGTCGACGCCTACCGCGCGCGGGGTCTGCTCATCGAGGTCGACGGTCTCGGTGAGATCGACGACGTCACCGTGCGCATCTTCGCGGCGCTCGCCGAGCGCGGTTTCGGCGACGCCGTCACGGCCGAATCCGGAACGCGCTGAGCGCCCCGAACCGACGAGCGTATCTCGTCGATGCGGCGAGCGACCGCGCGGCGTCGGCGTGTTCGCCGACAGCTCGACGGGCTGACTTGGCCAAAAGCTGCTTCATGGCGTAAGCTCGATCTTTGGTGCTTTGGGCACGCTTTCTGCGTGCCGCCACACCAATCCCATCCCCGCACGACCAGTACGACTACGTGAGCGATTAAAGAAGGTATGGCCAAAAAGGACGGCGTCATCGAGATCGAGGGCTCAGTGCTCGAGGCTCTTCCGAACGCGATGTTTCGCGTCGAGTTGACCAACGGACACAGGGTTCTCGCCCATATCTCGGGAAAGATGCGCCAGCACTACATCCGCATCCTCCCCGAGGACCGCGTGATCGTGGAGTTGAGCCCCTACGACCTGACCCGCGGCCGCATCGTCTACCGCTACAAGTAGTCGCTGGAAAGTAACGGCTCCCCGCCTCGATCAACGAGAAGGGCGGGGTTCACGATGACAGCGAGAAGAGAAGAACAATGAAGGTCAACCCCAGCGTCAAGCCGATCTGCGATCACTGCAAGGTGATCCGTCGCAACGGCCGCGTCATGGTCATCTGCAAGAGCAACCCGCGGCACAAGCAGCGCCAGGGCTGAAGCCCAGGCGCTCATTGCGCCGGAGCGGCGGTGCTTTCTGGTTCGGATCGCAAGCGATCCGAACGGAGCAGCGGAGTTCCACAACTGAACAGACATTCAGCATCACCAGGATCCGCCTCGGCGGTGACACCCCGGGTCGGGAGGCTCGAGCACCGGTGATGCCCCAACCTCCCGACTCTCTCAAGGAGACACCACCATGGCACGTCTTGCCGGAGTGGACATCCCGCGCGAAAAGCGCGTGGAAGTCGCACTGACATACATCTACGGAGTGGGGCGCACCCGTGCGCTCGCCACGCTGAAAGACACCGGGATCTCCGGTGACATCCGCGTGAAGGACCTCAGCGACGACCAGCTCGTCGCGCTCCGCGACTACATCGAGGGCAACTACAAGGTGGAGGGCGACCTCCGCCGCGAAGTGCAGGCCGACATCCGCCGCAAGGTCGAGATCGGTTCGTACGAGGGCATCCGCCACCGTCGCGGCCTGCCCGTGCGCGGTCAGCGCACCAAGACCAACGCCCGTACCCGCAAGGGCCCGAAGCGCACCGTCGCCGGCAAGAAGAAGGCAGGCAAGAAGTAATGGCCACTCCCAAGGCAGCCGCCGGCCGCAAGCCGCGCCGCAAGGAGAAGAAGAACATCGCCGTGGGCCAGGCCCACATCAAGTCGACGTTCAACAACACCATCGTCTCGATCACCGACCCCTCGGGTGCGGTCATCGCCTGGGCCTCCGGCGGCGACGTCGGATTCAAGGGCTCGCGCAAGTCGACCCCGTACGCGGCCGGAATGGCTGCGGAGTCCGCGGCCCGCAAGGCGCAGGAGAACGGCATGAAGAAGGTCGACGTCTTCGTCAAGGGACCGGGGTCGGGTCGCGAGACCGCGATCCGTTCGCTGCAGTCGGCCGGTCTCGAGGTCGGATCGATCAACGACGTCACGCCCCAGGCCCACAACGGCGTCCGGCCGCCAAAGAGAAGGCGCGTCTAGCCCCGAACCGCGAGAGGCCATTTCTGGCCTCTCGCGCCGGACGCCCCGGGCCCGTCTCGGGCCCGGCCACCTGAGTGGCGTGCGTCAGGTAGCACCAGACTTCACAACTCAACAACCCGGCGGTCCAGCCACCCGCTGATCTTCCGTGAGTGCCATATGGCGGGCACTCTCGCCGAAAGGAAAACATCCGTGCTCATTGCACAGCGACCCACCCTGTCTGAGGAGAGCATCTCCGAGTTCCGTTCGCGGTTCGTGATCGAACCCCTGGAGCCCGGCTTCGGCTACACCCTCGGCAACTCGCTCCGTCGCACCCTGCTGTCGTCCATCCCGGGCGCGGCCGTGACGAGCATTCGCATCGACGGGATCCAGCACGAGTTCGACACCATCCCCGGGGTGAAGGAGGACGTCGTCGAGATCGTCCTCAACATCAAGAACCTCACGGTGTCGAGCGAGCACGACGAGCCCATCACCGCCTACCTGCGCAAGCAGGGTGCCGGTCAGGTGACCGCCGCCGACATCTCGGCGCCGGCCGGGGTCGAGATCCACAACCCCGAGCTCGTCATCGCCACCCTCAACGACAAGGCGAAGTTCGAACTCGAGCTGACCATCGAGCGCGGCCGCGGCTACGTCTCGGCGACCCAGAACCGCAGCGAGTTCAGCGAAGCGGGTCAGATCCCGATCGACTCGATCTACTCGCCCGTGCTCAAGGTCACCTACCGCGTCGAGGCCACCCGCGCCGGTGAGCGCACCGACTTCGACCGCCTGGTCGTGGATGTCGAGACCAAGAGCGCGATCACCCCGCGTGACGCGATCGCCTCGGCCGGCCGCACCCTGGTCGAGCTGTTCGGACTCGCCCGCGAGCTGAACGCCGCCGCCGAGGGCATCGAGATCGGGCCCGCCCCGGTCGACGCGGTGCTCTCGAGCGAGCTCAGCATGCCGATCGAAGACCTCGACCTCTCGGTGCGCAGCTACAACTGCCTCAAGCGCGAGGGCATCAACACGGTCAGCGAGCTCGTCGGCCTGTCGGAGACCCAGCTCATGAACATCCGCAACTTCGGTCAGAAGTCGGTGGACGAGGTCAAGGACAAGCTCGTCGAGCTCGGCCTCTCGCTCAAGGACAGCGTGCCCGGCTTCGACGGCGCGCACTTCTACGGCGGATACGACGACGACGAGAGTGTCTGAGACCGCGGCCTCCGCGATCTGACGCCGCCCGACCTATTCACTGCCGAAACACTGGAGAACTAGACCATGCCTCAGCCCACCAAGGGTCCCCGCCTCGGCGGCGGTCCGGCGCACGAGCGGCTGCTGCTCGCGAACCTCGCGGCCGCCCTCTTCACGCACAAGAGCATCCAGACCACCGAGACCAAGGCCAAGCGCCTGCGTCCGCTGGCCGAGCGGCTCATCACCTTCGCCAAGCGCGGTGACCTGCACGCGCGTCGTCGCGTGCTCGGCATCATCACCGACAAGGGGGTCGTGCACGAGCTCTTCACCGAGATCGCGCCCCTCATGGCGGAGCGCGAAGGCGGATACACCCGCATCATCAAGACCGGGTACCGCAAAGGCGACAACGCGCCGATGGCCGTGATCGAGCTCGTGCTCGAGCCCGTCACCAAGAAGCCGGCCAGCTCGAAGAAGTCCGCTGCTCGCGCCGAGGTCAAGCCGGCCGCGGCCGCCCCGGCTGAGGCCGCCCCCGCTGAGGAGCTCGTCGAGACTCCCGAGCAGGCCGAGGCCATCGCCGAGGACGACGCCGAACTCGATGCCCAGGCCGGCACCGAGGCTGACGCCCCTGAGGCCGAGCCGGCCGAGGCCGACGCGCCCGAGGCTGAGGCCGACAAGGCGTAGCGCACGTTTGCTTCGAACGGACCCCTGCCGTATGGCGGGGGTCCGTTCGGCGTTTCCGGGCGGAAGCCGAGCCTGGCTACTCTGAAGGGATGACCGAAGTCCCCTTGAGTGCGCGGGTCGAGGCACCCGCGCAGGTGCAGCCCGCGCCCGTCGCGGGGGTGTCGTGGCGCAATGCGACCCTCGACGTCGTCGACGCCGTCGTCGAGCTGTACGCGGCGATGTCGCGTGTCGACCACCCCGAGTGGGCCGAGACTCGCGACGAGATCGAGCAGGAGTTCCAGCACTCCTGGGTCGAGCTGCGGCGCGACAGCCTGGTGGCGGAAGCCGACGGCGCGATCGTCGCCCACGGCTTGGTGATCGCTCCGCCCGCACCCGAGACCATCGTGCGCTCCGTGCTGTTCGGGGGCGTGCACCCGCAGCATCGGGGTCGCGGGATCGGTCGGGCGCTGCTCGGTTGGCAGGAGGGGCGCGCACGGCAGCAGCTCGCGGCATCCACCCTCGCGCTGCCCGGCTGGATCCTCTGCTACTCCTACGATCGCGACCCGAGTGCGGCACGACTGCTCGAACGCGAAGGGTTCGCGACCGAGCGGTACTTCAGCCAACTGCAACGCGAGCTGTCCGCGCCGATCCCCGAGCTCGAGCTGCCGGCGCCGCTGCGCCTGGCGACTCTGTCACCCGAACTCTCCGAGGCGACGCGCGTAGCGAAGAACGCGGCGTTCCGCGACCACTGGGGCAGTCAACCGACGTCGGTCGAGGGGTGGAACGGACAGCTGTCCCTCCCCAGCCTGCGACCGGAGCTGTCGTTCCTGGCGATGGAGGGCGGGGAGGTCGTCGGGTTCGTGATCGTCAACGTCAACGAGGCGGACTTCGAGCTGCAGGGCTTCGCCGGCAGCTACATCTCGCTGGTCGGCGTCGTGGCGCCATGGCGCCGTCGCGGGGTCGCCCCCGCCCTGTTGGCGGCGAGCCTGCGTGCGGCCCGGGACGCCGGGCTCGAGCGGGCGGTGCTCGATGTCGACAGCGAGAGCCCGACGGGTGCCCTCGGGCTCTACACCGGAATGGGTTTCGAGGCGGCGGCGACGTCGCGAGCCCACGTGAAGTCGTTCTGACCCGTCCGCGGCGCTAGAACGGCGTCGGCAGCGACAGGTCCGAGCTCGGGTCCCGCAACGGGGGCAGCTCCGCGAGACGCTGCAGGGCGGCTTGGATCGACTCGGTGAAGACCCGCGCACCGGTCGGTCCGAAGTGGATCTGGTCCCGGTTCAGGTCGCCGAGGATGGGCTGCGCGGCGTCGTGCCAGTTCGCGAGTTCGACGTTGCGGTAGCTCTGCGCGAAATCCGACAGGATGCGGTTGTTGCCGTCGGTCCAACCGCGCGGCGCCTGCACGTTGACGACGACGAGCTCGCGCCGGGGGCCGACGATCGCGCGGACCTGATCGAGTGTGGTGCGCTCGATCGGCCCGTTGGTGGCGAGCCCGATCACGACGATCGGCCGCAGCGTGCCCGCACCGAGGTCGGCCTGCAGGATGCCGGGAGCCGCGCCGAGATGACGGGAGACGACGGCATCGATCGCGATCCCGGGCAGCGACGTCTGCAGTTGCGGCGCCGCCGCCAGCATGACCGAGTCGCCGATCGCGGTGATCTGATCGCCGGCCGGCGCCGGAGGCGGGGTCGGGCGGGTCCCGTTCGACGAGGGCGCCGGGGTCGAGGGAACGGTGGCGTCGCGGATCGCGTGCTGACCCGCCTCGACCTCGGCCTGCGTCGAGCCGATTCCGGGGTCCGAGCTGAGGGCGACGGCGGTGCCGGCCGTGCCCGCCGACAGCAGGATGACGGTGGCGAGCGCGCCGGCCACGCGTGGCGCTGTGGCGCGCCATCCGGCCCGGATACGGCGTGCTACCTCGCGAAAACCGAGCCGACGGATCGGCTGCTCGACGAGCCGATACGACAGGGTGGCGAGCGGGACGGTGATGGCGAGGGCGATCCCACCGATCGCCCAGCCGGAGACGCCCTCGCGCGCCCACCCCGGCAGGGCGTTCGTGACGAGCAGGAAGACCGGCCAATGCCACAGGTACAGGCCGTAGCTGCGTCGACCGACCCAGCGGAAGGCGCCCAGCTCGAGCACGCGGGCGAGTGCGCCGCCCGGGACGAGCAGGCTCGCGATGACCACGACGGAGAGAACGGCGACGAGCGCGAGCCCGCCGCGGAACACGAACTCGGCATCCCCCGGCATGAGGGCGGCGAGGGCGAGGAGTCCGAGGAGCGCCGCCGGCCCGACGAACCCGAGCACGAGGCGCACCGCTCGCGGCCACTCGAGTGCCCGCTTCGGCCACGAGGCGGCGAGCAGCGCGAGCACCGCGCCGAGAGCCAACCCGAACGCGTGCGTGTCGGTGCCGTAGTACACCCGGGTACTGTCCGCGGCCGACCAGAACACTGCCATCGCGACCGCCGACGCGACGGCGAGTGCGGCGACCAGTGCGATCCGGACAGGACGGGAAATGCGCAGCAACACGAGCGCGAGCAGCAGCGGCCACACCAGATAGAACTGCTCCTCCACCGCGAGCGACCACAGGTTGCGGAACAGCTCGGGCATCGCCTCGCCGAAGTAGCTCGAACCGTCGGCGAGGAACAGCCAGTTGCTGCTGAAGGTCCCGGCCCCGAGCACCTGCATGCCGAGCCCGACGAGCAGATCGCCGCCGATCAGGGCGGCCGCGCTGCAGCACAGCAGCAGCAGGATGACGAGGGCCGGCAGCAGGCGGCGCGCACGACGGGCCCAGAAGGCGCCGAGCGCGACTCTTCCGGTATCGGCGTGCTCGCGCAGCAACAGGCTCGTGATGAGAAAGCCGCTGACCACGAAGAACATGTCGACGCCGAGGTAGCCGCCGATCATCGCGCCGGGGCTGAGATGAAACAGGATCACCAGGGTCACGGCGATCGCGCGGACCCCGTCGAGTCCGCCGACGTGGAACGGCGTCGACACCTCGGGCGCCGCACGCCAGGCGGCGGTCGAGGCGGATGACCGGATGCCGGGTGCTCGGGACGTGCGCTCCGGATTCGCGGCCGGAGCGCTCACGGTCGAGGCGCGGGGTCGTG
Source organism: Lysinimonas soli (assembly GCF_042655435.1). Lineage (NCBI taxonomy): Bacteria > Bacillati > Actinomycetota > Actinomycetes > Micrococcales > Microbacteriaceae > Lysinimonas > Lysinimonas soli. Next base: position 743,147 of record NZ_JBHSMG010000002.1, read on the forward strand.
CTGTCATAGAAAAGGGGACTCCGCGATCCAGCGTACCCGTCGCTCTAGACTCGCCAGGGTGGAAGGACTGCCGCACGCCGAGGGCGAGCCCGCACGTGATCCCCGCATCCGGCTCCGACTCGACCTCGCCTACGACGGCACGGCCTTCTCGGGCTGGGCGCGGCAACCGGGGCTGAGGACCGTGCAAGGCGAACTCGAGATCGCGCTGGCCACCGTCCTGGCGAAGCACGGACCGCCACCGACGCTGACCGTCGCCGGTCGCACGGACGTCGGGGTGCACGCGCTCGGCCAGGTCGCCCACCTCGATCTGACCCCGGCGCAGCTCTCCAGCCTCGATCGCCCGCATCGCGGCGGCCCGGCACCGAAGTCATTCGGGCCGGCGGCGCTGGCGCGTCGGCTCAACGGGATCGCGGGGCTGCAATCGGATGTGGTGGTGACACACGCCACGCTCGCGCCGCCGGGCTTCGACGCGCGCTTCTCGGCGCTCTGGCGGCGCTACGAGTACCGCATCGCCGACCCGGCCGCGCTGCGCGACCCGCGTCGGCGCGGGCACACGCTCTGGCATCCGGCCGATCTCGATGTCGAGGCGATGGATGCCGCGGCCCGTTCCCTGCTCGGCCTGCACGACTTCGCCGCCTTCTGTCGGCCGCGCCCAGGGGCCACCACGATCCGTACCCTGCAGGATTTCGGCTGGATGCGGGACGCGCACGGCGTGCTCGTCGCGACGGTTCGCGCCGACGCCTTCTGCCACAGCATGGTGCGCGCGCTCGTCGGCGCGTGCGTCGCGGTCGGCGAGGCGAAGCTGCCGACGACCCGGCCGGCGGGGATCCGGGACGAGGCGGTGCGGGGGTCGGAGTTCATCGTCCTGCCGGCGAAGGGCCTCACGCTCGTCGAGGTCGGATACCCGGACGACGACGAGATGGCGGCGCGGGCCGCGCTCACCCGGGCCAGACGGTTTGACCATGACGCGGGGATCGACTAGCCTAGCGAGGTTGTGTCCGCACTCTGCGGCGCACGTTGAGCCCTCCACCGTCGGGTTCCCTCGCTTCGCGAAGGAACGCACACCGGAGTGGGATTCACGAACACCTCGACAGAAAGCAGTCCTTCCGTGACGCGTACGTTCAGCCCCAAGCCGGCGGACATCCAGCGCGAGTGGATCGTCATCGACGCCACCGACGTCGTGCTCGGCCGTCTCGCCAGCCACACCGCCGCCATCCTGCGCGGCAAGCACAAGCCGACCTTCGCCCCCCACATGGACATGGGCGACTTCGTCATCATCGTCAACGCCGAGAAGATCGCGCTGACCGGCCAGAAGCTCGAGAAGAAGCTGGCCTACCGCCACTCGGGCTACCCGGGCGGTCTCTCGAGCGAGACCTACATCGAGATGCTCGAGAAGCACCCGACCCGCGCGGTCGAGAAGGCTGTGCGCGGCATGCTTCCGAAGAACTCGCTGGGTCGTGCCCAGATCAAGAAGCTGAAGGTCTATGCGGGGGCCGAGCACCCGCACGCCGCCCAGCAGCCGAAGACCTACACCCTGGGCCAGGTCGCGCAGTAGCGCGCCGATCCCCTCCGCGAACCCAGCGCTTCAACTACAGACTTTTCAAGGACAGAACATCATGGCGAAGATCGAAGAAGCCCTCCCCGAGGAGCTCGTGCAGAGCTTCACGACCGAGACCCCGAGCGAAGAGGCCCCGAAGGCCCCGCGTCCGGCCCTGAGCGTTCCCGGCTCGGCCGTCGGACGCCGCAAGGAGGCCATCGCGCGGGCGCGCCTCACGCCCGGCACCGGCACCTTCGCGGTCAACGGCCGCACGCTCGAGGAGTACTTCCCCAACAAGCTGCACCAGCAGCTCATCAACGACCCGTTCAAGGTGCTCGACCTGATCGGCAGCTACGACGTGATCGCCAAGATCACGGGTGGCGGCCCCTCCGGCCAGGCCGGCGCCCTGCGTCTCGCCATTGCGCGGGCGCTCAACGAGATCGACCGCGAGAACAACCGCCCCGCGCTCAAGAAGGCGGGCTTCCTGACTCGTGACGCCCGCGTCATCGAGCGCAAGAAGGCCGGTCTCAAGAAGGCCCGCAAGGCCTCCCAGTTCTCGAAGCGCTAGGTCGGCGCGGCTCGAGAGCCTTCGATGCCCCGTCTCTTCGGAACCGATGGTGTCCGTGGCCTGGCCAACGGTGAGGTCATCACCGCCGACCTCGCCCTCGGGTTGGCGCAGGCGGCCGCGCGCGTTCTGACCCGCGGACGCCACGCCGACCAGCTGCGCACCGAGGGCAAGCGCCCGCGCGCGGTGCTCGCGCGCGACCCCCGGGTCTCGGGCGAGTTCATCTCGGCCGCGGTCGCGGCGGGCCTGGCCAGTTCGGGGATCGACGTACTCGACGCCGGGGTCATCCCGACCCCCGCGGCCGCCTTCCTGGTGGCGGATGTCGAGGCCGACTTCGGCGTCATGGTGTCGGCGTCGCACAACCCGGCTGCCGACAACGGCATCAAGTTCTTCGCGATCGGGGGCACCAAGCTGCCCGACGAGGTCGAGGACCGCATCGAGCAGGCCCTGGGTCAGCCGAAGATGACCCCGACCGGGGGAGGCGTCGGCCGCATCCGCCGCTTCGCCGATGCCGAGGACCGCTACGTGGTGCACCTCATCAGCACCCTGGACGTGCGCCTCGACGGCCTGCACGTCGTGATCGATGCCGCGCACGGCGCCGCGGCGGGCGTCTCTCCCGAGGTCTTCGCGCTGGCCGGTGCCAAGGTCACCGTGATCGGCGCCGACCCGGATGGGCTCAACATCAACGACGGGGTCGGCTCGACGCATCTCGAGGGACTGCGCGCCATGGTGCTCGAGCAGGGCGCCGACCTCGGCATCGCCCACGACGGCGACGCCGACCGCTGCCTCGCGGTGGATGCCAACGGCGAGACGATCGACGGCGACCGGATGATGGCGATCCTCGCCGTCTCGCTCAAGGAGCGCGGTCTGCTGGCCCGCGACACCCTGGTCGCGACCGTGATGAGCAATCTCGGGCTGCGGATGGCGATGGCCGAGCACGGCATCCGGCTGCTCGAGACCAAGGTCGGCGACCGCTACGTGCTCGAAGAGCTGGACGCCAAAGAGCTGAGCCTCGGCGGCGAGCAGTCCGGGCACATCATCTTCCGCGATCACGCGACGACCGGCGACGGCATCCTGACCGGACTGCAGCTGGCGGCCGAGATGGTCCGGACCGGCAAGACCCTGGCGGAGCTCGCGAGCGTCATGACGGTGTACCCCCAGGTGCTGCTCAACGTGCCGGGGGTCGACGGGCAGGCGCTCAGCACCGACGCCGGCGTCACCGAGGCCGTGCGGGTCGCCCAGGAGCGGCTGGGGGACAGCGGACGCGTGCTGCTGCGCCCCTCCGGCACGGAACCCCTTGTCCGGGTTATGGTCGAGGCCGTGGAATACGAGGTGGCGGCCAGCATCGCGGCACACCTCGCAGATGTGGTCCGCGACCGTCTCGCGGTGAGGAGCTGACATGCCGCTTCAAGGTGACTACGCGCCGAGCGTCTCGGACTGGGCCCGCGCGCAGGCCGAGAGCTACGAGGCGAGCGGGGGAGCGGAGGCGACGACACTCCGCGGCAAGCCGGTCATCGTGCTGACCTCGGTCGGCGCGAAGTCGGGGATGCTGCGCAAGACCGCGCTCATGCGGGTCGAGCACGACGGGGTCTACGCCGTGGTCGCCTCGCGGGGCGGCGCGCCGACGCACCCGGTCTGGTACTGGAATCTCGTGAAGAACCCGCACGTCGAACTGCAGGACGGCTCGGAGAAGCACGACTACCTGGCTCGCGAGGTCACCGGGGCCGAGAAGGCGATCTGGTGGGACCGCGCCGTGGAGGCCTGGCCCGACTACGCGGCGTACCAGCAGAAGACCGAGCGGCAGATCCCGGTGTTCGTGCTCGAGCGCATGTCGGAGTCCGACCCCGCCTAGAGCTTGCGCAGCAGCACGCTCGAGACCGCGTGATCGGCGTCTTTGCGCAGTACCAGGGACGCCCGCGCCCGGGTGGGCAGCACGTTCTGCTGGAGGTTCGGGCCGTTGATCTCGCGCCAGATGGTCGTCGCCCGCTCGACCGCTTCCGGTTCGCTCAGCGACGCATAGCGGTGGAAGTACGACTTCGGATCGGCGAACGCTCCGCGCTGCAGGCGCAGGAAGCGCTCGACGTACCAGCGTTCGATGTCGCTGGTGCGGGCATCCACGTAGATGGTGAAGTCGAACAGGTCGCTGACGGCGAGACGCGTGCCCGGTGACGGCGGCTGCAGCACGTTGAGACCCTCGACGATGAGGACGTCGGGCTGGTGCACCACGACCTCGGCCCTCGGCACGATGTCGTAGCTGAGGTGCGAGTAGAACGGCGCGCGCACCTCGGGAGCGCCGCTCTTGACCCGGCTGACGAAGCGGAGCAGGGCCCGACGGTCGTAGCTCTCGGGGAAGCCCTTGCGCTGCATGAGCCCGCGCCGTTCGAGTTCGGCGTTGGGAAAGAGGAATCCGTCGGTCGTGACGAGCTCGACCCGTGGGGTGTCCTCCCATCGGCTCAGCAGGGTGCGCAGCAGACGCGCGGTCGTCGACTTGCCGACCGCGACGGAGCCGGCGACGCCGATCACGAACGGCGTCGTCTGCGGGGGCTGGCGAAGGAACTCGGAGGTGGCCTTCGCGGTCGCGCGCACGCCCACCGCGTACAGGTTCAGCAGCCGGCTCAACGGCACGTAGACGTCGGAGACCTCCTGCAGGTTGAGCACCTCGCCCAAACCGCGCAGCCGCACGATCTCGTGCTCGGTCAGTGGCAGGGGCACGCTGGGGGCGAGGTCGGCCCAGTCGGCGCGATCGATCTCGAGGAACGGGGTCTCGCCGCCGTGGTTTCCGGGGTCGGACATCAAGGCCAGCGTAGCGGGCGCCCGGCCCGAGGCCGGCGTCGCGGGCATGCGGCGGGCTGCCGACCGCCCCACCTAGGATGATTCCCATGTGTGGGATCGTCGGATATGTCGGACCGGGAAGCAGCGTCGACGTGCTGCTCGGTGGCTTGAAGCGCCTCGAGTACCGCGGTTACGACTCGGCGGGGGTCGCGGTCATCGACGACGCCGGCCGGCTTGAAACGCGCAAGCGGGCGGGCAAGCTGAACGTGCTCGCCGAGGATCTCGCGGCATCCGCCCTGCACGACGGTCACACCGGCATCGGCCACACCCGCTGGGCGACGCACGGCGGCCCGACTGACGAGAACGCGCATCCCCACCTCGGGGACGACGGCAAGCTCGCCCTGATCCACAACGGGATCATCGAGAACTTCTCCGAGCTCAAGCAGGAGGTGCTCGACGCGGGCGGCGTGTTCACGAGCGAGACCGACACCGAGGTCGCAGCGCTGCTCGTCGGCGCGGCGTTCCGCGAGTGCGGCGACCTGACCGAGGCGCTGCGCCGCGTGGTCGCCCGGCTCGAGGGCGCATTCACCCTGCTCGTCCTGCATCAGGACGTGCCCGGCGTCGTCGTGGGCGCGCGCCGCAACTCGCCGCTCGTGATCGGCCTGGGCGACGGCGAGAACTTCCTGGGATCGGATGTCGCGGCCTTCGTCGAGCACACCCGCTACGCGCTCGAGATCGGTCAGGACCAGATCGTCACGATCCGGCCGGACTCGGTCGAGGTCATCGACTTCGCCGGCGTCCCGGTCACTCCGAACGCCTTCGAGGTCGCTTGGGACGCGTCGGCCGCCGAGAAGGGCGGCTGGCCGAGCTTCATGAAGAAGGAGATCAGCGAGGAGCCCGAAGCCGTCGCGAAGACCCTGCTCGGCCGCAGCCACGACGGTGCGGTGACCCTTCCGGAACTCGATTCCCTGCACGACGTGCTCGGCGAGATCAACCGGGTCGTCGTGATCGCCTGCGGAACGGCCGCCTACGCCGGGATGCTGGGCAAGTACGCGATCGAGGCCTGGGCGCGCATTCCGGTCGACGTCGAGCTCTCGCACGAGTTCCGCTACCGCGACCCCGTGCTCGACGGGCGCACGCTCGTCGTCTCGGTCAGCCAGTCGGGCGAGACGATGGACACCCTGATGGCCGTCAAGTACGCCGCGCAGCACGGCGCCCGCACCCTGTCGATCTGCAACACCCAGGGCTCGACCATCCCTCGCGAATCCGACGCCGTGCTCTACACCCACGCCGGCCCCGAGGTCGCCGTCGCATCGACGAAGGCCTTCGTCGCCCAGGTCACCGCGCTCTATCTGTTGGGCCTGCACCTGGCCCAGCGGCGCGGCACCCTCGACGGGGCGCACGTCGCCGCCCAGCTGACCGAGCTGCAGAACCTGCCGGACAAGCTCGATCAGGTGGTCGAATCGGCGTCCTCCCGGATCGCCGAGCTCGCGCACTGGATGAGCGACACCCAGTCGGTGCTCTTCCTCGGCCGCCACGTCGGCTACCCGGTGGCGCTGGAGGGGGCGCTCAAGCTCAAGGAGCTCGCGTACATCCACGCCGAGGGCTTCGCCGCGGGAGAGCTCAAGCACGGCCCGATCGCGCTCATCGAGCCCGGTCAGATCGTCTTCGTGATCGTGCCGAGCCCGCGGGATCCGTCGTCGCTGCATCCGAAGGTCGTCTCGAACATCCAGGAGATCCGCGCGCGCGGGGCCCGGGTCATCGCGATCGCCGAGATCGGCGACGTCGCGGTCGTGCCGTTCGCCGACGAGGTGATCCGCATCCCGTTCGCCGCGCCGCTGTTCGAGCCGCTGCTGGCGGTGGTCCCGCTGCACATCTTCGGCATGGAACTCGCGATGGCGAAGGGCCTGGACGTGGATCAGCCGCGCAACCTGGCCAAGTCCGTCACGGTCGAGTAGCGCCTGCGCCCGAGGGCGTGAAGCGCGGGATCGGCGAGGCGCGACACAATGGGCGCATGAGCATCGCAGGGATCGGCGTCGACGTGGTCGACCTGGCGCGCTTCGACCGGGCCATCTCGCGCACGCCGGCCCTGCGCGAGCGCCTGTTCGTGGCAGGGGAACGCGACAAGCCGTTGCAGTCCCTCGCCGGCCGGTTCGCCGCGAAGGAGGCGTTCATGAAGGCGCTCGGGGAGTCGACCGGCGTGCGATGGCACGACATGGAGGTCGTTCAGGATGGCCGTGGAGCTCCCACGATCCTGGTCTCGGGGGCCGCGGCCGAGCTGGTCGCCGCGAGGGGGATCGTCGGCATCCACGTCTCGATGACCCACGACGCCGGAGTCGCGGTTGCGACGGTGGTCTGCGAGACGGCATGAACACCGAGTCCGTCGGCGGTCTTCGCGAGGCCCGCATCGATCTCGACGCCCTGCGCTCCAATCTCGCGATCATGCGCCGACTGGTCTCGCCCGCCCTGGTCATGGGGGTCGTGAAGGCCGATGCCTACGGTCACGGCGCGACCCTCGTCGCACGCGCCCTCGCGGACGAGGGGGTCGACTGGCTCGGTGTCGCCGACCTCGCCGAGGGGCTCGCGCTGCGCGGGGCCGGCGTCGCGACGCCGATGCTCGCGTGGCTGCACGGCGCCGAGGTCGACTTCGCGCCCGCCATCCGGGCCGGCATCGACCTGGGCCTCAGCTCGCTGGCGCAGCTCGAGCATGCGGCGGCGGCGGGGCCGGCGGTCGTGCAGCTGAAGGTCGACTCGGGGTTGAGCCGCAACGGGATCGCCCCGGTCGACCGGGCGGTGGTGTTCGCCCGGGCGGCCGCGCTCGAGGCGAGCGGCCGCATCCGGGTCCGCGGGGTCTTCAGCCACCTCTCGAACGCCTCGCCGGTCGACGACGAACGGCAGCTGGTCGAGTTCGAGCGAGCGCTCGCCGAGGCCCGCGCGGCCGGACTCGACCCCGAGCTGCGGCATCTCGCCGCCACTCAGGCCGCTCTGCAGCAGCCCGCGAGCCGCTTCGACCTCGTGCGCGTCGGCATCGGGCTCTACGGGCTGCCGGCCGACGCCTCGGTGGATGCCGCGGCTCTCGGTCTGCGCCCCGTCATGCAGCTCGCCGCCACGGTGGCGGCCGTGCGCCGCATCCCCGCGGGAACGGGCGTCTCGTACGGATTCACCCACCGTGCAGATCGTGAGACCACCCTCGCGCTGGTGCCCCTCGGCTACGCCGACGGCGTGCCCCGCGCCGCGTCGGGGCGGGCATCGGTGTCGATCGACGGTGTGACCCATCCGGTCGTCGGCCGCATCGCGATGGACCAGTTCGTGGTGGACGTCGGTGACCAGGCGGTGCGGGTGGGGGATCGCGTGGTGCTCTGGGGCGACCCGGCGACGGGCGTTCCGAGCGCCGAGGACTGGGCCACCGCCGCGGGCACGATCGGCTACGAGATCGTGACCCGCGTGGGGCCGCGCGTGCCGCGGGTCGCGCGGTCGTGATCGAGCTCACGATCCCCGACTCCGACGCGATGGAGGCGTTCGGCGCCCGTCTCGCGCCGCTGCTGCGCGCCGGCGACGTGGTGCTGCTAAACGGAGAACTCGGCGCGGGCAAGACCACCATGACCCGCGGTCTGGGCGCCGCGCTCGGTGCCCGCGGCGCCATCACGAGCCCGACCTTCGTGCTCGCACGCGAGCACCCGACGGCTCTCGGGGTCCCGCTCGTTCACGTCGACGCCTATCGGCTGGGCACCGCGATCGAACTGGACGACCTCGACCTCGACTGGGATCACGCGATCGTCGTCGTCGAGTGGGGGGCGGGCAAGGTCGAGGGCCTCGTCGATTCGTGGCTCTCGATCGACATCCAACGCCCGCAGGGCACCCCGATCGGCTCGACGACCGAGCCGACGGCCGAGCAGCTCGCCGCCGAGGAGCCGCGCCGGCTGACGATCGAGGGCGTCGGGGGGCGAGGGCAGGAGCTCGAAGCTCGACTACTGGCGACCGGCTGAGCCCCCGCGCCCCGCCGCCCACGGGCCCGCCCCGCCAACCCCGCCGCCCGCGCACGATTAGGCTCGGGGCGTGCTGCTCGCAATCGATACCTCGGCGGGGACCAGCGTCGCCGTGGTCGACCGCGACCGCGGCATCCTCTCGCAGTTGGACGAGGCCGACACCCGCCGTCACGCGGAGGTCATCGGCACGCTGATCGCACGGGCCCTCGAGCGAGCGGGGATCGGCCCCGCCGAACTCAGCGGAGTGGTCGCCGGCATGGGCCCCGGTCCGTTCACCGGACTGCGCGTCGGGATCGCCGCGGCGCGGGCCTTCGCGGCCGGGATCGGCAAGCCCGTCGTGCCATTGATCTCGCACGACGCCTTCGCGCTCGACCTGGATGAGCCGCTCCTCGTGGTCACGGACGCCCGCCGCCGCGAGGTGGCCTGGTCGAGCTACGCGGCATCCGACGGACTCGGCCTGCCGGTGCGGATCGGCGGGCCGGCGCTCGCGACCCCCGATGGTCTGGGAGCCGAGGTGGACGGCTACGGAGCCTTCCGCCGCCTCGACGCGGCCGCGATCCCGGCCGGCGCCCTCGGGCTGCTCGGCGAGCGCCTGTATGCGGCCGGACGGGATTTCGGGCCGAGCGAGCCGCTCTACCTGCGTCCGCCCGACGTGACCCTCTCGGCACCGAAACGGGTCACCGGATGACCGACGAATCGCGGTCCCTGCGCCGCGCCACGCCCGACGATCTCGACGCGATCATGGAGCTCGAGACCGCGACCTTCGAGCGCGACGCGTGGTCGCGCGACATGATGCGGGCCGAGCTCGAGAGCCCGCACGGGTACTACCTGATCGTCGAGAGCTCGGGCTCCGGCGCGCCCCGGCTCGAGGGCTACGCCGGGCTGCTCGCACCGGCAGGGGCGGGGCAGGGCGACATCCAGACGATCGCGGTGGCGCCGATGGTGCGTCGGCGCGGCCTCGGACGCGTGCTCATGCGCGCCCTGCTCGACGAGGCGCGCCGACGCGAGGCGAGCGAGGTCTTCCTCGAGGTGCGTGCCGACAACCCGCACGCCCGCGAGCTGTACCGCTCGCTCGGCTTCCGGCAGATCGCGGTGCGGCCGAAGTACTACCAGCCGGACGGCGTCGACGCCCAGATCATGAGGCTGAAGCTCGGGGAACCCCTGGTGCTCGGCATCGAGACCAGCTGCGACGAGACCGGCATCGGCATCGTGCGTGGAACGACCCTGCTGGCGAACACGATCGCGAGTTCGATGGAGCAGCACGCCCGCTACGGCGGCGTCGTGCCCGAAGTGGCCGCGCGGGCCCACCTGGAGGCGTTGCGCCCCACCCTGGACGCCGCGCTCGCCGAGGCCGGCGTCACCCTCGCCGAGCTCGACGCCATCGCGGTCACGAGCGGGCCGGGGCTCGCCGGGGCCCTCATGGTCGGAGTCGGAGCCGCCAAGGCGCTTGCGCTCGCCCTCGGCATCCCGCTCTATGCCGTCAACCATCTGGTCGGGCACGTCGGCGCCGACCTGCTGCACGCCCCCGATGAGCCGGCCGAGCCGCTTGCCCTTCCGACGGTCGCGCTGCTCGTCTCGGGCGGTCACACCTCGCTGCTGCTCGTGCGCGACCTCGCCAACGACGTCGAGCTGCTCGGCGAGACCATCGACGATGCGGCGGGGGAGGCCTTCGACAAGGTCGCGCGGCTGCTCGGACTGCCGTATCCGGGAGGGCCGCAGATCGACCGCGCGGCGGCATCAGGAGACCCGACCGCGATCCGCTTCCCGCGCGGGCTGACCGCCCCCAAGGATCTCGTCCGGCATCGCGACGACTTCTCGTTCTCGGGCCTCAAGACCGCGGTCGCCCGCTGGGTCGAGGCCGCGCGCGACCGCGGCGAGGGGGTCTCCGTCCCGGATGTGGCGGCGAGCTTCCGCGAGTCCGTCGCGGACGTGCTCACCGCCAAGGCGATCGCCGCGTGCCAGCGACTCGGGGTGCCGCGTCTGCTGCTCGGCGGCGGCGTGGTGGCCAACGCGCGAGTGCGCGAGCTGGCGCAGGAGCGAGCGGATGCCGCGGGCATCACCCTGCGCATCCCGCCGCTGTCGCTCTGCACCGACAACGGGGCGATGATCGCGGCGCTCGGAGCGCGGCTCATCGCCGAGGGGCACGAGCCGTCGGCGCTCGACTTCGGCGCAGACTCGACGCTGCCGGTCACGACGATCCAGGCCTGATCGCGACTGCTCTCGGCCGGTCGGGCGCGGGACCCGCGTTGACACCGCGTGCGACCGCTGCGAGCATGGCGGTCATGTCTGAGAATCCCCCGGCTTCCCCGGTTCCGCCCGTCCCGCCGGCGTCGGATGCCACGGCCGTGACGCCGCCGGCACCCAACCCGTACGCCCAGCCGAACCCGTATCCGCAGCCGAATCCGTACGCCCAGAATCCGTATGCCCAGCCGAACCCGTACGGCGCCGCCGGACAGCCCTACGCCCCCGGGGTCGTGGCGCCCAAGACCAACACCCTGGCGATCGTGTCCCTGTGTCTCGCCCTTTTCGTGTCGGTCGCCGCAATCATCTGCGGCCACATCGCCCTGAGCCAGATCAAGCGCACCGGGGAATCCGGTCGCGGGCTGGCGTTGGCGGGGGTCATCGTCGGCTACGTCGTCACCGGGTTCTGGGTGCTGTACTTCATCTTCTTCATCGTCATCGTCGTGCTGGCGGCCTCGACCGGAGGGTATTCGTCCTCGACCTACTGAGGCACGCTCATCGTTCGAGCTCGGCACCGCGTTGACAGCTTTCTCTCAGGCTGGGACGATGGCACCGCCACTACATCAACGACTGAAGGAGCAATCGGACATGACCGATGCAACGCCGACACCACCGACCCCTGAGCAGCCGGCGGCAGCGCCCGCTCCGGCGCCGGCTTACGCCGCCGCTCCTGCCGCGGCCGCGCCGAAGCAGACCCTGAGCCTGCTCTCGTTCATCTTCGGCATCGCGAGTGTCGTGTTCAGCGCCGCGCCGCTGCTGCCGCTCGCCGCCGGAATCGCCGCGATCATCCTCGGCGTCAAGGCCCGCAAGTCGGAGCCGGGTGCCCCGAAGTGGATGGCAACGGTCGGCATCATCACGGGAATCGTGGGCATTGTGCTCAGCATCATCCTCGGCCTCGTGATCTACATCCTTCCGCTGATCTTCCTCGCCTCGTACGGTGGCGTGGTCAGCAACTACTGAGCAACGTGAGCAGTGGGGCCGGGCGCATGCGCCCGGCCCCACTGTTGTTGAGCGAGGCGGATCCCGTCGAGCGCGTCAGAGCCGCTCGGCCAGCAGGGCGACCCGTGCGCCCGCGATCCGGGTCAGCACGAGGGTCGCGCTCGCGTCGCCGCGCAGAGCCAGTCGGGCGCGGAACGCGGCGGGATCGACGTCGACGCCCCGCTTCTTGATCTCGAGGGCGCCGATACCGCGAGCCGCGAGCTGCTTCTTGAGGATCTTCACATCGAGCGGGAACCGCTCCAGCACGCGGAAGCCGGCGCCGAACGGGGTGGCGGGAGGCGTGTCGCTCGTGATCCACGCGATCGTCGGGTCGAGCATCCGCCCGTCGACGCGGCGGGCGAGGTCGCCGATCAGGCGCGCCCGGATGACCGCGCCATCCGGTTCGAGCAGGTAGCCGCCGAGCGCGCCGACCGCCGCGTCCGGGCTGTCCTGCGGGGCGGACAGCTCCGCCGCCGACCCGGATCGCAGCACCAGGGCGGCACGTCCCACCTCCGGCCGGGCGAGCACCCCCGACCACACCGCGAGCTCGACCACCTCGCCGTCGACCGAGACCCACTGCGCCTCGACGCCGTCCGGGATCAGCTCGCGGTCGAGTCCCGGGCCGAGTTTGATGCCGGTCGGCAGTCTCTCGGCGAGCGCGAACGCCCAGTCGAGTGGGGGCGACCAGTCGGCGGGATCGTCGAGGCGGCGCCCGCCGGCACGACGGGCCGGGTCGAGCCAGACCCCGCCCACGCCGGTGAGGTCGATCTCGGTCGCGTCGCCCAGCTCCACGCGCGCCGCGGCGAAGGGGGCGAGATTGAAGCTCGCGATCGCGGCGGTGACCTCGTCGCGTTCGACCGCGAGCACGCCGAGATCGAGCGCCGCCATGGCGAGGGCGTCGGCGCCGATCCCGCAGCCGAGATCGGCGACGACGTCGATGCCCGCCCCGGCGAACCGGCCGGCGTGCAGGGAGGCGACGCTGAGCCGGGTGGCCTGTTCGAGGCCGTCGGCGGTGAACAGCATCCTGCTCGCGAAGTCGCCGAACTTCGCGCGGGCCTTGGCCCGCAACCGGGCCTGCGTGAGCACGGCCGAGACCAACTCGGCCGGGTGCCCCTCCGCGCGCAGCCGGGAGACGATGCGCACGACATCGGCGGACGCCTCGATCGTGCCGACCTCGTCGAGCAGGCGGAGCCCCTCCGACGAGAGCAGCGCGCGCAGCTCGGCGACATCCATCTGCTCACGCTAGCCTGCCTGCCAAATGAAGGAGATGCGAGCGGACAGCGACCGATTCCCGAGGAACCTTGGCGATGCCGGCGCGCATCTCCTTCATTTGGCACGGGGCGGGGCGCTCGGGAGGCGCTGCGAGGTGCGGGGATTGGCACTCGCATTGATCGACTGCTAACGAAGGGCCTATAGTTGTCCTGGCACTCTCGAAGGGAGTGTGCCAACCCCAGAGTTTCAGAAAGAGGTCAAGCGTGTCGGTCTCCATCAAGCCGCTCGAAGATCGCATCGTGATCCGTCAGGTCGACGCCGAGCAGGTCACTGCGTCCGGACTCGTCATCCCGGACACTGCGAAAGAGAAGCCCCAGGAGGGTGAGGTCGTCGCGGTCGGACCGGGTCGCATCGACGACAACGGCAACCGCGTTCCGCTCGACGTCAGCGTCGGCGACAAGGTCATCTACTCCAAGTACGGCGGCACCGAGGTCAAGGTCGGTGGCGAGGACCTGCTCGTGCTGTCGGCGCGCGACGTGCTCGCGGTCGTGCTGAGCTAACTCCGCATCACCGATCCCGCCATCGTCTGGCGAGATCCTGCCGAAAGGCCCCGCGGCGATGCCGTCGGGGCCTTTCGCGTGCTCGGGCGGGGCTACGCTCGGGGGGTGTCGAACCCCGAGCCTCGCGCGGCGGGGGAGGCGTCCGTCGGGGCGGCCACCGGCTCCCCGGCACCGCGCACCGCACCAGCCCCGGCCGGCCCGCCCGTCACGGCCACGCCGACCCGACTCGCCGCCGGCCTCGCCTTCTCCCTCGGCTCCTACGTGCTGTGGGGCTTTCTGCCGGTCTACTTCCTCGTGCTGGCCCCCACCGGGGCGTTCGAGATCGTCGCCTACCGCATCCTGTTCTCGCTGGCCTTCTGCGCGATCCTGCTGACGGTCACGCGCGGCTGGGGACGCCTGATCGCGATCGCGCGCCAGCCGCGCATCCTGCTCACCCTGGCGGTCGCGGGCGTCTTCATCTACGTCAACTGGCAGGTGTTCGTGCTCGCGGTCACGAGCAACCGGGTCGTCGAGGGTGCGCTCGGATACTTCATCAACCCTCTGTTCACCGTGCTCCTGGGCGTCGTGCTGCTGCGCGAGCGGCTTCGTCCCGCGCAGTGGGTCGCCGTCGGCATCTCGGCGGTGGCGATCGTGATCATCGCCGTCGGCTACGGCAGCTTCCCGTGGATCGCCCTCGCTCTGACCCTGTCGTTCGGTCTCTACGGCTTCATCAAGAAGCGCGTCGGAGGTCGTGTCGACGCCCTCAGCGGGCTCGCCCTCGAGACGGCATGGCTGACTCCCGTCGCGGTCGTGCAGCTGATCGTGGTCGCGACGAGCAGCGGGCTCACCCTCGCGGGCCACGGACCGGTGCACATCGTGCTCGTGGTGCTGGTCGGCGCCGCGACCGGGATTCCCCTGCTGCTGTTCGCCGCGGCGGCATCCCGGCTGCCGCTCATCGCGATCGGGCTCACCCAGTACCTGACGCCGGTTCTGCAGTTCCTGCTCGGGGTGCTGATCCTCGGCGAGGCGATGTCGACGACCCGCTGGATCGGCTTCGTGCTGGTCTGGGTCGCGCTGATCGTGCTGACCGTCGATCTGGTGCGCGCCGCGCGTTCGCAGCGACGCGCCTTCCGCTCGGCCGCCTGAGCTGCGGTTAGGGTCGGTTCGAAACCCGAAAGGACTCAGGATGCCGCGCGCCGTCACCCGAGTCGGAGCAATCATCGCGCTGCTGGCGTCGGCCGCCCTGCTGACCGCCTGCACGACGCAGCCGATGCCGACCCCCACGCCCACTCCGTCGGCGACCCCGCTCGGCGACGGCATCCTGCGCATCGGGACGCTGTTCCCCTCGACGGGCGCCACCGCGTTCCTGGGCGCATCGCAGTTGGACGCCGTCAAGGTGGCGGTCGCCGACATCAACGCGGCCGGAGGCGTCAACGGCAAACCGGTGGAGCTCGTCAGCGACGACTCGGGCGACGCGAGCACGCAGACCGCCGAGGCCTCGCTCGCCGACCTCGCCAAGAAGGGCGTGGACGTCGTCATCGGGCCGAGCTCGTCGGTGCTCTCTCAGCGACTTCTGACCGCGGCACAGGCGGCCCGCATCCCGCTGGTGTCGCCCGCGGCGACCTACCCGCAGCTGTCGACCCTCGACATCGAGGGCATCTTCTTCCGCACGATCGCCTCGAGCGCCCACCAAGGGGTCGCCTTGGGGACGCTGCTCCCGTCGAGGAAGCAGCTCAAGGTCGCGGTCATCGCCTCGAGTGACGCCGTCGGCCAGTCGATCGTCGCCCCCCTCGGCGACACCCTGTCGCAGCACGGGGGCAGTCTGGTGGCCAACATCGCACTGACCGCGTCGTCGGATGCCGGTCAGCTCGCCGCGCAGGTGAAGGCGGCGGCGCCGGATGCCGTGGTCCTCGACACCCTCGACAACGGCGCGCAGACCAAGGCCGTCATCACCCAGCTCAGCGCGGCGGGCTTCGGCGGAGCGAAGCTCTGGCTCACGGCGCAGAACCTCGCCGACTACTCGCAGGCGCTTCCCGCCGGTGCGCTCACCGGCGTGAACGGAATCCTGGAGGGGGCGGATGCGTCGGCCGCCTTCCAGGCGAGGCTCAAGGCCGTCGACCCCGGGGTGTCGTCGTTCCAGTACGCACCGGAGGCCTACGACGCGACGATCCTGGTGGCGCTGGCCGCGACGCTCGCCCACGACGACAACGGCATCGGGGTGGCCGCTCATCTGCGCAGCGCCTCGGTGGGCGGCATCAAGTGCACGAGCTACGCCGAGTGCCTCGACGTGCTCGAGAGCGAGCCGGCCATCGACTACGACGGGATCAGCGGCTCGGTCAACCTCGACGCCGCGGGAGACCCGAGCTCCGGCAGCTACGGGGTCTACGCGTACACGGCCGACAACAAGTGCGCCCGCACCGCGACCGTCACGGGCTGAGCGGCCCCCCAGGTAACGGAATGTAACGAATAGCCACGTTACGTGTCTGTAACGCGTTCGTAGTGTTGGGCGTCGCCGAGGCCAATACAGTGGCAGCACAGCGACCCGTATGCCGGGTCCTCGTTTTGAGTCACGTCAACAGTCCACTAAGGAGCACCATGCAGTCCGTGAAAGCCACAGCTTCACGCTCGAAGACCATCAGGGCCGCGGTCAGCGGTGTCGCCGTGCTCGGCGCCGCCGCCCTCGTTCTCAGTGGTTGTGCCGGCACCTCCGGCGGCACGAGCACCCCGAGCAAGACGCTCACGCTGAACATCGGCACGATCCTGCCGCAGACGGGTTCGCTTGCGACCCTCGGGCCGGCCGCCATCGAAGCCTCGAACCTCGCGGTGTCCGACATCAATGCGGCGAAGCAGGGCATCAAGCTCAACATCACCCAGAAGGACTCGGGCGACACCTCGACGAACATCGCGACCCAGTCGGTCACGAGCCTGCTCGCGAGCGGGGTCACGGCCATCCTCGGAGCCGAGTCCTCCAGCGTCTCGCTGACCGTCATCGACCAGATCTCGAAGGCCGGGGTCGTCCAGATCTCGCCGGCGAACACCTCGCCGACCTTCTCGACCTACGCGGACAACGGCTACTACTGGCGTACCGCGCCCTCCGACGTTCTGCAGGGCAAGGTGCTCGGGCAGAAGGTCCTGAAGGACGGCGCGACCAAGGTCGCGGTCATCTACCAGAACGATTCCTACGGCACCGGCCTCGACACCAACGTCACCAAGGCGATCACCGCCGGCGGCGGGACCGTCTCGGCCAACGTCGCGTTCGACACCGCCGCGACCGACTTCACCTCGGAGATCAACCAGGCGCTCTCGACCAACCCCGACGCGCTCGTCGTGATCTCGTTCGATCAGATCAAGACGATCGCCCAGGAGCTCGCGACCGACAAGTTCGACTTCAAGAAGTTCTACGGCTCGGACGGCAACTTCGGTGTCATCGACCCGAGCTACACGAACGCCGACATCGCGGGTGCCCAGTTCACCAACCCCGGTGTCAACGTGTCGGGTGACTTCAAGTCGAAGCTCGACAAGTTCACCGCCGCCGCCGGCGACAAGGCCCTGACCGCGTACTCGTACGCGCCGGAGTCGTACGACGCCATCGTGCTGCTGGCCCTCGCCGCCCTTCAGGGTGGCAAGACCGACGGTGCGACGCTGAAGGCGAACCTGCAGTCGGTCTCCGAGGGCGGCACGAAGTGCACGTCCTTCACGGACTGCGCGAAGCTGATCGCCTCCGGCAAGGACGTCAACTACGACGGTCTGTCGGGCCCGATCACCTTCGACAAGAACGGTGACCCGCAGCAGGCGTACATCTCGATCTACAAGTACACCGCCGGCAACAAGAACGAGTTCGAGAGCGCCGAGTTCGGCGACCTCAGCAAGTAACAGCTGCCCGCAACGAAGGGCCCCGGTCTTCGGATCGGGGCCCTTCGCCGTTGCTCGGAGCCGGCGTTCGCCCCAGACTCCGCGGCTCGCGAGTCACGACCGACGCTGCCGACAACCGGAGAGGGCCCCTCCCGTTCCCAGGAGGGGCCCTCACGCGATGGATGCGGCGGGGCTCAGCCGCCGACGGTCGGCGTCGAACTCGTCGCCGTGTGGTCGGTGGCGAGCGTGCCGAGGTACAGCTCGATGACCTTGGGGTCGTTCATGAGCGTGCGACCCGAGCCCGTGTAGGCATCCTTGCCCTGGTCGAGCACGTAGCCGCGGTCGCAGATCTGCAGGGCGCGGCGGGCGTTCTGCTCGACGATCATGACCGAGACGCCCGCCCGGTTGATCTGGGCGACGTTGATGAAGGTCTCGTCCTGGCGCACCGGCGAGAGGCCGGCGCTCGGCTCGTCGAGCAGCAGGACCGAGGGGTCCGTCATCAGGGCGCGCGACATCGCGACCATCTGACGCTCCCCGCCGGAGAGCGAGCCGGCACGCTGGGCGAGCCGTTTCTTCAACTCGGGGAACAACGACGCGACGAACTCGAGGCGCTCGGGGTAGACCTTGGGCTTCAGGTACAGGCCCATCTGGAGGTTCTCCTCGATGGTCAGGCTCGGGAAGACGTTGTTGTTCTGGGGCACGAAGCCGACGCCGCGGGCGACGAGCTTGTCGGCCTTCAGGCCGGTGATGTCGTCGCCGTTCAGGGTCACGGAGCCGCTGCGGATGTTGACCTGGCCGAAGATCGCCTTCAGCAGGGTGGACTTGCCGGCGCCGTTCGGCCCGATGATGCCCACGAGCTCGCCCTTGGCGACGTAGACGTTGCAGCCGTTCAGGATGTTGACGCCGGGCAGGTAGCCGGCCACCAGTTCGGTCGCCGTCAGCACGATCTCTTCGCTCGCGGTACGCGGGGTGACCTTGGGTGCGGCCTCGGTGCTCATGCGCCGCCCTCCTTCTCTTCGGCGAGCTCCTCCTGGATGACCGCCAGCAGGGGCGAGTTGTCGTCCTTCGCGACCTCGAGCTGACCGGTCAGGCTGCCGAGGTCGGTGTCGTGGTGGGCGCCCAGGTAGGCGTCGATCACGGCCGGATCGTCCATCACGGCATCCGGGTAGCCCTCGGCGACGATCTTGCCCTCGGCCATGACGATCACCCAGTCGGCGATCGTGCGCACCATGTGCATGTCGTGCTCGACGAACAGCACGGTCATGCCGGTGGTCTTCAGGTCGAGGATGTGGCCGAGCAGTGACTGGGTGAGCGCCGGGTTGACACCGGCCATCGGCTCGTCGAGCATCACCAGCCGGGGCTCGGTCATGAGCGCACGGGCCATCTCGAGAAGCTTGCGCTGACCGCCGGACAGGCTCGCGGCGTAGTCGTCGGCCTTGGTGTCGAGCTTGAAGCGAGCGAGCAGGTCCATGGCGCGGGCCGTGATGTCGGCTTCGCGCTTGCGCCACAGTGGGCTGATGA
This sequence comes from Lysinimonas soli, assembly GCF_042655435.1. Taxonomy (NCBI): domain Bacteria; kingdom Bacillati; phylum Actinomycetota; class Actinomycetes; order Micrococcales; family Microbacteriaceae; genus Lysinimonas; species Lysinimonas soli. The sequence continues at coordinate 762,350 of NZ_JBHSMG010000002.1, forward strand.
GCGCGGTGAGGAACCGCTCGCCGCCCTGCTTGGTCGCTCCCAGCCGCATGTTCTCGAGCACGCTCAGCAGACCGAGGGCCTTGGTGAGCTGGAAGGTGCGGACCATGCCGCGTCGCGACACCTTGTACGCCGGGACGCCCGCGAGGTCCTGCCCGTCGAAGAACCACGTGCCGGTGTTGGGCTTGTCGAATCCGGTGAGCAGATTGAAGAAGGTGGTCTTGCCCGCCCCGTTGGGTCCGATCAGCGCCGTGATCACGCCGCGGGGGATCTCGACATGCGCGACGTCGACGGCCGTGTTGCCCCCGAAGGTGCGGGTGACGTTGTCGGCGACCAGGATCGGATCGACCTTCTTGACCCCGGGGCCCGGTTCTCCGATCTGCAGTCCGGTTGCTTTGCTCGCGCTCTTCTCAGGCACCGAAATGCGCCTCCCTCTTCTTGCCCAGGATGCCCTGGGGGCGGAACACGATGATCAGCATGAGGGCGATGCCCACGAGGATGTACCGCACGGGTCCCTGCTGCACCTGGGTGATCGGCAGCAGATGGTTGGTCACCAGGAGGCTGAGGACGCCGTCGGTCAGCGACAGCACGATCCAGAAGATGATCGAGCCGAGAATGGGGCCGAGCACGGTGGTCGCCCCGCCCAGCAACATGATCGTGAAGAGGAAGAACGTCGTCTGCGTGCCGTAGTTGTCGGGCTGCAGCGACGTCGGCACGATGTTGATGATGACGCCGAGCGCGGCGAGCACGCCGCCGATGATCAGCGCCTGCATCTTGTACCAGTAGACGTTCTTGCCCAGGGCGCGCACGGCATCCTCGTCTTCGCGGATGCCCTTGACGATGCGGCCCCACGGGCTGCGCATGAGCTGCCAGACGAAGAGTGCGGCGATGATGACCAGGGCCCAGCCGACGATGATGACCCAGAGGTCGTCCTGGTTCTTGGCGAGGATCCCGAACCCGTACGTGCCGGCCGGGATCGGATTGATGGAGTCGAACGAGTTCGACGACCCGTTGATCCCGTCCGTTCCACCGGTGTACGGCGTCAGACTCGGTGTCTTCACGGTGTACCGGATGATCTCGGCCGCCGCGATGGTCACGATGCTGAGGTAGTCGGCTCTCAGGCGCAGCGTCGGGATGCCGAGGATGAATGCGAAGATCACGGCGGCGATGATCGCCGCCAGCACCGAGGCCCACAGCGGCCAGCCGAGCTTCACGGCCGTGATCGCGAAGGCGTAGCCGCCGACCGCCATGAACCCGGCCTGGCCGAAGTTGATCAGGCCCGTGAATCCGAAGCAGACCGCGAGGCCGAGGGCCGCGAGCGCGTAGGCGATCGTCTGCGCCGACAGGATCTGGCCGAACGCCAGAATGACGAAGTTGAAGTCCATGTTCCGCTCCTCCCTTTCCTAACCGATTCGCTCTCGGCGCCCGAAGATCCCCTGCGGTCGGACGAGCAGGATCAGGATCATGACGACGAGGGCCGCCGCGTTCTGCACGTTGGCCGGGATCACGAGGGTCGACAGGTTCACCAGCAGGCCGATGATGAGCGAGCCGACGAGGGCGCCGAAGGCCGTGCCGAATCCGCCGAGCGTGACCGCGGCGAAGATGAGCAGCAGGATGCTGGCGCCGGTGTCCCAGCGCAGCGTCTGGTGGTATCCGATCAGCACGCCGGCGAGGCCCGCCAAGGCGCCCGCGCCGGTCCAGACGATGCGGATGATGCGCTCCACGTTGATGCCCGAGGCCGCCGCCAGCGATTTGTTGTCGGCGACCGCGCGGGTGGCCTTGCCGATGCGGGTGCGCAGCAGCAGGAAGGCGACGAGCAGCAGCATCACGATGCAGATGACGACGCTGATGAGGTCGATCTGCCGCAGGTGCACGGGGCCGAAGGTGACCGTCGTGCCGGTCGGCACGGGCAGCACCAGCTGGTCCGGCCCGAAGAGGAACTGATAGAAGTAGCGGAGTGCGAGCGACAGCCCGATGCTGACGATCATCAGGGGGATCAGGCCGACCCCGCGCTTGCGCAGCGGCTTCCAGAGCCCCAGGTCCTGCACGTAACCGAAGACGCCGCCGAGCACGAAGGACCCGATGAGAGCCACCACGATGGGCGCGTGCAGGATGCCGCTCAGCACGTATCCGGCGAGGGCCCCGAAGGTGACCAGCTCGCCGTGCGCGAAGTTGTTGAGCCCGGTCGTGCCGTAGATCAGAGAGACGCCGATCGAGGCCAGCGCGAGGAGCAGACCGAAGATGACGCCGTTGACGAAGAGGTTGGTCACCAGCGAGAAGTAGTCCGTGGAGTCGCCGCCCCCGCCACCTGAGCCAGGGGAGGGGCTCGCCGAGTTGCCCGGGTTCAGCGACGCACCGCTCGGGGTGAGCAGGAAGTAGGCCGGGTCACCCTGGTCGCCGCTCGAGATCGTGATCTTGAGCGGATTGATGGCCGGGCCGAGGGTCTTGTCGGGCAGGCTCGAGGCGTCGAGCGCGAAGGTGTAGTCGCCCGAGCGCGGCACGCCGGCGGCGACCTTGCCGTCGGCGCCGGTCGTGAACGATTGCGAGAATCCCTTGGGGCCGGTGACCTTGACCACGACCCCGGGGACGTTGCTCTTGTCGGCCGCGACGCGCACCCAGATCTCGGCGTATTGGGCTGGAGCGGTGGCCGTGGGGGTCGGGCTCGGCGAATCCGTCGGATCGGCGCGAGTCGCCGCGATCGCCGGAACCGCCGAGAAGGCCATCGCGCCGACGGCGACGAGCACAGCGAGAAGGCCGACAATCAGCCTCGCAACACGGGGCGACAGGAGTGGCGCCTTCACCATGGGTACCTCCGGTGGATGGAGCGGTCGCGGCAACTGTCATGCAGGTGCCGCCGCGAAGGACGATCCGAGCGTGGTGTTCACCGTACTTGCCGTTTGTGTCCCGCGTGTTTCGATATCGCAACACTCGTGCACTCCTTCGTGCGACGACGGGCTCCGCCCATGATGGAGTGTGATGGAATAGCGGTCAAGCAATCGCGGTTGCGAAAGGTAGCCGGGGTCCATCGTCGCAGGCCGGTTCCACCCCTCTTCGCAGTGCTTCCAGCCAGGAGAACAGACAGCATGGACCAGCCCGATCCGTTCGGTTTCGTCGGACTCACCTACGACGACGTGATGCTCCTGCCGGGGCATACCGACGTCATCCCGAGCGAGGCGGACACCTCCTCGCGGCTCACCCGCCGGATCAGCCTGAGCGCACCGCTCGTCTCCAGCGCGATGGACACCGTGACCGAGTCGCGCATGGCCATCGCGATGGCCCGCCAGGGCGGCCTCGGGGTGCTGCACCGCAATCTCTCGATCGCCGATCAGGCGATGCACGTCGACAAGGTCAAGCGCAGCGAGTCCGGCATGATCACCAACCCGGTGACCACGACTCCGGACGCCACGGTGGCCGAGGTCGACGCGATGTGCGGGCAGTTCCGGGTGTCGGGCCTGCCGGTCGTCGAGGGCGACGGAACGCTCGTCGGCATCATCACCAACCGCGACATGCGCTTCGTCTCGCCGTTCGAGAAGGCGACGACCCTCGTGCGCGACGTCATGACGAAGGCGCCGCTCATCACGGCCCCCATGGGCATCGACCCGGATGACGCGGTCGCGATCTTCGCCCAGCACAAGATCGAGAAGCTCCCGCTCGTCGACCCCGCGGGCCGGCTCAGCGGCCTCATCACGGTCAAGGACTTCGAGAAGACCGAGAAGTACCCGAACGCCACGAAGGACGACGCGGGCCGGCTGCGCGTCGGCGCCGCGATCGGCTTCTTCGGTGACGCCTGGGAGCGTGCAGGAGCGCTCCTCGAGGCCGGTGTCGACGTCATCGTCGTCGACACGGCCAACGGCGACTCGAAGGGCGTGCTCGACATCATCCGCCGCCTGAAGTCGGACCCGGCCTTCGCGTCGGTCGACGTCATCGGCGGCAACGTGGCCACCCGCAGCGGCGCCCAGGCGCTCGTCGACGCGGGAGCCGACGCCATCAAGGTGGGCGTCGGTCCGGGTTCGATCTGCACGACGCGCGTCGTGGCGGGCGTCGGAGTCCCGCAGGTGACCGCCGTCTACGAGGCCTCGCTGGCGGCCCGCGAGACCGGCATCCCGGTCATCGCCGACGGCGGCCTGCAGTATTCGGGCGACATCGCCAAGGCGCTCGTCGCGGGCGCCGACACCGTCATGCTCGGCTCGCTGCTCGCCGGCACCGACGAGAGCCCGGGAGACCTCGTCTACAGCAACGGCAAGCAGTTCAAGAACTACCGCGGCATGGGCTCGCTCGGTGCGCTCAGCGACCGCGGCAAGAAGACCTCGTACTCGCGCGACCGTTACTTCCAGGCCGACGTGCCCTCGGATGCGCAGCTCATCCCCGAAGGGATCGAGGGTCGGGTGCCCTACCGCGGCGCCCTCGGTGCCACCGTCTACCAGCTGGTCGGCGGCCTGCGGCAGAGCATGTTCTACGTGGGCGCCCGCACGATCCCGGAGCTCAAGCAGCTCGGGAAGTTCGTGCGGATCACGCCGGCCGGGCTCAAGGAGTCGCACCCCCACGACATCCAGATGACCGTCGAGGCCCCGAACTACTCGCGCTGAGCCCGCTCAGGAGGGGGAGCGCAGCGCGGCGATGCGCTCGATCGCCTCGGTGAGCACCTCCGGTGAGCACGCGAGGTTGAGGCGGGCGAATCCGGCGCCGGCCGGCCCGAAGTCGGGCCCGGGCACGAGGGCGACTCTGGCCTCCTTGAGGATTCGCGCCGCCGGGTCGTCGCCCCAGCCGAGCTCGCGGAAGTCCAGCCACGCCAGGAAGCCGGCCCGCGGCGGACGGTAGCCGACCTCGGGCAGGTACCGTGCGAGCAAAGAGGCCAACAGCTCGCTCGATCGCTGGATCGCGGCGATCGCCCCGTCGAGCCACGGCTCGTCGTCGCGGAAGCCGGCCACGCTCGCGTGCAGGCCGAGGATGCTCGTGCGTGCGCCGACCTCGAAGCTCATGCCGTCGAGCGCGGCGATTCCGCGCGCCGATTCGGCGATCATCATCGCGCACTTGATGCCCGCGAGATTGAAGCCCTTGCTCGCCGAGGTCACGGTGAGGCCGTGATCGCGGGCGGCATCCGAGACGCTGAGGAAGGGCGTGAAGGTCTCGCCCGGGAACACCAGCGGGCTGTGGATCTCGTCGCTGATCACGGTCACGCCGTGGCGCGCGGCGCTCGCCGCGAGCAACTCGAGATCGCTGAGGGGGTGGATGAGTCCGAGGGGATTGTGCGGATGACACAGCAGCATGGCCGTCGCCCCCGCGGCGAACGCGCGCTCGATCCCGTCGAGGTCGAGCCCGTACCCGCTCGGGCGGTCCGCGGACGTCGCAAGCGGCACGTCGACGACCATGCCGTCGGCCTCGGCGACGAACTCGGCGAACGGCGGGTAGACCGGCGTCGTGATGACGACACCGTCACCGGGGGTGATCACGCGCCGCAGGGTCTCGACGATGGCGACGCTCACGTCGGTCGTGGTGCGGATTCCGCGCCGCCGGGGCCGCCAGCCCCAACGGCGCTGGGCGAAGTCGGCGAACGCCGCGGGCAGCTCGCCCGGCGACCCGACGTACCCGGAGTCGGAGGCGGCGATGCGGTCGTGCAGGGTGCGCACGATGCCGGGGGCGAGGGGGTAGTCCATCTCGGCGACGAACAACGGCAGCACGTCGGGCGGGTACGCGGTCCATTTGACGCTCGTGCGCGTGCGAAGGGTCTCGAGGGGCTCGGCGTCGACGTTCATCCTCAGAGTCTGCGCAGCCGGGGAGCCGAGCGCTACCCCGACTCGCTCTGCGGCCGGGGGAGCGGGTCCCGGTAGGATCGGGCATCGTGAGCGACATCGAGATCGGCCGGTCCAAGCGGGCGCGTCGCGCGTACGCATTCGACGACATCGCGATCGTGCCCAGCCGCCGCACCCGTGACCCGCAGGACGTCTCGGTCAAGTGGTCCATCGACGCGTTCACCTTCGACATGCCGGTGCTGGCGGCTCCGATGGATTCCGTGGTGAGCCCCAGCACGGCGATCGCGATCGGCCGCCTGGGCGGCCTCGGCGTGCTCAACCTCGAGGGGCTCTGGACCCGCTACGACGATCCGGAGCCGGTTCTCGCCGAGATCCGTGCGCTGTCACCGGAGCTCGCGACAGCCCGGATGCAGCAGCTGTACGCCGAGCCGATCAAGCCCGAGCTGATCAAGCAGCGGCTGGCCGAGATCCGGGCCGCCGGCGTCCCGGTGGCCGGCGCCCTCAGTCCGCAGCGTACGCAGGAGCACTCCCAGGCGGTCGTGGATGCCGGCGTCGACCTGTTCGTCATCCGCGGCACTACCGTGAGCGCCGAGCACGTCAGCAAGTCGGTCGAGCCGCTCAATCTCAAGAAGTTCATCTACGAGCTCGACGTGCCGGTCATCGTGGGCGGCGCGGCGACCTACACCGCCGCGCTCCACCTCATGCGCACGGGCGCGGCCGGGGTGCTGGTCGGCTTCGGCGGGGGAGCCGCCTCGACGACACGTGCCAGCCTCGGCATCCACGCCCCGATGGCGACCGCGGTGGCGGATGTCGCGGGGGCGCGGCGCGACTACCTCGACGAGTCCGGCGGCCGCTACGTGCACGTGATCGCCGACGGCGGCCTGGGCACGAGCGGCGACATCGTCAAGGCCATCTCGGTGGGCGCCGACGCCGTCATGCTCGGCACGGCGCTCGCCCGTGCCGAGGAGGCTCCCGGCGGCGGTTGGCACTGGGGCGCCGAGGCGCACCACGCCGAGCTGCCGCGCGGCAGCCGGGTTCAGGTCGGCACGCTCGCGCCGCTCGAGCAACTGCTGTTCGGGCCGTCGGCGAACCCGGATGGCCGGGTCAACCTGATCGGCGCCCTGCGGCGCTCGATGGCCACGACCGGGTACTCCGACCTCAAGGAGTTCCAGCGCGTCGAGGTCGTCGTCGCACCGTACCAGGGCCGCTAGCGCGCCCTTCGCCCACGGCGGATCGCCGGATGCCCGTCCGTGCCGTCGGTAGAATGGGTTTCATGGTTGACGTGAGACGGGTGAAGCTTCCGGGAGTCGGAGTGCTTCACACCTTCGTCACCGACGACGGCGGCAAGGTCGGCGTCATCAGCCACCGTTCGGGGCACAGCGACCTCATCACCTTCGCCGACGCCGAAGACGGTGCCGCCCGCAAGGTCTCGCTCCGACTCGACGAAGACGAGGCGCACACCCTCGCGGAGCTGCTCGGCGGAACGAAGATCACCGAGTCCCTGTCGGGGCTCGATCAGATCCCCGGTCTTTCGATCGACTGGTTCCACGTCGACTACGACGACCACATCGCCGGTCAGCCGCTCGGCAACATGACCGCCCGCGGTCTTCCGGGCGTGACGGTCGTCGCGGTCGTGCGCGGCGAGTCGGCGAACCCGGCTCCCGACGAGGACTTCAAGGTCTTCCCCGGCGACACGCTCGTCGTCGCGGGCGCGCCCGAGAAGGTCGCGAAGGCATTCCTCTTCTACCGGACGGGCGAGTTCAAGGCGAAGGCTGAGTCCGTGGACGCGCCACCCGGAAACTGACGCATGCACCTGGGTAGCGAACTCCTCGTCCTCGGCGTCCTGTTCGTCATCGCCTACCTGCTGGGGCGCCTGGGCAAGCTGATCGGCTTGCCCGCGATCCCGATCTACATGCTCGTCGGGCTCGTCGCGAGCCCGCACTTCGCCTGGTTCCCGCTCAGCTTCAAATCGGCCGACGTCGAGCTGATCGCCGTGTTCGGGCTGATCTTCCTGCTGTTCAGCCTGGGCCTCGAGTTCGACCAGGACGAGTTCTTCGGCAACGCCAAGGCGCTGCTGCTGAGCGGCGGCACCCGCATCATCATCAACATGGGGGCGGGGCTCCTCTTCGGCATGTGGGTGGGCTGGGGTACCCGCGAGGCGCTCATCATCGCCGGGATGACGGCGACCTCCTCGAGCGCGATCGTCACCAAGCTGCTGATCGAGCTGCGTCGCCTGGCGAACCGCGAGACCCCCGTCATCCTGGGGATCACGGTGGTCGAAGACGTCTTCGTCGCCGTCTACCTCGCGATCGTGACCGTCATCATCGGCGGGCAGAAGGACATCTGGGCGATCGTGCTGCAGCTCACGGTCTCGTTCGTGTTCCTGGTGGCGATGTTCGCGCTGGCGCGCTGGGGCGGCCGCCTGGTCTCGCGCCTGGTGGGCACCCGCGACGACGAGTTGTTCACGATCCTGTTCTTCGGCCTCGCCGTCGCCTTCGGCGGCATCGGCGAGATGCTCGGGGTCTCGGATGCCATCGGCGCCTTCCTGATCGGCCTCGTGCTGGGCGCCACCCGCTTCAAGGCGCGCATCGAGCAGTTCTCGCTGCCGCTGCGGGACGTGTTCGGCGCCTTCTTCTTCCTCAACTTCGGACTCGCCCTCAACCCGTCGACCTTCGGCTCCGTGCTCGTGCCGGTGGTCGTCGCCGTCGTGCTGACCCTGGTGCTGAACACGGCGGGCGGGCAGCTGATCGCCTGGCTCAGCAAGCTCACCCCCGCAGAGGGCATCAACGTGAGCGGGATGCTGCAGAACCGCGGCGAGTTCGCCCTCATCCTCGCGACCCTGGCTTCGGCCGCCGGGCTGGACTCTCGGCTTACTCCCTTCGCCGGACTGTACGTTCTGATCATGGCGATCGTCGGACCCGTGCTCGCCGTCAACTCGGAGCGCTTCGGCGGCTGGTTGTTCTCGGGGTGGTGGCGCCGGCGCCGCACACCGCTCGCCGCGCCGGCGGCGGGCGACCACGATCGGGACCGCGAGTTCGCCCTCGCGGAGGCGGCGATGGCGGGTGCGGCCGACGACGACCTCGCGGCCATGGATGTCGCGGCCTCCGACGGCGTCCCCGTCGACGCGGTCGACGGCACCGGCACGTTCCTGGTCGACGCCCACGACGCCCGGGCAGCGCGACGACCCGGTCGGGGCGACGAGCTCGACGAGGTGCCGGCCGAGCAGCGCGGTGAGCTGCTTGCGGCCGGAGCCGACCCCGACGCGGAGGCGCGCATCGCTCGCCAGGCCGGCGAGCAGAGCGACCACGACGACGCCCGCCACCGCGACCCGGAGTATTGATGACCGCGCCCGTTGTCCCGTCCCCGGCCGTCGACGTGTCGTTCTGGTCGGTCGCCCGCCGTCCGCGCTGGATCGGCGCCCTGCTGCTCGCCCTGGCGATCGCGGCCGGGTTCTCGGCACTCGGCCAGTGGCAGCTCGCTCGCAGCGTTGCGAGCGCCACCGTCGCCCCGATCGCCACCGAGACGCCCGTGGCGCTCGGCTCGATCGCGAAGCCCGACACCGCGGTCACCGATCCGCAGCTGGGCCGGATGGTCACGACCGTCGGCACTCTCGTCCCGGGTGACGACGTCATACTGAGCGACCGGGTGAACGGCGGCAAGACCGGCTACTGGCTGATCGGCCACGTGACCACCGGAGAGGGTGCCGAGCTCGCGGTGGCGCTCGGCTGGGCGCCGACACGGGCGGCGGCACTCGCGGCTGAAGGCTCGGCGTCGATCGCGAGCCCGCTGATCGGCCGCTACCTGCCGAGCGAGTCGCCCGACCAGCCGGATGTCGAGAAGGGCGGCCAGAGCGCCGCATCCGTCGCCGCCCTGATCAATCAGTGGGCGTCCTTCGACGGCTCGGTGTACGGCGGCTACCTCGTCGCGGCGACCCCGTCGGCGGGGCTCGCGAAGATCGACTCGCCGGCCCCGAGCCAGGACCTGACGCTCAACTGGCTGAACGTGTTCTACGCCGCGGAGTGGGCGATCTTCGCCGGCTTCGCGGTCTACCTCTGGTATCGGCTGGTGAAGGACGAGGTCGAGAAGGAGCTGGAGACCGACGGGCGGTCCGAGCCGCCCGTGCGCGAAACGTAGGATAGGGGTATGCCCTCCGGACCCCGTCCGTCTGACGTCCCCCGCATCCGCAAGGTCCTCGCGGTCTACCGCGTCTCCGCCATCGTGACCGGTGTCTTCCTCCTGCTGCTGTGCGCCATGATGGTGCTCCGCTACGGGCTCGGCGTCGACATCGAGCTGGGGGGAGCATTCGGCTTCCTCGCGCTGCAGCCGCGGGAGCTCATCCGGGCCGTCGACCTCTCGACCGGCATCCTGATCGCGCACGGCTGGCTGTACGTGCTCTACCTCGGATGCGACTTCCTGATGTGGCGGATGCTGCGCTTCAGCTTCCGGCGCTTCCTGCTGATCGCGCTCGGCGGCATCGTTCCCGGGCTCTCGTTCTACTTCGAGTTCCGGGTGCCCCGGTACGTCGAGGAGCGTCTGGCCGAGGCGCACGCGACGGCCGTGCCGGCCGAGGCCGGAGCGACGGCGTGACGGCAGCGGGTGCCGCAGCGGCCGCCGCCGGCAGCGAGGCCCATCCCGTCCTGGTCGTCGACTTCGGTGCGCAGTACGCCCAGCTGATCGCCCGTCGTGTGCGCGAGGCCGGCGTCTACAGCGAGATCGTTCCGCACACCATCTCGGCCGCAGAAGTCGCCGCGAAGAACCCCGCGGGCATCGTACTCAGCGGCGGTCCGTCGAGCGTCTACGAGCCGGGGTCACCCGATCTCGATCACGGGGTGCTGCAGCTCGGCATCCCCACGCTCGGCATCTGCTACGGATTCCAGGTCATGGCCCGTCAGCTCGGCGGCGAGGTCGCCAAGACCGGCGCCCGGGAGTACGGCTCGACCGGGGTGCGGCTGACGGCCCCCGGCGGGGTGCTGCTGAGCGGGCAGCCGGAGGAGCAGACCGCCTGGATGAGCCACGGCGACTCGGTGGTCAAGGCCCCCGAGGGTTTCGACGTGCTCGCTGCGAGCGAGTCGACGCCGGTCGCCGCCTTCGCCAGCGACGCCCGCAAGCTCTACGGGGTGCAGTGGCATCCCGAGGTGAAGCACTCGCAGTTCGGCCAGCGCGTCATCGAGAACTTCCTGCACGACGCGGCGGGCATCGCGGCCGACTGGAACAGCGGCAACGTCATCGCCGAGCAGGTGGAGAAGATCCGCGCCCAGGTGGGCGGCGGCAAGGTCATCTGCGGCCTCTCGGGCGGTGTCGATTCGGCCGTCGCCGCGGCCCTCGTGCACAAGGCGGTCGGCGATCAGCTGGTCTGCGTCTTCGTCGACCACGGGCTGCTGCGCGCGGGGGAACGCGAGCAGGTCGAGCAGGATTACGTGGCCGCCACGGGCGTGCGGCTCGTCACGATCGACGCGGCCGAGCAGTTCCTCGGTGCCCTCGCCGGCGTGACCGACCCGGAGCAGAAGCGCAAGATCATCGGGCGCGAGTTCATCCGCACCTTCGAGACGGCGCAGGCCGAACTCGTCGCCGAGTCGGCCGCCGACGGCGACCCGATCGCGTTCCTCGTGCAGGGCACGCTGTATCCGGATGTCGTCGAGTCGGGCGGCGGCACGGGCACCGCGAACATCAAGAGCCATCACAACGTCGGCGGCCTGCCGGAGGACCTGCAGTTCGAGCTCGTCGAGCCGCTGCGCACCCTGTTCAAGGACGAGGTGCGGGCGATCGGCCGCGAGCTGGGACTGCCCGAGGTCATCGTGGGGCGTCAGCCGTTCCCCGGGCCCGGGCTCGGCATCCGGATCGTGGGCGAGGTGACCTTCGATCGTCTCGAGCTGCTGCGTCACGCGGATGCCATCGCGCGCGCCGAGCTGACCGCAGCGGGCCTCGACGGCGAGATCTGGCAGTGCCCGGTCGTGCTGCTGGCCGACGTGCGTTCGGTCGGCGTGCAGGGCGACGGACGCAGCTACGGCCACCCGATCGTGCTGCGGCCGGTGTCATCCGAAGACGCGATGACCGCCGATTGGACGCGCCTGCCCTACGACACGCTCGCCAAGATCTCGACGCGCATCACGAACGAGGTCGCGGGTGTGAACCGGGTCGTGCTCGACGTCACCTCGAAGCCCCCCGGAACCATCGAGTGGGAGTGAAGCGTTAAGAAAGAGCCCATTTCTGGGCTCTTTCAGCTTCACTCCGGCGCCCGTCCCGGGCGTCGGGAAGCGGGTGAGGCTAGCCCATTTCTGGGCTCTTTCAGCTTCACTCCGGCGCCCGTCTCGGGCGTCGGGAAGCGGGTGAGGCTGGCCCATTTCTGCGCTCTTTCAGCTTCACTCCGGCGCCCGTCCCTGCCTCAACGAGCCGACAGCCGAGGGCCGAGACGGCCCTCGGAACTGGCGTCGCGGCGACGGCCAGAAATGGCCGTCGCTTTCAGCTCCAGCGTTCGTTCAGTTGCGCGGCATGAAGTACGACAGCAGGCGCAGGATCTCGAGGTAGAGCCACACGACCGTGACCATGATCCCGAAGGCCGCGGTCCAGCCGTAGCGGCGCGGTTGTCCGGATTCGACCCCGCGCTTGACGAAGTCGAAGTCGATCACGAGCGAGTAGGCCGCCATCAGCACGACGAGGATGCCGAGCGGCACGCCGAGTGGGATGCTCGTGCCCGGGATCACTGCGTCGCGCATCCCGAACATCGAGTTCGTGACGCCGAACATCATGAGTCCGACGTTGACGAGCGAGAAGACCAGGTAGCCGACCATCGCGACCAGGAAGATCTTGGTGGCGCGCGCCGACGCCCGCACCTTGCCACTGGCGAACAGGGCGAGCGTGATGCCGACGACGGCGAGCGTGCCGAACACCGCCATCGGAACGAGCCCCGACGAGAACGTCCGGTTGTACCAGGCCGAGACCGCGCCGACCAGAACCCCCTCGGCCGCCGCGTAGAGCAGGATCAGGGTCGGCGACGGGTTCTTCTTGAAGGTGTTGACGAGGCCGAGCACGAGCCCGACCACCAGGGCGGGCAGCAGCAGGGCCGGCACGAACCAGCCGATCGCGGCACCCGCGACCAGGATGAGGAAGCTCACGCCCGTCTTGACGATGGTGTCTTCATAGCTCATGCGATCCATCTGGGCGGGGGTCGCATCCGGCAGCCCGAAGTGCTCGTTCAGCTGCTCGGCCGACGGCGTCGGCACGGCGATGGCGGCCTCTTTGGCTGCCTGACGCTTCGCGGCTTTCGCCGAGAAGGCGGGCGAGTTCGAGAAGACGGGATTCGACATGACGGCCTCCGAGGGTCGGTGTTGGCTCAACTCTACGGATATTGCTCGGGAAGATGCCGGGAGTCGCGCGTGGTCGCCACGGCCCAGGCGGCCCAGGCCGAGGCGACGATCACGGCGAACTCGATCGCGACGGCGGGGAGCATCTGGCTGTAGTTCGAGAACAGGCTGGGCAGGATCACGGCCCCCGCCAGCACGAAGGTGATCGTCGGGTAGCTGCGCAGGGGGCGATGTCGCACCAGCAACCAGCCGATGTAGGGCAGCACGAGCACCGCGATGAATCTCGGCCCCGTGAGCAGCAGCCAGACGGCGGGGGTCGAGAGGGCGGCCGCGGTGACCCGGCGCCAGCCGTCCGCCGGCATCACGCACCATCCCGTGACATGCGCAACGGTTCCGGCCAGCAGCAGAAGCAGCACGTAGGTGTCGGATCCGGCGATGGCGACCCCGCCACTCACGATCAGCGCGACCCCGCCGATCGCGCGAGAACGGGATCCGCCCCAGCGCAGCGGTCGTCGCGTTGTCATGCCGGGCCGACTCAGCGGTTCACGACGATGACGGCGATGACGAACACGAGCAGCGCGGCGAGCGAGAGGTAGCCGAGCACGACGGCGACCCAGGCGATCGCCGTTCCCCGTTCGCCGGAGTGGGAGATCTGCGAGAGCGCGAGGTGGCCGAAGAGGGCGGCGAGCGGGCTCGCGAGGCATCCCAGGATCAGGGCGAGGACGGCCAGCACGTTGACCCTCTGCGGCATGGTCGTGGTCGACGGGCGGATCGCCGACGGCGTTGCGGGCGGTTCGTCGGCCGGAATGTCCTCGGCCCGGATCACGGCCGTCGACGTGCCGCAGAAGATGCAGTACTTCCACTGCGGTTGCAGCTCGCGAGAGCAGTTCGCGCAGACGGTCATGGTCTCGCCAGATTATCGTGGGCGGATGAGCCCCTCGCACCCCCCGATCGCGCCGCTCGTGATCGGCCACCGCGGGGCTCCCGGGTACCGCCCCGAGCACACCCGGGCGTCGTACGAGCTGGCGATGGCGCTCGGTGCGGATGCGGTCGAACCCGACCTCGTGGTCACGCGGGACGGGGTGCTCGTCGTCCGGCACGAGAACGAGATCTCGGGCACGACCGACGTGGCGCGGCATCCGGAGTTCGCGGATCGACGCGTGACCAAGACGGTCGACGGAGTCGAGCTGACGGGCTGGTTCACGGAGGACTTCAGCTGGGACGAGCTGGCGACGCTGCGCGCCGTCGAGCGGCTGCCGCAGCTGCGACAGCACTCGAGCACCTTCGACGGCAGCCAGCCGATGCTGCGGCTGAGCGAGCTGCTCGAGCTGCTCGACGATGCGGCCGAGCGGCGGGGACGCGAGGTGCGGCTGGTGGCGGAGGTGAAGCATCCGAGTTACTTCGCGTCGATCGGGATGCCGCTCGACGGTCGGGTCGCGGAGCAGCTGGCGCCGTGGGGAGGCCGCGATCGCCTGACGGTCGAATGCTTCGAGCAGACCGTGCTCGGTCAGCTCGCGGAGCGCGGCCTCGACGCCGACTACGTCTACCTGCTCGAGGAGGCGGGCGCGGCCCCCGATCTCGTGGCCCGCGACGGCGAAGCCGCGACGCCCTACGCCGAACAGCTGACGGATGCGGGCCTCGCCCGGCTCGCGCGCGAGGTCGACGGGGTGAGCGTGAACGCGAGCCTGCTGCTGGATGCCGCCCCCGGTCCTGGAGGCCCGGAGGGCCCCGGGGGCACGGCCGGAGGCTCCGAACTGGTCGCGCGCGCCCACGATCACGGGCTGAAGGTGTTCACCTGGACGCTGCGGCCCGAGAACGCCTTCCTCGCGAGCACCCACCGGCGCGGATCGGCGGCGGCCGACTGGGGCGACTGGCGCGCCGAGTTCGAGCTCATCATCGGCACCGGCGTCGACGGGATCTTCGTCGACCACCCGGATCTCGGGCTGGCCGCCCGCGACGGCCTCTGACCGCGGCGGCGGCGCCGGGCAGACGCCCCCGCCGGTTGCGCAGGACGGACGTGTCCCTGCTCAAAATGAAGGAACACCGGCGGATGCCCGCCGTGACCTCGCGCCGGATGCGTTGTGACGCATGCCTCTTCCTTCATTTCGCCAGAGGTCGGGGAGGGATCGCGGCGCGGTCCGTGACGGTCAGTAGCGGTCGCCTCGAGCCACCGCGGCCCAGACGGCGGACGCGACGGCCTCCCAGTCGTGCATGATCTGGCGGTAGCTGAAGCGGAGTACCCGGTAGCCGAGTGAACTCAATGCCGCGTCGCGACGGCGATCGGCCTCGAAGGAGTCGGGGGAGGAGTGGAACTCGCGCCCATCCACTTCGATCACGAGGCGGTCTCCGAGAAGGAAGTCGACGCGACCGACTCCGGGAATCCGAACCTGCCGGCGTGGGCGGAGCGCCTGCATCCGCAACCAGAAGAGCGTCTCGATGCCGGACTCGCAGATCCCGTCGGCTGCGCGCAGCGCGCGACCGTAGCGAGGGGATTGTCGGTCGGCGAGGGCTTCCAGCTCCGAGCGCATTTCGGGGACGGCTTGATGGGGGACCGCTCTGAGGAGGGAATCCGCTGTCGCCGTGACCAGGTCCGGCGCGGCACAACCGCAGAGAGCCGCGAGGGCGGAGAGGTCATCGGCGAGCAGTCGGGACCGGCCGCCGGAGTCGTTCCAGTGCACCGTGACGGGGTCGGTGTGCTGCAGGCGGCGACCCGCCGCGTCGGGGGAGCGGAGTCGGCACGCGTTTCCTGCCACAGCGACGTGGAGGTGCTGGTCATCGTGAACCCACACGCCACGACGCGCGAGTGCCGAGGAGCAGGTGAGGCGGCCCCCGACTCGTGCCGCACGGGCGAGAACGGGATCGAGCGACACACGCGCGTACCAACCCTGCCGCACCCGCTGGATGCGTCCGCGCGTCAGGTCGCGGTCGATGTCGACACGGCGGACCCCATTGAGCTGGAGTTCGTGCGCGGCAGCGAGCCCGCCATGGGCGTCGATGGTTTGGAGGGCGTTGCTCATGGCTCAGAGCATCGGGCCCCGCGTGCTCAGCGTGGCCTGACCTCACGGAATCGGTGGATGCCGGTTCCCGACTGGTACGAATGAAGGAAGCGACGCGCTCTCCGCCCCACCGCAAGCGCTTCGTTCGGTCACTTGCTCGCCGTCTCCTTCATTCGGCGAGGCGGGGCGGGGCGGTGGGGCGGGGCGGCGGGGGCGGGGCCCCGGCCGGCGTCGGCGGCCGCACCTAGAATCGGGGGATCATGACCTTCGTTCTGGACGCCTTCGACGCGGATCCGGGGACGAGGCAACCGGGATCGCACGGCACGGCGCCCGGCTCCGCACCCGTTCCCGACGACGCGCTGCTCGAGGGGCTCAATCCGCAGCAGCGCGAGGCCGTGCTCTACCGGGGGCCGTCGCTGCTCATCGTGGCGGGCGCGGGATCCGGCAAGACCAGCGTGCTCACGCGGCGGGTCGCCGGGCTGATCCAGACCCGCGAGGCGTGGCCGAGCCAGATCCTCGCGATCACCTTCACCAACAAGGCCGCGGCCGAGATGCGCGAGCGCGTGCAGGCCCTGGTCGGCGGGGCCGCCGAGGGGATGTGGATCTCGACCTTCCACTCCGCGTGCGTGCGCATCCTGCGCCGTCAGGCCGAGTCGATGGGGATGACGCAGTCGTTCACCATCTACGACTCGGCCGACAGCCGCGCCCTCATCAAGCGCATCCTCAAGGAGCTGGACGCCGACACCCTCGGTTTCACGCCCGGCAACGTGAGCGGCAAGATCTCGAAGCTCAAGAACGAGCTGACCGACGCCGAGAGCTACTCGCGCAACGTGAACGCCGACGATCCGCAGGAGGTCGCGTTCCTCGAGATCTTCCGCCGGTACACGGCGGGGCTGCGCCGGGCGAACGCCCTCGACTTCGACGATCTGATCGCCGAGACCGTTCACCTGTTCCGGGCCTTCCCCGAGGTCGCCGCCCTCTACCAGCGGCGCTTCCGGCACGTGCTCGTCGACGAGTACCAGGACACCAACCACGCCCAGTACTCGCTCATCCGCGAGCTGGTGCGTCCGATCAAGCCGCAGCACGTGCCCGAAGACACCCGGATGAGCGTGGATGCCAACGGCGGCATCCCGGGCGCGTCGCTGACCGTCGTGGGCGACTCGGACCAGTCGATCTACGCGTTCCGCGGTGCGGACATCCGCAACATCGTCGAGTTCGAACGCGACTTCCCCAACTCGAAGGTCATCCTGCTGGAGCAGAACTACCGCTCGACGCAGAACATCCTCGACGCCGCCAACGCCGTGATCTCGAACAACTTCGACCGCAAGGCCAAGAACCTCTTCACCACGGTCGGCTCGGGCGACAAGATCATCGGCTACACGGGCTACACGGGGCACGACGAGGCCCAGTTCGTCGCCGACGAGATCGCTACCCTCCACGAGCAGGGCGAGCGCTACAGCGACATCGCGGTGTTCTACCGCACCAACTCGCAGACCCGCGCGCTGGAGGAGATCTTCATCCGCTCGGCCATTCCCTACCGGGTGCTCGGCGGTACGAAGTTCTACGAGCGGGCCGAGATCAAGGATGCGATGGCCTACCTCATCCAGGTCGCCAACCCCGCCGACGACCTGGCCCTGCGCCGCATCATGAACGTGCCCAAGCGCGGCATCGGGCCCGCCACGGAGGCCGCGCTGCAGGGCTACGCCGACCGCGTCGGGGTGACGCTGCGCGACGCCCTGCCTGATGCCGCCCAGCTCGGCCTCGGACCCAAGGTCACGGCGGCGATCCTCGAGTTCGCGGCGATCCTCGACGAGGCGACCGACTCGGCTCCGACCACCAAGCCCGCCGACATCCTGGTCAAGATCCTCGAGCGCACCGGATACATCGACGCGCTGCGGGCGACCCGCGACCCGCAGGACGAGGCCCGCATCGAGAATGTCGAAGAGCTCGTGGCGGTGACCAAGGAGTTCGCCCGCAACAACCCCGAGGGCACACTCGTCGATTTCCTCACCGAGGTCTCGCTCGTCGCGGCCGCCGACGAGCTCGACGACTCGAGCGGCACGGTGTCGCTCATGACCCTGCACACGGCGAAGGGCCTGGAGTTCGATGCGGTGTTCCTCACCGGCGTCGAGGAGGACCTGCTGCCGCACCGTATCTCGAGCGGCGAGCCGGGCGGGCTGGCCGAGGAGCGGCGGCTGTTCTATGTGGGGATCACCCGCGCGAGAAAGCGCCTGTACCTCTCGCTGGCGATGACCCGCTCGACCTTCGGCGATACGAGTGTCGCGATGCCGAGCCGCTACCTGCAAGAGATCCCCGCCGAGCTGATCGAGTGGCGACAGAGCCCGGGCATGGCCACCTCGCGGGGTGGTACGCGCTCGCGTGCACTCAACGGGCGCGGCACCGGTTCGTCCGAGCGGTTCGGCTACGGAACCGCCCTGCCTGCCGCGCCGCCCAGGGTCAAGACGGAGTGGACCAACACGGTCACCAACAAGGTGCGCGACAATGGCGACCTCACGCTCGCGGTGGGGGACCGCATCCGGCACAGCGATTTCGGCGAGGGCCGGGTGACGGGCGTGACCGGCGAGGGCTCGAAGAGCATCGCCGAGGTGCTGTTCGATCAGGCGGGTCGCAAGCGGCTGCTGATCAAGATCGCGCCCATCGAGAAGCTGTAGCGACTCAGGGCTCGGGCCCAGGCGCCGAGCGTCAGGCCTCGAGCTCGACCGGCGCCTCGGCGTCCGGCTCGATCGCCGGCAGCGTGGGTCGGCGCACCACGACCACGACGAGCAGCGCGGCGGCGCACAGCAGCAGGGCTGTCGCGGCGGTCGCGACCCCGCCGGCGACCCCGAGCGCGCCGGCGAGCACGCTGATCAGGATGCCGCTGCCGGCCTGGAAGCCCTGCCCCGTCATGCCGGCGGCGCCCACGAACCGCCCGCGACGTTCCGGCGGGGCCTCGAGTTGCACGATCGTCTGCGACGTGGATGCCGCGACGAGGCTGCTCGCCCCCGCGACGATCAGGGCGGCGATCGAGAGCGGGTAGCTGCGCGAGAGCGCGAACACCAGGATGCTGGCCGCGAAGGCGATCCCGGCCACGATGGCCAGGCGGGTGCTGGCCCGGGTGCGGCCGATCGCCTCGAGCGTGATCCCGGCGGCGGTGGCCCCGGCCGCCATCGACGAGACCAGCACCGCGTATCCGGCCCCGTTCGCGTCCTGACCGAGGATGCCGCCGAACTCGGGCAGCAGCGGCATGAGCGCGACGCCGATGAAGAGCGCGATGGCGCCCTGCAGGATCATCACGACGAGGATCGACGGGTACTTCGGCACCTCCCGCAGCACGCTCACGATGTCGCGCAGGTGCGGGGCGGCCCGCCGGGCAGCGTCACGCACGTGGCCGGTGATGGGCACGGCGAAGAGGTAGCCGAGGAACGGCAGGTACATCGCTACGTTGAGGAACATCCCGACGGTCGGTCCGACCGTGAACAGCAGCAGCGCGCCGAGCGCCGGGCCGACCAGCTGGCCGAGCGTGATGCCGGTCGCCGTCAGCCGCACCGCGCTCGGCAGGTCGGTCGGACCGACCATGTCGTAGAGCATGAGCTGGTCGGGCGCCTTCCAGATCGCGCTGGCGAAGCCGTGCACGAGCAGGAGCGCAACGCACTCCCAGGGCTGCAGGCCGCCGGTCGCGAAGAGGATGCCCCAGGCGATCGAGACCGCGATGAACAGCAGGGCGGAGAGCTGGATGAGACGCCGGCAGTCGAAGCGGTCGGCGAGGCCGCCGAGGGGGATCGCGAAGAACAGGTGCGGCAGCCAGTGGGTGAGCACGGCGAGCCCCGCGAGGAGCGGCGAGTGGAAGGTCTGCCACATCACCCAGTAGGTGATCGCGTGCTCGAGGTTGTCGCCGCCCATCATGAGCACGCTGCCGGCCAGGTATCCCTTGTACCAGGGGGCGCGGAGGGCGGCGAATCTCATCCCGGCCAGCCTAGAGGGCGCAGGCGGGGTTGCCGCGATCCCCTTGCGTTCTATTCCGATATATCGGTATAGTGTCGGTAACGGTCACGACCACTCGTGGACTCCATCTCCGCGGCGTGACCGGTCAAGGAGACACTCATGCGATACAACAACTTCGATCCCCGAGCGGCCGCACTGGCAGCCGCACGTTTTCACCACGGCATGCCCGGCGAGCACGGTCATGACGAGCACACCGGTCGGGGGCGCGGCGGGCGCGGGGGCTTCGGCCCCGGCTTCGGCGGCTTTCCCGGCGGCTTCGGCCCCGAGATGATGCGCGACTTCGCGCAGGCCTGGGGCGGGCACGGGCGTGCCCGCAAGGGCGACGTCCGCGCCGCGATCCTCTCGCTGCTCGCCGAGGCGCCCGCGACCGGGTACGCCCTGATCAAGGGCATCGCCGAGCGCACCGACCAGACGTGGCGCCCCAGCCCCGGCTCGGTCTACCCGACGCTGCAGCAGCTCGTCGACGAGGGCCTCGTGCGCCAGCAGGGCGACGGCGGCCGCACCGACTACGAGCTGACCGAGGAGGGCACCGCATATGTGGCGGAGCACAAGGAGCAGCTGGATGCCGCGTGGCAGACCGCCGGTCCGCGCGGCGGTGTCGACCAGGAGTTCATGGCCAGCATCGGCCGCCTGTTCGACGCGGTCAAGCAGTTCCCCCGCTCGGCGACCGCCGAGCAGCGGGCCGCGGCGACGGCCAAGATCGACGAGCTCCGTCGTGAGCTCTACCGCATTCTGGCCGACTAGCTGTAGCTCCCGCGGTGCGGCTCATCGAGCCGCGCCAGCAGACGCCGCGACGGCAGCTCACGCAGCCGTCGCGGCGTCACGCGCACCAGCACCCGCACGAACCGGATCGCGGTGCGGTAGCGAGCCGGATGATGCGCAAGGCCGTAGGCATCGCGCACGGTCGGCGGCAGCAGCCCCGCCGTGACGACGCGCGCGAGCGGCAGACCCGCGCGGATCCACCAGGGCGCGGCCCGGCTGTGCAGCAGTTCGCGGGCGATGCCGCGGGCCTCGTCGGTCACCTCGAGGCCGGCTACGGCATCCGCCCAGTACGCCGCGAACGCGGCGCGGTCGGCGGGCCAGGCCTCGGGCGGCAGCTGCAGCATGGTGCCCAACCGCCCGCTCGCGGCGTAGATCTCGTCCGCGAGCTGCGGCGCGAGCGGACCGTGCACCAGCTCGTGCACCTCGCGGCCGAGTTCGTGCAGGGTAGCGGCGACCCAGAGCTGGCGCTGCGCATCCATCGCGCCGGGGATGCCGTGGTGCGCCCGGTCGACCGACCCGGCGGCCAGCGCGGCCTGGGCGTCCGTCCCGAGCCCGACCGCGTAGACGTAGCTCAGCGTGCTGCGCAGCCGCCTCATCGGGTCGCGCGCGAACGAGCTGTACCCGGCCACCCCGTGCGCCACCACCGGATCGGCCACCTGCAGCAGGATCGCCGCGGCACCGCCGAGCACCAGCACGCCGTCTGCCGCGTACTGCTCGAAGGTCCGTGAGCGGGTCATGCTCCATCGTCGCAGCAAGAACCCCCGAAGTTTTCACGCAGGCGGGCGCCTCTCGGAGCCTGCCGTGATCGTCAGCGGGTAGAGTTCTCTCTGGCCCGAAAGTCTCTCGACGTCGAACTATCTTGGTGTCGAGACAGTCCTCGGACGCAGCCGAGCGGGCCGCCCGATTCCTCGTCAGACGGAAGAAGCAAAACAGCGTGGATCTTTTCGAGTACCAGGCCCGTGATCTCTTCGAGAAGTACGGTGTCCCCGTACTCGCGGGCATCATCGCCGACACCCCCGAGGAGGTGCGCGCCGCGGCCGAGAAGCTCGGCGGCGTCACCGTGGTGAAGGCCCAGGTCAAGGCCGGAGGGCGCGGCAAGGCGGGCGGCGTCAAGGTCGCCAAGACCCCGGCGGATGCCGAAGAGCTGTCGAAGGGGATCTTCGGGCTCGACATCAAGGGCCATGTCGTGAAGCGCGTCATGGTCGCGGCCGGCGCCGACATCAAGCAGGAGTACTACTTCTCGGTGCTGCTCGACCGGGCCAACCGCAGCTACCTCAGCCTGTCGAGCTTCGAAGGCGGCATGGAGATCGAAGAGCTCGCCGTCGAGCGCCCCGAAGCCCTCGCCCGGGTCGAGGTGAACCCCGCCGAGGGGCTCGACCTCGAGAAGGCGAAGGCCATCGCGGTCGCCGCGCACTTCCCGGCCGAGCTCATCGACAAGGTCGCCCCGGTCTTCGTGAAGCTCTACGAGGTCTACACGGGCGAAGACGCGACGCTCGTCGAGGTCAACCCGCTCGTGCTCACCGGCGCCGGCGACATCGTCGCCCTGGACGGCAAGGTCTCGCTCGACGAGAACGCCGACTTCCGTCACCCCGAGCACGAGGCGCTCGAAGACAAGGATGCGGCCGACCCGCTCGAGGCGAAGGCCAAGAAGCTCGGCCTCAACTACGTCAAGCTCGACGGCCAGGTCGGCATCATCGGCAACGGCGCGGGCCTCGTCATGAGCACGCTGGATGTCGTCAGCTACGCGGGCGAGAGGCACGGCGGCGTCAAGCCGGCCAACTTCCTCGACATCGGCGGCGGAGCATCCGCTCAGGTCATGGCGAACGGCCTCGACGTGATCCTCGGCGACGCGCAGGTCAAGAGCGTCTTCGTCAACGTCTTCGGCGGTATCACGGCCTGCGACGCGGTCGCGAACGGCATCGTGCAGGCGCTCGAGATCCTCGGCGCGACGGCGAGCAAGCCGCTCGTGGTGCGACTCGACGGCAACAAGGTGGAGGAGGGGCGTGCGATCCTGAGCGCCGCGGCGAACCCGCTCATCACCCTCGCCGACAACATGGACCAGGGCGCCGACAAGGCCGCCGAACTGGCGAGCAAGTAAAGGGCAGCCGAGAAATGTCGATCTTCCTCAACAAGGACTCCAAAGTCATCGTCCAGGGCATCACGGGCGGTGAGGGCACCAAGCACACCGCTCTCATGCTCAAGGCCGGAACCCAGGTCGTCGGCGGCGTCAACGCGCGCAAGGCGGGCACAACGGTCGAGCACGACGGCGGCATCAGCCTGCCGGTGTTCGGCACCGTGGCCGAGGCCATCGCGAAGACCGGCGCCGACGTGTCGATCGTCTTCGTGCCGCCGGCCTTCGCCAAGGACGCGATGATCGAGGCCATCGACGCCGAGATCCCGCTGCTCGTCGTGATCACCGAGGGCATTCCGGTGCAGGACACCGCCGAGGCCTGGGCGCACGCCAAGGCGAAGGGCACCACCCGGATCATCGGGCCGAACTGCCCGGGCATCATCACCCCGGGCGAGTCGCTCGTCGGCATCACTCCCGCCACGATCACCGGAACGGGGCCGATCGGACTCGTCAGCAAGTCGGGCACCCTGACCTACCAGATGATGTACGAGCTGCGCGATCTGGGCTTCTCGACCGCGATCGGCATCGGCGGCGACCCCATCATCGGCACCACGCACATCGATGCCCTCGCGGCGTTCGAGGCCGACCCCGACACCAAGGCGATCGTCATGATCGGCGAGATCGGCGGCGACGCCGAGGAGCGGGCGGCCGACTACATCAAGGCGCACGTCACCAAGCCGGTCGTCGGCTACGTTGCAGGCTTCACGGCCCCCGAGGGAAAGACGATGGGCCACGCCGGCGCGATCGTCTCGGCCGGAGCGGGCACCGCCCAGGGCAAGAAGGAGGCCCTCGAGGCCGCCGGGGTCAAGGTCGGCAAGACGCCGAGCGAGACGGCCGAGCTGATGCGGGAGATCATCGCGGCGCTGTAGCCGTGGTCGGCCGCCGTCGGGCTCTAAGCCTCGTCGGCGGCGGTCGCCGCGTCGTGCCGCTCGGGAGCACGCGGCGGCCACACGGTCGCGCCAAGCTCGCGGGAGATGTTGCGCGCGGTCTCGCGCAGGTCGTTGAGAACGGGATCCTCGGGGGGCCAGTCGCTGGTGGGAAGCACGACCGCGACCGCGGCGATGACGTTGCCGCTTGCGTCGCAGACCGGAGCGGCGACACTGGATTCGCCGAGCACCGCCTCGTCCTCCTCGGTCGCCAGGCCGCGCTCGGCGATCTGAGCGAGCGCGAGTGAGAGCCGGGCCGGATCCGTCATGGTGTCGCCGGTGAGGCTGCGCAAGGGCCGGCTGAGCACCTCCGACGCGTAGTCGGCGTCGTAGGCCAGCAGCACCTTGCCCATCGCCGAGGCGTGGGCGGGGATCGTGAGCCCGGTCTCGAGCATCTGCTGACTGCCGTCCGGTCGTCGATTGTGATGGATCACGATGACCTCGTCGAACAGCTCGGCGCCCAGCCGCACCGCGAGACCGGTTCGACGCGCGAGCTCCTGGGTCCAGCGCATCGCGCGCGCGCGCACATCGAGCGTGTCGAGGTAGACGTTGCTGAGCTTGAGCAGCGCCGGGCCGAGCATGTAGCGATTGCTGCCCCGCTCCTTCGCGACGAGACCGTGCTGCTGCAGCGACTTGACGATGCCGTGAACCGTGGAGGGGGGCAATTCGAGGGCCGCCGCGAGTTCGGTGATGCCGAGATGACGGGCGCCCTGAAGGGAACTGAGCACCTTCGCCGCCCGGTCGATCGCCTGGATCACCGCCACCCCCTTCGAGTGTGGGTCCCATTATCGCGCGCCCTTGCGGATGTTTCGCATTCAGGCTTGACATCGCCACTTTATTCGCGGCATATTCGACATTGTCGAATGACGTTCCGATGTTGGAGCGCCAGCATCACCCAGAATCGACACCCGCAGGTCCCCCCACCCCGCATGTCCAAAGGAGTACATATGGATGAGAACCGCACGTGGCAGAAGCTCGCCGCGGAGTTCCTCGGCACCGCCTTCCTCGTCTTCGTCGGTGTCGGCTCGGTGCCGGCACTGGCGATGGCCCGAGGTGATGCGCCCTTCACCGGCGCCGACCTCGGCTTCATCTCCCTGTCGTTCGCGACGATCGTGGTGGTCACGGTCTACGTCTTCGGTTACATCTCGGGCAACCACATCAACCCCGCGGTGACCCTGGGCCTCGCCGTCTCGGGCAAGTTCCCGTGGCGGAGCGTTCCCGGCTACCTGCTTGCGCAGCTGCTGGGAGCGATCGCCGGCTCGTTCGCCATCGTCGGAGCGCTCGGACCGAAGGCCAGCAAGCTGGGCCTCGGCGTCGCCTCGTTCAATCCCGACACGGTCTCGATTCCCCAGGCGCTGTTCGCCGAGTTCATCGGCACCTTCCTGCTGGTGTTCGCCGTCTTCGGCGTCATCCACCGCAAGGCGGCACCGGGCTGGGCCGGACTGGCGATCGGCCTTGTGGTCTTCGCCGCGATCATCCCCGTCGCACCTGCGACGGGAGCCTCGATCAACCCGGCCCGCACGACCGGTCCGATGATCGTGCAATCCCTTCTCGGCGGGCAGGTCGCGTGGGGACAATGGTGGGTGTACGTCGTCGCCGAGCTGCTCGGCGGTGTCATCGCCGCGCTCCTGTTCGGTGTCATCTCGAAGACCGCGGCCGACAAGGCCGCGGTGAGCAGCTAAGGAGTCAGGAACATGAAGAAGCTCATCAACGACCCTCAGGATGTACTGAAAGACGCTCTCCTCGGTGTCGAGGCCGCCCACCCGCAGTTGCGGGTCGATCATGTCAACCGCATCATCTACCGGGCGAACCCCAAGGCCGACGGCAAGGTGGCACTGCTCTCCGGCGGAGGCTCGGGTCATGAGCCGCTGCACGGCGGCTTCGTCGGTGTCGGGATGCTCGATGCCGCCTGCGCGGGCGAGGTGTTCACCTCGCCGACTCCCGATCAGATGCAGGAGGCCACCAAGGTGATCGACCGGGGAGCCGGCGTGCTGCACATCGTGAAGAACTACACGGGCGATGTCATGAACTTCGAGATGGCGGGCGAACTCGCCGGCGCGGAGGGCGTCGAGGTGGCGACCGTCGTGACCGACGACGACGTGGCGGTCCAGGATTCCACCTGGACCGCGGGCCGGCGCGGCGTCGGGGTGACGGTACTGCTGGAGAAGATCGTCGGAGCGGCGGCCGAGGAAGGCCGGGATCTCGCGGCCGTCACGGCGCTGGCGAACAAGGTCAACGAATCCGGCCGTTCGATGGGCATGGCGCTCACCAGTTGCACCGTCCCCGCGGCGGGCAAGCCGACCTTCGAGCTGCCCGACGACATGATGGAGATCGGCGTCGGCATCCACGGTGAGCCGGGACGACACCGGGTGCCGCTGGCCGGCGCTCATGAGATCGCCGAGCAGCTCGTGGAGCCGATCCTGCACGACCTCGACTTCACGGGAGCACCCTCGATCGTCATGCTGAACGGCATGGGCGCGTCGCCGCTCATCGAGCTCTACCTCATGTACGGAGAGGTCGCGAGGCTCCTCGACAAGGCGGGGGTGAAGGTGGCCCGCAGCCTGGTCGGCAACTACATCACCTCGCTCGACATGGCGGGCTGCTCCGTGACGGTGCTGAAGGCCGACGACGAGATCCTGAAGTTGTGGGATGCTCCCGTCAACACCTCGGGGCTGCGCTGGGGTCTCTGAACCCCGTCCGACCCACCCGCAGGAGGAAGAAGAACCGAATGAGCACCGCGACCGTCCCCCTCGACCGACTTGTCAGCTGGCTCGGTGGCTATCGCGACGCCGTGATCGAGCAGCGCGCGTACCTCACCGAACTGGACTCCGCGATCGGGGACGCCGACCACGGAGCCAACATGGCGCGCGGGATGACCGCCGTCATGGACAAGCTGGGGGCGGGTGTTCCCGCCACCGCCGATGAGCTCTTCAAGAGTGTGGGGATGACCCTGGTCACCTCGGTCGGCGGCGCCAGCGGTCCGCTCTACGGGACCTTCTTCCTTCGCATGGGCATGTCCGCGGGGGCCATCGCCGAGTTCGACGGCGCGGCCCTCGCGGCGGCCCTCCGTGCCGGACTCGACGGCATCGTCGCGCGCGGCAAGGCCGAAGCCGGGGACAAGACCATGTTCGATGCGCTCGCGCCCGGCCTGGGCGCGTTCGATGCGGCACTCGCCGAGGGAGCCTCCCCGGCCGAGGCGGCCGCCGCCGCGGCCACCGCCGCCGAGGCGGGACGCGACGCGACGAAGCCCTGGGTGGCGCGCAAAGGGCGCGCGAGCTACCTCGGCGAGCGCAGCGCCGGTCACCTCGATCCCGGCGCCGCCTCGAGCGCCCTGCTGCTGCGTTGTCTCGCGGACGCGCTCGGGAGTTCGTGACGTGATCGGCATCGTCGTCGTCTCGCACAGCGCGAAGCTGGCCGAGGCGGCTGTCAGCCTTGCGCTCGCGATGGTCCCGAGCGGGCATCCTCGCGTGCTCGTCGCCGCGGGTGCCGGCGTCGAACGCGACGGCTCGGCCATCATCGGAACGGATGCGACCGTCGTCGCCGCCGCGATCGACGAGCTGTCCGACACCGACGGAGTGCTCGTGCTCATGGACCTCGGATCGGCCGTGCTGAGCGCGGAACTCGCTCTCGAGTTCGTCACTGCGACCGTGCCCGTGACACTGTCGGCGGCGCCCTTCGTCGAAGGCCTGCTCGCCGCCACCGTGCGGGCTGCGGGAGGCGCGAGCCTGGCCGAGGTCGCGGCCGAGGCGGAGAGCGCCTTGACGGCCAAGCGCGGGCAGCTCGCCCCCGCCGAGCCGGTGTCCGCGGCCGGGCAGCCGGCGGCGGGCCCGGCGGCCCCCGCAGCCCCGCGTCGCGCCCGCCGTCTCGTCCTCCGGAATCGGCTCGGTCTGCATGCCCGTCCCGCGGCGTTGCTCGCGAGCGAGAACGGGGTGGGGGCGGCCGAGGTCCAGGTGCGACTCGAGCGCACGGGGGCCGTCGCGTCTGCGGTGAGTCCGACGGCCCTGATGGGGCTCGGCAGCCGGGGCGGCGACGCGGTCGAGGTCTCTGCGGCCGGGTCTCAGGCCGACGAGGTGCTCGATCGCATCGAGGCCCTCGTCGAGAGCGGATTCGGCGAGCTCGACGAGCCCGCATCACCGTCTGCCGCGCCCGCGCCCACGGGCCGAGAGCTCGCACAACCGATCGGCGTCAGCCCGGGGCGCGCTGCCGGCCCCGTCGTGCACCTGGCACCCGCGCTCGACGCGCCGGTGGAGGCCCCGGCGCTGCCGTCCGATCAGCGCGCCCTCGCGGCAGAGCGGCTTGAGGGTGCGGCCTCGACCGTGTCGACGCGCCTCGCCGAGCGCGCCGAATCCAGCGAGGGTGCGGCGCGCGACATCCTCGCCGCGACGGCGCTCATGGCGACGGACCCCGGGCTCATCGACGCCGCAACCGCCGCGGTGCGGGACCGCGGGACCGAGCCCGCACGCGCCGTCTGGGACGCGGCCGGGGCACTCATCGACCTGCTCGCCGGGGTCGGCGGCCGCACCGCCGAGCGGGTCGCCGACGTGCGCGACGTGCGCGACCGGATCGTCGCCGAGCTCTCCGGTCGCTCGGTGCCGGGGGTGCCTGAGCGAGCCGAGCCCTTCGTCCTGATCGCCCGCGACCTGGCGCCCGCCGACACCGCGACCCTGGATCCGGCCAGCTGCGTCGCCCTGGTCACGGAGGAGGGGGGCCCGACCTCCCACACGGCGATCATCGCCCGATCCCTGGGGATCCCCGCCGTGGTCGCCGCCCGGGGTGCTCTGGCGATCGCCGAGGGGACCACGGTCCTCGTCGACGGCGAGACCGGGCGGGTCACGGTCGATCCGAGCGCCGCCGAGCTGGCCGCGCTCGCGATGGCCCCCGACGTCTCGGCGTTCACCGGGCACGGCGCCACCGCCGACGGGCACCCTGTCGCCCTCATGGCCAATGTCGGCAGCGGCGAGGAGGCGCAGGCGGCGGCGCGAGGGGGAGCCGAGGGGATCGGGCTGCTCCGCACGGAGTTCCTGTTCCTCGGTCGCGCCGAGGCGCCCAGCGTCGACGAGCAGGTCGCGGCGTATCGCGGCGTCATGGCCGCGTTCCCAGGTCGCAAGGTCGTCGTCCGCACCCTCGACGCGGGCGCCGACAAGCCTCTGCCGTTCGTCACGCTCGAGGGCGAGGAGAATCCCGCGCTCGGCGTCCGTGGCCTGCGAACGGCGCGACGGCATCCGGACATCCTCGACGCTCAGCTCACCGCCATCGCGGAGGCCGCCGCAGCCGAAACCGCCCGGGTGCAGGTGATGGCCCCGATGGTCGCGACGGTGGAGGAGGCGGCCGCCTTCGTGGAGCTGTGCCATCGGAAGGGGATCGCGACCGCCGGCGTCATGATCGAGACCCCCGCGGCGGCGGTCAGCGCGCCGGAGCTTCTCGCCGCCGTCGACTTCGCGAGCCTGGGGACGAACGACCTGACGCAGTACACGATGGCGGCCGACCGCGTGGTGGGCGAGCTCGCCGAGCTCAACGATCCGTGGCAGCCCGCCGTGCTTCGGCTCATCGGCACGGTCGGAGCGGCCGGAGCGACGACCCGCACCCCGGTCGGCGTCTGCGGCGAGGCGGGGGCGGACCCCCTTCTCGCGGTCGTGCTGGTGGGGCTCGGGGTCAGTTCGCTCTCGATGGCGGTCCGGGCCCTGCCACGGGTGGCGCAGCGGCTTGGCACGGTGACCCTCGACGAGTGCCGCCGGGCCGCGGAGGAGGCGGTCGCCGCATCCAGTCCGGCGGAGGCCCGCGCGCGGGCTCGCGCGGCGCTCGGCGGCTGAACCCCTAGGCTCTCGGCATGCCCACCGCCCGCCGCCTCGCTCTCCTCGCCGCGGCGGTCACCGTCGCCATGCTGTTCGCCGGGTGTCAGTTCATCCCCGGGCTCGGCGGCAGCGGGCACACGGCGGCGGCCCGGCCCGACCAGGCCGTGGCATCCGAACTCAAGCCCTTCTACACGCAGAGCCTGCGCTGGACGAAGCGCAGCGGAGGCATCGACAGTGCCAACGTCACCGTGCCGCTCGACTGGAGCAAACCGGGCGGCGCGACGATCTCGATCGCGGTCGCGCGGCACCGCGCCGGCTCGGGGTCGCTCGGCTCCCTGCTGGTCAATCCGGGCGGTCCCGGCGGCTCGGGGTTCGACTTCGTCGACCAGTACGTGAGCGGCATCGTGACGCCCGCGGTGCTGGCCAGGTACGACATCGTCGGATTCGACCCGCGCGGGGTGAACCACTCGACTCCCCGGATCACCTGCTACACCGATCCGAAGCAGGAGGATCGACTGCTCTACGGCACCTACTCCTCGCCGTACGGCACGCAGGGCTGGATCGACGAGCTCACCACGGTCGAGAAGGCATGGTCGGCAGCCTGCCTCGAGAACACCGGACCGCTGCTCGGCCATATCGACGCCGCCAGCAATGCGCGCGACATGGATGTCATCCGGGCCGTGCTCGGTGACAAGCAGCTGCACTACCTCGGCTACTCCTACGGAACCTACCTGGGCACGATGTACGCCGAGTTGTTCCCGACGAAGGTCGGTCGCATGGTGCTCGACGGGCCGATCGACCCGCTCGTCGGCGACCTCGACGCGCTCGCGACCCAGATGGCGGGATTCGACAGCGCCCTCAAGGCCTACATGTCGGACTGCCTGGCGCGGAAGGGGTGCCCGTTCACGGGGTCCGTCGACGACGGACTGCGGCAGGTGCGGGCGGTGCTCGACGGCATCGACGCCCGTCACCTCGTCGCGTCCGACGGGCGCGTACTCGACTCTGCGACGGTCGGCACCGGCATCTCGTACACGCTCTACTCGAAGTCGAGCTGGCCCGACCTGACGAAGATGATCCGCGATCTGGCCAAGAACGACGCCGACTCGACCTTCGCCAACGCCGACGCGTACAACGGACGCGACACCGACGGCAGCTACTCGGACAACGCGTCGGATGTGTATGCGGCGGTGACCTGCGCGGAGGGCGACCTCGGGACGGATGGCGTCACGCCCCTGCAGGGACTGGCCAAGATCGACGCGGCGGCACCGATCCTGGGCAAGTACTTCGCCGAGGACGACTACGCCGTGCTCGACACCGCGTGCAGCAACTGGTCGGAGCCGGTCGCCACGCTGCCGACGAAGTTCGACGCCTTGGGGGCGGCGCCGATCCTCGTCGTCGCGACCACGAACGACCCCGCGACGCCCTACGCCGGCGGGGTCTCGCTGTCGCGGCAGCTGTCGAGCGGCGTACTCGTCACCCACGAGGGCGAGGGCCACACCGTGTACGCCCAGGGCGACGAGTGCATCGACTCGACGGTCGACGCCTACCTGCTCGCGGGTACCGTGCCGACGCGCGACCCGATGTGCGGCTGACCGGAGCGGTTCAGAGCTGCCGGTAGACGAAATCGCCGGTGTACCGGAAGACCTCGCCGAGCAGTGGTGCGGTCATGCGCACGTCCACCCGCTGCCGGGCATCCGGCACCGCCGAGGCGCCGGGCGCGAGCGCGGTCTCGGCGAGCAGGACGTGGACGACGGAGGGGATGCGCACCCGCACGGCGCCCAGGTGCAGCCACTGCCGCAGGGAGGTCATGTGCAAGCCGCCGTCGACGACGTCGAGCAGCAGCTCCACCTCGAGGCCGCCGCGGCGGCCCAGGCGATCGTGCAGACGGCCGTCGACGACCGACATGGCGTCGGCCATGACGCGCTCGTGCCCCGGGAACGCGAAGCTGCGCACGGCGGTGAGGCGGCCGTCCGCGGTCGGCGTGTTCACGACGGTGAACGGCACCCCGCGGCCGAGTTCGGGAAAGAGCACCTGGCGCCACGCCAGGAAGGCCCAGAGCGGCCTCGCCCAGCGCAGGCGCGAGCCGGCGACCGCGTAGACGCCCGAGCCGTGGCCGCGGTGTCCGGCGGGCGGTAGGGAGAAGTACGCGGCCAGCGAGGGGTCGAGCTCGGCGAACCGGGGGCCGAGCACGCGCTGGTAGACCGAGCCGGTCATCCTTCTCCGTTCCGCCGTGCGTCGCCTGAGCATCTCACGGGCGAATCGGCGCTGCGCGGAATGCCGCCCGAGCCGAGCGGCGAGCCCCGGGTACAGTCGTCCCGATGACCCGGCGCCTGACCCTGCTGTTCTCGGCCTTCGAGGCGCTTCTCGTGGTCGCGATCGGCGTCGCCATCCCCCTGGTGCCGCTGACGATCGTCTGGGCCGCGCAGTTCGGCTTCGCCCCCGACTGGGCGATCTTCTGGCGCGGGGCGGTCGACATCTGGCTGATCGGGCACGGCGTCGACGTCACCTTCACGCTCGATCCGGCCACGGCGGCCGCCCTGCAGATCGCCGGCGCGGGTGCTCCCGTCAAGATCACGATCGCGCTGCTCGGCTTCGCGCTGCTGACGCTGCTGCTCGGCGTGCGCGCGGGGGAGCGAGTCGCCGAGACCGGTCATCGGGCGCTCGGGGAGCTCGCGACGCTGGGCGTCTTCGCCGCGGCATCCCTGGCCGTCACGCTCACCGCGGTCAACTCGTCCGCGCGACCGTCGATCTGGCAGGGCGCGCTGCTGCCCACCCTCGTCTTCGGTGTGGGTCTGTTCGTCGGCGTGCTGCGCGAGGGGCGAGAGCGAGGCCCGGATGCCGCCGGCAGTTCGCTGCGCGACTGGATCGACGACTGGCGTCCGGCCGTGCGTGCAGCCGTGGGCGGAGCCCTGCGCGCGGGCACCGCGGCGGTCGCCCTCACGATCCTGGTCAGCGCCGTCGCCGTCTCGCTGCTCATCGCGGTCGACTACGCGCAGATCGTGCGGCTCTACGAGTCGTTGCACACCGGCGTCGTCGGAGGGCTCGCCCTCACCGCCGGGCAGCTGGCCTTCGTGCCGAACCTGGTGATCTGGGCCGCCTCCTGGTTCGTCGGCCCCGGCTTCGCGATCGGCGCGGGGTCGCATGTGTCTCCGCTCGGCACGGCGCTCGGGCCCATGCCCGCCATCCCGCTGCTCGGCGCCCTGCCGACCGGCGACCTCGCCTTCGGATTCGCCGGGCTGCTGGTGCCGGTCGTCGCGGGCTTCCTGGCCGGGGCGGCGGTGCGGCCGATCGTCGTTCGGGCCCTCGACGACGCCGACGCCTCCCACGGGGTCGCCTTCCTGGTGACCGCGCTCGGCGGCGGGCTGGCCGGCGGCGCGCTGCTCGGGCTGCTGTCGGCGGCCTCGGCCGGGGCGGCGGGGCCGGGACGGTTCCAGCAGGTCGGACCGGATCCCTGGGCGGTCGGAATCGCGGCGGGGATCGAGTTCGCGGTGGCGATCGGGATCGGACTGGCCGCGTCATCCCGCATGCCGCGGCGTCGCTAGGCTGGGCCCGTGCTCCGGTTGGTCGTGTTGATCTCGGGCGGCGGCTCCAACCTGCGGGCCCTCCTCGATGCCTCGGACGACGCCGAGTTCCCGGCTCGGGTCGTCGCGATCGGAGCCGACCGTGACGCGGAGGGGCTCGCGCACGCCGAGGAGTTCGGCATCCCGAGCTTCGTGGTTCCGTTCAACGCCTTCGACAGCCGCGAGGCCTGGGGGGACGAGCTGGTCGACCAGCTGCGGCAGTGGCAGGCCGACCTGGTCATCCTCTCCGGCTTCATGAGACTGTTGCCGCCGCGCGCGGTGGAGGCGCTGAGTCCCGCGCTGCTGAACACGCATCCGGCCTATCTGCCCGAGTTCCCGGGTGCTCACGCCGTGCGCGACGCCCTCGCGGCGGGGGTAGCGCAGACGGGCGCGAGCGTCATCATCGTGGATCACGGCGTCGACTCGGGCCCGATCGTCGCCCAGCGGCGGGTGCCCGTGTTGCCCGGCGACACCGAGGGGCGCCTGCACGACCGCATCAAACTCGTGGAACGCGAGCTGCTCGTCGACGTCGTGCTCGACATCGCGAACGGGCAGCTCGACCTCACCACGCTCGCCTGACGCCCCCGCCGCGTGCCCGCCCCGTGCCGCGTCGGGCTTCGTCGTGTTGCGTCCCCGTCTCGCCCGAGGACCGTCCGCCCTCGTCTCGCGCGCGTGCCCATGCCCTCGCCCCGGAGCGCCGAGACTCCCCGAATCGACCTTCCGCGGCATCCGAAGGTCGATTCGGGGAGTCTCGGCGACAACGAGACGGAACGGAACGAGACGGAACGAGACGGGAGGAGACGGGAGGAGACGGGGAGGGGAGGCGGAGGAGGCGGAGGGATGAGGCGGTAAACTGATTCGGTCGCGACTGGCGTTGAGATGGGTGACCATCGGGGAGCGACGGGTTCGTCACGAACCGATCGTTTCGGCCGTTCGCCTGGGCTGAACCGGATGCCCTGTCCGGTCGTACCCAGAAGGAGCAGTTCATGTCCGGTCCATCCATCGATCCCGCCGCCTACCGCCCGCGCGATCTCGTCCCGATCCGCCGAGCCCTCGTCTCGGTGAGCGACAAGTCGGGGCTCATCGACCTCGCCGCCGCCCTGACCGCTGCCGGCGTCGAGATCGTGTCGACCGGCTCGACCGCCGCCGCGATCGCCGCCGCCGGACATCCGGTGACCCAGGTCGGTGACCTCACCGGCTACCCCGAGTCGCTCGACGGCCGGGTGCGCACCCTGCATCCGCTCGTGCACTCCGGCCTTCTCGCCGACCTGCGGCTCGAGTCGCACGAGGCCGAGCTCGCCGCGCAGGGCATCGCGCCGTTCGAGCTGCTGGTGAGCAACCTCTATCCCTTCGCCGCCACCGTCGCCTCGGGCGCCGAACCGGATGCCGTGGTCGAGCAGATCGACATCGGCGGCCCCGCCATGGTGCGCGCCGCCGCCAAGAACCATGCCAACGTGGCGGTCGTCACGAGCCCCGCCGGGTACGGCGACATCATCGACGCGCTCCTCGCCGGCGGCACCACTCTGCTGCAACGCCGCGAGCTGGCGCGCGAGGCCTTCCGGCACACGGCGCGCTACGACGTCGCGGTCGCGAGCTGGATCGGCAACGTGCTCGCGCCCGACGACGAGGGCTCGGGCTTTCCGGGCTGGGTCGGCGCCACCTGGGACCGCGTCACCCCGCTGCGCTACGGCGAGAACTCGCACCAGCGCGCCGCCCTCTACGGCACTCCCGGCGCAGCGGGCATCGCCCAGGCCGCCCAGCTCGGCGGCAAGGAGATGTCGTACAACAACTACGTCGACGCGGATGCCGCCCTCCGCGCCGCCTACGACCACCACACTCCGACCGTGGCGATCATCAAGCACGCCAACCCCTGCGGCATCGCGACCGCCGACACGATCGCCGCCGCCCACGCCGCCGCGCACGCCTGCGATCCGGTGTCGGCCTACGGCGGGGTGATCGCGGCGAACCGCCCGATCACGAAGGAGGCGGCCGAGTCGATCGCGCCGATCTTCACCGAGGTGGTCATCGCCCCGGGATTCGAGCCGGAGGCGCTCGCGATCCTGCAGGCGAAGAAGAACCTGCGCCTGCTGCAACTGCCCGAGGGCTATGCGCGGGGCGAGACGGAGCTTCGGCAGATCTCGGGTGGCATCCTGTTGCAGCAGGCCGACACGCAGTTCGAGCGCCCGCTGCAGTGGAAGCTCGTCGCCGGTGAGCCCGCCGACGCCGCGACCCTCGCCGACCTGAGCTTCGCCTGGATCGCCTGCCGCGCCGTGAAGTCGAACGCGATCCTGCTCGCCAAGAACGGCGCGAGCGTCGGGGTCGGCATGGGTCAGGTGAACCGGGTGGACTCGTGCAGACTCGCCGTCGAACGCGCCGGCGATCGCGCGGCCGGCAGCGTGGCGGCGTCGGACGCGTTCTTCCCCTTCGCCGACGGCGCGCGCATCCTGATGGAGGCCGGGGTCACCGCGATCGTGCAGCCCGGCGGCTCGATCCGTGACGACGAGGTGATCGCGGCCGCGAAGGAGCTCGGCGTGACGATGTACTTCACGGGGGAGCGCCACTTCTTCCACTGAGTTCACTGAGTCCACTGAGTCCACTGAGTCCGCTGAGCCCCCTGACACCCTCGGCGGCCCCGCCCATTGCCTGCGGGTCCCGGTGCTGCCAGGATTCCGGGCATGAGACGGGCACGGATCGGGCTGCCCCTGCTGCTGCTGCTTGCGGCGGCCGGGCTGCTCGCGGGGTGCGCGTTGCTCCCGGCGTCTCACGACGGCGCGACCCCGTCGACGAGTCCACCCGTTCCGATCACGCCGCATACCGGATACCCGGCTCCGACGCCCCCGCATCCCGGATCGGGCATCGTTCCGCCGTGCACCCTCGACCAGCTGAGCATCAGCTACTCGCCGACCGACAACACGGCGGGGCATGCCCACGGGGTGCTGACCTTCGCCAACACGGGGTCGTCGGAGTGCGAGCTGACCGGCTATGCGACCGTCGTGTTCGGCGGCCCGGACGGGCACCAGGCGATGGGTCTGCCGTCGACGCACGACGCCTCGCATCCGACGACCGCCGCGGTGGCGAGCGTCGGCGGCTTCTCGACCGCCGACCTCACGATCACCCGCGCGAGCAACGTGCAGAGTTGCACGGTCGTTACGGTGACGGTGCTGCTCGTGACCCCGCCGGGGCTCGACCACGAGCGGGTCGTGCCAATCCCGGCCACCGAGGCCTGCGACGACACCGACATCGGCCTGCTCTCGGTGAGCGCGAACTACATCCCGCCGGGAAGTTGATCGATCCTTGCGTCGCCGCACGACGGTGGCCTAGGCTGGAGGGCTCTCCGGTGGTCGCCGGGGCACACGCGAACTCGGGGAGGCCTGCCATGAAGACGTCTGGGATCACACGGATGACCACGCCGTCGCTGCGCACCGTCGGCGCCTTCCCCGCGCGACCGTAGCGGCACCGCCCGCTCGCACGACCCACGGCGACGGCCGCACCATCGGCCGGTCGCAGCACCCTCGCCACCACAGAACCGCTCAGGATCGCGTTCGCGCGCGTCCGCCGACTCCGGAAGAGTCATGTCTCCATCGACCACGTCCCCCGTCCGCCCTCACGTCCGCGGTACCGCGCGCACCATCCTGCGGATCCTCCCGTGGGTGCGCCCGGCCCTGCCGCGCATCTTCCTCGGGATGGGCGCCGCGCTCGCCGCGGGCCTCGTCTCGCTCGCGATCCCGGTCGTGCTGCAGAGCCTCGTCGACGGTCCGCTGTCGAGCGGTGACGGCGGCCAGATCTGGCCCGCCGCCGTCATCGTGCTCGTGCTGGGCGCCCTCGAGGCGGCCTTCATCGCGGCACGACGCTGGTTCGTGCTGACCCCTGGGACCCACGTCGAGGCCGCTATGCGCAACTCGCTGTACGCGAAGCTGCAAGACCTGCCGGTCGCGTTCCACGACCGCTGGCAGAGCGGTCAGCTGCTGTCGCGGGCGATGAGCGACC
Source organism: Lysinimonas soli (assembly GCF_042655435.1). Classification (NCBI taxonomy): domain Bacteria; kingdom Bacillati; phylum Actinomycetota; class Actinomycetes; order Micrococcales; family Microbacteriaceae; genus Lysinimonas; species Lysinimonas soli. The sequence goes on from NZ_JBHSMG010000002.1 coordinate 799,554, forward strand.
TCGGCCTGATCCGGCGCTGGCTGGCCTTCGGCATCGTGCTGCTCGTGGTCAACCTCGCCACGATCCTGGTCGGATTCGTGGTGCTGTTCTTCTGGAGCTGGCAGCTCGGCCTGGTCTTCCTACTCTGCTCGATCCCGCTGTGGATCTACGGCTACGTGTTCGAGCAGAAGTACTCGGTCGTCGCCCGGCGCTCGCAGGACCAGCAGGGCGATCTGGCGACGGCCGTCGAGGAGTCGGTGCACGGCATCCGGGTGCTCAAGGCATTTGGCCGCGGCAAGTACTCGCTCGAGAAGTTCACCCGGCAGGCCGAAGACCTGCGCGGCACCGAGATCGAGAAGGCCCAAGCGATCGCCGGAATCTGGCTCTGGCTGCTGCTGGTGCCCGATGTGGCCTTCGCCCTGTGCTTGCTCGGCGGGGTCTGGCTCGCGTCGACCGGTTCGCTCACGGTCGGGCAGCTCTTCGCCTTCTTCGCGACCGCGACCGTGCTGCGCTTCCCCATCGAGTCGATCGGATTCCTGCTGTCGATGACCTTCGACACCCGCACCGCGATCGACCGGCTGTTCGAGGTGCTCGACGAGCCGAACCCGATCACCGATCCGGAGCATCCGCAGACGATCGCCCAGCCGAGCGGCCGCCTGGTCTTCGAGGGCGCGCACTTCCGCTATCAGGACTCGCCCGCCCAGTTCCCCGACCTGCTCGATGGGATCGACCTCGAGCTCGAGCCGGGCGAGACGATGGCGCTCGTCGGTCTGACCGGATCGGGCAAGACGACCCTGACCGCGCTGGCCACCCGGCTCTACGACGTGACGGGCGGTGCGGTCACCCTCGACGGGGTCGACGTCCGCGCGCTGAGCCGTGAGGAGCTGCGCCGGCACATCGCCATGGCGTTCGAGGACGCCACCCTGTTCTCGGCGTCGGTGCGCGACAACGTGCTGCTGGGCCGCCCCGAACTCGCCGACGGCGGGCCCGAGGCCGACCGCGTGCTCGCCGAAGCCCTCGAGATCGCGCAGGCCGACTTCGTGGCCGAGCTGCCGAACGGGGCCGACACCCGGGTCGGCGAAGAGGGCCTCAGCCTCTCGGGGGGCCAGCGCCAGCGTCTCGCCCTGGCCCGGGCGATCGCCGCCCGGCCGGCCGTGCTCGTGCTCGACGATCCGCTGTCGGCGCTCGACGTCGACACCGAGGCGCGCGTCGAGGCGGGTCTGCGCCGGGTGCTCGCGACCACGACCGCCCTCGTGGTCGCCCATCGGCCATCGACCGTCATGCTCGCCGACCGGGTCGCTCTGCTCGAGAACGGCCGGGTCACGGCGGTCGGCCGGCACTCCGAGTTGCTCGCGAGCAACGACCACTACCGCTTCGTCATCTCGTCGTTCGATGACGACAACACCGAGATCGAGGTCAACGCATGACGAACACCGCCCTCACCGGAGTCGAAGGCGAAGAGCGCAGCGAGTACTCGCGGGAAGAGAGTCGTGCGATCCGTGCGCGCTCGCTGCGTCTGCTCGCGTCGCTGCTGCGCCCGCTGCGCGGCCGGGTCGCGCTCGCCCTCGGGGTGATCGTGATCAGCACCGCCCTGCAGGTCGCCGGGCCGACCCTGATCGCGATCGGCATCGACCAGGGGCTCCCCGCCCTGATGAAGCACCAGGACTGGATGCCGATCAGCCTGGTCGTCGGCGCGTATCTGGTCGCGGGCATCGTCGGCGCCGTGTTGATCGCGCAGTTCACGATCCTGTCGGCCCGGATCACCCAGGCGATCCTGATCGACCTGCGCAAGCGGGTGTTCCTGCACGCCCAGCGGCTGAGCCTCGAGTTCCACGAGAGTTACACCTCGGGCCGGATCATCGCGCGGCAGACCAGCGACCTCGAGTCGATCCGCGAGCTGCTCGACTCGGGCATCAACGGGCTCGTGCGCGGCATCCTCTACATGGTCTTCATCGCGATCGCCCTGGTCGTGCTCGATCCGTGGAGCGCGCTCGTGCTGGCCGTCGCCCTCGTGCCGTTGTTCCTGCTGACCCGCTGGTTCCAGAAGCGCTCGCAGACGATGTTCCGCGCGACGCGCGTGTTCTCGGCCCGCCTGATCGTGCACTTCGTCGAGACCATGACCGGCATCCGGGCCGTGAAGGCCTTCCGCAAGGAGGAGAGGAACGAGAAGGAGTTCGGCGACATCGTCGAGGACTACCGCAACGCGAACGCGCGGGTGATCCAGCTGTTCGGGATCTTCGACCCGGGGCTCATCCTGATCGGCAACGTGACCGTGGCCGTCGTGCTGCTCGTGGGCGGCTTCCGCGTTCTGGGCGGCGGGCTCGAGATCGGGGCCCTGCTCGCGGTCGTGCTGTACACCCGGCGGTTCTTCGACCCGATGGAGGAGATGGCGACCTTCTACAACTCCTACCAGTCCGCTGCGGCCGCGCTCGAGAAGATCTCGGGCGTGCTCGAGGAGGAGCCGAGCGTGGCCGATCCCGGTCAGCCGGTCGACCTGTGGCAGGCGCGCGGCGAGGTGGAGTTCGCCGACGTGCGCTTCGCGTACCACGACGACCGGGTGGTGCTGCCCGACTTCGAGCTGCACATCCCGGCCGGTCAGACCGTCGCCCTGGTGGGGTCGACGGGCGCCGGCAAGTCGACGCTCGCCAAGCTCATGGCGCGGTTCTACGACCCGACTGCGGGGGCGGTGCTGCTCGACGGGATCGACCTGCGGCGGCTGCACCCGAAGGATCTGCGGCGGGCGATCGTGATGGTCACCCAGGAGGCGTACTTGTTCAGCGGCTCGGTGGCCGAGAACATCGCGCTCGGCAAGCCGGAGGCGAGCTTCGACGAGATCCGCTCCGCCGCGCAGGCGGTGGGTGCGCATCCGTTCATCATGGCGTTGCCCGACGGTTACGACACCGATGTGAACAAGCGCGGCGGCCGCGTCTCGGCCGGGCAGCGGCAGCTGCTGTCGTTCGCGCGGGCCTTCCTCGCCGACCCGGCGGTGCTGATCCTCGACGAGGCGACCGCCTCGCTCGACGTCCCGAGCGAGCGGCTCGTGCAGCAGGGGCTCACCACCCTGCTCTCGGATCGCACGGCCGTGATCATCGCCCATCGCCTTTCGACCGTGGCGATCGCCGATCGGGTGCTCGTGATGGAGCACGGGCGCATCGTCGAAGACGGGACCCCCGCCGACCTCATCGAGGGAACGGGTCGTTTCGCCAAGCTGCACGCCGCCTGGCGCGACAGCCTCGTCTAGTGCGCCGCCGCCTCTGCGGCGCACCCGCTCCGCGCGGCGTGCACGCCGTCGCGCTTTGCTGGCTCGTCTAGTGCGCCGCCGCCTCTGCGGCGCACCCGCTCCGCGCGGCGTGCACGCCGCCTCCAGCGCACGTGCGCCGCGGGAGCGGCGGCGCACCGAAAAGACGGTGGGTGGGACCCCCGGTAACCAGCCGAGAGGTCCCACCCGTTGTCGTACCGAGCGGACGGGGATCAGGAACCGCCGCTCGCATGCAACTCCACGATCAAAGCACCACGTCGCCATCTCGACCACGGTGGGACCCGGGTGAATCGCGGGTGATCTCGTGTTCGAGTCCGAGCGAGCGGGCGGCGCGGATCGCCTCCTCGCGGGTGCTGACGCCCAGCTTGCTGTAGAGGTTGCGCAGGTGGGTCTTGACCGTGTTGGGCGAGATGTACAGCTCGGCGGCGATGGCCGCCACCGTCAGGCCGCGTTGGACGTGCGCCAGCACGTGCCGCTCGCGCTCGCTGAGAGCGGCGATCTCGCGCTGCGGCCCCGAGGTGCGTTCGACGATCTCGACGATCAATCCGGCCGCGGCGTCACGATGGGGTCGAGCCGCCGCGCGCTGAGCGATCGCCGCCAACGATGAGGCGGGAATCCGGCCGAGCGGTGCTCGCGATCCGGTGCGCGCCATGCTGACGAAGGCGCGATCGGCGTTGACGTCCGAGGTGACCAGGTTGCCGCGTTCCAGCTCGATCGCGGCACGCAGCAGCTGGATGTCGGCCAGCGTGCGAGCGCAGTGCTCGTATCCCAGGCGCTCGCAGTCGCGGATCGCGGCCTCCGCACCGTGCAGATCGCCGTGCCTCAGCCGCAGCTGGGCCACGAGCCGGCCGGGGCAGAGGGGGTGGGTGGCTCGCGGCGCGACCTTCCGCAGAACGGTCCATGCCTCGTCACCCTGATCGAGCGAGATCAGCAGGCCGGCTCGGATGAGTTCGCCGATCTCGAGTCCGACCCCTTTCTCGTCCCACCCGGCGAGCCGGCGACCCGCCTGGTTGAGCAGGTCGAGGGCCTCGATCGGGCGCTCTTGCAGTGCGCGCAGAGTCGCCGAGGCCATGAGAGCGATCGGCTCGAACTCGGTCGACGACGACGCCGTCCTGACCGCGTCGTCGAGCAGTTCGGCTCTCTCGGAGTCACCTCGCTCGCAGGCGAGCGCCATGGCGGCGATGAGCGCGGGGGCGCCGTAGCCCGTGCGCAACAGCTCCGTGCCCTCGGCGATCGTCCTGGCGTGCTGCGTGTGGGATTCTGCTCCGTCGAAGTCGCCGCCGATCAGGTCGAGCAGGGCGAGTGCGCCGAGGCATTCGACGTGCTCGGCGCGCACGAGATGCGTCGGCGCCAACCCGTTGGCGTATTCGAGACGCCGTCGCGCCTGGTCGAACTCGCCCGAGTGCAGCAGCAGCATCCCGTCCTCGAGGGCCCATTGGGCGTCGAGGGTGACCCGCAGCGGGAGGGCTGCCAGGCTCGCGTCGATGAGTCGGCGCGCAATCTCGGACTTCGCCCGGGCGCTGCCGAGCTGGCCGAGGGCGCGCAGCGCTGCGGTGTGCCCGACCAGCACCGCGGCGAGGCAGTGGTCGGGTGCATCCGGCGTGGCGGCGATCGCGACCTCCGCGGCACGGTAATAGCCGAGGGCGGACTCGCCTCGGGGGGCCCCCGCTCCTCGGTAGCTGGTGCCCATCGCGGCGGCGATCCAGGGATCGTCGTGCCAGATCTCGAACGGCAGCCCGCCGATCAGCCGGCGGAACTCCGACCCGTGCTCGGTCGCGATACTGCGTCCGACCCGCCGGATCTCGGACAGCACCCGGTCGGTGTCGCCGCGCGCGACCGACGCCAGGACCGAGTCGCGGAACGATTCGAAGTCGGGTGGATCAAGCACGTCGGGTCTCCTGGGAGCGGCGGGACGATCGACTTCGATCTGCCCGGTGCATGCGCGGATGGTGCAGAGGGATGATGCTGCCGGACGACGGCTCCCAGAACGCCGCAGCCGGTGAGGTTGCAATTGGTACATGGTAGGGGGCCCGGTCCCAGACGTCCACCGAAAGGAGGACGCGCGCACCCGCTACGGGGGACAGAGCTCCCCATGAGGGGTACGTTAGCAGACCGGGGTGAGGGGGCCTACGAGGCCGTGCGGCGGGGATAAGCTCGCCGGGTGAGCATGCGCGGCGGTGGAGGTGGCCGCGGCGGGGGAGGCCGGGTCAGCAGCGGAGACATCTCCGCGCAGAAGGCGGCGAACGCCGAGGCGCCCCGGATCCCGAACCTGCTCTCGCGCATCGGGGAGCTGTTCCGTCCCTACCGGGGGCAGCTGATCGTGACGATCGCGCTCGTGCTGGTCAGCGCCGGCATCAGCGTCATCCCTCCGCTGCTGACCCAGCAGGCCTTCGACCGCGGTCTCTTCCCGCCCGGTGGCGCCCGCCCCGACGTGCCGGTGCTGCTCGCCCTGGTCGGCACGATGGTGCTGCTCTGGCTCGCGTCGGCGGGAATCGGCGTCGGGCAGACCTACCTGACCGCCCGGGTCGGCAACAGCGTCATGGGGGAGCTGCGCATCCGCCTGTTCTCGCATCTGCAGGCCATGGAGCTGGGATTCTTCACGCGCACCAAGACCGGCGTGATCCAGTCGCGGCTGCAGAACGACGTCGGCGGGGTCGCCGGGGTGTTGAGCAACACCATCTCGAGCGTCGTCGGCAACACGGTGACCGTGATCGCGGCGTTCGTGGCCATGCTCGTGCTCAGTTGGCAGATGACGATCGTCGCGGTCGTGCTGCTGCCCGTGCTGGTCATCGCGCAGCGCCGGGTCGGGCAGGTGCGCGCGCGTATCGCCACCAAGACCCAGGAGTCCCTGTCGGAGATGACGGCGATCACGCAGGAGACGCTGAGCGTCTCGGGCATCCTGCTCGCCAAGAGCTTCAACCAGCAGAACGCCGAGATCGGTCGTTACGAGGCCGAGAACCGCAATCAGATCTCGCTGCAGATCCGGCAGCAGATGAGCGGCCAGTGGTTCTTCGCGATCGTCAGCGTGTTCCTGTCGGTGATCCCGGCGGTGATCTACCTCGTCGCCGCCTGGCTGATCTTCCACGACGTGCCCGTCTCGGCCGGAACCATCGTCGCCTTCACGACCGTGCAGGCGCGACTGCTGTTCCCGCTCATGGGACTGCTGCGGGTCGCGCTCGATCTGCAGACCTCGCAGGCGCTGTTCGCTCGCATCTTCGAGTACCTCGACCTCGTGCCGCGCATCGCCGATGCCCCGGATGCCCGCCCGGTCAGGTCGAGGGAGCTCGGCCGGGTGCGCTTCGACGAGGTGGTGTTCCGCTATCCGGATGCGCCGCCCGACTCCCCGGCGACGCTCAAGGGGATCAGTTTCGAGATCGAACCCGGCCAGTACGCCGCGTTCGTCGGGCCGTCCGGGGCGGGCAAGACGACGGTGTCATACCTCGTTCCGCGGCTGCACGACGTGAGCAGCGGAGCGGTGCTGTTCGCCGAGGACGACGTGCGCGAGCTGCGGCACGAGTCGCTCATCGGGGCGATCGGCATCGTGAGCCAGGAGACCTACCTGTTCCACGCGACCATCGCCGAGAACCTCCGCTACGCCAAGCCGGGGGCAAGCGACGACGAGCTGATCGCGGCGGCGAAGTCGGCCAACATCCACGACACGATCGTGTCGTTCCCCGATGGCTACGACACCGTCGTCGGCGAACGCGGCTATCGGCTGAGCGGCGGCGAGAAGCAGCGCGTCGCCATCGCGCGGGTGCTGCTCAAGGATCCGGCCGTGCTGATCCTCGACGAGGCGACGAGCGCGCTCGACACCGTCTCGGAGCGCCTGGTGCAGCGCGCCCTCGATCGCGCCGCGCGCGGACGCACCACGATCGCCATCGCGCACCGGCTCTCGACCGTGGTCGCCGCCGACGTGATCTTCGTGGTCGAGGCGGGCCGCATCGTCGAGCGCGGCACGCACGCCGAACTGCTCAGGAACGACGGCGTGTACTCCAAGCTCTTCGCCGAGCAGCTCGCGGCGGCCGCGATCCCCGAGTTCGGCGACTGATCGCGCGCGGCTCGGTGCCGTCGCCGCGCCCGCGTAACACGCAGCACCCCGCGGCTAGGCTCGAAGCATGGACTACGCCGAGACCGTGCTCGACCTCATCGGCAACACCCCGCTCGTGCGGCTGAACCGGGTGACCGAGGGCATCCAGGCCACCGTTCTGGCCAAGATCGAGTACCTCAACCCGGGCGGCTCGTCGAAGGACAGGATCGCGGTGCGGATCATCGACGCCGCAGAGCGCGAGGGCAAGCTCAAGCCCGGCGGCACGATCGTCGAGCCCACGAGCGGCAACACGGGGATCGGGCTCGCGCTCGTCGCGCAGCAGCGCGGCTACCGGTGCGTCTTCGTCTGCCCCGACAAGGTCAGCGAAGACAAGCGCAACACCCTGGTCGCCTACGGCGCCGAGGTCGTGGTGTGCCCGACCGCGGTCGCCCCCGACAGCCCGGAGTCGTACTACAGCGTGAGCGACCGCCTGGCGCGCGAGATCCCCGGGGCCTTCAAGCCCGATCAGTACTCCAACCCGAACGGACCGCTCAGCCACTACGAGACGACCGGTCCCGAGATCTGGCGCGACACCGACGGGCTGCTGACGCACTTCGTCGCGGGCGTGGGAACCGGCGGCACGATCAGCGGGGTCGGCCGATACCTCAAGGAGGTGTCGAACGGCGCCGTGCGCGTCATCGGCGCCGACCCCGAGGGCTCGGTCTACTCCGGCGGAACCGGCCGACCGTATCTCGTGGAGGGCGTCGGCGAGGACTTCTGGCCCACCGCGTACGACCCCTCGGTGGTCGACGAGATCGTCGCGTCGTCCGATGCGGAGTCGTTCGACCTGACCCGGCGCCTGGCGCGGGAGGAGGGGCTGCTGGTCGGAGGCTCGAGCGGGATGGCCGTGGCATCCGCTCTCAAGGTCGCCCGCGAGCTCGGGCCCGAGGACGTCATGGTCGTGCTGCTGCCCGACGGCGGCCGCGGCTATCTCGGCAAGATCTTCAACGACCGCTGGATGCGCAGCTACGGCTTCCTGCCCGCCGACGAGGGCAAGACGGTCGGTGACATCGTCGGCAGCAAGGGCGGCCAACTGCCCGAGTTGGTGCACGCCCACCCCAGCGACACGGTGCGCGACGTGATCGGCATCTTCCAGGAGTTCGACGTCTCGCAGGTTCCCGTGCTGAGCGCCGAGCCGCCCGTCGTGATGGGCGAGGTGGTCGGCTCGATCGACGAGCGCAGCCTCGTGGATGCCGTGTTCAGCGGGCGGGCGTCGCTCACCGATCCGGTGTCGGGATTGATCGGGCCCCCATTCGCGTTGATCGGGATGCACGAGTCGGTCGAGTCGGCGCGCGAACAGCTCGCGACCGCCGATGCTCTCATGGTGACGAACGACGGCAAACCCGCCGCCGTGCTGACCCGGCACGACCTGCTCACCTTCCTCAACAGCTAGAAAGCCGACATGACCCAGCCCGACCGTCCCACCGCCTTCTCGACGACCGCCATCCACGCCGGGCAGGAGTTAGACCCCACGACGGGCGCGGTCATCCCGCCCGTCTACTTCACCACCACCTTCGTGCAGGACGGCATCGGCGGCTTCCGCAACGGATACGAGTACGCCCGCGGCGGCAACCCGACGCGCACCGCGCTCGAGACCCTGCTCGCCGCGCTCGAGGGCGGCGACCGGGCGTTCAGCTTCGCCTCGGGCCTCGCCGCCGAAGACACCCTGCTGCGCGCGATCGTCGGCCCCAACGACCACGTGCTGATGGGCAACGACGTCTACGGCGGCTCCCACCGCCTGGTCAGCCGCGCCTTCGTGCCATGGGGAGTCTCGCTCTCGACCGTGAACATGAGCGATCCGGATGCCGTCCGCGCCGCGATCCGCCCCGCCGCGACCAAGGTGGTCTGGATCGAGACGCCGAGCAACCCGCTGATGAAGATCACCGACATCGCCGCGGTCGTCGAGATCGCCCACGCGGTCGGAGCGATCGTCGTCGTCGACAACACCTTCGCCTCGCCCTATCTGCAGCAGCCGCTGTCGCTCGGCGCCGACGTGGTGGTGCATTCCACGACCAAGTACCTCGGCGGTCACAGCGACGTGCTCGGTGGCGCCGTCATCGTCAGGAACGACACCATGGTCGGGGAGGAGCGCCTGGCCGACAAGGTCGCTTTCCTGCAGTTCGGCGTGGGGGCGGTCTCAGGGCCGATGGATGCCTGGCTCACGATCCGCGGGATCAAGACCCTGGCGCTGCGCATGGAGCGCCACTCCTCGAATGCGCAGACCATCGCCGAGAGGCTGCTCGGGCATCCCAAGGTCTCCCACGTCTACTACCCGGGGCTGCCGGATCACCCGGGTCACTCGATCGCCGCGACGCAGATGAAGGCCTTCGGCGGCATGATTTCGCTGCGACTCGCCGACGGACCCACGGCGCGCAAGTTCGCCGAGACCACGAAGCTGTTCCAGCTGGCGGAGTCGCTCGGCGGCGTCGAATCGCTCATGTGCTACCCGGCCGAGATGACCCACGCCTCGGTGCGCGGGACCTCGCTCGAGGTGCCCGAGAGCGTCGTGCGCCTGTCGGTCGGCATCGAGGGGGTCGACGACCTGCTCGCCGATCTGCTGGCGGCGCTCGACCAGGTCTAGCGAGGATCAGCGGGTCGGACGCGCTTTAGCCCTTCTAGGGGCGTGCTCTTCGCAGCGGTGGTACTTCGAGTGTGGGAACGGCGCGCAACATGAACTTGTCGAAGTCGGGGACAGTGAAGGCGGCGTAGCCGTGTTCCGGTGTGTAGAGCAGGCCCATCTCGATGAGTTCGGCCCGGGTCGGACCCAGTTGCGTCGAATCGCGACCGAGAAGTCTGGCTACGTCGGCGGCTTTCTGCGGCTCAGGACCGAGTTCGGCCATCGCTCGCATGTAGGCGGTTTGGAGAGGGGTCGCCCGCTCGAGGCGAACCCTGAAGAAGGAACTGTCTAGCTTTGCCTCATAGGCCTCGCGGGCGAGTTCGACGTCCGCTTTGGTGATGCGGTTGGCGACCCCCACCGTCCAGACTTGATAGCCGAGTTCTTGGATGAAGTACGGGTACCCACGGGTGATCTCGATCGCCAGATCGACGGCGTCGTCGTCGAAGAGTGCACCTTCGCTCATGGCAGGTTCGGTGAGGGCAGCCCGTGCGTCGTCCCCTTGAAGTGAGTCAATCTTTGGAAATTTGAAAAGGCGCTCGGCGTATGACTTTGCGTCTCCGGCGAGTTCCGCGATCTGGGGCAGACCCGCGCCGACAAAAGTCACGGGGAGGTTTCGCTGAACGGTCTTGTGGATCGATTGGATCAGCGCTTCAAGTTGTGACGCCGCGAGGAACTGGACCTCGTCGATGAGGACGACCAGCCCCCGGCTGTTCTCTTTGGCGGCTTCACCAATCGCGACCAGCACATCCGTCAGATCCATTCCGAGATCGCCGTGGTCTGCATAGCCTTCGGCCGGAGGGATGTCCCAGGAGACAGACCAGGTGCCGCGTTGGTCGACGTTGACCGCGAATGCGCTGAGCGCCTCCGCTGCGCTTCGCGCTCGAGCGGTCCACCGGGCTCGCGGAGACAACCGAAGCAGAGCAGACTTCAGCTGGGAGAACATCGTCTGTCGGAAATGGCTGTCGTCGTGCTTGCTCGCCTCGAATTCGACGACTTCCCAGTTCGCTTCGGTCGCGATTCGAACGAATCGATTGAGCAGGACGGTTTTGCCGACTCCACGCAGTCCCGTGATGATCATCGACTGTTCCGCTCGCCCGCGGTCGAGCCGCTGCAGGAGCGTCCGGAACGCCGTTGTCTGATCGTCCCGTCCGATGAGAGCTTCCGGAGACGCGCCGGCGTTGGGAGTGTACGGATTATCGATCGCGTCCATGAGATGAGTTTATGGATATTTGGGCGCTTTAGTAATTCTTGATAAAGCCGACTAATCACGAAAAGGACCAAGGCAGCTTTGCTCGGGCGGTTCTTAGGAAGCGCCAGCGCACGGCATAGGGGCGCCGTCGAGCATCGGGTCATGACCGATTCCGAGCGACTCCGGCTCGAGGTCGTGGTGCCCGTGTACAACGAGCAGGCGACCCTCGAGCGCAGCATCCGTACGCTGTACGACGCCCTGGGCGGCCTGTTCGACGAGCCCTGGCAGATCACGATCGCCGACAACGCGTCGACCGACGCGACGTCGCAGATCGCCGATCGGCTCTCGCTCGAACTGCCGAACGTGGCGGCGATCCACCTCCTGCAGAAGGGCCGAGGCCGCGCCCTCAAGCGCGCGTGGCTCGACAGCGACGCCGACGTCGTCGCCTATCTCGACGAAGACCTCTCGACCGATCTGCGGGCCCTCCCTCCGCTCGTGGCGCCCCTGCTCTCGGGGCACTCCGACCTCGCCATCGGCACCCGGCTCTCTCCCGGTTCCCGCGTCGTGCGCGGTCCCCGGCGCGAGTTCATCTCGCGCAGCTACAACCTGCTCCTGCGCCGCTACCTCGGCGTGACCTTCACCGACGCGCAGTGCGGCTTCAAGGCGATGCGCCAGGATGTCGCGAAGCTGGTGCTTCCCCACGTGCGCGACGACGGCTGGTTCTTCGACACCGAGCTGCTGGTGATCGCGGAACGGGCCGGCCTGCGCATCCACGAGGTGCCGGTCGACTGGATCGACGACTCCGACAGCTCGGTGGATATCGCGGACACCGCCATCGAAGACCTCAAGGGCATGGTGCGGGTCGGGCATTCGATCGCGACCGGACGCATCCCGCTGGAACGGATCTACGCCGAGCTCGGGCGGCATCCGCTCGCCGAACCGCGCGTGCCGAGCTTCTTCGGGCAGGTCGTCCGCTTCGGCCTGGTCGGCGTGGCGTCGACTATCGCCTTCGCCCTGCTCTACCTGCTGTTCGATCTCGCGATGCCCGGGCAGCCGGCCAACTTCTTCGCGCTGCTCGTCACGGCCGTCGCGAACACCGCGGTCAACCGGCGCTTCACCTTCGGGGTGCGAGGCCGACGCGGCGTCGTGCGCCATCAGTTCCAGGGCCTCATCGTGTTCGGCATCGCCTGGGCGATGACGAGCGGATCGCTCGCCCTGCTGCATGCCGTGCGACCGGATGCCTCGGCGCTGGCCTCGCTGCTCGTGCTCACGGCCGCCAATCTGCTCGCGACGCTCGTGCGCTTCGTGCTGCTGCGCGTCTGGGTCTTCCGCCGGCAGCGGCAACCCGCGGACGCAGGCGACGTGTCCATCCCCTTTCCCCACGACCGTGAACCCCTGACGACCCGGGAGGCCCTCATCGCCCGGCTCGGCGAGGGCTCGCAGAAGGCGAGTGCCTGATGACCTCCACGACCCTCGACCGTCCGACCCCGACCGCCCCCGGCGTGCCGAAGCCGACCGGACTCGGTGACCGACTGCGCACGGCGGGTCGCCGGCTCGTCCGCGGCCGCGCGGAGTCGGCGCGCTGGGAACGCCCCGCCCTGCTGGGACTGCTCGCCCTCGCCGCGCTGCTCTACCTCTGGGACCTCTCGTCCAGCGGCTGGGCGAACTCGTTCTACTCCGCGGCCGCCCAGGCCGGGTCGGTGAACTGGGAGGCGTTCTTCTACGGCTCCTCGGATGCCGGCAACTCGATCACGGTCGACAAGCCGCCGGCGAGCCTGTGGCTCATGGCGCTGTCGGTGCGGATCTTCGGTCTCAGCTCGTTCAGCATCCTGCTGCCCGAGGCGCTCATGGGCGTCGCGACCGTCGGGGTGCTCTACGCCACCCTGCGGCGGCGGTTCTCCGCAGGAACCGCCCTGCTGGGCGGGGCCGTGCTCGCGCTCACGCCGGTCGCGGCGCTCATGTTCCGGTTCAACAACCCCGATGCCCTGCTCGTGCTGCTGCTGAGCCTCGCCGCGTACTTCACGCTGCGCGGGGTCGAAGACGGCCGCATCCGCTGGGTGCTCTGGGCGGGTGTCATGGTCGGACTCGGCTTCCTGACCAAGCAGTTGCAGGTGTTCCTGATCCTGCCCGCGCTCGTCGGCGTCTATCTCTTGGCCTCGCCGCGCAAGCTCGGCATCCGGCTGCTGCATCTGCTCGCCGCTCTCGGCGCGCTCCTCGTCTCGGCCGGCTGGTGGGTCGCGATCGTCGAGCTGGTGCCGGCATCGATGCGCCCGTACATCGGGGGATCACAGAGCAACTCCTTCCTCGAGCTCACCTTCGGATACAACGGCTTCGGGCGTCTGACGGGCAACGAGGTCGGCAGCGTGACGGGCGGTGGCGGTGGCACGGGCGCCACGAGCATGTGGGGTTCGACCGGGTTGTTCCGGCTCTTCGAGAACGAGATCGGCGGGCAGATCACCTGGCTGCTTCCGGCCGCGCTCGTGCTGACTCTGGTCGGCTATGTGCTGCTGCGGCGCGCTCCCCGCGTCTCGGCGCAGCGCGCGACCCTCGCGGTCTTCGTCGTCTGGATGCTGGTGACGGCCCTGGCCTTCAGCTTCATGGCCGGGATCTTCCACGCCTATTACACGGTCGCGCTCGCCCCGGCAATCGCCGGCGTCGTGGCGATCGGCACCTCTTTGCTCTGGTCCCGTCGCTCGTCGCTCGCGGCCCGCATCGTCATGGCGACACTCGTGCTGGTCAGCGCGGGCTGGGCGTGGGCACTGCTGGAGCGGGCCTCGAGCTGGATGCCCGCTCTCAAGGTCGTCGTCGTCATCCTCGGGGTGATCGGCGCGGTGCTGCTGCTGCTCCCGTCCCGCACCAGGCTGCTCACGGTGCTGACGGCGTCGGTAGCCCTGACGGCCGTGCTGCTGGCCCCGACCGCGTACACGATCCAGACGGTCACCACCGGGCACTCGGGTTCGATCGTGACCGCCGGCCCGACGGTGTCGGGCGGGATGGGCGGATTCGGCGGGGGGCGCCCAGCAGGGCTCGGTGGCCAGGGTGGGCCCGGCGGCCAGACCGGGACCAACCAGCTGCCGAGCACGGGCACCCTGCCTCAGATGGGCGCCGGCACGCCGCCCACCGGGACCGCGGTGCAGGGCATGCCCGGCGGGATGGGCGGCGCGGGCGGCCTGCTCAACTCGGCGACGGTGAGCAGCACGCTCTCGGCCAAGCTGAGCTCGAGCGCCTCGTCGTTCACGTGGATCGCCGCCGCGGTGGGCTCGAACAGCGCGGCGGGCTACCAGCTCGCCACGGGGTTCGCGGTGATGCCGATCGGCGGCTTCAACGGCAGCGACCCCTCGCCGACCCTGGCCGAGTTCAAGGCCCTGGTCGCGAAGGGCGAGATCCACTGGTTCATCGGCGGCAGCATCGGAGCCTCCAATGGCGGCTCGAACGCCGCGAGCCAGATCGCCGGCTGGGTGGCCGCGAACTTCACGGCGACCACCGTCGACAACGTGACGCTCTACGACCTCAGCGCGACCTCGACCGGGTCGTAGCGCGGCGGGTGTCGGGGCGCCTGACAAGGTGGCGTGAAAGCCACGTCGAGTGGCAGGAACGGGATGTTTGTCTCGTTTCTGCCACTGCCATGATGGGAGCCGTGACCACGACCAGCTCACCGCCGAGCGGCGCCGACAGCACCTCATCCGGAGTCGTGCCGACCGCCGCGAGCGGGTCGACCGGATCCGGGCGCATCGGTCTGGCCACGGCATCCGCGCTCTACGTGGCGGCGGTGCTCGGCACGGGCGTTCTCGTGCTGCCCGGGCTCGCGGCGGCCGCCGCCGGGCCCGCGTCGATCCTCGCGGTGACGGTCGTGCTGCTGCTGTCGATCCCGCTGGCCGGCACCTTCGCGGCGCTGGCGGCCCGATATCCGGATGCGGGCGGCGTCGCCACCTTCGTGCGTCTGGCCCTCGGCACGACGGCAGCGCGCGCCGCGGGGTACTGGTTCTTCTTCGGCGTCGGATTCGGTGCGCCCGTCGTCGCGGCCCTCGGCGGCGAGTACCTGGTGGCCGCGCTCGGCCTCGACCGCGCGCTCGTGCCGGTGATCGGCGTCACCTTCCTCGTCGTCCCCCTCGGGCTCGCCGCCTTCGGGCTGAAGGTCAGCGGCCGGGTGCAGTTCGTGCTGTCGGCCCTGCTGGTCGCGGTGGTCGTCGGCGTGGTCGCGACCGCGGCGCCCGCGGTGCGGGCCACGAGCTTCACGCCGTTCCTGCCGCACGGCTGGGCCGGGGTCGGGCTCGCGATCAGCCTCTTCGTCTGGGCTTTCGCGGGGTGGGAGGCCGTCACGCACATCGCGGGCGAGTTCCGCAATCCGCGTCGGACGATCCCGCTGGCGACGGCCGTTGCCGTGACCGTGGTCGGGATCGCCTACCTCGCCCTGCAGTTCGTGACGGTCGGGGTGCTCGGAGCCGGCGGTGCGTCCGGCTCGGTTCCGCTGATCGACCTCGTCGCCGTCACGCTCCCCGGCATCGGCCCGATCGTCGTCGCCGTGATCGCGGCGATCGTGGTGGTCGGGGTGCTCAATGCCTACATCCCCGCGTTCGCCAACCTGGGAGCGTCGCTGGGCCGCGACGGGCACCTGCCGCGATGGATGGCGCGGGGGGCCGAACCCGGCGCGGTGCCCCGCCGTGCGCTCGCCGTCGTCGCCGTGCAGATGCTGAGTTACACCGCCATCTACTTCGGATTCGGTCTCGACCTGCAGACCTTCATCCTCATCCACACCAGCTCGCTCGTGGCCGTCTACGCCCTCGGCATGGTGTCGGCTGCGAGGCTGCTGCGCCGCGGCTCGGTTGGCTGGGTCATGGCGCTCGTGTCGATCGTCCTGACCGCAGGGCTGCTGGTGCTCGCCGGATGGCACCTCGTCGTTCCGGCTACGCTCGCCCTGGTGGCCGTCTCGGTGACCGTGATCCGGAGGTTCCGTGCCCGTGCCCGACGTCCCTGAGTACCGCGCGCACCTCGATGCGCGCATCGAGTTCGCGAACGGCGGCGGACTGACCGCCGAGGGGTTCCGTCTCGATCTTCCGTCGGCGGATGTCGACGAGGATGCCGTCGCCCGACTCCTGGTGCGCCACCTCGGGCTCGCCCTGGTCGACTCGGTGCGCATCGAGAAGCTGCGGATCGTCGAGGAGCCGCACCGCGGCTCCCGCGGGGTCGAGACCCGGCCGACCGCATCCGGCGCCCGGCGCGTCGTCGACCTGAGCCACGTCATCCGCGAGGGAATGGTGACCTACCCGGGCCTGCCCGCACCCGCGTTCACCCCGCACCTCACCCGCGAGCAGTCGATCGGGCGCTACGCCCCCGGCACCCAGTTCGCGATGGACATCGTCACGATGATCGGCAACACCGGCACCTATCTCGACAGCCCGTTCCACCGCTACGCCGACGGCGCCGACCTCGCAGGGCTCGTACTCGAGACGCTGGTCGACCTGCCGGCCGAGGTGTTCCATCTCGGCGACGTCGCACCGGGGGGCGACGGGCGTCGCGACATCCCAGCGAGCGTGTTCTTCGACCGCGAGTTGCGCGGTGGTGCGGTGCTGCTCGACACCGGATGGAGCCGGCTGTTCGGCACCGCCGACTACGGTCACGGCGCGCCCTACCTGAGCGCGGAGGCGGTCGGGTACCTGGTGGAGCAGCGGGTCGCCCTGGTCGGGATCGACTCCCTCAACATCGACGACACCGAGTCGGGCGGCGAGCGGCCGGCGCACTCCGGGCTGCTCGCGGCGGGCATCCACGTGGTCGAGCACCTGACGAACCTCGCGTCGCTGCCGGCCCGCGGGGCGCTGTTCACCGCCGCGCCGCCCGCGATCGAGGGTTTCGGTACCTTCCCGGTGCGGGCATACGCGCGAATGTGACAAAACCGGCTCGATGGAGTCTTGTCACAAAGCGTGCATAATGGTCGGCAGCCCGCAGCCGCGGTGCACGCAGCGAGCGTCGCCACGGTGTCGGGCATCGCCGAAGAAGTCGGGACGCCAGTGACCACGGAGCCGAGCACGAGCCGCGCCCCCAACATCCGCGATGTCGCGCGGGTGGCCGGCGTCTCGTACCAGACCGTCTCGCGGGTGCTCAACGATTCGCCGAACCTGCGCGAGACGACGAAGCAGCGCGTGCTCGAGGTGATCGAAGAGATCGGCTACCGTCCCAACCAGGCCGCTCGCGCCCTCGTCACGAGCCGGTCGAAGGTGATCGGGGTGCTCGTCGCCACCCGGGCAGCGGCCTACGGGGTGCAGACGATCCTCTACGAGATCGAGGATGCGGCGCGCGCCGCCGGCTACCGGATCGCGATCGCCACGACCCCGAGCGACGAGCAGTCGGTGCGCGCGGCCCTCGCCCAGCTCGAGGGGCAGGCCGTCGAGGCCGTCGTCGTGGTCGCACCGCAATCCCGGGTGTTCGATCTGCTCACCACGACCCCGCTGCGGGTTCCGTTCGTGATGCTCGACTCGTCGCGGCGCGACCTCGGGCACAGCGTCGCGGTCGATCAGTTCGAGGGCGCGCGCCTGGCCACCCGGCACCTCATCGAGCTCGGGCACCGGCGGATCATCCACCTGGCCGGTCCGCAGGACTGGATCGAGGCGGAGGCGCGCATGCAGGGCTACCTGCGCGAGATCTCCGACTCCGAGCTCATGGTCCGCCCGCCCGTGCTCGGCGATTGGACCGCGGAGTTCGGCTATCGCGCGGGGCGCGAACTGCTCGCGGGAGAGGACTTCACGGCCGTGTTCTGCTCGAACGACCTCATGGCGCTCGGACTGCTGCACGCGTTCCGCGAGGCCGGCATCCGGGTGCCCGAGGACGTCAGCGTGGTCGGATTCGACGACATCCCGGAGGCGGCGCACTACTCGCCGCCCCTCACCACCATCAGGCAGGACTTCGCCGAGGTGGGCCGCCGCTCGATCGGCCTGCTGCTCGCCGAACTGGGTTCGGGCGGCCAGCGGCACGTCGAACCCATCCGCCCCGAGCTCGTGATGCGCTCCTCCACCGCGCGGATCGGAGCCCGCGTATGACCGCCGTCGACGCCGCGACGCCCCTCGTGCCGGCCGCGCGCGAGGCGAACATCCTCGAGATGCGCGGCATCTCGAAGGTGTTCCCCGGGGTCAAGGCGCTGTCCGACGTCTCGATCTCGGTCGGGGCCGGTCAGATCCACGCCATCGCCGGCGAGAACGGCGCGGGCAAGTCCACCCTCATGAAGGTGCTGTCGGGGGTCTACCCCTACGGCAGCTACTCGGGCGACATCGTCTACCGCGGGCAGCTGCAGCGGTTCCGCAACGTGGGGTCGAGCGAGGCCGTCGGCATCGTGACGATCCACCAGGAGTTCGCGCTCATCCCCGAGCTGACGATCACCGAGAACATCTTCCTCGGCAGCGAACTCGCCCGGGGCGGCGTCATCGACTGGCACGAGCAGCATCGCCGGGCCGCCGAACTGCTCGAACGCGTCGGATTGCACGAAGACCCCAAGACCCGGATCAAGCACATCGGGGTGGGCAAGCAGCAGCTCGTCGAGATCGCCCGCGCGCTCCACAAGGACGTGCAGCTGCTGATCCTCGACGAACCGACGGCGACCCTCAACGGACGGGACTCGCAGCATCTGCTCGAGCTGATCCTCGGCCTCAAGGAACGCGGCGTCAGCTCGATCATCATCAGCCACAAGCTCAACGAGATCGAGCAGATCGCCGACTCGATCACGATCCTGCGCGACGGCCACACCATCGAGACGCTCAACGTGAAGGCACACGAGGTGGATGAGGACCGCATCATCCGCGGAATGGTCGGGCGCAGCCTGCAGAGCCGCTTTCCCGACCGAGATCCCAAGATCGGCGAGGTGTTCTTCGAGGTGCGCAACTGGACGGTGCGCCATCCGCAGGTGCCGGAGCGCCTGGTCTGCAACGACGAGAGCTTCGCGGTGCGGCGGGGCGAGATCGTCGGCCTCGCCGGGCTGATGGGGGCCGGCCGCACCGAGCTCGCCATGAGCGTCTTCGGCCGTTCCTACGGCAGCTACGTGTCGGGGTCGATCATCAAGGACGGGCGTGAGATCGTGCTGAGCACGGTCTCGGACGCGATCCGTCACGGCATCGCCTACCTGAGCGAAGACCGCACGACGCTGGGACTCAACCTGCTCGACGACGTCAAGGACTCCATCGTGGCGGCCAAGCTCGGCAAGATCTCGCGGGCGGGACTCGTCGACGACATCGAGCAGCGGCGCGTCGCCGACAGCTACCGGCGCGGTCTTCGCATCAAGACGCCGACGGTCGACGAGGGAGTGAGCTCGCTCTCGGGCGGCAACCAGCAGAAGGTCGTGCTGGCGAAGTGGATGTTCACCGACCCCGATCTGCTCATCCTCGACGAACCGACCCGCGGCATCGATGTGGGTGCCAAGTTCGAGATCTACGGCATCATCCAGCAGCTCGCGGCGCAGGGGACCGGGATCGTCCTGATCTCATCGGAACTCCCGGAGCTGCTCGGGATCTGCGACCGGATCTACACGATCTTCGAAGGCAGGATCACCAATGACCTGCAGACGGCGGATGCCGATCCCGAGACCCTCATGCGCAGCATCACGACCACTCAGAAGAAGGCGACATCCCGATGAGCGACCACGACCCCGCCGCCCGGACCTTCCGGTTCACCGATCTGCGCAAGGTCTTCGGTGCCGGCCAGTCGTCGGGACGGCAGTTCGGCATCCTGGGCGCCCTCGTCGCCATCATCGTGCTGTTCCAGGTGCTCACCGGCGGCAAGACCCTCGACCCGATCAACCTGCTCAACCTGGTCAACGGCAACGCCTACGTGCTGATCCTCGCGATCGGCATGGTCATGGTCATCATCGCCGGCCACATCGACCTCTCGGTCGGCTCGGTCGCCGCCTTCGTCGGCATCATCGTCGCGCTCTCGATCAGCAGTTGGCACTGGCCCTGGCCGTTCGCGCTGCTGCTCGGGCTCGGCGTCGGCGCCCTCGTCGGCGCCTGGCAGGGGTTCTGGGTCGCCTACGTCGGGGTTCCCGCGTTCATCGTGACGCTCGCGGGCATGCTCATCTTCCGCGGGGCCAACCAGTTCGTCGGCAACTCGACGAGCGTCGGCCTGCCCGCCGGCAACAGCTTCGCGTTCATCGGCAGCGGTTACCTGCCCGACCCGGCCTGGGGGGTGCAGCTGAACCTCTGGACCGTCGTGCTCGGCGGGCTCGCCGCGCTCGCCGTGATCGTCCGCGAGGTCGTCGGCCGACGACGACTCGGACGCATGGGTGCCGAGGTGGCGCCGCGCTGGGTGAGCGTCACGAAGGTCGCCGTGCTCGTCGCGGTGATCGCCGCGACGACCTACCTGTTCGCGCACGGTCCGGTCAACACGAGCTTCCCGATCGCCGGGCTGATCCTCGTCGCCCTCGTGATCGGCTACTCCTTCCTGTCGAACCGCACCATCATCGGGCGCCACATCTACGCGGTCGGCGGCAACTGGCGCGCGGCGGAGCTCTCGGGCGTGAAGATCCGTCGGGTGAACTTCTTCGTCATGATGAACATGTCGATCATCGCGGCGCTCGCGGGCGAGATGTGGGTGGCCCGGGCCGCGGCATCCGGGCCCGGCGACGGAATCGGCTGGGAGCTCGACGCGATCGCCGCGGTGTTCATCGGCGGCGCCGCCGTCTCCGGCGGGATCGGCACGATCGTCGGCTCGGTGGTCGGCGGCCTGGTGATCGCGGTCCTCAACAACGGACTCGCCCTGCTGGGCGTCAGCTCGGATCGGGTGCAGATCATCAAGGGTCTCGTGCTACTGATCGCGGTCGGCGTCGACGTGTACAGCAAGCGGCAGGGGCGGCCCTCGATCATCGGCCGCTTCCAGCGCCGTAGCGCCATGGCCGAGTCCGACGACTCATCCACCGCCGACTCCGACGCTCGACGTTGAGCCGCCGTATCCGAGTTCCCCCCGTTTCTCAGAGAGAGATCCCCATGCTGAAGACCGTCCTGGCGGCACTGACCGTCGGCACCGTGACGGCGCTGGCGCTCACCGGGTGCACCTCGCGGTCCGAGGCGGCCGCGAGCGCAGCGGCGACCGGATTCCCCGCCCACGCCGTCGTCGGGGTCGCCCTGCCCGACAAGACCAGCGAGAACTTCGCGATCGCGGGCAAGCTGTTCACCGACGGGCTCCGCAGGGCCGGTTTCACCCCCGATGTGCAGTACGCCCCGGCGACCAACACCGTCGCCGAGCAGCAGAACCAGATCGAATCGATGATCACCAACGGCGCCAAGGTCATCATCATCGGGGCGAAGGACGGCAGCCAGCTCTCGACGCAGGTCGCCGACGCGACCGCGGCGGGGGCCGTCGTGATCGCCTACGACCGGCTGATCCTCAACACCCCGAACGTCGACTACTACGTCGCCTACGACAACGAGCGGGTCGGCGAGCTGCAGGGCCAGGCACTGTTGGACGGGATGAAGGCCAAGTACCCGAACAACACCAGCTACAACATCGAGCTGTTCGCCGGCTCTCCCGACGACAACAACGCCGGGGTGTTCTTCCGCGGTGCCATGAAGGTGCTGCAGCCCAAGATCGATGACGGGACCCTCCGGGTGGTGTCGGGCCAGACCGACTTCAAGCAGGTGACGACCCAGGGCTGGCTCGCGCAGAACGCCCAGAGCCGCATGGACACCCTGCTGGCCGGCTTCTACGCCACGACCGAGCTGGACGGCGTGCTGTCGCCGAACGACACGCTCGCGCGCGCGATCCTGCAGTCCATCAGCACCGCAGGCAAGCCCTACCCGATCGTGACGGGCCAGGATTCGGAGGCCGACTCGGTGAAGTCGATCATGGCCGGCATCCAGTACTCGACCATCAACAAGGACACTCGCAAGCTCGTCGCCGAGGCGATCAAGATGGTCGGCGAGCTGCAGAGGGGCGAGAAGGTCGACGTGAACGACCCGGGCTCGTACGACAACGGGGCCAAGACCGTGCCCACGTTCCTGTTGCCTCCGCAGCTGGTGACCCGCGCCAACGCCGCGCAGTCCTACCGGGGCGACCCCGCGCTCGAACCGCTCACGCGCGGCTAGGGGGCGCGGTCGACCGGCACGCCGCGCCTCGATCTCGACGTCCCGCTAGCCTGACTGCTCAGGAGGGCCCATGACGGACGAGGCGCGACGCGGACCGACGATGCACGATGTCGCGCGCCTGGCCGGCGTCTCGCACGTGACCGTCTCGCGGGTGCTCAACGACTACCCGAGCATCCGGCCCGGCACCCGCGAGCGCGTGCTGGCGGCGATCCGCGAACTCGGCTACCGTCGCAATCTGGCGGCGCGCACCCTGGTCACCTCACGGTCGCGGGCGATCGGGGTGCTGGCCCCCGCCGTTCCCCAGCACGGGCCGGCGAGCAGCGTGCTCGCCGTGGAATCGGCGGCACGGGCGCACGGATACCACCCCCTCGTCACCGCCGCCGCCGTCGACCGCGACGCGACGGTCGCGAGCCTGAACTTCTTGCTCGATCAGGCCGTCGAGGCGCTCGTCGTGATCGCACCGCACGAGAGCGTGCTGGCCGCGATCCACGAACTCGAGCTCACCGTGCCCTTCGTGACCCTGCAGGCGCCCGAGCAGGAGTCGGGGGTCGGGGTGGATCAGGTGGCGGGGGCGGCGCTCGCGACCGGCCATCTGATCGGGCTCGGTCACCGCCGCATCCAGCACGTCTCCGGCCCGCGTTCGTACCTCGAGGCGGCTGCTCGGCGCCGCGGGTTCGAGCAGTCGATGACCGCCGCGGGTCTCGAGCCCGGCCGCGTCGTCGAGGGGGACTGGACGGCGGAGTTCGGCTACCGGGCGGTCGCGCTCCTCGACCCCGCGACGACTGCGGTGGTCGCCGCCAACGACCAGATGGCGATCGGGGTGATCGCCGCCCTGCTCGATGCCGGGCGCTCGGTGCCGGGCGAGGTGAGTGTCGTCGGATTCGACGACGTTCCCGAGGCGGAGTTCGTGCGGCCGTCGCTGACGACGGTGCACCAGGATTTCGACGAGGTCGGGCGCCGGGCGATCGAGGTGCTCGTCGCGGCCCTCACCGGGGCGGAGCCGCCCGCCCGGCAGCCGATCGAACCCTGGCTCGTCGTGCGCGCCTCGACGGCCCGGGTGGCGGCCGACCTTCGTTAACGTTAACATTCGGATACCCCGACTCGACGAGGAGAACCATCGCTCATGAGCGACGAGCACGCGCCCGGACGGCCCACGACGGACTCCGGCGATTCCGGCGTCGAGGCGTCGATCGCGCGAGTCCGCGCCGAGGTGGCGCGACTGCACGGCGAATTGGTCCGCTACGGACTCGTGGTCTGGACGGGAGGGAACGTCTCTGGGCGGGTTCCCGGCACCGACTACTTCGTGATCAAGCCGTCCGGGGTGTCGTATGACGACCTCAGCCCCGAGAACATGATCCTCTGCACCCTCGACGGCGCCGTGGTCCCGGGCACCCCGGGAAGCGACCGTAGCCCGTCGAGCGACACCGCCGCGCACGCCTACGTCTATCGCGAGATGCCCGAGGTCGGCGGCGTCGTGCACACCCATTCGAGCTATGCCGTGGCCTGGGCCGCGCGCGGCGAAGAGATCCCGTGCGTGATCACGGGCATGGCCGACGAGTTCGGCGGACCGATCCCGATCGGTCCCTTCGCGGTCATCGGCGACGACTCGATCGGACGCGGGATCGTCGAGACCCTCCGCGGGCATCGTTCCCGCGCGGTGCTGATGCAGAATCACGGGCCGTTCACGATCGGGATCACGGCGAAGGACGCGGTCAAGGCCGCGGTGATGTGCGAAGACGCCGCGCGCAGCGTGCACCTCGCCCGCCAGGCGGGACCCCTGATCCCGATCCCGCAGGAGAAGATCGACAGCCTGTACGCCCGGTACCAGAACGTGTACGGGCAGAGCGGCGACGCGCGACGATGAGCGCCGAGGTCATCTCCTCCGGTCGCGCCGTCCTGGGGATCGAGTTCGGGTCGACCCGGATCAAGGCGTGTCTCATCGGCGACGACACCGCGACGGTGCTCGCGGCGGGAGCGTTCGAGTGGGAGAACGACTTCGTCGACGGCATGTGGACGTACCCGATCGACGCCGTGTGGTCGGGGCTGCGGGCGGCGTACGCCGATCTGCTCTCCGACATCGAGAGCCGCTACTCGGTGATACCGAGCTCGTTCGCCGGCATCGGCGTCTCGGCGATGATGCACGGCTACCTCGCGCTCGATGCGGCGGGAGAGCTGCTGGTGCCCTTCCGCACCTGGCGCAACACGACCACGGCCGACGCGGCCGCAGAACTCACCGGACTGTTCGGGGTGAACATCCCGCTTCGGTGGTCGATCGCGCACTTGCATCAGGCGGTGCGCGACGCCGAGCCGCACGTGGCCCGGATCGACTCCCTGACGACCCTTGCAGGCTACGTGCACGGCCGGCTCACCGACCGTCGGGTGCTCGGCGTCGGCGATGCCTCCGGGATGTTCCCCATCGACCCGGCCACGGGCGACTACGACGCCGACTTCCTGGCCCGTTACGACCGGCTCGTCGAGGGCGGCGCCCTGCCCGCACCGCTTCGCGAGCTGCTGCCCGAGGTGCTCACCGCGGGGGAGCAGGCCGGCCGGTTGACGGCCGAGGGCGCCGCGCTGCTCGACCCGAGCGGGCGGCTGCTACCGGGCGCTCCGTTCTGCCCGCCTGAGGGGGATGCCGGCACCGGGATGGTCGCGACCAACGCGGTGTCGCCGCGCACCGGCAACGTCAGCGCGGGCACGAGCATCTTCGCCATGGTCGTGCTCGAGCGTCCTCTGCAGCGCGAGCACGCCGAGCTCGACGTCGTCACGACCCCGGCGGGCAGTCCCGTCGCGATGGTCCACTGCAACAACGGGGCAAGCGAGCTGGCGGCATGGGTCGGCATGTTCCACCGCTTCGCGGCAGCGTCGGGCTCGCCCCTCGACGCCGACGCCGTCTACGACACCCTGTTCGGTGAGGCGCTCCTGGCCGAAGCCGACGCCGGAGGGCTTCTCGCCTACAACCACCTCGCGGGGGAGCCGATCGCCGGTCTGACCGAGGGACGCCCGCTGTTCGTCAGGACGCCCGACAGCCGCTTCACCCTGGCCAACGCGATGCGTGCCCAGCTGTACGGCGTCTTCGGCACGCTGAGCCTCGGCATGCGCGTGCTCGCCGACGAGGGGGTCGAGCTCGACCGGATGTATGCGCACGGCGGCATGTTCCGCACCGCCGGCGTGGCGCAGCGCTTCCTCGCCGCCGCACTGGATGCGCCGGTGGCCGTCGCCGAGACCGCCGCGGAGGGCGGCGCGTGGGGGATGGCCGTGCTCGCCGCCTTCGCCGTGTCCGGAACGGACCTCGATCTCGCCGGCTACCTCCAGCGGCATGTCTTCGCGGGGTCCGAGCCGGTGACCGCCGACCCAGCCCCCGCCGACGTCGCCGGCTTCGCCTCCTACCTCGACCGCTACCGCGCCGGCCTGGAGGTCGAACGCGCCGCGGTCGTCGCCCTTGCGCCGACTCCTCCCGCCACCACCCCACCCGAAAGGACGAGCCGATGAGCCGCTCGATCATCCCCGAGCTGACGACCCGCGAGGTCTGGTTCCTGACCGGCAGCCAGGGGCTGTACGGCGAGGAGACGCTGCGGCAGGTCGCCGAGCAGTCGCAGGAGGTCGCCCGGGTGCTGGGCGCGAGCTCCGACATCCCGGTGACGATCGTCTGGAAGCCGGTGCTGACCGACAGCGCCGCGATCCGCCGGGCCGTGCTCGACGCGAACGCCGACGATTCGGTGGTCGGCCTGATCGCCTGGATGCACACCTTCAGCCCGGCCAAGATGTGGATCGCGGGCCTCGACGCCCTGCAGAAGCCGCTGCTGCACCTGCACACCCAGGCGGACGTCGAGCTGCCGTGGGGCGAGATCGACTTCGACTTCATGAACCTCAACCAGGCCGCGCACGGCGACCGCGAGTTCGGCTACATCGAGTCGCGTCTCAACGTGCCGCGCACGACCGTGGTCGGCCACGTCTCGGACCCGACCGTCACCGCGCGCGTGGGCAGCTGGACCCGCGCCGCCGCCGGACGCGCGGCCACCCGCGGCATGAAGCTCGCCCGCTTCGGCGACAACATGCGCTTCGTCGCCGTGACCGAGGGCGACAAGACCGAGGCCGAGCTGCGGTTCGGCGTGCAGGTCAACACCTGGGGCGTCAACGAGCTCGCAGATGCGGTCGCCGCGGCGCCCGAGACGGCGGTCGACGAGCTGATCGCCGAGTACCTCGAGGCCTACGACATCGTTCCCGAACTGCTGCCGGGTGGGGCGCGACACGAGTCGCTGCGCGATGGCGCGCGCATCGAGGCCGGTCTGCGGAGCTTCCTCGAAGCGGGCGACTTCCACGCCTTCACGACCAACTTCGAAGACCTCGGGGCGCTCAAGCAGCTCCCCGGTCTCGCCGTGCAGCGGCTCATGGCCGACGGCTACGGCTTCGGGGCGGAGGGCGACTGGAAGACCGCGGTGCTGGTGCGCGCGGCATCCGTCATGGGCGCCGGGATGCCCGGCGGTGCGAGCCTCATGGAGGACTACACCTACGACCTCACCCCGGGCCGAGAGCTGATCCTGGGCGCGCACATGCTCGAGGTCTCCCCGAGCCTGACGACGGCCAAGCCGAGCCTCGAGATCCACCCGCTGGGCATCGGCGGCAAGGACGACCCGGTGCGTCTGGTCTTCACGGCGGATGCCGGGCCGGCCCTGGTGGTCGCCCTCAGCGACATGCGCGACCGCTTCCGGCTCGTGGCGAACGTCGTCGAGAACGTGGCACTGCCGCAGCCGATGCCGAAGCTGCCGGTCGGGCGTGCGGTCTGGAAGCCGGCACCCGACTTCCGTACCTCGGCGACCGCCTGGCTCACGGCGGGAGCCGCGCACCACACCGTCATGACCACCCAGCTCGGGGTCGAGGTGTTCCGCGACTTCGCGGCGATGTCGCGCGTCGAACTGCTCGTCATCGACGATGACACCACCGTCGAGGGCTTCGGCCGGGAGGTGCGCTGGAACGCCGCGTACTACCGGCTCGCCCAGGGGATCTGACCGGGGCGCCGGAGTCGGCGCCCCTCAGAACCGGAAGACCGC
The DNA here is from genome assembly GCF_042655435.1 of Lysinimonas soli. Classification (NCBI taxonomy): domain Bacteria; kingdom Bacillati; phylum Actinomycetota; class Actinomycetes; order Micrococcales; family Microbacteriaceae; genus Lysinimonas; species Lysinimonas soli. Next base: position 826,790 of record NZ_JBHSMG010000002.1, read on the forward strand.
GCCCTCGTGCCGGATGGTCGCGGCGGCGTGGTGCATCGCCGTCCGCAGCACCGTCCGCCACCCCTCGGCGTCGTCCGGTTCGCCCTGGATCATCGCGGCGCACACCACGGCGAAGGTCGCGTCACCCGCGCCCATGGTGTCGACGATCTCTCCGTCGATCGCCACGATGGCCTGCCGGATGGAGCCGCCGGGCAGGTGCAGCTCGGCGCCGCCGGCTCCGTGGGTGACGAGCAGCCGACGCACCCCCGATTCGAGCAGCCGGCCGACCGCCCGCGGCAGGTCCGTTCCGTAGAGCAGGTGCAGATCCTCGTCGCTGACCTTCACCAGTTCCGACTCGCGGGCGACCGACTCGAGCCCGCGCACGAAGGCGGCGCGATCTGTCAGCAGGCCCGTGCGGGGGTTGGGGTCGATCAGCAGGACGCCCTGCGGTTGTCGGTCGAGCCCGAGCAGCTCCGCGACCTGGCCCTCGTCGTCGAAGGGGAATCCGCTGATCACGATCGTCCCGGCCCGTTCGAGCAGTCGCCGCACCTCGCGGTCGAACCGGATCGCCCGGTGCCGCGAGGCCCAGTTGAAGGAGTACCGCGGTTCGCCGTCGGACCGATCGGAACGGGCGATCCCGGTGCCGAACGGAGCGGGACTCCAGCGGTGCTCGACGCGGTAGCGATCGAGGTGGGCGCGCAGCAGGGCGCCGGCGGGGTCGTCGCCGACCATCGCCAGCAGGGTCGAATCGACCCCGAGCAGGCTCAGCCCGACGGCGACGTTGAGGGCGGAGCCGCCGGGTTCGCGGCGTGCGTTCCCGTCGTCGCGCACGAGCTCGTCGACCAGGGCGTCCCCGATCACGACGGTCGACCGCTCGCTCATGACGCCCTCGGGGGGATCTCGCCCGAGCCGCGGGTCACGAGCGTCACGGGAACGATCTCGGTGCGTGCGTCGCCGGCCTCGCCGTCGAGTCGGGCGAAGACCCGCTCGGCCGCGATCCGTCCCATCGCGTACGGGTCCTGCGCGACCACGGTGATCCCGGGTTCGATGATGTCGGCGAGGGGGATGTCGTCGAAACCCACGAGGGCGACCGCGCGCTGCAGACCGAGATCTCTCAGCGCCTTGAGCGCCCCGATCGTCACGAGGTTCTGACTCGTGAACAGCGCCGTCGGGGCGTCGTCGTCGGTCATCATCCGCTGCACGGCCTGGTACGCGGCCGCCTCGTCGCTCAGATCCTCCAGCACGCGGGCGTCGGCCGCGATGCCCGCGGTCGACATGGCCTCCCGGTAGCCGCGCAGGCGCTCCTGCGCGGTCCAGAGGGTGTGCATGTCGCCGAGGTAGGCGATCCGCCGGTGACCGCCGGTGGCGAGATGCCGGGTGGCCAGTGCCGCCCCGCTGGCGTTCTCGCTCACGACGGTGTCGGCGAGGATGCCCGAGGGCAGGCGGTCGACGAAGGCCAGCACGGTTCCGCGTTCCTGCTCGCGGACGAGGTAGCTCTGGTCGCGCCGTACGGTCGTGAGGATGAGCGCGTCGACGCGTCGGCGCAGCATCTCGCCCACGATCTGCGTCTCGCGCTGCGGGTCGTCGTCGAGGCTCGAGGTGAACACCGCGGTCCCGCGGCGACCGGCGACATCTTCGACGGCGCGGCTCATGGCGCCCGAGAAGGGGTTGGCCACGTTGCCGACCACGAGGCCCAGGGTGTGCACCCGGCGCGCGGATCGCTTGAGGTTGCCGGCGTTGATGTCGGGGCGGTAGTCGAGCCGCTCGGCGGCGTCGAGCACCTTGCGCATGGTCTCGGGCCGCACGTTGGGTTCTTCGTTGATCACGCGCGAGACGGTCTTGAGCCCGACCCCGGCCAGGGCCGCGACATCGCGCATCGTCGCGTGCGGTCTTACGCGCTGCTGACTTGAAGACACCGGTGTCATCACTTTCGGTTGAAAATCACGTTCGGCTTGACTGTACAGGGTCGGAGGGGTTAGACCTAGTCATTGACACCGTTGTCAGGCGGTGAGTGTCCATCACAGATATGAGGAGATTCAATGCTGAATCGCACGAAAGTCCGCCCCGCCATCGCGCGGCTCGCCGTCGGCGCCATCGCGCTCACCGCGGCCGCCACGATGCTGGCCGGCTGCTCCGCCGGCGCCTCGTCCAGCGGCAAGGTCGGCGTCGCGCTGATCGTCAAGACGACCTCGAACCCCTACTTCGTCTCGATGGAGGATTCCGCCAAGGCGGCGGCCGCCAAGGACGGCGTCAGCCTCACCCTCGCGGCCGGCACCAAGGACGGCGACACCGACACTCAGATCACCGCGATCGAGAACGCCATCTCGCGCGGTGACAAGGGCATCCTGATCACCCCGAACGGCCCCGCGGTCAACAACGAGATCCAGAAGGCGCGCAAGGCCGGTCTCTACGTGATCGCCCTCGACACCCCGCCCGACCCGGCGAACACCGTCGACATCACCTTCGCGACCGACAATTTCGCCGCGGGTCTCGCGATCGGCAAGTGGACGGCGGCGCAGCTCGACGGCAAGAAGGCGACCATCGCCCTCGTCGACCTCTTCTCGGACCAGGTCGTCTCGGTCGACTACAACCGCGATCAGGGATTCCTGACCGGTCTGGGCGTGCCCACCAACGACATCAAGAAGAACGGCGACGAGAGCCCGACCGGCAGCTACACCGGAGGCAAGGGCGGCCAGTACGAGATCGTCGGCAACCAGCCGTCGCAGGGGGCCGAGGACGGCGGTCGTACCGCCATGGAGACCCTCCTGTCGAAGAACTCGAACATCAACGTCGTCTACGCCATCAACGAGCCGGCCGCGTACGGCGCGTACCAGGCCCTGAAGGCCGCGGGCAAGACGGATGGCGTGTTGCTCGTCGCGATCGACGGCGGCTGCTCGGGCGTCGGCTACGTCCAGCAGGGCATCATCGGCGCGACGAGCCAGCAGTACCCGGGCGACATGGCCACCAAGGGCATGGAAGCCATCGTGAAGCTCGCTAAGGACGGCACCAAGCCGACGACGAGCGCGGGCCTTGACTTCTTCAACACGGGGTCCAAGCTGATCACGGACAAGCCGGTCGACGGCCTGCCGAGCATCACGAGCGCCGACGGAGCCAAGCTCTGCTGGGGTAAGTAGACACCAGACACGGGAAGGGCAGGGCCCACGAGCGGCGCTGCCCTTCCCGATCCCACCAGGACAACGACGTACCGGAGACCACCCATGAGTCAATCGCCCGCCATGCTGCCGACCGGGCAGATCGATCTGGCGCAGGAGTTCCTGCGCCGCCGCACGCCGCTGAGCGTGGTCAAGGGTGTCCTGCACCGGTACCCCGCCATCAGCCCCGGCGTGGTGCTCGTCGTCGCGGTGGTCATCTTCGGCCTCATCAACCCGCGCGTGCTCGCGGGCACCAACCTGTCGCTGATCACCCAGCAGGTCGCCGTCATCGGCACCCTGGGGGTCGCGCAGACGCTCGTCATCCTCACGGCGGGCATCGACCTCTCGGTCGGCGCGATCATGATCTTCGCCTCGATGACCATCGGGCAGGCCGCCGCGAGCAAGGGCGTGCCCGTCGTGCTCGCCCTGCTGCTCGGTCTCGTCGTCGGCGTCGCGGCCGGGGCCCTGAACGGGACCCTCGTCACCCGTCTCAAGCTCCCGCCGTTCATCGTCACGCTGGGCACCCTGAGCATCTTCACCGCGCTGACCCTGCTCGTCTCGAACGGGGCCACCATCCAGGGCACGGCGATGCCGGACCTGGCAACCTGGACCGGCGACACCTTCCGGGTCTTCGGCGTCGACATCACCTTCAGCGTCGTCATGATGCTCGTGCTCTACGTCGTCATGGCGTTCGTGCTCGGCCGCACGGCATGGGGGCGACACGTCTACGCCGTGGGCGACGACAAGGAGGCCGCCCGCTTGAGCGGCATCCGGGTCAACCGCGTGCTGCTGAGCGTCTACGTGGTCGCCGGGGCGATCCTCGCGCTGGGAGCCTGGATCCAGATCGGCCGGTCGTTCGCCGCGAGCCCCAACGCCGCCGCCGATGTCAACCTCGACTCCATCACCGCCGTCGTGATCGGCGGCACGAGCCTCTTCGGCGGACGCGGCACGATCTGGGGCACCCTGCTCGGTGCCCTCATCGTCGGCGTGTTCCGCAACGGCCTGGCGCTGGCCGGCCTGGACGTGCTCTACCAGACCCTCGCGGTCGGCGTGCTCGTCATCGTCGCGGTCGCCATCGACCAGTGGATCAGAAAGGCTCAGAAATGACCATCACCACCCCCACGGAGGCCGAGCCGACCACGCAGAACGGAACGCCGGTTCTCAAAGCGACCAAGCTCGTCAAGACCTACGGACACGTCGTCGGCCTCGACGGAGTCAGCCTCGAGCTCTACGCCGGAGAAGTGCTGGCGATCATCGGTGACAACGGCGCGGGCAAGAGCACCCTGGTCAAATGCCTGACCGGGGCCGAGATCCCCGACGAGGGCACGATCGAGCTCGATGGGCATCCTGTGCACTTCCGTCGTCCGCAGGATGCGCGCGAGCTCGGCATCGAGACCGTCTATCAGTCGCTCGCCGTCTCGCCCGCGCTCGACGTCGCCGCGAACCTGTTCCTGGGGCGTGAACTGCGCAAGCCCGGCATCCTCGGATCGGTCTTCCGCGTGCTCGATCGCAAGCTCATGCGCGAGCGGGCGGCCGCCGAGCTGTCGACGCTCGGGATCTCGACCCTGCAGGACGTCACGGTGCCGGTCGAGAACCTCTCGGGCGGCCAGCGCCAGGCGGTCGCGGTGGCGCGTGCGGCGGCCTTCGGGTCGAAAGTGGTCGTGCTCGACGAGCCGACCGCGGCGCTCGGGGTGCGCGAGTCGAACCAGGTGCTCGAGCTGATCACCACGCTGCGCAGCCGAGGCGTTCCCGTGATCCTGATCAGCCACAACATGCCGCACGTCTTCCAGGTCGCGGATCGCATCCACATCCAGCGCCTCGGAAAGCGGGCCGCGACGATCACGCCGAAGTCGCATTCGATGACCGACGCCGTCGCGATCATGACGGGAGCGTCGGTCGGGTGAACCCCCGCAGGGTGCTCTACGCCGAGATCGTGGCGGCGCCGGGCCGCGACCGCGAGGTCAGAGCGCTGCTGTCGGAGCTCACCGCGGTGGTGCGCGCCGAACCCGGCAACGTGCTGTTCGAGCCCTCGGAGCGGGAGGATCGCCCCGGTCACTTCTTCGTCTACGAGGAGTACCGCGACGCCGAGGCGTTCGCCGCGCACATCGCGTCCGAGGCCTCGGTCGAGTTCAATCGGCGGCTCGGCCCCCTGGTCGAGGGCGGGGCCTCGCGGCTGACCCGGTTGGCCCCGCTGCCGGGCTGAGCCCCGGTCAGGAGTCGGCGATGCCGCTGAGCAGCGCGCAGGCGCGGGCGATCACGCGCTGATCCTCGGGGCTGAGCGCCCGCAGCTGGCCGTCGAGCCAGGCGTCGCGCTGGGTCCGCGTCGCGCGGGCGAGTTCGGCACCGTCGGGCGTCGTGCTGAACAGCACCTTCCGGCGGTCGCTCGGATCGGGGGTGCGGATCGCGTAGCCCGCCGAGGTGAGCCGGTTCACGCTCTGACTCATCGACGCGGGAGCGACCTGGCCGTACTCGCTGAGCTCGGTCAGGGTCTGCGGACCGTTCTTGTACAGCCAGTTGAGCACGTCCAGTGCGGCGTCTCCGAGGCTGCCCTCCGGGCGTTCGCTGCGGAACCGGCGGTACAGGCGCCCCACCGTCGAGCGCACCTGGGCGCCGAGGCCGGGGTCGGCACCGTGATCGTCGGCGGAGGGATCGGCGGCGTGCGGTCGACTCCGACTTGCGTTCGCATCCATGGGTGATTAGTCTACCTAAAAGAAAGTCTTTAGTGAACCTAAAGATCGATTCGCCTCGATCGATCCGCCTCTTCCTCGGAGCACGCCATGTCGTCACCCGCCACCGCCAGCAACCCGCTCGCGACGAGAGCACCCTTCTCGTGGCGGTTCACCGCGCCCCTGTTCATCGGATCGGCGTTGAATCCGATCAACAGCTCCATGATCGCGACCGCGCTCGTGCCGATCGCCACCGGCCTGGGCGTGCCGATCGGTCAGACCGCATCCCTGGTCACAGCCCTCTACCTGGCCAGCGCGATCGCGCAGCCGACGGCGGGCAAGCTGGCCGCGGTGTTCGGCGCGCGTCGGGTGTTCCTCGTCGGCATCATCCTGGTGCTCCTCGGCGGGGTGCTCGGCGGGGTGGCCCAGAATCTGTCGATGGTGCTGATCGCCCGGGTGCTGATCGGCTTGGGCACCTCCTGCGCGTACCCGTCGGCGATGATGCTGATCCAGCGCCGCGCCGCAGTGGCCGGGATGGCGAAGCCGCCGGGGAGCATCCTCGGGGGTCTTCAGATCGCCGCGCTCGCCACCGCGGCGCTGGGTCTTCCGATCGGCGGCGTCCTCGTCGAGACGGTCGGATGGCGATGGGTGTTCCTCGTCAACGTCCCCGTGGCCCTCATCGCCCTGGCCGCGGCGGTGATCTGGATTCCGCGCGATCCGGCGGTCCCGACGCCGCGCAGCGCTCGCGGAATCCTCTCAAGCATCGATCTGAGCGGCATCGTCGGCTTCGCTCTGGCGATGTCCGCGCTGCTCGGATTCCTGTTCTCGCTGCAGGATCCGAACTGGATCCTGCTCGCGGCGGCCGTGCTCCTCTTCGTCGCGCTGACCTTCTGGGAACTGCGGGCGGCGTCCCCGTTCCTCGACGTGCGTCTGCTCGTGCGCAACGCGGCGCTCACCCGCACCTACCTCCGCTTCGCCCTGGTCGCCCTGTGCGTCTACGTCGTCATGTACGGAATCACCCAGTGGATGGAGGCCGCCCGCGGCATGTCCGCCCTCAGCGCCGGGCTGCTGCTCCTGCCGATGAGCGTGATCTCGGGCATCGTCGTCGTCCCGATCTCGCGCCGCAACCTCGTGCGCGGCCCCGTGATCGTCGCCGCGGTCGCCAGCCTCCTCGGCTCGGTAGGGGTGCTGCTGCTCACCTCGGATACCGGCATCGTGTGGATCGTGCTGATCACGGTGATCTTCGGCGTCGTGCTCGGCACCGCCTCCAGCGGCAACCAACTCGCGCTCTACCTGCAGGCACCGTCCGAGCAGCTCGGCGTCGCATCCGGGCTGTTCCGCACCTTCGGCTACCTCGGCTCCATCGCCTCCTCCGCGATCACGGGCATCGTCTTTCGCACCGCCGCCGACGACAGCGGCGTTCGCACCATCGGCCTGATCATGATCGGCGTCAGCCTCGTCACCATCGCCTTCACGGTCTTCGACCGCACGCTCCGCACCACCCACCGCGAAACGACCCAGGCCTGAAGCGGCCAGAAAGAAGCGCACCCGACCATGCCCGCCAACCCCCTCGGCCTCCTGCTGCGCAATCGGCGCGCCGGACACCACACGCTCGCCTGGGCGAATCCCGAGCTCCAGGCACCCGAGACCTTCACCCTCAGCAGTCCGGCATTCGAGCACGGAGCCCCGATTCCCGAACGCCACCGCGGCAGGGTGCGCGGCCCGAACATCTCACCCGAGTTGAACTGGACGACACCTCCGGCAGAGACCCGAGAGCTCGTGCTCATCGTGCAGGACCCCGATGCGCCCCTCGGCAAACCGGCCACCCACGCCCTCACGCTCGGCATCGACCCGGCCCTGCACGGCATCCCCGAGAACGGGCTGACCGACCCCAGCCCCCTCCGCGGGCTCAGGCACGGCAAGGGCGGCCTCGGCCGGCGCGGCTACTCGGGCCCGCTTCCGATCCGCTCCCACGGACCCCACTCCTACGTCTTCCAGCTCTTCGCCCTCGATCGGCGGGTCGACCTGCCCGAGACCTTCACCCTCGACGACACCATCGACGCGATGACGGGGCACGTCATCGCGCGCGCCCGGCTCGACGGAAGCTACGAGATCCGGTGAGCCGGCACGGCGACGCGCTGACGGCGGGTACCGGCAGCGCTCTGGGTGACGGCTCCTAGGCGCCGGTCCTAAGCGCCGGTCGCAGCGCGGTGTGCGGCGTACTGCCGGCGGATGACCGGCCGCGGGTCGCTCGCCGGGCTCGCTGCGAGCGCGATCGGCCACGCGGGGCGCGCCCCGGTGAGGGCCCAGGCGGCTTGTGCGGAGGCCCCGAACGCGACGTACTCGCCCGGGGTCGGCACCACGACCGGCACCGCGAAGATCTGGGCGGCGATCGTGGCGACGGCCGGGTTCTGGGCGGCGCCGCCGATCAGCAGGATGCGTGAGGCCTGCACCCCCTGCGCCCGCACCGCGTCGAGTCCGTCGGCGAGGCCGCACAGCATCCCCTCGATCGCGGCGCGCGCCAGGTTCTCGCGGGTCGTCGAGGCCAGGGTCATGCCGAACAGGGTGGCGGTGGCATCCGGAAGGTTGGGGGTGCGCTCGCCCTCGAAGTACGGCTGCAGCACGAGCCCGTTCGCGCCGGGCTCGCCGGCCAGGGCGAGGCGGCCGAGCTCGTCGTGGTCGACGCCGAGCAGTCGCGAGATCGCGTCGAGGATGCGCGCCGCGTTGAGGGTCGCGACCAGCGGCAGGAAGCGGCCGCCGGCATCCGCGAAGCCCGCGACGGTTCCGCTGGCATCGGACGGCGCCGCGTCGGTGACCGCGAAGACGGTGCCGCTCGTGCCGATCGACACGACCACGTCGCCGCTGCGAGCGTCGAGTCCGAGGGCCGCGGCGGCGTTGTCGCCGGCCCCGGGCCCGATGACCAGCGAGGCGGGGATGCCGGGGTGGTCGGCGGAGGTGCCAGCCGAGTCGCCGGGCCCGAGCACCCGCGGGAGGATCGCGTCGTGGCCGAGTGCCGCGACGAGCAGCTCGCGGTCGTAGTGCTCCTGCGCGGGGGACCAGTACCCGGTGCCGCTCGCGTCGGAACGGTCGGTGACGAGCTCGTCGAGGGCCGGGCCCCCGGCGCTCTCGCCCGACGGTCCGAAGCCGCGCAGTCGCCAGGTCAGCCAATCGTGCGGCAGCGCGACGGCCGCAACCCGGGCGGCATGGTCGGGCTCGGCGTCACGCAGCCAGCGCAGCTTGGTGATCGTGAACGACGCCACCGGAACGCTGCCGGTGCGCGCGGCCAGCTCGGCAGCGCCGAACTCGGCGGTCAGCGCGGCGGCGGCGTCGGCCGAGCGGGTGTCGTTCCACAGCAGGGCCGGGCGGATGACGCGGCCCGCGTCATCCAGCACCACCATGCCGTGCTGCTGGCCCCCGATCGACACGGCGGAGACGTCGTCGAGGCCGCCCGCGTCCGCGACCGCGGCGAGCAGGGCGCTCCACCAGGCATCCGGATGCACCTCGGTGCCGTCCGGATGCGGGGCGCGCCCCGTCCGCACGATCGCGCCGCTCTCGGCGTCCCGGATCACCACTTTGCAGCTCTGGGTCGAGGAGTCGACGCCTGCTACGAGTGTCATTCGAATTTCCGCTCTCGTCGGCGTGCTGGGACGTCGGTCGTACCGCACCACGCGCGCGTGGTCGCAGACGCGTCGGCGTCTGCGATCAGCGCGCGCCCATCAGGTGCTCGGTGGCCAGCTGCTGCAGGCGCACGAAGCCGAAGCCCTTGCCGCCGAGGTAGGCGCCCGTGTCGAGGTTCCAGGCGGAGTCGTCCGCGAGCAGCTGCTCGTAGCCCTCGCCCTCGGCCAGTGTCGGCTGCGCGAGCTCGGCGACCTTCGAGGCCTTCAGGGCCTCCTGCACCTCGGGGTCGGCGCGGAAGGCCGCGGCGCGCTCCTTGAGCAGCAGGTAGGTGCGCATGTTGGCCGCGGCGGAGTCCCAGACCCCGGTCTCGTCCTCGGTGCGGCTCGGCTTGTAGTCGAAGTGGCGCGGGCCGTCGTAGCTCGGGCCGCCGTTGACGCCGCCGTTCTCGAGCAGGTCCACGAGAGCGAAGGCGTTGTGCAGGTCGCCGTGGCCGAAGACCAGGTCCTGGTCGTACTTGATGCCGCGCTGGCCGTTCAGGTCGATGTGGAAGAGCTTGCCGTGGTACAGCGCCTGGGCGATGCCCGAGGCGAAGTTCAGGCCGGCCATCTGCTCGTGCCCGACCTCGGGGTTCAGGCCCACCAGCTCGGGGTGCTCGAGCGAGTTGATGAAGGCGAGCGCGTGACCGAGCGTCGGCAGCAGGATGTCGCCGCGCGGCTCGTTCGGCTTCGGCTCGATCGCGAAGCGGATGTCGTAGCCCTTGTCGAGCACATACTGGCTCAGCAGGTCGACGGCCTCCTTGTAGCGCGACAGCGCGGAGCGGATGTCCTTGGCCGCGTCGTACTCGGCGCCCTCGCGCCCGCCCCACATCACGAAGGTCGTGGCGCCCAGCTCGGCGGCCAGGTCGAGGTTGCGCAGCACCTTGCGCAGCGCGAAGCGGCGCACGGCGCGGTCGTTGCTCGTGAAGCCGCCGTCTTTGAAGACCGGCTGGCTGAACAGGTTCGTGGTGATCATCGGGACCACCAGGCCCGTGGCGCTCAGGGCGCCCTTGAGGCGGTCGATCTCGTGCTGGCGCTCGGCGTCGGTCGACCCGAAGGCGAACAGGTCGTCGTCGTGGAAGGTCAGGCCGTAGGCCCCCAACTCGGCGAGCTTCTCGACGGCGTGCACGGTGTCGAGGTGCGGGCGGGTCGGGCCGCCGAACGGGTCGGCCCCGTTGTAGCCGATGGTCCAGAGTCCGAAGGTGAACTTGTCTGCGGGGGTGGGAGTGGCGGCCACGAGGTCCTGCTTTCAGCTACGTCGATGATTGTTGGGAGTTACAACATATTAGGCCCCGGGGCGCCGAGGGACAAGTGGATGTCATCCTCGGGGAGCGGGACCGGTGCTGGCGCGCACGATCAGCTCGGCGCGAAGGTGCAGATGCTGGGCCACGTTGTCGCCGCGCATGAGCTCGAGCAGCATCTCGAGCGCGCGTCCGCCCATCTCTCGCAGCGGCTGCGCCATCGTGGTGAGCGGCGGCGTCGCGGCGGCGGCCTCGGGCACGTCGTCGAAGCCGATCACCGACAGCTCCTCGGGCACCCGGATGCCGAGCTCGGCCGCCACGCTCAGTACGCGGATCGCCGACAGGTCGTTCGCCGCGAAGATCGCCGTCGGCCGGTCGGGCCGGGTCAGCAGTTCACGGGCCGCGTCGTCGGTCTCGGGCGCGCGGTAGTTGCCGTCGCGGACCAGCTCGGGGTCGAAGGCGATGCCGGCCGCGGCGAGCGACTCGCGGTAGCCGGCCTCGCGCAACTGCGCCGATTCGAGGTCGACGCGTCCCCGGATGTGCGCGATGCGGCGATGCCCCAACGCGATGAGGTGATCGGTCGCCGTGCGCGCGCCCGCCACGTTGTCGGACCCGACCGTGGACGGGCCGCCCTGGCCGGTGTGCGGGTCGATCGCGACGACCGGGATCGACGTCGTGGTCATCAGCACCGTGGGGGTGACGATGATGGCGCCGTCGATCAGGGTTCCGGCCAGCCGCGACAGCGAGCGCAGCTCCCATCCCACCCGGCTTTCGCCGCCGCCGGGCCCGGAATAGGCCAGCAACTCGTACCCGGAGCCCGCATTCGCCGCCGCGATCGCCTTCAGCAACTCGGTCGAGAACGGCTCGAACTCGGCGACCAGGATGCCGATCACGTTGGTGCGGCGGCGACGAAGCGAGCTGGCGACCAGCGAGCTCTCGTAGCCGAGTTCGGCGACGACGCTCAGCACCCGGGTCGAGGTCGCCTCGGCCACTCCGTAGCGTCCGTTGATGACCTTCGAGACCGTGGCGACCGAGACGCCGGCGACGCGCGCGACGTCGTGGATCGTCGCCCTCGGCATGGTCTCGGTGCTCACGGGGCTCACGTTACCGCAGCCCGCATCGCCTGGGGCCGGGGATCACGTGCCCCCGTGAAATGGGATAGAAAACGTTATCGATATCGTTTGACAAATTTCGCCGACGCGTGGCAGAGTCGCCCCGACGGCCATCCGCGCTGTCTGGTCAACGACGACAAGAGGAGTCTCAACAATGAGAAGGAAATTGCGCGGCGCGGCCGCCGTCGCCATCGGTGCGGGCGTCGCCCTCCTGGCGGCCGGGTGTGCAGCCGGCTCCGGCTCATCGAGCGATGGCAAGGTCACCCTGACCTTCTGGCAGAACTCGACGACGGGCCCGGGGCAGGCGTTCTGGAAGACGACGATCGCCGACTTCGAGAAGAGCCACCCGAACGTCACCATCAAGATGCAGTCCATCCAGAACGAGGATCTCGACGGAAAGCTGCAGACGGCGCTGAACTCGGGGAGCGCGCCCGACATCTTCCTGCAGCGCGGCGGCGGCAAGATGGCGGCCATGGTCAAGGCCGGTCAGGTGATGGACATCAGCAGCCTGATCACGCCCGCCACCAAGTCGGCCGTGGGCGCCGGCGCATTCGCCGCGGAGCAGATCGACGGCAAGACCTACGCGATGCCCGTCGACGTGCTGCCCGAGGGCATCTTCTACAGCAAGGACCTGTTCGCCGCGGCGGGGATCACCTCGGTTCCCACCACCTTCGACGAGCTCAACACCGCCATCACCAAGCTCAAGGCGACCGGCGTGGCTCCCGTGGCCGTCGGCGCCAAGGACGCCTGGCCCGCCGCCCACTGGTACTACAACTTCGCGCTGCGCGAGTGCAGCCAGAGCGTGCTGAACACTGCGGCCAAGACCCTCAAGTTCGACGACCCCTGCTGGCTGGCCGCCGGCAAGGACGTGGATGCGTTCAACAAGACCAAGCCGTTCAACGACGGCTTCCTCACGACCGCCGCTCAGCAGGGCGCCGGAAGCTCGGCCGGCCTGCTCGCCAACCACAAGGCCGCGATGGAGCTCATGGGTGCCTGGGATCCCGGAGTGATCGCCTCGCTGACCCCCGACCAGAAGCCGCTTCCCGACCTGGGATGGTTCCCCTTCCCCTCGGTCAAGGGCGGAGCCGGCGCCGAAGGCGCGATCATGGGCGGCGTCGACGGGTACTCCTGCTCGGCCAAGGCCCCCAAGCAGGCCTGCGCCGACTTCCTGAACTACATCGTCACGCAGTCGGTTCAGGAGAACTACTACAAGGGATTCAACGCTCCGCCGGTCAACACCGCGGCCCAGAGCATCGTCACCGAGAGCTACCTCAAGTCGGTGCTCGAGGCATACTCGAAGGCCCCGTACGTCTCCCAGTACCTCGACACCAACTACGGCCAGAACGTCGGCAACGCCTTGAACAAGGGCGTCGTCGACCTGCTCGCCGGCTCGGGCACGCCCGCCGACATCCTGAAGGATGTCAGCGACGCGGCCGCGAAGGGCTGATTCAGCGCATGAGCGACTCCGTGAGCGTGAAGTCGACGGCGCAGCGCTCGCCCGAGGGGCTCCCGCGGGTCGGGGCCGGCACACCGCGTGTGTCGGCTCCGGCCCGTCCGGGGCCGGCCCGGCGGGCGCGTCGCTGGCGGCAGCGACTCGAGATCACGCTCTTCACGGGGCCCGCGATCGTCGTGTTCGTCGCCTTCGTCATCCTGCCGGTGGCCCTGGCCGCCTACTACGGCTTCTACCGCTGGCAGGGGTACGGGGCCCCGACCGACTTCGTCGGCCTCGGCAACTACGCGCTGATCTTCACCGACACCGCGTTCCACGACGTGCTGCTGCACAACGGCGCCATTCTCGTGCTGTCGCTCGTGCTGCAGGGGCCGGCGGCGATCGTGCTCGCGCTGCTGCTGAACCAGAAGATCCGCGGCCGCTCGATCATCCGGGTGCTGATCTTCGTGCCGTACGTGATCTCGGAGGTCATCGTCGGCACCGGGTGGAGCCTCATGCTCCAGACCAGCGGCGCCGTCAACGACCTGCTGGGAAAGATCGGGCTCGGCGCCCTCAAGGTCGACTGGCTGTCGAATCCGCACATCGCCATCTGGTCGCTGATGATCATCATCTCGTGGAAGTACATCGGCTTCGCGGTGATCCTGTTCCTCGCCGGGCTGCAGAGCATCCCCGACGAGTTGTTCGAGGCGGCCTCGATCGACGGGGCCTCGTACTGGCAGATCCAGCGCCGCATCACGCTGCCGCTGCTCGGGCCCACCATCCGCATCTGGGCGTTCCTCTCGATCATCGGGTCGCTGCAGCTCTTCGATCTCGTCTACATCATCTGGGGGCAGTACGTGGCGTCGACCGCGGGCACCTCCACCATGGCCACCTACATGGTGGGAGAGGGGCGCAACGCCGGCAGCTACGGCTACGGCAACGCCGTCGCCGTGGTGATGTTCGTGATCTCGCTCGCCATCGCCCTCGTCTACCAGCGCTTCGTGTTGCGTCGCGACACGGCCGGTGCCCTCACCGAAAGGCATTCCTGATGTCCGCCACGACCATCAAGCTGCCGGCGTCCGGCCGACGCCAGGGGAGAGCGTCCGTCAAGTGGGGCAGCCCGGTCACCTACTTCATCGCGCTGCTGTTCATCGCGGTGAGCCTGGCGCCCGTGCTCTACATCGTGCTCGGCGGGTTCCGCACGAACTCGCAGATCACGACCGACCCCTCGGGGCTTCCCGCGCCGTGGCAGATCAACAACTACCTCGGCGTGCTCACGAGCGGCACGTTCTGGCAGGAGCTGGGCAACTCGGCGATCTCGGGCGTCAGCACGACGCTCGGCGCCGTGGCCCTCGGCCTGATGGTCAGCTACGTGCTCGCGCGCTACAACTTCCGGGGGCGCGGGGTCATCTACTCGCTGTTCGCGGCGGGCCTCATGTTCCCGATCACCGTGGCGATCACGCCGCTGTACATCCTGGTGAAGGATCTGGGCCTCGTGAACAGCCTCGCGGGGGTGATCCTGCCGCAGATCGCCTTCGCCCTGCCCACGACGGTCATCATCCTCGTCCCGTTCCTCAAGGCGATCCCGGACGAGCTCGAGGAGGCGGCCGCGATCGACGGAACGAGCCGGATCGGGTTCTTCTTCCGGATGGTGGTGCCGCTCTCGCTGCCGGGGGTCATCACCGTGGGCATCCTGGCGTTCGTCGGCAGCTGGAACAGCTACATCCTGCCGCTGTTCATCCTGAGCGACCAGGTCAACTACACCCTTCCGCTCGGCGTGCAGGCGTTCTCGTCCCAGTACTCCCAGGACACGGCCAAGGTCTTGGCGTTCACCTCGCTCTCGATGCTCCCGGCGCTCATCTTCTTCACCCTGTTCGAGCGCCGCATCGTCGGCGGCCTGACAGGAGCCGTCAAGGGCTGACCGCGCCCCGCCGGGCTCCCGTCACCGACTCAGCCGCGCGTCCATCCGGACCGCGCAGAAAGAAGTAGATCCATGTCGCAGCCTCCCGCCGCGCCCTCGGTGTCGCCGCGCGTGCGGGCGCTGCACGCGCGCATGACCCTCGAGGAGAAGCTCGCGCAGATCGTCGGGTACTGGCTCGACCAGAACGGTGTCGTGGCACCCATGCAGAGCGAGATGGCGGCGGGCCGGCCGCGGGTGAGCGATCTCGCCGAGGTGACGCGCGACGGCCTGGGGCACTTCAGCCGGGTCTACGGCACGCGACCCGTCGACCCGGTCGAGCGCGCCCGATGGCTGTGGGCGGAGCAGCGGCGGCTGAAGCGCGAGACGCGCCTGGGCATCCCCGCGCTCGTGCACGAGGAGTGCCTGACCGGACTCGCCGCCTGGAAGGCGGCCACCTTCCCGACCCCGCTGGCGTGGGGGGCGACGTTCGACCCCGACCTCGTCTACGAGATGGCCGCGGCCATCGGCGACTCGATGAAGACGCTCGGCGTGCACCAGGGTCTCGCCCCCGTGCTGGACGTCGTGAGCGATCCGCGCTGGGGGCGCGTCGACGAGTGCATCAGCGAAGACCCGTACGTCGTCGGCACGCTGGGCACCGCCTACGTCCGCGGCCTGCAGGATGCCGGCATCCACGCCACGCTCAAGCACTTCATCGGGTACTCGGCGTCGCGCGCCGGCCGCAACCACGCCCCCGTGCACGCGGGGCCGCGCGAGATCGCGGATGTCTACCTCCCGCCGTTCGAAATGGCGATCCTCGAGGGCGGCGCCAAGTCGGTCATGAACTCGTACGCCGACATCGACGGAGTCCCCCTGGCCTCCAGCACCTCGTATCTCACGGGAGTGCTGCGCGACGAACTGGGCTTCACCGGAGTCGTCGTCGCCGACTACTTCGCGGTGGCCTTCCTCGAGGTCATGCACGCGGTCGCCGCCGATCGCGGCGAGGCGGCGGCGCTGGCCCTCGAGGCGGGCATCGACATCGAGCTGCCGACCGGCGACGCGTTCCTGCAGCCCCTGGCCGACCGGATCCGCGCGGGCCGGTTCGACGAGGCCTACGTCGATCGCGCGGTGCTCCGGGCGCTCGCCCAGAAGGAGGAGCTCGGCCTGCTCGAGGCGGACGCCTACGAGGACGAGCCGCCCTCGCACGTCGACCTCGACTCCCCCCGCCATCGGCAACTGGCGCGCGTGCTGGCTCAGGAGTCCGTCATCCTGCTCTCCAACGACGGAGTGCTCCCACTCGGCGACGGGACCGATGCGGCGCGCAGGATCGCCGTCATCGGCCCGAACGCGCACCGGGCCGAAGCCCTGCAGGGCTGCTACTCCTTCGCCAACCACGTGCTCGCCCACCATCCCGAGGTTCCGCTCGGCGTCGAGATGCCCACGATCCTCGACGCCTTCGAGCGCGCGACCGCCCGCGGCGGGGCCGAGATCGTGTTCGCCGAGGGGTGCACGGTCGAGGGCGACGACCGCTCGGGCTTCGAGGAGGCCGTGCGGGCGGCGCAGTCGGCCGACGTCGCCGTCGTGGTCGTCGGCGATCAGGCCGGGCTGTTCGGTCGGGGCACCGTCGGCGAGGGCAACGACACCGAATCGCTCGAGCTGCCCGGCGTGCAGCGCGAGCTCGTCGAGGCGGTGGTGGCGACGGGGACCCCGGTCGTGATGGTGGTCGTGAGCGGGCGGCCGTACGTTCTGGATTGGGCGCTCGACGGGGTCGGAGCTCGACCGGGCGCGACCTTGCAGGCCTTCTTCCCGGGAGAGGGGGGCGGCCTGGCGATCGCCGACGTGATCCTCGGCGACGTCAACCCCTCGGGTCGGCTCCCGCTCTCGTTGCCGCGTTCCGCGGGCGCGCAGCCGTACTCGTACCTGCACCCCATCCTCGGCGGCCCCTCGGATGTGACGGCCGCCGATTCGACGCCGCTGCGCCCGTTCGGTTTCGGCCTCGGCTACAGCGGGTTCGAGTACTCCGAGTTCGAGGTCGACCACGAGGTCGCGGCCGGCGGAACCTTCGCGGCCCGGGTGACCGTGACGAACGTCGGGTCCCGCGCGGGCGCCGAGGTCGTGCAGCTGTACGGCCACGACCTCCAGGCCACCATCGCCCGGCCGGTCGCACAGCTGCTGGCCTACGCGCGCGTGGCGATCCCTGCCGGCGAGAGCGCCCGGATCGAGTTCTCGGTCCCGACCGGGCGGCTGGCATTCACCGACCGCCGGATGCGGAAGATCGTCGAACCCGGCGACGTGGAGATCTGGGTCGGTTCCCACGCGGCGGCATCGCCCCCCGATCGGCCCGGCCCGGCGATCGTCGGAGGTCGACACGTCTCGGGGCACGGCGTTCCCGGCGTCGCGACCGAGCGTGCCAGGCTGTCGATCGTCGGCCCGCGCCATGATGTCGAGCGCAGCGATCCGCGGCAGGCGGCCTGGAGCGCGACCGCTCTGGGCGCGGGTGGCGCCACGCCGGATCGAGACCTGGACCGCGACAGCGAGAGGAGTCGATCGTGACTCAGACCAAGACCATCCGGGTGGCCATGATCGGCCACGGCTTCATGGGAGTCGCGCACTCCCAGGCCTGGCGCGTCGCGCCGAGGTTCTTCGATTTGCCGGCGCGGCCGGTCATGTCGGTGCTGGTCGGGCGGGATGCCGGGAGCGCTTCGGCCGCCGCGCAGCGACTCGGCTGGGAGTCGAGCTCCGACGACTGGCGCGAGGTCGTCGCGCGCCCCGACATCGACCTCGTCGACATCTGCTCGCCGGGCGACAGCCACGCCGAGATCGCGATCGCCGCCCTGCGGGCCGGTAAGCACGTGCTCTGCGAGAAGCCTCTGGCCAACACGGTCGCCGAGGCCGAGGCGATGTCCGAGGCCGCCTCGGTCGCCGCCTCGCGGGGCGTGTACGCGATGGTCGGCTTCAGCTACCGTCGGGTTCCGGCGATCACCTTCGCCCGCGATCTCATCCGCGCGGGCCGGATCGGCACCCTGCGTCGGGTGCAGGCGGCCTACCTGCAGGACTGGCTGGTCGACGAGAACGGCCCCATGACCTGGCGGCTCGACAAGGATCGGGCGGGGTCGGGTTCGCTGGGCGACATCGGCGCGCACGCCGTCGACGCCGTGCAGTTCATCACCGGCCAGACCTTCGAGCAGGTCAGCGGAGCCCTCGAGACCTTCGTGCGCGAGCGGCCCCTGCTGGCCGAGGGCATCGGACTGGGCGGCACGCCCTCCACCGAACGCGGGGTGGTCACGGTCGACGACGCCGCCTACTTCACCGCGCGGCTCAGCGGCGGCGCCGTCGCGACGGTCGAGGCGACGCGGTTCGCCACGGGACGCAAGAACGCGTTCCGACTCGAGTTCAGCGGGTCGCGGGGCGCCGTGAGCTTCGATCTCGAACGGATGAACGAGCTCGAGTTCTATGACGGCGACGATCCGGCGGGGGAGCAGGGTTTCCGCCGCATCCTCGTGACCGAGCCCGAGCACCCCTATGCCGGAGCGTGGTGGCCGACCGGTCACGGGCTGGGCTACGAGCACGCCTTCTCGCACCAGGTGCGCGACCTGCTGGTCGACATCGCGGCCGGCCGGCAGCCGGAGCCCTCCTTCGCCGACGGCCTGCAGGTGCAACGCGTGCTCGACGCGGTCGAGACGAGCGCGGCCAACGGCAGCGGATGGACGCGGGCATGAGCCGGGTCGCCCTCATCGTCCGGGGCGGCTGGGACGGCCACGAGCCCGAGCAGACCACCGACTCGTTCGTTCCCTTCCTCGAGGCCAATGACTTCACCGTGCGGATCGAGACCTCGCCGGCCGTCTACACGGACGAGGAGTTCATGGACACCGTCGACCTGGTGCTGCAGATCAACACCATGTCGACGATCCAGTCCGAGGAGTTCGCCGGACTCCAGCGCGCCGTCCTGCGCGGGGCCGGCCTCGCGGGATGGCACGGCGGGATCGCCGACGCGTACCGCGACAACGCCGACTACCTGCACATGATCGGAGGCCAGTTCGCCCACCACGCGGGCAAGGACCCGGGAGAGCGCACCGGAGAGCAGTCGGACAACTACATCCCCTACACGGTCCACATCACCGAGCTGGGCACCGCGCATCCGATCACGGCGGGGATCGGCGACTTCGATCTGGAGACCGAGCAGTACTGGGTGCTGAGCGACGAGTACAACGACGTGCTCGCGACCACGACCCAGGAGGTCCGTCCGTGGGACGCCTGGCACCGGCCGGTCACCTCTCCGGCCGTCTGGGTGCGCGAGTGGGGGGCCGGCCGAGTCTTCGTGTCGGCGCCGGGTCACAAGCTGGACGTGGTGCGGGAGCCCCATGTGCGCACCATCATCGAAAGGGGACTGCTGTGGGCGGCGCGTTGAGGATCGGCATGATCGGGGTCGGCAACATCAGCGCCCAGTACCTCGCGCAACTGCCCCGGCTCCCCGACCTCGAACTGATCGCCGTCGCCGACCTCGACCGCGAGCGTGCCGCGACGACCGCTGCCGCGCACGGGGTGCGCGCCCTCGAGGTCGAGCAGTTGCTCGGCGATCCGGACATCGACGCGGTGCTCAATCTGACGATCCCCGCCGCCCACGTCGAGGTGGCACTCCGGGCGCTCGAGGCGGGCAAGCACGTCTACACCGAGAAGCCGTTCGGGCTGACGGTCGCCAGTGCGCTCGAGCTCGTCGCGCCCCGCGCCGACGGACTGCGGGTGGGCAGCGCTCCGGACACCGTGCTCGGAACCGGGATCCAGACGGCGCGTCGCGCGCTCGACGACGGCCTCATCGGCGACCCGGTGGGGGCGTCGGTGCATTGGTCGGCGCCCGGGCACGAGCAGTGGCATCCGGCCCCGGCCTTCTACTACCAGCCGGGCGGCGGGCCGCTGTTCGACATGGGCCCCTACTACCTGACGAGCCTCGTGACGATGTTCGGGCCCGTGGTGCGCGTCGCCGGGCTCACCGGGCGCTCGTCGCGCGAGCGCCGGGTGGTCCAGGGTCCTCTTGCGGGCACCTCGCTGCCGGTGGAGGTCGACACCCACGTCACGGCGATGCTGGAGCACGCCAACGGGGTGAGCTCGACGGTCACGGTGAGCTTCGAGGTCTGGGCCACGAAGTCGCCGCTGTTCGAGGTGTACGGAACCGCGGGGACCCTGCTGATGCCGGATCCGAATCAGTTCTCGGAGCCGGTGAGCGTATGGACCGTCGACGAGCGCGACTGGCGCGTGCTGCCGGAATCGGCGGGATACCGTGCCGCAGGCCGGGGCATCGGCCTCGCCGACATGGCGGCCGCGATCTCGCACGGCGCCCCGCACCGCGCCTCCGGTGAGCTGGCGTTCCATGTGCTCGAGATCATGGAGGCCGTGCTCGCCGCCTCGGCGGAGGCGCGGGTCGTCGGGATCGGCAGCACGGTGGAACGCCCGGCTCCGGTGCCGCTCGGCGGAGGCGAGCGAGCGATCGCCGGGTGATCCGGGCGGTCCTGCCCTGCACGTCGTCGGGGCTGATTTGGCGCCGATGACAACAAAATCGGCCCCGGGTCTCGACCCCTTGGATACAGTGGCGGCGTGACAGGCCCCGTGATCGGCCCCGGACGCAACCTCGACGGGGTGCGCCGGGGCAACCTCTCGTCGGTGCTCGGCTTCGTGCACCGGACCGGGGGCGTGTCACGCTCGCAGATCACGCAGCTCACCGGACTGAACCGTTCGACGGTCGCCGCGCTGGTCGGCGAGCTCGTCGAGTTGCGGCTCGTGGTCGAGAACAGCCCGGAGGCCACCAACCGCGTCGGCAGGCCGTCCCCGGTCGTCACGCCCCATCCCCGCACCGTCGCCATCGCGGTGAACCCCGAGGTCGACGCGGTCACGATCGGGATCGTGGGGCTGGGTGCGCGGGTCGATCGCCGCATCCGGCACGAGGTCGACCACGCGGTGACGCCCGAGGAGACCGCCGCGATCGTCGCGGGGGTCCTCACCGAGCTGGCGGAGGACCTGGCCGGGCGACGGGTGATGGGGATCGGGCTCGCCGTTCCCGGGCTGGTGCGCTCGCTCGACGGCATGGTGCGGTGGGCCCCCCACCTGGGTTGGACGGATGCCGCGGTCGTGCCGCTGATCGAAGCCGCAACCGGGCATCGGGCGCGCGCGGGCAACGACGCCAGTCTCGGCGGATGGGCGGAGCACCTCTTCGGCGTCGGGCAGGGCGTCGACGATCAGATCTACCTCAACGGCGGCGCGAGCGGCATCGGCGGCGCCGTGATCTCGGAGGGGAAGGCGCTCGGCGGCCACCGCGGGTTCGCCGGCGAGTTCGGCCAGAACCGACCGGGTTTCGTCGACCCCGCCGACCGCAGAACGCCCGGCGGCACCCTGGAGGACGAGGTCAGTCGCGCCCGGCTGCTCTCGGTGCTCGGCATGACCGGGGGCGACGAGGCGGCACTCGAGAGCGCTCTGCTGAGTTCCACCTCGCCTGCGGTGCACGAGGAGCTCGGTCGTCAACGTCGTGTGCTCGCCGTCGGGCTCAGCAACGCGATCAACGTGCTCAACCCCGAGCTGGTCGTGCTCGGGGGCTTTCTCGCCAGCCTGCACGCCTGCGATCCCGAGGCGCTCGCGCGGGAGGTGGCTGCACAGGCCGTGCCCGCCGCCTGGGAGGGGACGCGCATCCAGCCGGCCGCCCTCGGTGAGGACCGGCTGATGATCGGCGCCGCGGAGCTCGCGTTCGCCGAGCTGCTGGCCGACCCCGCCTCGGTCGTCTGACGCGGCTGCGGATCGCCTCGTGGTTCGTGGCGGTACAACGTTGTAGAGTGTCGCTGCCCCGCCAGCGGGCGGGCGGTGAGGAGCGCGCGGATGGCGTCGACGCTGCATGATGTCGCGCACCTCGCCGGCGTCTCGATCAAGACGGTGTCGAACGTCATCAACGACTATCCGCACGTCCGTCCCAGCACGCGTGCGAAGGTCGAGGCGGCGATCGCCGAACTGGGCTATCAGCCGAATCTCTCGGCACGCAGCCTGCGGTCAGGCCGCACCGGGGTGATCGGCCTTGCCCTGCCCGAGCTCAGCCTGAGCTACTTCGCGGAGCTGGCCGACCGGGTCATCGCGGCGGCGGAGCGCCGCGGTCTGACGGTGCTCATCGAGCAGACCGGCGGCGACCGCCGTCGCGAGCTCGACGTGCTCACGAGCTCGCGCCGGCAGATGACCGACGGTCTGCTGTTCAGCGCGCTCGGCATGCACCAGGAGGATGCGGCGCTGCTGTCGGTGCCGTACCCGCTCGTGCTGCTCGGGGAGAACATCTTCGAGGGCCCGACCGATCACGTCACGATGGAGAACATCGAGGCGGCCCGCGCCGGCACCGACTACCTCATACGACTCGGGCACCGCCGCATCGCCGTGATCGGAGCGCATCAGGGCGAGGTGATCGGGTCGGCCGGACTGCGCTTCCGCGGCTACCGCGAGGCGCTCGACGCGGCCGGCATCCCGTTCGACCCGTCACTGGTCGGCTTCGCCGACCCCTGGCACCGCGCGAACGGAGCGCTCGCGACGCGGCGGCTGCTCGACGAGGGCGTGGAGTTCGACGCCCTGCTGTGTCTCAACGACACGCTCGCCCTCGGTGCCATGCGCGTGCTGCAGGAGGCGGGCATCCGAGTTCCGCAGGACGCGTCGGTTCTCGGCTGGGACAACATCGACGAGGCGAAGTACTCGCTGCCAAGTCTGACCACGGTCGACCCCGGCGTCGACGAGATCGTCGAGACGGCGGTCAGGATCCTGGTCGAGCGGATCGAGTTGCGCGGCGCCGAGGGGCCCGCCCCGCGGGAGATCTTCGCGGGGTTCTCGATCGTCGAGCGCGAATCCGTCGCCGCCCGCAACTGATCGGCGCCGAGGGGTTGACAGTGCGCGAGGGGCTCGGCAAGATGCTTTTTGCAACGTTTACATACAACGTTGTAAACCTTGCGAAGGCCGGTCCGGGCCCCTAGGTCGAGAAGTCCCGGACGCCCCTCAGCCTCCAACAGAAAGAGCGCCATGATCTCGGCCCGTCTCACCATCGACCCTCACTTCGAGGTCGGTCCCGTCAACCGCCGCCTGTTCGGCTCCTTCGTCGAGCACCTCGGGCGCTGCGTCTACGACGGCATCTACGAGCCCGGGCACCCCTCGGCCGATGCCGAGGGCTTTCGCACCGACGTCATCGAGCTCGTGCGCGAGCTCGGCGTGTCGACCGTGCGCTATCCCGGTGGCAACTTCGTCTCGGGATTCCGCTGGGAGGACAGCGTCGGCCCGCGCGAGCAGCGGCCGCGCCGGCTCGACCTGGCCTGGCACTCGACCGAGACCAACGAGGTGGGGCTGCACGAGTTCGCGTCCTGGCTCGACAAGGTCGGCGGTGAGCTGATGCTGGCCGTGAACCTGGGCACGCGCGGTCCGCTCGAAGCGCTGGACCTGCTGGAGTACAGCAACGTCGCGGGAGGGTCGACGCTCTCGGATCAGCGGGTCGCCAACGGCAGGACGCAGCCCTTCGGCATCTCGATGTGGTGCCTCGGCAACGAGATGGACGGTCCGTGGCAACTCGGACACCGTTCCGCCGAGGACTACGGCAAGCTCGCCTCGCGCACGGCCAAGGCCCTGCGGCAGCTGGATGCCGACGTCGAACTCGTCGCCTGCGGGTCATCCAACTCCTCGATGCCGACCTTCGGCGAGTGGGAGCGCGTCGTGCTCACCGAGACCTACGACGACGTCGACTTCATCTCGTGCCACGCCTACTACCAGGAGTCGGACGGCGACCTCGGCAGCTTCTTGGCCTCGGCGGTCGACATGGACCGGTTCATCGAGACGGTCGTCGACACCGCCGACCACGTCAAGGCGGTCAAGCGCAGTGACAAGCAGATCAACATCTCGTTCGACGAGTGGAACGTCTGGTACGTCGACCGCTACCACGACGTGGATCGCATCACGGCGATCGACGACTGGCCGATCGCGCCGCGCCTGCTCGAAGACGTCTACTCGGTCGCCGACGCGGTGGTGGTCGGCAACCTGCTGATCTCCCTGCTCAAGCACGCCGACCGGGTGACCGCCGCATCGCTCGCGCAGCTGGTGAATGTCATCGCGCCGATCATGACCGAGCCGGGCGGGCCGGCCTGGCGCCAGACGACGTTCTTCCCCTTCGCGGTCACCTCGAAGCTGGCCACCGGCTCGGCGCTCGAGGTGAAGCTCGAGGTGCCCGAGTACGAGACGGCCAAGTACGGGGCGGTGCCGCTGATCGACGCCGTGGCGACCCACGACGCGCAGACCGGAACCACGTCGGTGTTCCTCGTCAACCGCTCGCTCAGCGACGAGGCCACGGTGACCATCGACATCGCGGCGCTCGGTCGCGCAGCGGTGGTCTCGGCGCAGACCCTGTCGGACACGGACGTCACCGCGAAGAACACGCTCGCCGAGCCGGAGCGCGTTGGCCTCATCGCCAACGACTCGGCGACGATCGCCGACGGGGTCGTCACGATCACGCTGCCGCCCGTCTCGTGGACGGCGCTCGAGCTGAACGGGGAGGCGTCGACGGGGGCCTGAGTCGGGCGCGGCCGGCACTGGGGGAGCGGCACTCGAAGGCGCTAGCGTCGGAGCATGAGAATCCTCCTCGTGGGTGCCGGCGGCGTCGGCGACGCCATCGCCAAGATCGCGGCCCGTCGCGACTTCTTCGAACTGATGGTCGTGAGCGACTACGACCTCTCGCGTGCCGAGCGCACGATCGCCTGGATCGTGGCCAAGCACGGTGAGCAGGGCGGTCGTTTCGTCGCCGCCAGGATCGATGCCTCCGATCCCGACAACGTGGCGGCGGTCGCACGCGAGCACGCCGCCACGCATGTCATGAACGCGGTGGAGCCGAAGTTCGTCCCGACGATCTTCGCCGGCGCCCTGGCCGCGGGGGCCGACTACCTCGACATGGCGATGAGCCTGTCGGAGCCGCATCCCGAGAACCCCTACAGCGAGACGGGCGTCAAGCTCGGCGACGACCAGTTCGAGCAGGCTCCCGATTGGGAGAAGGCCGGCCGCCTCGCCCTCGTCGGCATGGGCGTCGAGCCGGGTCTGAGCGACGTCTTCGCGCGCTACGCGATCGACGAACTGTTCTCGTCGGTCGACGAGCTCGGCACGCGCGACGGCGCGAACCTGGTGGTGCACGATGAGGCGGGCAACGAGATCTTCGCGCCCTCGTTCTCGATCTGGACCACGATCGAGGAGTGTCTCAACCCGCCCGTGATCTGGGAGAAGGACGCCGGCTGGTACACGACCGAGCCTTTCTCCGAGCCCGAGACCTTCGTGTTCCCGGAGGGGATCGGCGCGGTCGAGTGCGTCAACGTGGAGCACGAGGAGGTGCTGCTCATGCCGCGCTGGCTCGATGCCAAGCGGGTCACCTTCAAGTACGGCCTGGGCGACGAGTTCATCGGCGTGCTGAAGACCCTGCACATGCTGCACCTGGACTCGGTGGCCCCGCTGCGGGTGCGCAGCGCGAACGGGCCGGTCGAGGTGGCTCCGCGCGACGTCGTCGCGGCGGCGCTGCCCGATCCGGCCACCATCGGACCGCGGATGACGGGCAAGACCTGCGCCGGCGTCTGGGTCACCGGCACCGGCAAAGACGGCGCCCCGCGCGAGGTCTACCTCTATCACGTGAGCGACAACGAGTGGACGATGGCCGAGTACGAGAGCCAGTGCGTGGTCTGGCAGACCGCGCTCAACCCGGTGATCGCCCTCGAACTGCTCGCCTCCGGCGTCTGGACGGGGACGGGCGTGCTCGGCCCCGAGGCCTTCCCCGCCGGTCCGTTCCTCGAGCTGATGGCCAAGCCCGTCGAGCAGGGCGGATACGGCCAGCGGTGGGGGCTCGAGGACAGGCTCGCGTCCTAGGCTGACGGCATGACGGACGCCGAAGACCAGGTCGCCGCGGCGCAGCAGGCCCTCGCCGAGGCGCAGGCCGCGCTCGCGGCGGCGCAGGCGGCCGCCGCGGCGTCCACGCTGGTCGACGCGGAGCCGACCGCGCCCGGCTCCACCGTCGGCTCGTCGGATGCCGCCCGGCCGCTGTCCGATGCGGAGGTGGCCGCCGTCCGAGCCGGGTACTCGTTCGACGCGCCCGCGCTCGAGATGGGGGCGCTGGTCAACGGTGCGCCTCTCGCCGACGTGCCCATCCGCATCCCGCTCGCGATGGTCAACCGGCACGGACTCGTGGCCGGCGCGACCGGAACCGGCAAGACCAAGACGCTTCAGGTGCTCGCCGAGCAGTTGTCGGCCGCCGGCGTGCCCGTGTTCGCGGCCGACATCAAGGGCGATCTGAGCGGGATCGCGACCGCCGGCACCGCGACCGCCGCCCTGCTGGAGAGGGCCGGCGGCATCGGTCAGCACTGGACGCCGGCCGCGGCGCCCACCGAGTTCTTCACGCTCGGCGGCCTCGGCACGGGCATTCCGATCCGGGCGAGCGTGAAGGGTTTCGGGCCCCTGCTGCTCAGCAAGGTGCTCGGGCTCAACCCCACCCAGGAGTCGAGTCTCGGTCTGGTCTTCCACTACGCCGAGCAGGCGCAGCTGCCGCTCGTGGACCTCTCCGACCTGCGATCGGTGCTGATGTACCTGATCGGCGACGAGGGCAAAGCCGAGCTGGCGAGCCTCGGCGGGCTGTCGAGAGCGACGACGGGGGTCATCCTGCGCGAACTGGTGACCTTCTCAGACCAGGGAGCCGACGTGTTCTTCGGCGAACCGTCGATCGACGTGCAGCAGTTCCTGCGACTGGCACCGGACGGCGTGCGCGGAATCGTCAGCCTGCTCGAGGTGCCGAGCGTTCAAGACAAGCCGGAGCTGTTCTCGACCTTCCTGATGTGGCTGCTGAGCGAGCTCTACCGGGCGCTGCCCGAAGCCGGCGATCTGCCCAAGCCGAAGCTGGTGTTCTTCTTCGACGAGGCCCATCTGCTGTTCA
Organism: Lysinimonas soli; assembly: GCF_042655435.1. Lineage (NCBI taxonomy): Bacteria > Bacillati > Actinomycetota > Actinomycetes > Micrococcales > Microbacteriaceae > Lysinimonas > Lysinimonas soli. The sequence continues at coordinate 853,866 of NZ_JBHSMG010000002.1, forward strand.
ACGGCGCCTCCAAGGACTTCTTGCAGCTCGTGACCCAGACCGTGCGCCTGGTCCGTTCCAAGGGCGTCGGCATCTTCTTCGTGACGCAGACGCCCAAGGACGTGCCCGGCGACGTGCTGGCGCAGTTGGGCAGCAGGGTGCAGCACCAGCTGCGTGCGCACACGCCGGATGACGCGCGGGCGCTCAAGGCGACCGTCTCGACCTATCCGATCTCGGGCTACGACCTCGCGCAGGTGCTGCAGAACCTCGGAACCGGCGAGGCGATCGTGACCGTCATGAACGAGAAGGGCGCGCCGTCGCCGGTCGCCTGGACGCGGGTACGCACGCCGCAGAGCTCGATGTCACCCAGTTCGCCCGAGCGGCTGGCCGCCACGGTCGCGGCATCTCCGCTGCTGGCCCGGTACGGGATCCCGGTCGACCCGGTGTCGGCGCGCGAGATCCTCGAGCAGAAGCAGAAGCAGAAGCAGAAGCAGAAGCAGAAGCTCGCGGCGGTGGCGGCCGTTGCGACAGAGGCCCAGGCCCAGGCTCCGGTTCAGTCGCCGAGGATCGGCGCGGCCCCTCGCCGTGCGAAAGCCGAGCGGGCGGCGGCCGCGCCGCCTGAACGCAGGCAGCGAGAGGCCACCGCGGGCGTCAAGATCGCGCGTCTGGTCGTCGCAAAGCTGTTCGGGTCGACCCGACGCTGACCGGCGTCGAGGTCGAGCCGGGCGGCTCCGATCAGGACGGGAGGAATGCCACCGGCATTCCGACGATCACCATCACCCAGGTGGTGGTCGCGAAGGCGAGCAGCGCCGCCGCCGCGAGGACCGCGACCCACATGATCGGGCGGTTCTCGAACCAGTAGGCGCTGCCCGGATATGACCGGAAGAACTCCCGGATGCTGAGCGGCTCCGTCACGACGGTGGCGCGAACGGGCAGCGCGTTCGCGATCGCGGTCAGATCGCCGGGATGCCAGAAGGTGCCTCGCATCCGGAACAGCCGATGCCCCTCGCGATCGCGGACCAGCAGCTGCGGCACGGCATCGGGCGACTGCCCGACGTAGGTCGGAACGATCGTGACGGTGGCGATCGACTCGAGCGGAACCCGCAGCATGGGGCTGAAGATCCCGCGCCCGATCAGCTCGGTGGCGGTGACGGCGCTGTACACCGTCAACTGCCGGGCCAGGGTCGCGAGGCAGGCGATCGACAGGGCGAGATGGACGACGAACACGGCGAACCAGGTGTCGTGCTGGACCCCGAACCAATACAGCACCCCGAAGACCGGGAGCATGGCGAGCACGATCGACACGAAGGCCGTGACCATGAGCGAGCGGCGCGGGCGAACGAGCACGACCGGAGCCGGGTCCGCTGTGGATGCCATGGCGGAGCCCTCCCTGTTGTCCGGTATGGATGCTGCGGTGGCGTTGGTCGGATCTGGGCGGTGCGTCGGAAGCGGAGGATGGGGGATTCGAACCCCCGAGGGCTTTCACCCAACACGCTTTCCAAGCGTGCGCCATAGGCCACTAGGCGAATCCTCCTGGCCGCTCGGAGGAGCGGTGGCCACAGGGAATCATACCCGTCCGTCGGCCGTGCTCGAGTCGCACGAATGGGGGACGCACCCCGGCGGGGACGGTAGAATCTCAGACGGCTCCCCGCGTGGCGCCATCCAGGCCAACTCCCCCAGGGCGGAGACGCAGCAAGGGTAACCGGGCTCTGGCGGGTGCGCGGGGGGTCATTTCTTTGCCCGGAGCAGCCCTGCTTGGGGGGTGCCGCGCCTCTCGACCTGAGCCATATTCTGCACTCGTGCCGTCCAACCAACGGCGTATCGACAGCTGGATCAGGCCATGACGAGGTGGACCCATGGGGCATTCGAAATCACATCAGCGAGCCCTCGGAAAGGGTTCAAGGGGTCTCTCCGCAGTGGTCGCGCTGCTGCTCGCCGGTTTCGCTGCCCTGTCGGTACCTGCGGTCGCTCAGGGTGCGACGCCGGTGGTCGCCCAGGGCGCCGGGAGGCTTCTCACAGCCGAACTCGCGAATTCGGGAATCGACTCCCTGCTCGCCCTGAACGGGGCGTCGGCCGTTGACCCCTACGGCTTGGGCAACGTCACCTCCGACACCCCGCTCGACGCGACGGCATTGGGCCTGCTCCACCTCCAGGTCAGCGGAGTCGATCTGTTCGGCAGCAGCGGGATCATTCAGCTCGGCGCCGTCGGGCAGTACGCGGGCGCCAACAACGACGCCTCATCGGTCGCGTTCTCGGGAACCGTCAGCGATGCCTCCAGTCTTGTCGGAGCCGGCACCGTCGTGACCGGCAGCAACGTCGGCACCCCCGGCGCCGGAGACTCCGCCAGCATCGATGTCGGTACTGCCCAGATTCTCGGCGGCACCGACCTGGTCGACCTGCAGGTGGGAGTCGGCGCCGTCGCCGCCAGCGCCGCACAGACGAGCGGTGGGACGCAATCGGGCGCGTACACCGTCTCCAACCTCAACGTGGGTGTCGGAGGCACGGTGCTCGGGGGGACGATCGGGACTCTCAACACCGCCCTCGCTCCCGTCCTGGCTGCACTCAGCGGGCTCGGAGTCACCGTTCCGAACCCGTTGGCCAGCGGGCAGCTCACCGTCTCGCTCGACGATCTGCTCGCCGCCGCCGGGGTGGCGAACATCGGCCTGCTGCCCCCTGGCACCAACCTGCTGGCGTACCTCCCGCTCGCTGTCAGCACCAAGCTCACCACCGTCGTCAACACGCTTCTGACCGATCTCAACACGGCCGTGAGCGGGCTCGGCCTGGTCGATCAGCTCGTCGTCGCGCCGCTGCTCGCGACCGCCGAGGGACTCATCACGCCGATCCTCGCCGCCCTGACCACAACACTCGCAGCTCCGCTCGACGCCGCCGTCGAAGCCCTCCTTCAACTGGATGTCAACAACCAGAGCAGCAGCGGCGGCGCCTTCACGCAGAACGCCCTCACGATCGGCATCGGCACCGCAGGCTCGCTTGCCAGGGTCCGACTGGCCAACGCCACGGTGGGGCCCAATGCGGGCATCGCCGGGGTCACGCCGACGATCAGTGGTCTGACGCCGACCCTCGGCCCCGAGTCCGGCGGCACCTCGGTCGTGATCACGGGCACGAACTTCACCGGCGCGACGAGCGTCATGTTCGGAGCGACGGCGGCGACGAGCTTCACGGTCGACAGCGACACCCAGATCACGGCCGTGTCACCGCCTCATGTCCCCGCGACGGTCGGGGTGACGGTGTCGAACCCCGCGGGAACCTCCAACCCGGGCGACTTCACCTTCACGCCACTGATCTCGGTGACGAGGGTCGATCCGAACGTCGGCCCGGAGGGCGGGGGAACCGCCGTCACCATCACGGGTGTCTGCTTCACGGGTGCCACTGGGGTCGTCTTCGGGGGCCTTCCGGCCACCGCGTTCACCGTCGTCGATGACACCACGATCACCGTCACGACCCCGCCAGGGACGGGGCTGGTCGATGTGACGGTTCACGGCAGCCTGGGATGCGGAGGAGACGCGACGCTGCCGAACGCGTTCCGGTACGTGCGTGTAGCGCTGGCGATGACGGGCGAGGAGATCGCCCCGATGTTCGGCGTCGCCGCTCTGTTCCTGGTCGGCGGCGTCCTCGGTCTCCTGCTCCTGCGTCGGCCGCGACGTCTCGACGCCTAGGCCCGGCGAGGCGTCGGCGGCGCCGACTACTCTGTGTAGGTGGTCACCGCCCTGTACCGCCGGTATCGTCCGGAGACATTCGCCGAACTCATCGGCCAGTCGCAGGTGACCGATCCGCTGCGCACCGCCCTGCGCACCGACCGGGTCAACCACGCCTACCTGTTCAGCGGCCCGCGCGGCTGCGGAAAGACCACGAGCGCCCGCATCCTGGCGCGCTGTCTGAACTGTGCCGAGGGCCCCACCGACACCCCGTGCGGCGTGTGCGCGAGCTGCGTCGAGTTGGCCCGCGACGGGAGCGGCTCGCTCGATGTGGTCGAGATCGACGCCGCGAGTCACAACGGCGTGGACGACGCGCGCGATCTGCGCGAGCGCGCGGCCTTCGCGCCCGCCCGCGACCGCTACAAGATCTTCATCCTCGACGAGGCGCACATGGTGACCCCGCAGGGTTTCAACGCCCTGCTCAAGCTGGTCGAAGAGCCCCCGGACCACATCAAGTTCATCTTCGCGACGACCGAGCCCGAGAAGGTCATCGGCACGATCCGCAGCCGCACCCACCACTATCCGTTCCGTCTGGTTCCGCCGGCGCAGATGCTCGACTACGTGCAGCAGCTCAGCGCGGCCGAGAAGGTCGAGGTGCAGCCGGGAGTGCTTCCGCTCGTCGTGCGCGCGGGGGGCGGATCGGTGCGCGACACCCTGTCGCTGCTCGACCAGCTCATCGCCGGCTCCGAGAGCAGCACGGTCGAGTACGAGCGGGCCGTCGCCCTGCTCGGCTACACGCACGCGGCCCTGCTCGACGAGGTCGTCGACGCGGTGGGGGCTTCGGATGCCGCCGCCGCCTTCGCGGGCGTCGACCGCGTCATCCAGACCGGCCAAGATCCGCGGCGCTTCGTCGAAGACCTGCTTGAGCGCCTGCGCGACCTGATCGTGGTGTCGGCGACCCGCGACGGGGCGGCGGCGGTGCTGCGCGGCATTCCGCAGGACGAGATCGACCGGATGTCGGTGCAGGCGATCTCGTTCGGTGCGGCCGAGCTCTCCCGCGCCGCCGATGTCGTCAACGGCGCCCTGACCGAGATGACCGGCGCGACCTCGCCGCGGCTGCACCTCGAGCTCATGGTGGCGCGGTTGCTCGTGCCCGCCGTCGACGACTCCGCGCGCGGCGCCCTGGCGCGCGTCGAGCGGCTCGAGCGCAGGATCGGCATCGATGTCGCGGCGCCGGCGACTGCCGCCGTTCGGATCCCTGCGGCGACTCAGGCGCCCGCCGCCGAGGCGGCCGACGTTGCCCCGGTCGACGCCCCCGCCGACGTGACGCAGAACGCCCCGAGTCGTCCCCCCGGCACGGAACCGCCGCGCGCGGCCCCCGTCGCCGGCGCGCCCGTGACGCTCCAGCAGCTGCGCGATTCCTGGCCCGAGATCCTCGAGGTCGTGCAGAAGGCCAAGCGCACCGCCTGGATGGTCGTGTACACCTCCTCGGCGCGCGCCCTGCACGACGACGTGCTCACGCTCTCGTTCCCCAGCGAGACCGACGTGGCCAATTTCCGGGCCCCCACGACCTCCGGCGACAGCGTCAGCGAGCACCTGCGTGCGGCGATCAACTCGGTGCTGGGCATCCGGGTGAAATTCCTGGCGCGCGTGGATGCCGAGGCGGCCTCCGCGGCCCCCGCGACGGCGGCGGCGGGCGGCTGGAACGTCCGGCCGATCCCCACCGGCGACACCTCCGAGCCGGCGGCGCGCGTCGCCCCCGCCGGGGTGCCGTCGTCCCAGGAGCCGCCGTCCGACGAGCCGGAGCCGCCGTCCGACGAGCCCGAACCCCCAATCGACGAGTTCGAGCCGCCCGCCGACGAACCCGAGCCCTCTGCGCCGTCGGCCCCCGAGCCGCCCGCGGCCCCGCTGCCTCCGAAGCGGGTCATCGACGGCTCGGCGATCAGCGAGCCCCGACGCGGCTCCGCGGCCCCGGCCGCGCGCTACGGCGAGGCGGTCGTGCGCGAGCTGCTGGGTGCGAACTTCATCGAAGAGCAGAACCTGGCGCCGCGCGACCGGCCGGTGCCGCTCGATCCCACCGCCGCCGGAAGCGCGGAGTAGCCGATGTACGAGGGCATCGTCCAAGAGCTCATCGACGAACTCGGCCGCCTGCCGGGCATCGGGCCGAAGTCGGCGCAGCGCATCGCGTTCCACATCCTGCAGACCCAGAGCTTCGACACGACGCGGCTCGCCACGATCCTCTCCGAGGTGCGCGACAAGGTACGGTTCTGCGCGATCTGCGGCAACGTCAGCGAGCAGGACACCTGCACGATCTGCCGCGATCCGCGCCGCAACCAGTCGATCATCTGCGTCGTCGAAGAGGCGAAGGATGTCGCGGCCATCGAGCGCACCCGCGAGTTCCGCGGTCTGTACCACGTGCTCGGAGGCGCACTGAGCCCCATCGACGGCATCGGACCGGGCGACCTGCGTTTCACCCAGCTCGTGCAGCGGCTCGCCGACTCGACCGTCACCGAGGTCATCATCGCCACCGATCCCAACCTCGAGGGCGAGGCCACGGCGACCTACCTGTCGCGCCTGCTCGTGCAACCCGGGCTGCGGGTCACGCGTCTGGCGTCGGGGCTGCCGGTCGGCGGCGACCTCGAGTACGCCGACGAGGTGACCCTGGGCCGTGCCTTCGAGGGGCGCCGGGTCGTCGAGGCCTGAACCGGATCCCGGGCGCCTAGTTCGACGGGTGCATGACGAGCAGGGAACTCGTGGCGGTCGCGACGACCTCGCCCCGGGCATCCACCCCCTCCGCGCTCGCGAACATCACGCGTCGTCCGCGCTTGATCACCCGCCCGGTGAAGGTCAGCGTCCCGGAGTCGAGGGTCACGCCGCGCAGATAGCTGACGTTGAGATCGATCGAGGTGTAGCCGGAGCCGGCCGGGAGCGTCGAGTGCACGGCGCACCCGGTCACGGTGTCGAGCACGGTCGAGAGCACGCCGCCGTGCACGACGCCGATCGGGTTGTAGTGGCTGGGATGCGGCTCGAGGGTGAAATCGACCTCGCCGTCGAGCACCCTGCCGATCCTCATCCCGAGCAGCTGAGCGATCGGGGGAGCCGGCAGCTCGCCCGCCGCGATGCCGCGCAGGTAGTCCAAGCCGCTCACCGTCCGCACCAGGGCGAGCGCGGGGCCGGGATCGTTCCAGGTCACCGTGAGCGAGTCCTCGGCACCCCATCCGGGTCGTTCCTCCGTCATGCCGACACGCTATTGCCTGGTGCCCCGCAAGGGGCGCCGATCGCAGCGGATCGCACGCTCTCGTGGGCATCGTGGCGGCGCCCGCTGTCGGCGAATCCCCGCCTCGGATCTGGCACACTGTCGCGGTGAGCACTGACACCCGGCTGGTCGCCTTCGACCTCGACGACACCCTCGCCCCCTCGAAGTCGCCGGTCGACCCGCGCATGGCCCGCCTCATCGTCGAGCTGCTCGAGGCCGTCGAGGTGTGCGTCATCTCGGGGGGTCATTTCGGTCAGTTCAAGAGCCAGCTGGTCGACCAGCTGCCGCTCGACAACCCCGAAGCCCTCGGCCGGCTGCACCTGATGCCGACCTGCGGAACGCAGTACTACCGCTTCGTCGGGGACACACCGAACGAGAGCTTCTGGCATCAGCAGTACGCCGAGAACCTCAGCGACGACGAGAAGCGCGCGGCGCTCGCGGCGGTCGAGAGCGAGGCCAAGCGGCTCGGGCTGTGGGCCGAGGAGACCTGGGGTCCGATCCTCGAGGACCGGGGATCGCAGATCACCTTCTCGGCGCTCGGCCAGTCGGCCCCGGTCGATGCGAAGAAGGCCTGGGACCCGACCGGCGTCAAGAAGAACACGCTGCGCGAGGCGGTGCAGGCCCTGCTGCCGAACCTCGAGGTGCGCTCCGGCGGTTCGACCAGCATCGACATCACGCGACGCGGGATCGACAAGGCATACGGGATGACCAAGCTGGCCCAGCTCACCGACATCCCGATCGAGCAGATGCTGTTCGTCGGCGACCGGCTCGACCCGGACGGCAACGACTACCCGGTCAAGGCGCTGGGGATGCCGACGTATGCCGTCACGGGGTGGGAGGACACGGCATCCTTCGTCGAGTCGTTCCTCGCCGAGCGCGCCGCGTAGGCCGCGCGGCGTAGCCCCGCGCGTCGGGACCTCGCGCGTCGGGGTCGTCGCCGACCGATAAACTCAAGGGTCGGAGCGACGCGTCAACCAGGAGCCACCCCTTGAGCCTCATCGTGCAGAAGTACGGCGGATCCTCCGTGTCGGATGCCGAGAGCATCAAACGAGTCGCCAAGCGCATCGTCGAGACACGCAAAGCCGGCAACGACGTGGTCGTCGCCGTGAGCGCGATGGGCGACACCACCGACGAGCTGCTCGATCTGGCGCACGAGGTCACCCCGATCCCCGATCCGCGCGAACTCGACATGCTGCTCACGACGGGCGAACGCATCTCGATGGCCCTGCTCGCCATGGCGATCAAGAGCATGGGGGTCGAGGCCCGTTCGTACACCGGCAGCCAGGCGGGCATGATCACGGATGCCCGGCATGGCTCCGCTCGCATCGTCGACGTGACGCCGGTGCGACTTCGCGAGGCGCTCGACGAGGGCGCGATTGCGATCGTTGCGGGGTTCCAGGGCTTCAACCGCGACTCGAAAGACATCACGACCCTCGGCCGCGGCGGGTCCGACACGACCGCGGTCGCCCTGGCAGCGGCCCTCGGAGCGGACGTCTGCGAGATCTACACGGATGTCGACGGGGTCTTCACCGCCGATCCGCGGGTCGTCCCCCGCGCCCACAAGATCGAGCGCATCACGAGCGAGGAGATGCTCGAGCTGGCCGCCGCCGGCGCCAAGGTCCTGTATATCCGCGCGGTGGAATACGCCCGGCGGCACGGGGTCCTGCTGCACGTGCGGTCCTCGTTCAACAACAACGAAGGCACCTGGGTCACTGCCGACTACCCGCGCACCGAGGAAGGCACCGCCATGGAAGAGCCGATCATCACCGGAGTCGCCGGCGATCTCAACGAGGCCAAGATCACGGTCGTCGGAGTTCCGGACGTGCCCGGCAAGGCCGCCGACATCTTCGCCATCGTGGCCAAGACCGGCGCCAACATCGACATGATCGTGCAGAACGTCTCGGCCGCGGCCACGGGCCGCACCGACATCTCGTTCACGCTTCCCAAGGGGGAGGGCGAGAAGGTGCTGACCGCGCTGCGGACCACGCAGGCGGAGGTCGGCTTCGCCTCCCTGCAGTACGACGACCAGATCGGCAAGCTCGCCGTCGTCGGCGCCGGAATGCGCACGAGCGCGGGCGTCTCGGCGCAGCTGTTCCGGGCGCTGTCGGATGCGGGCATCAACATCGAGATGATCTCCACGAGCGAGATCCGCATCTCGGTCGTCACCCGTGCCGACACCCTGCACGAGGCGATGCGCGTCGTGCACAGCGCCTTCGGTCTCGACAGCGACGAGGTCGCGGTCGTGCACGCGGGCACCGGGCGCTAGCCCGGCTCGGCTAGCTGTAGTGCCCAGGGACGTTGTTTGATCTGGGTTTCGTGATGTGACGAGGACCTCCTCGGCAGAGTGGAGCTGCTACCACTTCGCTCTGACCCAAGGAGGTCCTCGTGTCTCACGGTAATGCGGCGTTGACGCCGCGGCATCGGCTTCGTCTTGCCAGGCAGGTGGTTGATGAGGGGTGGTCGATCTCGGCTGCTGCTGCTTACTTCCGGGTGTCGTATCC